>JBKPEB010000024.1:0-81892 GCA_046728215.1 Acidobacteriota bacterium | reverse complement strand
CGTCCAAGGTCACCGGAAACATCGTGGTCTGCTCCCTAGCCTCGCCCCGGATGTACGCCATGAAAAATGCCCTCGCTCTCGCGAGGGCATCTTCTCATCACTTTTGGGCCCCGACTAGTGTTTCGTAACAGACTCGTTAGTGCGGGGATAGCTGCGGTCCGAGTCCCCTTCAGGGAACGCCACTCGGCGGTACCTCACACCGGCTTGGTCAAATGATCAGACCCTTGGTGAACCTCGTCATAGTCCGCCGCCGCATCCACCATTGCAATGCGAGATGCGTGGGAAGGTAGATCACCAGAGGAACCACCGCAAGGTACGCGGCCAGATACATCCACCCGGGGACGGCATGCTGCTCCACAAAGAAGATTCCGCGCGCCCAATTCACGTTTCGCTCCGGCCGCCAGAAATAGTTTATGGGCACAACGGTCCAGCAAGTCAGCGTCTGCAGCTTCCAGCCGCGCGGGTCGTATCCCAGTCGCCACAGCGCCCACAGCAGCAAGAACGGGGTCACGACATGAAACAGGCTGAGCCCGCGCACCGCGAGCGGCAAATGTGGATCGAACATGAACTCGGTGCCGCCGATGGGATGGTGCCCCCCGAGCAAAGCAGCGGCGAGATCGATGGTGAACAGGCTCTGAAACGCCAGCACGCTGACCGCTTGCCACGAAAACAGCAGAGGGCTCTCGATCCAGAGTGCCGCCGCGATGATCAGGTTACCCAAGTCGCAAAAGAACAAAAAATTCTGCAAGCCATACTGCTTCCAATAGATGGGCGCCCAGCACACGACCCACAAAGTCCACGCGATCTTCAACCAGAGGGGAACGCGCACGGCGCGTCATTGTACTTCGAAAGAAGAAGCGAAGCTTCGAGCATCCTTCTACCCCGGCACCGCTCGTCGGCAGCGCATTGCTCGAGGCTCGAGCTGGCTTCACCCCTTACTCTCGTAACTTGCCGGACCGCAAGTGGCTCCGTAGCATCGACTTACTATGGCTACGCGTGCGTTTCTTTTGTGCGGTGATGAGAAAGCAGTCCAGGCAGTGACTCAAATCCTGGACGAGTTAGAAGTCAGTTTCGAACATTCCAGTGAACCCGCGTTCTCGCTCAAGCGGTTGGCAACGCAGCGCTTCGAACTGCTTATCGTCGATTGCGACAACACTCAGAATGCAACGCAGGTATTCAACAGCGCGCGCGCCTCGACTTTGAACAAGACGTCGATTGCCATCGCCATCGTGGAAGGCAAGGCTGGCGTGCCCAATGCTTTTCGCTTGGGTGCGAGCCTCGTTCTCACCAAGCCAGTCTCACTCGAACAGGCGCGCAACACGCTGCGCACCGGCATTGGGATGACGCGCAAGGAGGTGCAGGAAGTGAAGGCTCCTTCCGCGGCCTCGAATCCACCGGCATCAACGATCGTTCCGCCCGCACCGTTGCCAATCTCTGCAGCATCCGTCACGCCAACTCAAGCGGCGCCTGTCCGCATACCAGCGACTCCCGCAGTCCTGACGCCCGTGGCTCCCCCGGTGCCGCCTGCGGCCAAGCCTTTCACGGAAGCTCCAAAGCCCACAGTCAGCACCACAGCCGCGGACAAACCGCAGGCTCCACGTCCTTCGGTGGTGCCGAGCATTCCCCAGGAGCACAAGCCGGCGCTGAGCAATTTTTCAGAAGAAAAGAACACTCCAACCCCGGCTACTCCACCGTTGGCAAGAGCCACGGCCGCGCCGACGGGCTCTTCAACGTCGGCCTCGAGCAAGAATTTTGACTCGGTTTTCAAGCTGCCGACAGCGGCTGATGCGAAAACTTCGAATCTCTCGAAAGGTGCCGATGCGGGTGGGAAAAAAGTCGATGGCCCTGCGCTCAGCATTGTGGACCCGCTCGCCGAAGAAGACGCGCTCGATCCGATCAGGGACCATGGCGTGCCCTCTTTCGGTGCTTTGGGCAAAGAAGGCTTCGCCGGCATGGGGGAGGCGAAAAGCAAGGGCGGCAAGGGGTTGCTCATTGCTGCCGTCGTTCTCCTGCTCGTCGGGGCCGGAGGGTATGGTGCTTGGCTGACGCAGCCGGAATTTCGCAAGTCCGTCAGCTGGGAGTATCTGAACGTGACGAGCAAGATCGCGGCGCCTCGCGGAGAGTCTCAGGTTGCAGCAAAACCCACGGTTCCGGCACCCATACCTGCCGCAGCCATTGCTCCAGATCCTGCGCCCGCCCAGACGGCTACAACGGCGAACACCGATTCTGCGGCTGCGCCTTCTGACGACATTTCCACTGCAGGGCCGAACTCAACGATGCCCGCCGCAAACCCGACTTCGTCGAACGAGCCGGCAGCACCCAAATCCGCCGCCATCCAGCCTGCGAAGCAGGACGCGACGGCAGCGCATCCGGCGAACCCAGCACTCGTTGCCGCAAGTTTGCCAGCGACGTCGGCAGCCAAAGCGCCCAGCAGCGAACTGCTCGAGGTTCCAGAGGATTTCGCGGACGACCAGATCGTTCACCGCGTCCATGCTACGTATCCAAAACAGGCCCGCGCACGCAAGCTTCACGGAACTGTTGTGCTCGAAGCAATCGTCAACAAGAAGGGTGCCGTCGACTCTTTGCAACTGGTCTCAGGCGATCCCCTGTTAGCTCAAGCTGCCGCCGACGCGGTGAAGCAGTGGAGGTACAAACCGTACCTTCACAACAACGAACCCACCGAGTTCCAGACGCGCATCACGATTGATTTCAAGACGCCGTAAACGCAACAATCGTCCGCCCTTTCAGCCCCTGAAAAGCTCCGTCCAGGGCTGCGCAAGTCCCATTACTGCCGTAACTTGCCGCACTTGATGCCTGTACCTAGGATGGCGGTATGGGTTACCAGGCATTACTCTTCTGTCCCGACGAAAGGACCGCGCGCACGGTGACGCAGGTGCTGAACGATCTCGACTTCACGGTCGAGCCCTGTATCGAGCCGTTCGCAGCCGTCAAGAAGCTGATGGCGCAGCACTTCGACGCGGTTGTTGTGGATTGCGACAACGAGCAGAACGCCACGCTTCTTTTTAAGAGCGCGCGCAACTCGGCTTCGAATCAGTCTTCGCTCGCGGTCGCCGTAGTCGAGGGACAAGCAGGAGTTGCCAAGGCGTTTCGAATCGGCGCCAACCTGGTTCTCACAAAACCCATCAACGTGGAACAAGCGAAGGGCACGCTGCGCGTTGCGCGCGGACTGTTACGCAAGGGTACTGAACCTTTAAAGACCGTCGAGTCTGCGCCTCCGGCGAAACCGCCAGTGGCCGCCGCCACGAAAGCACCGCCCCTTCCTTCGCGCCCGGCAGCAAATCCTTCGCAGAGTGTGCCGGCCGGGAGTTTCCAGAAGCCTACATCTACCCCTGCTTTCAGCAACAAGCCGGCCGCGCCAGTCATCCCCACGATCGCCGCATCTACCACGCTTGATATCGACGATCAGGACTCCGACTCGATTCTCGATGACATCAATGACGAGCCGTTGACGCCTGCGCCGTCGTTTCAAGCAAAGACCGCAGCCCCGGCTCCCGCCACCGGCACACCGAAATTCCCATGGCAGCCGAGTCCGAAGATGGCGGAGCCAATGGCATCAGCTTTACGCCGAGCGGCCGAAGCTGCTGGCCAAGTTGAGGCGCCCGAAGAAGAACCCGTCAAGCCCGCGTTCGTTCCATCGGCGACCGAAAAGCGTCCCATGTCGGGGGCGATGTTCCAGGCACAGGGTCACGCGGCAGCGCCCGGTCGCGCACCCGAGAGAGTGACAGCGATGCCGGTGGCTCCTACGCCGGTGGAAGCGCCGCCATCATTCAGCAAGCCTGTCGTTCACGAAATTGCTGAACCGAGAATTGAAAGGGCAGTGGAGGAGAGTTCGGCATTCGACACGCGCGATGACGTTGCTCCACCCACATTCTTCCCCGGCGCGTACGATCAGGACGAGGAAGAAGGCGGAGGCAAGAAAAAGGCTCTGGTGATCGTCGCTGCTGTCGTTCTGCTAGCCTGCTCTGCCGGATACCTCAGTTGGAAGAACATGAGTGGCGGGAAATCTGTGACGGCCTCAACCACGCAGAACCCCGCCACACCATCGGCAACGTCTGCGAGCACGCCAGCACCTGCGTCCTCTCCGCGTGAATCAACCCAAGTCGAACAACCAGAGGCAACAGATATTACGTTAAGTGGCGGATCCACTTCGGCTTCTCACGCACCAACAGCTGCGAAGCCCTCATCGAAACCGTCCGCTGCAGTTCCGGAAGCACCTGCTCCAGAGCCGGAAGTTACCCAGAGGCTGATCGTCAAGAACGACACGCGCCATGTCGCAGCTCAACCTGCTCCCCAGGAACAGGAAAACGTTCAAGCACCCAGCGCGATCGGTTTAGAGACGACCGCCGATACCAAAGCGCTGGCCACCATCAGCAACGCAGCCGTGGCTAAGCCGACCGCGCAACTCCTTCGCGTTTCACAAGGAGTGATGGAGGGGCTCGTACTGAAGCGTGTGCAGCCCCGCTACCCGTCGCAGGCGCTGCAGATGCGCATCCAGGGTCCAGTGCAACTGCAGGCGACCATCAGCAAGACCGGGGACATCCAGAACCTGAAGGTTGTCAGCGGCGATTCGGTGCTCGGACGCGCCGCAGTCGAAGCGGTTCGCCAGTGGAAGTACAAGCCTTATTACCTAAACGGTGATCCGGTACAGATCGAAACGCAAATTCTGGTCAACTTCAAGCTGCCAAATTAGACAAATTTAAAAGGCTCTGGCACTGGACTGCGCGAGGCGATGTTGCTCGCGCAGTTTTGGTTTTTGCCAGAATGTACGTCGACACGGTTCATTCAGTCGAGCGACAGAAATCCTCGCTCGTGAACCGTAAGAAGGGCGGGAACAAAAATGGGCGGCCGAATGGCCGCCCATGTTCTGGGGTTTTCAGAGATTAGGCCCGGGCCGGACTCTCGCCACCTTTGGCAAGCCCAGGGCGACCCGGTTCGGGTTTCAGCACCTGCTGCACGCCGTCTTCTTTCGAGGGCAACTTCACAGGTGGCAATTCCTTCCCTTCCACGATCATCTTGATCTCGTTAGCATCCAGTACTTCCCGTTCGAGAAGCGCCGCTGCGATCCTGCTCAAGACTTCCCGGCTGCCGGAAAGCAGTACCTTCGCCCGGTTGTAACCCTCGTCGACCAGACGACGCACTTCCATGTCGATCTTGATCGCGGTGTCTTCGCTATAGTCGCGATGCTGCGCGATCTCGCGGCCCAGGAAAATCTGCTCTTCTTTCTTGCCGAAAGTCAGCGGACCGAGACTGCTCATGCCCCACTCGCAGACCATCTTGCGAGCCAGTTCAGTGGCACGCTCAATGTCATTGCCTGCTCCGGTGCTCATCTGATTCAGGAAAAGCTCCTCCGCCAGACGACCGCCCATCAGGATTGCTATCTCAGTTTCGAGATATTCCTTCGTGTAGTTATGCTTGTCGTCAATGGGTAGCTGCATGGTCACACCCAAAGCCATGCCGCGCGGGATGATGGTGACCTTGTGCACCGGGTCGGCGTGCGGCAGCTTCACTGCCAGCAGCGCGTGTCCCGCTTCGTGGAAGGCAGTCACTTTCTTCTCCTCATCGGAGAGAATCATGGACTTGCGCTCCACGCCCATCAGCACCTTGTCTTTGGCCACTTCAAAGTCGTACTGCAATACCGCCTTGCGATTCTGGCGGGCAGCACTGAGCGCGGCCTCGTTGACCATGTTGGCTAGATCGGCGCCGGAGAATCCTGGTGTTCCGCGAGCCAGCACGTTGAGTTCTACGTCTTCGGCGAGAGGAATCTTGCGGGTATGGACGCGCAGGATCTCTTCACGGCCGCGAACATCCGGTCGGTTTACGACCACCCGGCGATCAAATCGTCCGGGACGAAGCAACGCCGGATCGAGCACATCGGGGCGGTTCGTCGCAGCCATCAAGATGACACCTTCGTTCGACTCGAAGCCATCCATCTCGACCAGCAACTGATTCAGGGTCTGTTCACGTTCGTCGTGGCCGCCACCCAGTCCAGCTCCGCGATGGCGCCCGACGGCGTCGATTTCATCGATGAAGATAATGCAGGGAGCGTTCTTCTTGCCTTGCTCGAATAGATCCCGAACACGGCTGGCGCCGACGCCAACGAACATCTCCACGAAGTCCGAGCCGGAGATCGAAAAAAACGGCACATTCGCTTCGCCGGCTACCGCCCGGGCGAGCAGAGTCTTACCCGTCCCGGGAGGTCCAACGAGCAACACACCCTTCGGAATCCGTCCACCAAGCTTCTGGAACTTCTGCGCCTCGCGCAGGAACTCAATGATTTCGCGCAGCTCTTCCTTGGCTTCGTCGACACCGGCCACGTCTTTAAACGTGACTTTCTTCTGCTGCATGGAGAGCAGCCGCGCCCGGCTCTTGCCGAACGACAAAGCCTTGTTGCCGCCTGTCTGCATCTGGCGGATCATGAAGAACCACAACGCTGCCAGCAGGATAAGAGGAGCCCAAGTCCCGAGCAATTGCAGCGGCCAACTGCCGTTGGTCACATCGCGGATATTGATGTTCACGCCCTTCTCGCGAAGAGCCTTGATCATATCGGGATAGTTGACCGGCGCCGTAGTGGTAAACCCACTCTGGTCTTTGAATTTCCCGCGCAACTCCTGCGCGTTGATGGTCACTTCGCTAACATTTCCCTGATCCACGTTGGTCAGGAACTCAGAAAAGTTGATGGGTTTCTCTTTCTGGCCGGAACTACCCGAACGTACCACTTGCCAAAGCAGGATGGCCGAAACCGCTATGACCAGCCAGAAGATAACCGTCTTCACCGTCGAATTCACTCAGGACTCCTCGTAAACAACCTGCGTCGTGATAACCTACACGAAACCGGCTGCCCTATACACTTTAGATGCCAGTTGCCGGATTTTTGATTGGGCAAATACCCGAGAACAGCCATTTTACTCGTTCCGCCCACAAAAAAGCGGTTCTTGTTCTTATGACTTAAGTCACGAAGCTAGTTTGGCTTGCTGCCGCCAAATACGGAAGATTCCGGTTGGTCTGCTCCGCGCTCCCCAGCCCGTACCCCACCAGGAATGCTTCATCCACCAGAAACCCGAAATAATCGGGCTGCAGCTGGACGCGACGGGCCGATTGCCGGTCGAGCAGCGTAGCAAGCTTCACCGAGGATGCCCCACGCGCCCGCAAGTCACTCATTAGAAACTCCGTAGTGACGCCTGAGTGCACCAGCCCTTCCACCAGCAGAACGTCCTTGCCTAGAATCGCGAGCTCGTGGCTAAACAGGATCTCCAGCATATCCGATTCTTGGCCGGCTGTTTGCGTCCGGTAGCGCGGCTTTACGAAGGTACAAGTCAGGGGCACATCCATGGCCCGCACCAGATCAGCCATGAACATGAAGCTGTTTTCAAGAATTGCCAGAACGTGAACGGTCTTGCCCTGGTAATCGTCGGAGATTTGGCGTCCCATTTCGCGGACCCGCTTTTGAATCTGCTCAGCAGAAATGATGGATCGCAAGGGCTCGACTTTGGAGCGGGTATTCATCGTATTGCTTGATCCTCCCACAGTTCTTATGGCGGCGGGCCCTACGATCACTCTTCCGATAACGATCTCTCACGAATCAGAATGGCTCCTCCCGGATTTTTCGCGCGCAAAGCCTCGGGAATCGGGAAGCCTCGCAGCCAAACGATCTCTTCTCCGGCGGCTAGCACTGGCCATACTTTGCGTGAGGATCCCGTGATATGGCGTTCCTGAAGAAGTTCCTTAATCTTTTTGACGGATTTCGTATGCGCCGGCCAGAAACGGTCTCCGGGACGCCAATTCCTCACATGCAGGTCGCCCGGCAGCAATGACGGATCGAAAAGCTGGTCGAGATCTGGGCTCGCGTCTTCCGCTCCTAGAACGACTCGCACCGCTTCTATCACAACGTCCGCCTCCGGCACTATGGCCCGACCGGGTACTGGCAAAGGATACTGATAATCAGTCGGGGCGCGATCTTGCTTGCGGAGGTCGGGCGTGCGGAACATGAGGGCGGCAGGTTCCAGTTCGACGCTCCACCCTAGCGGCAACGATAGCCTCTTTCCCGCGTTCTCATCATCGCCGGCGAATCGGAGCACTTCCTCCACGTGTTTGAACTCGAGAGGAAACCCGGCCAAGTCCCCGACCGCCTTGATCGCTCTTCGCTGCACCGCAAGTGGCTCGGAAAGCAGCCACATCCGGTCGACCGTGGCATTCATCACCAGGGAGCCGGACTCCCCGAGGCGCTCCTGCACGTGCGGGTCGAACGGTTGCAACTGCGCCAGGCCTTGCGGACCCGGCTTCGCCCAGTTGGGCTCCGACCAGTGAATGGCCGTGCCCATCCATCCTGCAATTTCGTTCTGCCAATAGTCTTCTTCTCCTCGGGCAATGGCAGCCAGTTCGCTCAGCCCTTCGGCCACCGAAGGATTGAACTCGCGCTCGAGCATCGGCATAAGCAGATGGCGGAAGCGATTGCGCATGAACCTCAGGTTGGAGTTGCTGGAGTCCTCGCGCCACTCCTGGCCGATGTCTTTCAAGTAACGCCTGAGCTCATCGTGGCGCGCTCCCAGCAGAGGGCGGATGACCTCCCCGACGAATTCGTCGTCTTGCTCCAGCTCGTAAACCGGATAGATTCCGCCCAGCCCCCGCATGCCGGTACCGCGAACGATGCGCATCATCACGGTTTCAGCCTGATCGTCGAGAGTGTGCCCGGTAGCGATTTTGTCGAGAGTGGGCGGCCGCCCGAACTGTTCACTCAGCAATTCTCCGAAGAACGCGTAGCGGAGATTGCGCGCCGCTGTCTCTAGGCTAACCCCGCTCGCGCTAGCTTGGGCGGCAGCATCGCCGCTCGAAACGTGAAGCTCAAGGTCAAACTCTTGGGCCAATTTCGAAACGAAGCGTTCGTCATCGTCCGATTCCGCTCCGCGCAGCTTGTGATTGAAATGAACGACCGAGACAACGATGCCCAGCTCGTCGCGAAGCTCCAGCAAGAGCCGAAGCAACCCCACCGAATCCGCACCGCCAGAGACGGCAACACCGCTCCGGTCCCCGGCCTTGACCAGTTCCGTACGGAGAATGTGGGTGACGGTACTGTGCGCGAGCGGATGCACGCAAACATGTTACATCGGGCAGAACGACCCGCTGTCTAGACAAGCTTTGGCTCGGCGAACTTTGCGTCTGCCACCAACTTCGATAGCAGCGCAACGGTCCCCCTGGTCTTAGAGTCGTCTATCGACCGGCGAAGCACCGTGGAGGAGAAGAGGGCCTCCATAACCCAGACTCGTTCCTTGACTGTGGGCTACAGCCCACCAATAGTTGCAAATCGGCACTCCATTCTCCTGGGATATCTCCTCCCAAGCTACCACGATGTTTTCACCGGATTCGTAGAGTTCCCCATGCTTTTTTTGGCCCTCTCTTGGAGTACTCCTTGCAGTCTTTCTCTTGAGGATGTGCGCGAATCTCTAAGCGTGATGAGACTCACTCGAAGCCAGCCTGAATCGACGTTTCGGCGCATGGTAGAGGTAGTGATCCGCTTCTTCGTCGGCTTCTACCCAGTCGTGCGGAATCAGAAAGCTAAGCTGATCCCCAAACGTGAAGACGCGATCTAGCCGAACTTCAGTCACAATCGCGGGCTCTTCTCCGCGATCAGCTTCCGAATCTTCTCCACGAACTCGACCGCGGACATGTCTTCAGTCTTCTCTTTCCCGCGCGTGCGGACATTGACCCGACCCGCCTGGGCTTCTTTGTCACCCACTACCGGCAAGAACGGAACTTTCTGCAAAGCATGCTCGCGAATCTTGGCGTTCATTTTTTCGTTGCGAGCATCGACCTCCACCCGCACGCCCACGGCCTTGAGTTGAGCAGCAACTTTGTTCGCGTAGTCCGCATGGCGTTCGGAGATCGGGATCATGACCGCCTGCACCGGCGAAAGCCACACGGGAAACGCGCCCGCGTAATGTTCAATCAATACGCCGAAGAACCGCTCCACTGATCCGTACAAAGCACGATGCACCATCAGCGGCTGCTTGCGTGATCCGTCTTCGGCGACGTACTCGAGTCCGAAGCGCTGCGGCAAATTGAAGTCGAACTGCACCGTTGAAAGCTGCCACAAGCGCCCGATCGCATCCACCAGCTTGATGTCGATCTTCGGTCCGTAAAACGCCGCTTCGCCGGGGATCGTCCTGTATTCGATGTTTAGTTTCTGCAGAACTTTTTCCAGCGAACGCGTCGCCATGTTCCACTGCTCTTCGCTGCCCACGAAGCTCTTGCGGTCGTCGGGATTCCAGGTGGATAGCTCGGTCTGGAACTGGTCGAACCCGAAGTCTTTCAATACATCCTTCGCGAACTCAACGCAGCCCTCGATTTCGCTTTCAATCTGCTCTTGCGTGCAGAAAATATGCGCATCATCTTGCGTGAACCCGCGCACACGCAGCAAGCCGTGCATCACCCCCGAACGTTCGTAGCGATAGACAGTGCCCAACTCGCCCAGCCGCACGGGCAGATCGCGATACGACTTCAGGGAGTCGCGATAAATCAGAATATGGAAAGGGCAGTTCATGGGCTTCATGCGGTATTCCGCATCATCCAGCTCCATGGTGTCGAACATGTTCTGTGCGTAATAGCCCTCGTGGCCCGAAGTCTGCCACAGCTGACGGCGGGCAACGTGGGGCGTGTACACCAGTGAATATCCGCGCTTGATGTACTCGTTACGCATCCAGTCTTCCATCTCCTTGCGGATAATGCCGCCCTTCGGGTGCCAGAAGATCAGGCCCGGCCCGGCGAGTTCCTGAATGGAAAACAGATCGAGCTGCTGCCCGAGCACGCGGTGATCGCGCTTCTTGGCTTCCTCGATGCTGTTCAGGTACGCATCAAGCTCCTTCTTGGAGAAGAATGACGTTCCGTATATCCGCTGCAGTTGCGGATTCTTCTCATCTCCTAGCCAGTAGGCTCCGGCAATATTCAGCAGCTTGAAAGCCTTGATCTTTCCCGTGGACGGGATGTGCGGACCGCGGCAGAAGTCCAGGAACTTGCCCGTCTTGTAAATCGAGATTTTTTCATCGGGCTGGGTGAACTGCTCGATGAAGTGGCACTTCATGAAGTCGCCTTCGCCCTTGAACTTTTCGAGCCCCTCTTGCCGGGGCAGAAACTCGCGCGCGTATGGAATGTTTTGCTGCGCCAGCTCCTGCATCTTCTTCTCGATTTTCTCGAGATCCTCGGGAGTGAACGCGGTGGGGCGGTAGAAGTCGTAAAAGAATCCGTTCTCGGTGGCGGGGCCGTGCCCGAGCTTGGTCTCCGGAAACAGCTCCAGCACCGCCGCCGCCAGCAGATGCGCGGACGAGTGCCGGTAAACCTGCAGCGCCTCCGGATCCCTCTCCGTCAGCAGGCGCAATTCGGTGTCCTTGTCTAGCGGACGAGTCAGGTCGATCAGGTCGCCATTGGTTTTCGCGACCAAGGCAGCGTCAGCCAGACGAGGACTGATGTTTTTGGCAATCTCCAAGGGAGTCGTACCCTTGGGGACTTCTTTTTCGCTGCCATCCGGCAGCTTCACGTGAATGCTATCCGACATGCTGTTAGCTCGTATTCCGCTGAAACTCTTGAGTTTATCGGACCGCGGGCGGAGGGTCAAACCACCGGCCGATTGAGAGCTCCTGGTTCCAGTTGCAAACTTCGGTGTGGGGTTCGTTTGGTCTTGGTCTTCGGTGACCTACTCGCCTCCAGGCCCGGTTGTTAGCTTGAAGTCGGGAAGAAAGGAAGGGGTTGGACTCTTCACATGGCGAAAACTGGATTCACTCTCAAGATTCTTTACGGGGAAGGCGACGCTGAGGTAGTGACCACCCAAGCGCAGTCAATGACGAAAGCCGGGCACCAGGTAACCACCGCGGTCGGCCGCAAAGAACTCGAGGCTGCGCTCAAAAAGAGTTCGTTTGACCTCGTGATCCTCGGTCCAACTCTTACGCGCAACGATCGTCATCATCTGCCCTACATGGTAAAGAAAGCTCACGAGGGGACACGCGTTCTGGTTCTGCACGCTGACGGCGGGCGCCATCCATACGTCGACGCGGCAACGGATACAGGTCGCAGTATTGAATCTATCCTCGAGACCATTTCTTCGATGATGGCTCAGCAGTCCGCCGTTACGGCTCGTTAACCCACACTCCTCGTTTCTCCGGGCGGCCTCGCGCCGCCCTTTGTTTTGAACACGTGTCCGTTCGTCACCACTCGTAAGTAACCTTCGCTGGTACGAGTCACACCCTTCTTGTACGATAGGCACATTGCCCCGGGGCAGCCGCATCCGGGATCCCCTGCATCCGACTATCTTTATGATGAAAAAGCTTGGACTGCTCGCGTTTACCGTTATTTTCCTGGTCCCGCTGCTGGTTGCCCAGGACGTGCATCCCGCGCTACGGCCGCCCAAAGGAGCGACCGTCGCCCTTGTAATTTTTGAAGACCTGGAGTGTCCGGACTGCGCCCGCGCCGCCCCGCTTATCGAAGAGGCCTCGCGGACCTACAAGATCCCCGTGGTGCGCCATGACTTCCCGCTTCCCATGCATCCCTGGGCGTACGAAGCTGCCATCCTGGCCCGCTACTTCGATACTCACTCCAAGGCAGTCGGCAACGAATTTCGCGATACGGTCTTCAAACATCAGCTGGAGATCACCAAAGAAACGCTTCGCCCATTTGCTGAGAAATTTGCCGCCTCGCACAAAATCGACCTGCCCTTCGTCGTGGATCCTGACGGCAAACTCGCTAAACTGATTGAGGCAGACCGCGCCGCCGGAAATCAGATCGGGCTGCAGCACACCCCGACTTTGTATGTCGTAAGCAACAAACACACGGGGACACCGTTCGTCGAGGTAGTTGACCGCACGCAACTGTTCCAACTCATTGACACCATGAAGAAGGAGTAGGATTTCAACCGCGTCTGCTACGCGAATCGGCCTAAAAGAGCCGTTGACCCCAAGTAATTGTAAACAGGCTATTTACACCCAGAAGAACAAAGCTTTAGCTATTTCTGAAGGATATAACGTACAATATAGGTGCGTTTGACTATTGCGGTTCTATGCACTCTGCAGTTTCTCCGCTTACCGGCGTGACCTGCCTGCACCAGTCCTGCGACATTCAGCGCAACATCTGAGAAAAAGGAAACAAAGCAACACCATGGAAACAGGAACAGTAAAGTGGTTTAACGACGCCAAGGGTTATGGATTCATCAGCCGCCAGAACGGCGAGGACGTGTTTGTGCACTTCTCCGCCATCCAGGCCGGTGGGTTCCGCAGCCTCCAGGAAGGTCAGCAAGTTCAGTTCGATGTGGTCAAAGGCCCCAAAGGCTGGCAGGCCGAGAACGTGAAGGCGATCTAACCACTTTCACAGGTTACGACAATTGAATCAAGGGGCGGCCGCAAGGCCGCCCTTTGTATTGCGCGAACAAACCGCCGTTTTCTTCCAGACAGCAGCTTCTTCTTCCGTCATCGCAATCACCGGCGCTCGCACTTGAAAAATGAAAGATGGCAGGTGCATTAAAATGTAGGATTCTGCAAGATGTTGCTGTCGAGCGAAACGGAGCGGGGTTGTTTTTGACGAGTGTGTTTACCAGATGGCCGCATTTGACGATGACGAATGTCATCGATATTTTGCTGGTGGCGTTCGTCATTTATCAGTTTCTTATGCTCGTCCGCGGGACGCGAGCAGCCCCCATGCTCGTTGGAGTCGCGGCAGTTGCTCTCGGTTTCTATATTGCCCGCGTGGGTCGGCTAACGACTTTAAGCTGGCTGGTCAGTACCCTCCTTCCCTACGTAGTTTTCGCGTTAATCGTGGTTTTTCAGGCAGAACTGCGACATGCCTTGGCAAATCTAGGCAGCCGATTGACCCTGAGCCGGGCGCCGAGTTCGGAATCGGACGCCTATGACGACATCGTCCTGGCGGCTAACCTGTTCTCGCAGAATCAAACGGGTGCCTTGGTCATCATCGAGCGCGAAATAGGGTTGCGAACCTACATCGAGAGCGGGGTGCCGCTCGATGCCCGACTTTCCTACGACTTGCTGGCGACAATCTTTCGGCCGAGCGCGCCTTTGCATGATGGAGCTGTGATCGTGCAGCGCGATCGCATTGCAGCAGCAGCCTGTTTTCTGCCCCTATCGATGAATCCGGTGCTTTCGACCCAGATGGGCACGCGACATCGCGCCGGTATCGGGATCACCGAGGAAACGGATGCTATCGCCGTGATTGTGTCGGAGGAGACAGGTGCGATCAGCCTCGCGGTGGCGGGCAATTTCGAGCGAGATTTGACTGTGGAACAGCTGCGCGACCGCTTGAGCACGTTGCTTCGGCGATATGTCCCTCCGTCGACGTTACCGACTCCGATCGTGACCGAGGAAGAAGAGCGGGAAGAAGAAGGCGACCGCCCATCCGGTGCACGCAATCCGGATCAGAGCTTTTCGCCGGGGGCGGACCGGTGAGCCAGTCTCTTTGGGGCCAGTATCGGGCGTCGGCGTTCTCGCTAGCGCGCTACCCAGACACGGACGAAATCCACGCGGGCGCGAGTGCCCGAGCCACATCTCAATCACGATGATGGACTTTCTGCAGCGCTACATATTCGCGCATTTCGGATACAAAGTGACATCCCTGGCCCTCGCGTTCGGCTTGTGGTGGGCAGTGTCGCACGATCCGGTGGCGGAGGTCGAAGTTAACGTGCCCATTGAGTTTCACCATATCCCCGCGAATCTGGAAATCAGCTCCGTGAACATTCCCGAGGCACAAGTCCGGGTGCGGGGACCGGAGCGCGTGATTCACGAGCTGCGCACCCAGGAGGTTCACGTAGAACTCGACCTGGCAGGTGTGCGGTCCGGCGAACGGACATTCGATCTCACAGGGCAACAGGTGCACTTGCCACGGGAATTGGAAGTGACGCAGATTATTCCAGGGCAGGTCAGATTGAGCTTCGACGTAAGCTTGACGCGCCAGGTCGATGTGCGGCCGCGTGTGATTGGGACATTTGCGGCGGGATACCGCATCGCGCAAGTGCTGGCAGATCCGGCCACAGTCTCAATCAGCGGGCCTACACAACATGTGCAAGCCGTGGAGTCAGTGACGACCGATCCCGTAGACGCCACGGGGGTGATGGGCCACGAGACATTTACCACGAATGCGTTTGTCCCGGATCCTTTAGTGCAAGTGGTGCGTCCCACACCGGTACGAGTCACAATCGTCATGGAAAAAATTCCGGCCCAACCCCTGGGGAACAAACCATCCGAATGACCCAACCCACAAGACAACTGTTTGGTACCGACGGAATCCGAGGCGTGGCGGGCGAGTTTCCGCTCACTTACGAGAGCACATACGTGATTGGACGCGCGCTCGGACATGATCTGCAGCGCGCGGGCTCGAACCAACTTGTGGTCATCGGCCAGGACACGCGCGCTTCGAGCGGATGGATCGCCGATCGTGTGACCATGGGGCTCAACTCATTAGGTGTCAAGGTGGAAAGCGCGGGTGTGATTACGACACCGGGAGTCGCTTACCTCGCACGGTCGCGTGCGATGGCGGCGGGTATAGTAATTTCAGCCTCGCATAATCCATGGACGGATAACGGGATCAAGGTATTTTCCGGCGATGGCTACAAGCTGCCGGACGCGCGCGAACTCGCCATCGAGCAGGAGATATTTGCGCTCCTGCAGAACCCGCTGCCGCAAGCAGGACCTGACGAAAGGCCGGCCGTGAGTTTGCCTGGCGACCCTGCCTTGCGTGAGGCGTACGTGCATTGGCTGGAGCAAGGCGTGTCGGCCAATCTGAGTCGGCTTCGGGTGCTGGTCGATTGCGCGAACGGCGCGGCAACCGCCGAAGCGCCCCCTTTGTTTCGTGCTTGCGGGGTGAAGACGGAGTTTGTCCATTGTGCGCCAGATGGAAAAAACATTAACGCGCAATGCGGTGCGCTCCATCCGGAAACTGCCGCTAAGTTGGTGGCTGCGCGACCTGGTGAATTCGACTTGGGCATCACGTTCGATGGAGACGCGGACCGCGTCCTTTTCTGTGATGCCCAAGGCAACGTGGTCAACGGCGATGCCGTACTGCTGATTGCTGGCCGCGAAATGCAGGCGCGCGGCACGCTGAGAGAGAACACCCTCGTTGCGACCACCATGTCGAATATGGGGCTGGAAGTAGCATTGCGAAAAGCTGGCATTCGCATGTTGCGTGCCAATGTCGGTGACAAATACGTGCTCGAAGAAATGCTGAAGACCGGTGCGACACTGGGCGGCGAGCAGTCTGGACACATCCTGTTCCGCGACGGCGACGCAACTACCGGAGATGGCTTGATGACGGCGCTGCGCATCATGGAGATCATGGCGCGGTGCGGAAAGAGTCTTGCCGAACTGGTGGGGGATCTGAAGGTGTTTCCTCAAACCATTCAGAACGTGCGGGTGCGCGAGAAGGTTCCGTTCGCGCAGGTGCCTGAGGTACAAAACGCTATCGAGAGGGCGCAACGGGAGTTGGACGGCAACGGGCGCGTGGTGGTCCGCTACTCCGGCACCGAAGCGCTCGCGCGTGTGATGGTGGAAGCCGAGTCGGAAGAAAGAATGATGACGATCGCCAACCAGATCTCGTCAGCGATTAAGACCCAACTGGGTCTGTGACTCTGGCGCAAACGGCGCGCTTAGGGTGGGGAAAGCATCCACGCACAGAGTCTGGGCGACATACGGCTTCAGGGGGCGTTGAGTTTCTGAAGCATTCCGACGGCGTTGCGGTTCTTCGGATTTAGCTCCAGAGATTTTTTGTAGTTAGCGATGGCCAGCGGCTTGTTGCCGGCGTTCATGTAACCCTCACCCAGACTGTCGTAGACGTTGGAGGATTTTGGGTAGGCTTCGACGTTGAGCTGGAAGATGCGGATGGCTTCGGAGAACTTCCTGGCGTTCAGAAGCTGGTAGCCCATTGAATTGAGTTGATCTTCATCGAAGTTGTAGGTGGCGGTCTGGGCGGCTTTTAGGTCGTGGTATCGCTGGACGGCTTGGTCGATGCCGCCGGAGGTGAGGCTTGTGTAGAGAGTTTCGGAAATCGATGGGCGCGAGTCGAAGCCGGCTTTGACGTCAGGAATCCAGATCGCCGTGGTAACTGCAAAAATTCCCGCGGCCATGGCGAGTGTAAGGACAAAGAGACCGGCTGCAGTGGCTAGACGTCCGAGGGCGTTCCGACGGTCTTGGGCGCGCAAATAGAATTCAAGCGCGGCAAGAGGCACCAGGTATTGCGCGACCGCTATGGAGGTAAGCAGCGGGCCCTGCAAAGTGGTCGGATCGAGTGCGACCGGGCCAAAGACGAGCATGTATAAGAAGAACATCAACCGGAAGAACCAGGATCCGCTGGCCACCAGAAACAGGCGAAGGGCCCATCGCCGGTGAGTTTTGAAATCACGAGCCAGCGCGTAATGCAGCGCCATTGCGGCGCAGGGCCAGATAAGGACGGCGCCCACAGTTGAAATCACATGCTGTACTGGGCCACCGACGCTTCCCCGAATCCAGGTCATGTAAAGACCAGCCAGGCTGAGCGTGACTGCAGTGAGCATGTAGATGCGTCCGTTCCAGCGATGGACAGCCGGGAAGCGGCTGCGGACACCCGGAACTAACTGAAGCGCTCCCGCGAGCATGACGATGGCAGCCGAGCCCACATGAAGGGCCACGGCAAGATTGCCCATGATGTCGCCCGGGACATAGCCATGCGTGATGAATTTGCTCCAACCGTGGTAGTCCCCGCGCAGCGCGGTAAGACCGAAGAAAGACGCGATCGCAAAGGCGAACGCCAACTGCCCGATCACGGTCACGCCAAACCAGAAGCGCGCGGACGCCTTCAATGCGGTGTCGGCAACGGAACTCAGTTCCAGGCGGTTGGTGAATACGGCTGTGCTCATGTTCGTGCTCATAGCTCATAACTCCTAGCTGGCGATTGAATCCACGGCAGGGGCCTGTGCAGCGAAGCCAGGGACGCCGGTCCCCCACAAAAGAGCCGGGAAGACGTGTTTTCCCGGCCAGGAACACGACCTTGGAAGACGCGGCGAAAGGCCGGCTCATCTAGTGTTATAGTTAACTATAACACTGCTTTCGGTTGCAAGTGTTTTCTTCAAGAATTGCGTTTTTGGGCTGGAATCTGATAGCGGGAATATCGCGCATCTCTATGACAAATAGGCTCATTGCTGGTCAACGAGCTTTCTCTACGATTTGGCTGCCGCCTTCTTTTCTGCACCTGGTACCGCGTTGTTGGCGGCAACTTTGGCGTACCACTGCCCCGACTCTTTCACGGTGCGCTTCAGCGTTTTGAAATCCACGTAGACCAGTCCGAAGCGCTTGGTGAAGCCTTCGGCCCATTCAAAGTTGTCGAGCAGGCTCCAGGCATGGTATCCGCGGACGTCGGCGCCTTGCTGAATGGCTTGCGCGAGCTCGCGCAGGTAGCCACGGTAGAAGGTAATGCGGCGCGTGTCGTTCACAGCCCCGGTCTTACCGGGGGCGTCCCCATAGGCGCAGCCGTTTTCGGTAATCTCGATCGCCGGGCGCTTGTAGTCCTTGGTGATACGCATCACGATCTCGTAAAGTCCGCGTGGATAGACTTCCCAGCCCATGTCCGTCTTGGGTCCGGTATCGCCACCGACTTTGATATCAGCGGGGAAGATTTTAGAGATGGGGTTGAAGTCCAGCCCGTCAATCCGCGAGGCCGAGACGATCGTGCGGTAGTAGTTATTGATGCCGATGAAATCGAGCGGTGCCCGGACCTTCTCCATGTCACCGGGTTGCACGCCGAGCATCTCCGGCGTCACGCCGACGAACGCGTCGGGATACTTGCCCTTGAGCGCTGGCTCGACGAACCACACGTTTTGCCAGAGATGCGCGCGCTCGGCGGCTGCGTGATCGGCGCGCGATGGCCTCGCGGGCTGCATGGGCGACATGCTGAATGCGCTGCCCACGATCGATTTTGGCCGGACGCCTTTCATGACGCGATACGCCATGCCTTGCGCCAGATTCACGACATGGGTGGAGCGCAGATAGGCATCTAGATTGGTTCGCCCAGGAGCGTGGTTGCCGAGCAAGTATCCGAGCGTTGTGAAGACCCAGGGCTCGTTAAAGATCATCCAATAGGTGACGCGATCGCCTAGCGCGCTCATCATGAGGTCGGCATAATCGGCGAAGCGCTGGGCGGTGTCGCGCTGCGGCCAGCCGCCCGCGTCTTCGAGCGCCTGCGGAAGATCCCAATGATAGAGCGTGGCAAACGGGCGTATCTTCGCGGCCAGCAAGGTATCGACCAGTCGGCTGTAAAAATCGAGACCTTTGGGATTCGGCCTGCCTGAGCCGGTTGGCTGGATGCGCGGCCAGGCTATCGAAAAGCGGTAGCTCTTCATCTGCAACGCCTGCATGATGCGGACGTCTTCCTGGTACCGATGGTAGTGGTCGCAGGCAAGGTCGCCCGTATCCCCATTTTTGACTTTCCCCAGTGTGTGCGAAAAGCGATCCCAGATCGACTCGCCCTTGCCGTCTACGTTCCAGGCGCCTTCTACCTGGTACGACGCAGTGGCTGTGCCCCACCAGAAGTTCTTGGGAAAGGCGATGGGTGCGGAAGGCTGGGCTTCCGGCATGGCAAACGGGACAGCAGCGCCAAGGGTGCTCGCGGCCGCGAATCCCAAGCTTGAGTGAAGGAACTTGCGCCGCGTCAGCGTCCGAGAGTCGATGGGCATGGGTCGGGTTGAGTCTGCATGCTTGTGATGATTTTTTGGGCGCGAGGGGATGGCGGCGCCGTGCGTCAGTTATGTTTAATGAACTTCGCGTCCTTTTTTCCCGTGAGATCGTTGTACAGGGTTTCAATGAAGGCGTCGGTGGTAACAAAGTCGCCGTTCCACTTCTTCCAGGCGCCCAGAACTTTCTCCTGTTTCAGCTGATCCAGAGTCTTTCCTTGCTTGACGCCCTTCTCCACCACCGCCCGCGTATCGATCAGCATCTTCACGTATTCGCGCACATCATCGAGATTCGAAACGTTACCGTGGCCGGGAATGACTTTCACATCGGGCGGTAGTTTGGGCACAACTTCCTCGATAGCGGAAATCATGCCTTGCACGCTGCCGCCGGCTGCAAGGTCCACAAACGGGAATCCATAGCGCACGAAATCATCCCCCATGTGCACGACATTCGATTTGGGGAAGAAGATGATGCTGTCGCCGTCGGTGTGGCCGCTCGGGAAGTGCAAGGCGCGGATGTCTTCTCCGTTCAGGTGTACGGTGACATCGTGGTCGAAGGTAAGAATCGGCAAGGCCTCCTTGGGCGCGGGTTTCCGCTCCATGGAAATGGATCCCAGATTGCCGGCGTTGCCGCCGCTTTCGAGCCGCTTGCGGACGTTGTCGTGGGCAATGACGGGAGCCTGTTTCTGAAAGAAGGCGTTCCCCCCGGTGTGATCGCCGTGATAGTGCGTGTTGATGATGAAGCGCACGGGCTTGTCGGTAATGCCCTTCAGGGCGGCCTGGATTTTCTCGGCCAGCGGCGCGTACTGGTCATCGACGACCACGATTCCGTCTTCGCCGACCGACGCTCCGATGTTCCCCCCGGCGCCCTCCAGCATGTAGACGCTTCCGGAAACCTTGGTGACTTTGATCTGAACTTTGCTGAAGTCGTCGTCCTGGGCGGAAGCAAACGCAGCGGCGAAGATCAGGGCGAGACCGACGACGGCGTGCTTGGGCATGAAGGGAGTTCTCCGGCACTTCCGAAACTCGCACGGGATTGTAAATGGTCGAGGCGGGATTGAGTAGGGCAGGATTACTGTCCCGGAGGCGTGCCTTCGAACAAAGGAAACAGCTGATCGGCGCCCGCGCGGTAAACGCCCCACGCAGGACCCGTGTCGGTGATACGGCGAAAGAGAAGTTCGCCACGGCCATCGCCGTCGGCGTCGATCGCGTCGATCAGTTCCAGCCGCGGCGTCATATCGAGGTGTTGCTGGTCCGTCACGCCGGTGTACAGCTTGCGCAGTTCGTCATAAATATTTTTCTTCGCCACGATCGTCACGTAGTACGGCTGGCTGGTGGAATCGGCTGGCACACCGGAGGCTGCAGGCGCGTGCGCGGTAGCGCTGAGCACGAAGATGGGCTCGTTGGTGTTCCACAGATCGAAAGCGTGAAATTGCACGTTATCAAACGTTGGCTTAGCTGGTTTCGCAGGCCGCCGTGCCGCGATCGGGCGATTCGGCGATTTGGTCGTCGTGGGCGGCGGAGAAATCTCCTTCATCCTCGCGAGCAAAGCATCGGACGCAAGGGCCAACATGCCCTTGCGATACTTTTCTTCTTCGTCGGGCTGGATGTCGTACGAGTAAGGCCGCGGGTCGGGGCCCGCCGCGTCGGAGATCGCGGGAATCGATTGCGTGGTAGCTTTCGCCGCCGGTGCTTTGGACGAAGCGGTTACGGGACGCCGTATGACACCGGTGGACGCGCCCACCTCGGGGTGCGCCGCGCTTTGCGTCCCAGTCTTGCCGCGCTTGAGAATCGGACGATTGGGATCATCATCGTTAGCGTCGGAGGGAGCGCCTGCATCTGGCGCTTGGTCGCTTGCAGTGGAGGGCACGGGAGAAGTTGTTTGCGTCGGCGGGTTCGCGGGCGTAGTGCTTCCGGGCGCGGCCGTTCCTCCTCCGGTCGGTTTCTTATCGTCTGGCGAAGGAGTGCTGGTGGGTTCGGCAGGCTTCGGCGTGTCAGGTTTCGTCGCATCCGAGCGGCGCAGCTTGGGTGGGCCTTCGTCTTCGTCACCCATCTTGGGCTTAGCGGCGACTTTGCGCGGCTTGGGTTCAGAGCCTGCCGGTCGCCAGTTCCCCGCACCGAACCAGTTATTCGAGCCCGTGCGCATGGCTTCGGCCACGGTGAACAGGCCCTGGGGAACGCCGGTCTTCTCGCCTTCGTACACTGTGTCGTTCCACAAAGCCAGAGGGACGGGAGAGGCTTTATAGGCACCGGCATCGTAGAACTTTCCGTCGACCATGATGGCGATGGGCACGAGTCGCGCTTTCCCATCGGAGGAGATTTCGATCAGTCCCAAGGCGCGGGGACCCTTCGCGTCTTTCGACTTCTTGGCGAGCTGGGACGATGCAGGCTGCGCCATGCTCAAAGCGACGAGGGCGCAGATGACGGCGCGGCGCGCGCTACGGTATAACGTTGGGCGGATTGGAGACGCAACCATGCTCGACGTCAATGATAAAGCCCCAGACATCAAATTAGAGGATGAGAACGGGAAAGAGGTTTCCTTGAAGGATTTCAAAGGCAGGACGGTGGTGCTCTATTTCTACCCGCGCGCCGACACCCCCGGCTGCACCAAGGAAGCCTGCGAGTTCCGCGATACCTACAAGCAGATGCAGAAAACGGGCGCCGTGCTGCTAGGTGCGTCGCCGGATACGCCCGGGGCCCAAAAGAAATTCCAGGAGAAGTTTCACCTGCCTTTCACGCTGTTGGCGGATGCCGACAAAAAGCTGTGCAATGCCTTTGGTGTGATCCAGGAAAAGAACATGTACGGCAAAAAGGTGATGGGCGTGGCGCGCACAACCTTCATCATCGGGCCGGATGGCAAGATCAAGCACGTGTTTCACAAGGTCAAGCCGGAAGGGCACTCCGCGGAAGTGCTGGCATATTTGAAGCAGGCGGCTTAAGTGGAAAGAGCGAGGGCGGAGACGCCCTCGCGACTGCCGGCAGAATGCCGGACGCTACTTTGCTTTTGCGGCTGCCGTGGTGCTGAAGCTCAGAGTTTTTTCTGCGGGGATAATGGCTTCTTCCTTGCCGGTCGCTGCGGCCACTCCGGTGCCCGCCGCGCCGCCTGCGCCTGCGCCGATGGCCGCGCCTTTACCACCGCCCGCAAGTCCGCCGATCAGCGCGCCGACAGCAGCGCCTCCGCCGATCTTGGTCGCGTTGCTCTTGGTGTGGCTTTTGCCTTCGACGTGATAGCTGCCCGTAGATATCGGAACCATCTTGCCGTCCACTTGTACCGAGGTCAGGCGGACCGAGAGTTGTCCGGGAGCATGCAAACGTCCGCTGGATTTCGCGAGTGTAACTTTGCCGCGAGCGGGCGCGCCGGCCTGGGCAAGCGTCTTTCCGTTGACCACCAAGGAGCGGCTTAGGGTGGCATCGAAGTGGTCGCCAACTTGCGCCGTGCCTGAGGTGAGTTCCTGGGCGATATGCACAGTGATATGCGTGCCCGCCGGGATGGTCTGCGCGGCTGCGATTAGGGTGAGCAGCGCAGCGCATGCGGTAAGCCTCAGAGTTTTCCCGAGCATGGTGCCTCCTCAGAAGTTAGGGATGGAAGGGCGCGTATAAGTTCGATAATTTTACAAGCGGATCGGTTGCGACCGTTCATCACGAGCGCTTCCTGATGGTCCGAGTTCGACTACATTGAATCAAGTATCCATGCCTGCGTTTCTCCCACACGAGCCTCCCCGATCGACGCTATTGGGAACCGCCACTTTGCCGGCTGCGGTTGCGCGCAAACTGCCACCACTTCCGAGAGCCTTCTATGACCGAGATCCACGGCGCGTCTCGGGCGATTTGCTGGGCAAGGTGCTCCTGCGTCGGGACGGGCGGAAAATTCTGGCTGGGCGAATTGTTGAAGTGGAGGCCTACCTTCACAACGATCCCGCCGCCCATAGCTACGCGGGACGTACGGCGCGCAATGCGGTTCTCTGGGGGCCGCCGGGCTTTGCATATGTCTACTTCATCTACGGCAATCACTACTGTTTCAACGTTTCGTGCATGCCGGACGGTGAAGCCGGAGGTGTTCTGTTTCGCGCTCTGGAGCCACTGCTGGGTATGGACTCGATGATGGTTGCCAGGGACACCGACTCGACCGATTTGCGCAATTTGACCTCCGGGCCCGGTCGATTGGCCGAGGCGTTCGGGATCACTCGCATGCGCGACAACGAAAAAGATCTGACCTCTGCGAATTCGGACTTGTGGATTGCCGATGATGGGTCGCCACCGCCGCCTGTGAAAATCACGACGCGCATCGGAATTACGAAGGCAGCGGAGAGGCCTCTGCGGTACATCGTTTCTGGGAACCGGTTTGTGTCGGGCAAGCGAGGTTAGCGGCTCCACCCGCCCACAAGCTTTTAACCGCAAAGGACGCTAAGGCTCGCAAAGACCGCGAAGGGCGCTCATTTCTTCCACAACGTACAGTCCCGCGTTCGTGCAAGGGTTAGGGTCTCTTCGCGTGCTTTGCGGATTTTTCTTTGCGGCCTTTGCGGTTTGCTCTTGATTTTTCGCGGATCCACAGCAAAGCGTTGTCGATGAGACGCGTGGCCCCCACATAAGCCGCAACCGCAACAAGCGCTCGCGATGTCACCGTATCGACCGGTTCGAGTGATTCCGGGTCCACCACGGAAAAATAGTCAACCCGAACCGCTGGTTCTGCGCGAAATACTTCAAGCCCGCCAGTGATGAGCTTTGCCGCTGAACGCTCACGCGCCTCGAAGATTTCCTGAACCCGCTTGAGGGATTTGGACAGCACCAGTGCCTGCTGTCGCTGCTCGGGATTCAAATAGGCGTTGCGGGAACTCATGGCCAGGCCGTCCATTTCGCGCACGATGGGGCCCACCACGATTTCGACGGGCATATTCAAATCGCGCACCATGCGCTTGATGATCGCCACCTGCGCCGCGTCTTTCTGGCCAAAAACGGCAAGGTCGGGTTCGACGATATGAAAGAGTTTCGAGACCACCGTGGTCACGCCGCGAAAGTGTCCGGGGCGCGACTGGCCGTCGAGACGCTCGCTGAGGCCTTCTACATTCACATAGGCCGCGGATGGTGTGGGATACATCTCGGCAACAGTCGGGGCGAAGAGCAGGTCGACGCCTGCGCGCTCGAGCAACTCACAATCGCGTTCAAACGTCCGCGGGTACTTCGCGAGATCTTCAGTCGGACCGAATTGCAAAGGGTTGACGAAAAGCGATACCACCACGAAGCCGCCTTTTGCCTTAGCAAGGCGGACGAGGGACAGATGGCCCTCGTGGAGCGCCCCCATGGTGGGAACCAGGCCGACACGCCGGACCGAGTGGCGGGCTGCGCGACAGGCGGCGCGAGTAGTGTCAATCGTGTTGACGATTTGCATGAGTGACTAGAGGCGACGGGCGAGACCCTTCACTGCGCTCAGGGCAGGCTGCCCTCGCTCCCTTGACATCACCGCCGCATGGCTCGTTTCCGCTCCAGCACTGTATCCAGCGCGGCTCTCGTTTCTTTCGGCAAGTGATACGACTCCGCGTCCGATGGGTATTGGTGCGACAAAACATCGGCGCGGAAGGCCTGCACGGCGTGCGTGATTTCCGCTGCGGCGTCTCCGTAGCGGCGCACGAATTTCGCCGGCGGCTGGAATGTCAGGTTCAGGATGTCGTGGAACACCAGCACCTGTCCATCGCAATCAGGACCGGCGCCAATTCCAATCGTCGGCGTCTCGACCTCCGCGGTGATCATCGCGGCGACTTCACGCGGAATGCCTTCCAGATAAATGCAAGCCACGCCCGCGCGGTCGAGTGCGACCGCATCGCGCATCAGGTGCTCGATGGCGGTCAGATCTTTGCCCTGCACGCGGTATCCGCCCATCACGTTGACCGACTGTGGCGTCAGGCCTATGTGGCCGGCGACAGGAATCTCTGCGTCGATGATGCGGCGAATTAAATCAGCGCGTTTTTCGCCGCCTTCGATCTTCACGGCTTCTGCGCCCGCTTCCTTAACGTAACGGGCGGCATTGCGGATCGCTTCGTCGTGGCTCACGTGGTAGGAGCCATACGGCATGTCGGCGATGAGAAACGCCTGCTTCACGCCGCGCCGCACCGCTTTCGCGTGATGCAGCATCTCGTCGAGGGTGACCGAGAGCGTGTTCTCGTATCCCAGCATGGTCATGGCGAGTGAGTCGCCGACCAGGACAACGTCGATGCCGGCCTCGTCGACCAGCCGCGCGCTCGCGTAGTCGTACGCGGTCAGGCAGGTGATCGGCTGACGCTGGGATTTTTTTTCGTGAAGAGTTGCGACCGTAATCTTCTGGCGAGGCTCGCCAATTGGCGTGAGACTCACGATGTCCTCCAGTGCCCCTCCGGCACAGCCGGATAGAGCCTGTCCACATCTTGGATTCGAACAAGGATAGTTTAGATCGAAAAAAGAAACGCCGCTAGTGGCTGATGGGCGTTCGTCGTTGGCGAATCCGGGCAGCCATAATTGCCATATTTATCCATAACTTAGACGCCGCATAGCGAAAGACCAAATGGCCGGCGAGCCTTGGAATTGGCCAACGACCCAAGGATCAACGACCCGCTTCCTACGCGCTGGCCGCTTCCTGGTTGCCCAACGGCAGGAAGTACTGCGTGCCCTTGATCGGTTCGGTGACTTTGCGTAGGAGTTCCTTCAGGTCTTCGTTGTGATCGACGAAGTCGATCTCGGAGGTGTTTACGATCAACAAATCCGACGAGGTGTAATGAAAGAAGAAGTGCTCGTAAGCTTTGATCACTTCTTCGAGATAGTCCTCGTTGATGGCTTTCTCTCCGGGCGCGTTCTTTTTCTTGAGCCGCTTCTTCAAAACATCCGGCGTGGCTTGCAGGTAAATGACAAGATCGGGCGTTGGCAACTGTTCGCGGAAAACATTGTAGTAGCGGTTATAGGTCTCCAGTTCCTGATCGTTGAGATTGAGGCACGCGAAGAGTTTGTCTTTCTCGAAAATGAAGTCGGCGACCACGGTTCGATTCGAACGCGCACCGGTATCGAGCGAGCGGAGTTGTTCGAAGCGGCGCACCATAAATGCAAACTGCGCCTGGAAAGCGGCCCCCGGTTCGCCGGCATAAAAAGATTTCAGGAACGGATTGTCCTCAGGCTCGATGACCCTTTGCGCATTCAACCGCTCGCCCAGGATGCGTGCCAGGGTGCTTTTGCCGACTCGGATAGGTCCTTCGACTGCAATGTAGCGGGGACTTTCAAAAAGATTGGCCATGGGCTCGCGGGAATTCTCGCACTGCAGAATATCTTGACTGCGACGCGATGACAATTGCGTGAAGAGTTAACAGGAAAATCGTCGTTGGACGTTGGTCCTTGGTCGTTGGTCGTTGCCAAGGCCTGGCAATCTTGCGCTGTGCGTGCACCCGCTTACGTCGACGGAGGAGGACGCCCACCGCTCCATCGACAAATGGGTTGTTGCCAACGACTAACGACCAACGACTGCGTTTACAATGCAGCAGCGATGCTAGGACCCATCATCGGCGCGAGCGCCGCGGTTACCGCCGTCGGCGCGGCTGCATACCACTCCATGGCGCCGTGGGCACAGGGTTTCGGTGCCGCGTTTGTCGGTGGGGCGCCGGCGTCGAAGCAAATCGCGCTTACCTACGATGACGGTCCAAACGATCCACATACGCTGCAGTTGCTCGACGTCCTCGCCAAGGATGGCGTGCGCGCGACGTTTTTTCTGATTGGACGATACGTGGAGCGGCGACCCGACATCGTGCGTGACCTGCTGAAAGCAGGCCACACGCTTGGCAATCACACCTACACCCACCCGCACTTGATGTTTTCCGGTTCGGTGCAAACCCGCATCCAGCTGGAAGAATGCCAGCGCGTCGTCGAAGACGCGGCCGGAGAGTCGACACGGCTGTTCCGTCCGCCTTTCGGACAACGCCGGCCGCACACCTTTCGCATTGCGCGCTCGCTCGGACTCGAGCCGGTAATGTGGAATGTCACGAGTTGGGACTGGAAGGCTCCGCCCGCGGCCAGGATCGTCGAAACCTGTAGCCGTCATATGCGTGGTGGGGACGTGATCCTGATGCACGATGGCAGTCATCTCGGGCCCAGTGCGGACCGCTGGCAAACGGTGATTGCCACGCATCTGCTGATCGAGGCGTGGCGGGAAAAGGGCTACGATTTCGTGACCGTACCGCAGATGATGGGGAGTTCAGCGGTCGTACAGCGGCCATCGATCGTCAGTTAAACGCAAATCCCCCGCAGAGGCCTACTCTTCGAGGAGTGTTCTTCGCTACCCCATAGAATTTGCCATTTAGGATTTACCATTTAGAGTTTGTCATCCCTCACGAAGTGAGGAACCTGCTGTTTGTTCGAAGCTGCGCACCACTATGAATCGAAGCGGCTCTACTACTTGTTGCTCACTACCACTTCGCCCTTCTCCACCCGAATCCCGCCAATGTCTTCGGGCAACTTCAGCCGGTCGCGCTGCTCGGCCAGCTTTTTCTGCAGCTGACGATTCACCAGCGAAACGGGCACTTCCAGATCGCCGAGTTTGATTTTCGTCGGATCAAAAGTCGCGTAGCCATCTTTCGATCCAACGTGGCCTTCGAGGGTGACCCAAACGTCCTTGCCGGCGATGTGCGTCAGGAACTGTCCTTTCGCAACGTCCCCCTCAAAGTTCACCGAATAGTCCTTCACTGTGGCTTCCCCGGCTCCCAGATCGCCCGTGAGAGAACCGCCGGGATCTGCGGCAGGCATGTTGCTCCCATCCGACCCGCCGGGCGATGACAAAGCGCCCGACGCCTGCGCAATCGCCGCCGCCACTTCTTGTGCATTCAGGCGCACCTCGGCGCCCGACTGTCCCTGCGAGCGCGCCTGCTCGAGTTGATCGATCTTGCTCTGAAAGGACTGCGCATTCGCGGCGACCGCTGGAGCCGCCAACGGCGAGGCCACCGGCTCAGGCTTCTTGAGCACAAGGACCAGAGCGGCCACCGAAGCCGTCAGAGTCGCAATGCTGATGATGCGGTCGAGTTTGATTTTCATGAATGCTCCCAGCGCCTACAGCTCATCGTAGTCATGAGCTCTCCATCACTCCGTCATCCCGAGTCAAATGAGGCGCAGCCGAACGAAGTTGAGAGACGTTGTGCTTTGTCAGCGTGTTATCCGGCGCCAAGGGGAATTCCCTGCACGACAGCCGACACCGCATGGGTTTGCCGACGCCCGAGGACCGACAGCTAACATGTTAGCCCCCTGAGTCACCCTGGATGAGATCACCAAAGCCCTTGCCCGTCCGCTACCCCCGCACGCTCCGCTCCCGCACCTGCTCTGAGGTGAGCCCGTACAAAGGCGGCGTGGGCACGCCCAGCATGCTGAGATAAAGATAAATCTGCCCCCGATGATGTGCTTCATGCTCCACCAACGCTCGGAGCCATTTCCAGGTTGTGATCGGTGCCCCGTCCGGAGTCACGGACTTGCGGTTCAAGTCCTCAGCCGTGAGGCGCGCAAAGATCTCCACCGACTCGCGATGCAACCGCTCGGCAAATTCCACCACGGCGTCGCAGCCATCGGCGAGATCCTTGCCGCATCCCGCATAGCGGCTTGGCCGGCCAGACACCGTTTCCGCATACATGTAGCGATTGATAGCCGCAATATGCCGCACCAGGTCACCCAGGGTGAACTGGCCCTCGCGATACGTCCACTCAATCTTGTCAGCGGGAATGCAGCGTGCTACACGCATTGTGCGTTGGTGGATTTTGTCGAAGTAGTCGAGGAAGGTGGAGAGGTCTTGGATCTGCATGGCTAGGGCATCGTGGAATCAATTCTATGCATTCTTCAAAGCGGATAAGAGATCCTTGCTCAGTCTTTCCACCGGTTCCTTGTAACCTCGCTTCCAATCTTTAAAAGCTGGCCAAAACCGATAAATCTGGGCTAGCCGAAATGGCCGAAACCAAATTACCAATGGATTGAATGCCCGACCTCCTCCAAAGCTGTGCAACACATGAGCCGGCAGCGACCATGCAGGCCACTCTTTCCGCTCTGACCAGTTCAGCACGATGGCGCGCTCCCGAATGTGCGGCAATAACTGTGTTGCCATGTATTCCTGCCACGTGGGACTGTCGGAACTCACAAATAATATGTCTTCCCCTTTCGGCAGCCACAAGAGCTAGACGAGTCCGTACAAAGCAACTCGGTGAGCAAACCAAAATGTCAAAGTGATCAAGGCCAGGGGAAGGACAAAAGGGATGACCAGAAAAATAAGGAATGCCGTTCCAATTCTTTGACCGATTGTAGCCTTCTGTCGCGCCATTCAAGTAAACCAAATCCCAATCGGAGGCCAGGCGATTGACGAGACTGGCTTAGCCTACCCCTCCAACTTCTTCATCAGCACCTCATTCACCACCTGAGGATTCGCCTGCCCCTTCGACGCCTTCATCACCTGCCCCACAAAAAATCCGATCATCGTCTTCTTCCCAGCCCGGTACTGCTCGACCTGCTTGGGATTCGCCGCAATCAACGCGTCAACAATCTTCTCAAGCGCTGACGTGTCCGAAGACTGCACCGGCCGCCCTTCTTCCTCGTACACGGCCCCAAAGTCTTTCCCGCGCTCGAAGCTCAGGTCGTAGAGATCCTTCAGCATCTTGCCCGAGATCGCGGCTGATTCCACCAGGTCCGCCGACATGGCTACGCCCTGCATGGTGATCGGCGACTGCCCGATCTCCAGTCCTTTCGCTTTCAGACGCCCCATCAACTCGCCCTGCACCAGGTTCGCGACCCGCTTCGGATTCTTCGCCGCCTTGGCTGCCGCTTCGAACTGATCCGCCAGTTCCTTCGAGAACGTCAGCACGCCCGCGTCGTACTCGGTGATGCCATAGTCTTTCACCATGCGAGCCCGCCGCGTCTCGGGCAGCTCCGGAAGCTGCTTCGCGACTTCGGTCTTCCACTTCTCGTCCACCGCCAGCGGCAACAAATCCGGCTCGGGAAAATAGCGGTAATCATGCGCCTGCTCCTTCGAGCGCATGCCATACGTTTTGCCTTCATTCGAGTTGTAGAGCCGCGTCTCCTGCTGAATCTTTCCACCGGACTCAATCACCTCGATCTGCCGGCTGATCTCGTATTCCAGCGCCTCGCGCACGAAGCGGAACGAATTCACGTTCTTGATTTCCGTCTTCGTGCCAAGCTCTTTCTGCCCGCGTGGCCGCACGCTGACGTTGGCGTCGCAGCGCAGCGAGCCTTCCTCCATGTTGCAGTCGCTCACGCCCGTGTACAGGATGATCTCTTTGAGCAGCGTCAGGTACTCGTATGCCTCTTCCGGCGTCGACATGTCGGGCTCGCTGACAATCTCGATCAGCGGCACGCCCGTGCGATTCAGATCGATGCCGGTCTTCTCGTCCGCCGCCGGGAATCCTTCGTGCAGGCTCTTGCCCGCGTCTTCTTCCAGATGAATCCGCGTGATGCCAATCTTCTTCCCGCCGTTCTGCTTGAGATCGATGCGGCCAAACTCGGCCAGCGGCTTGTCGTATTGCGAAATCTGATAGCCCTTGGGCAGGTCGGGATAAAAGTAATTCTTGCGCGCGAAAATCGATGTCTGGTTGATGCGGCAGTTCAGTGCCATCGCCGCCAGCACCGCGAACTCCACCGCCTTGCGATTCATCACCGGCAGCACGCCTGGCATCCCGAGACACACCGGGCAGACATTCGTGTTGGGAGGAGCGCCAAACTGCGTGGAACACGAGCAGAAAATCTTGGTCGTCGTCAGCAGCTGGACGTGCACTTCCAGCCCGATGACCGCCTCGTACTTGGCGTGAGCGGCTACAGACGTGTCAGTCGTGGTCGCCATATCGAGCGATTATATCGGCAACACCCGGGCGAGAGAGCCGTGGTTCGTCGTGTTCTGGGCGGCATCCCCTCGTACCTCGGCGGCAAAAAGCTTCTGTAAGTGATGGTGTTGTGCCGCGTACTCACAAAACAGCCGTCTCGTGAATCATCCGGCCTTCTGCAAAACGCGCGAAGTTCAGCAACGATGCGTCGATCAAATCGGTCTTACCGGTCAAGATCAGGTCGCTGAGAATCTTTCCGGTAGCCGGCGCATGCATCACGCCATGCCCGCTGAAGCCGTTGGCGAGAAAAAATCCTGGCACTTCCGGAACTGCCCCCAAGATTGGATGATGATCCGGCGTCATCTCGTACAACCCGGCCCAGGCGCGTTTCGGATTCACCGCCAGATTCTCAAAGCACGGCACCCTGTCCGCCGCCCGCGTCAGGACCTTCTCAATAAACGATGGCTCAAAATCTGATTTGTAACCCGGCGTCTCCTCTGGATCGTTCCACGCCAGCAGAAACCCGAGCGACTCCGGCCGGAAATGAAATCCGTTCGACATGTCGATGATCATCGGTGCTGAATGCGGGAACTCATCGAATGGCTCGGTCGGCACCAGCATGCGTCGCAGCGGTTCGACCGGCAAATCGACCTCCACCATTTTCGCGATGGCTGCCGCCCACGCTCCTGCGCAATTCACCACCACGCGCGATTCCACCGAGCCCCGCGAAGTCTCCACTCCGCAAACACCGCGTGCATCCCGCCGGATCGCCGTGACCTCAGTATTCTTCCACAACCGGGCCCCATGCTCTGCCGACCAAGTCATGAACCCGATCATCGCGCTGTAGGGATCGACAAAGCCGTCGCTCGCGCAAAAGCTTCCGCCGAGGATGTCGTCTCCGCGCAGTAGCGGGAACATCGAGCGGATCTCATCTCCGCTGACCATCCGGACGTCCTTCAATCCCAAAACTACCTGCTTCTCATAGTTCGCCCGCAGGTACGCCATGTGCTTGTCGCTGGTGGCACAGAACAGGTACCCCTGGGGACGGTATCCCGCCGGATACCCAAGCCTCTCGTCGAAGCTCGCGTAGAAAGGGATCGCGTACAGCGACATCTGAATGTTCACCGGCGTAGAGAACTGCGCGCGCACGCCGCCCATGCTCTTGCCGGTTGAGCCTTTGCCCTGCTGCGTCTCGCGCTCGATCACAAGAACGTTGCGGCAACCCGCGCTGGTCAGGTGGTACGCAATGCTCGACCCCACGATCCCGCCGCCTACGATGACTACATCGGCTGTGGTCATGGCGAGCCCTATTGCGGTTGCAGCACCAGCGGCCGCTCCAACCGGAAGTGCAGCACCGTCTCGGTCGGAACCTTTACTTGCTTTCCGCGCGTGAACAGCTGACCTAGGAATCCGCCGCCTGCGCCGGATGCTGCCCCAATCGCCGCGCCCTGACCGCCGCCCAGGATAGCTCCAAAAAGTCCTCCGAGCGCGGCTCCGCCACCTAAGAACTCAGCCGTACGCTTGTTCTTTCCGAATCCCTTGGCATTCGATTCCTTCAACTCCGACGTGTACACGCGATGCACCTTGCCGCTGATGTTCACCGTGTCGAGGTCGAGGTACATGTAAGGCGATCCCGCCCCGCCGCCCGATTCCGACACGATCAGCAACTTCGCTTTCGAATGCGCGGGAATCGCTACGCCTCCCGACAAATCATCCACCGCATCAACGACCTCCGCCGAGAATCTCTGGCCCGGGCTGGCATTGTTGGAATCGATTTTCTCCTCGGTGCGAATATGAATCTCGGTGCCGGTCGGAATCACCTTTGAGCCCTGAGGAGGCGCCGGCGCGACTCCGGCTGAGCTCAGCACCAGCGACTCCACTTCCTTGCGCGGAAACTCATAGAGAATCCCCATGTTGTCCTTGAACGGCAGCGGGTCCGCGCCGGTGAACTTGCCGGAATACACTTTGCCGTTGCGCAAGGTCACCGTGTCATTGGCCGGCGTGAATACCAGCGATTGCACATCGCGAATCGGAAAGGTGTAGCCGATGCCGCTCGAATCGGTAAACGCCACCGTCCCCTCTTTCGCGCCCAGGAACTGTCCTGAATAACTCGCGCCCTCGCGCGTAATGATCGTGTCGGCCGATGCCAGAGTTCCGATTGCAAGCACGATTATCAGAACGACTATTCCACCAGTTGCGGTACGCATGCCTTATCTCCGCTTGAACGTTATGATGTCGGGTTGAAAGACTTCTATCGTCCGGCAGCCAGCCGGGTGGCCAGCCGCTGGGGCAGGTTTGCCGCAAAAATACGATCCTGCGCGCTTTTGAGATTGTAGGGAACGCGGTGGAAGCTCACCGTCCATTGGTCGCTATCGAACATGGCGAAGGCCGCCCGCCAATCGCCGTCGCGCGGTTGCCCAACCGATCCGGGATTCACCAGGTACTTCACATCGCGCTTCATGGCAAAGGGCACGCTCTCCGACTGCCCGATCGTCTTGTACGTCGGCCGGTACGCATCCCCGGCGGCAATCTTGAAAGAGAACGCTCCCTGCAGATGCGTGTGTCCGAAGAATGTCACCGAGACGGGCAGAGCCGACAACGGCGCGAGCGCGTCGTGCAACGTGACCACATACTCATCTTCGTCAATCGGCGATCCGTGCACGAATTGAACCTCGGGCAGATCCGGAATCTGTACCGGGCCTTGCGGAAGGCTGCGCAGCCATTGCAGGTTTTCCGGCGTGAGTTGGTCGCGCGTCCAAAGCGCCGCCAGCCCGGCGATGGGGTTGAAGTCCTTCAGGTCCATCAACCCGCTCGATGCCTTATCGTGATTGCCGCGGACGAAGTACTTGCCGACTTCGCGCGAGCGTTCAATTACCTCGTTGGGGCTCGCGCCATAACCAACGATGTCGCCCAGATTGACCACAGCATCGTATTCGCCCGCCGCGGCCAGGGTGGCCTCCAGCGCGTCTAGATTTCCGTGGATATCGCTTAAGACGAGAATGCGCACTCGGCACCGACGAAGTCGGGATTATACGCCGGGACGCAAGCCTGGACCCGGGTTGATGACCGGGCAACGGGCCCAATGCCCCGCCGAGACTTCGATGAGGGGAGGCAATTGGACGCGGCAGTCGGGGACGCGGTCGCCACACCTGGGCTCGAACGGGCACCCTGGAGGTGCGGCGTGCGTGGGTGGAACCGTTCCTTCAATTGTTCGCAGCGGCCGCGTGCGATCGGTATTCAAGGTGGGAACCGCCTGCAGTAGTCCGCGCGTATAGGGGTGAGCGGGCGATTGAAAAATGTCGCGCTTCGTTCCCAACTCCACCACGTTCCCGGCATACATCACCGCGACACGGTCGGCGACTTGGGAAACCACGGCCAGGTCGTGGGAGATGAAGAGCATTGCCAGATGGAAGCGCCTGCGCAGGTCAGCCAGCAATTCCAGGATTTGCGCCTGAATGGTGACGTCCAGTGCCGTCGTAGGCTCATCCGCAATCAGCAATTGTGGCCGGTTCACGATCGCCATCGCAATCATGACCCGCTGCCGCATGCCGCCGGAAAGCTGATGCGGATAGTCGAGCGCCCGCCGTTCGGCGTCGGGGATCGCGACATCTTTCATTCCCTCGACCGCGCGTTGCCATGCTTCCGACTTCGAGACACTGGCATGCGCCAGCACGGCTTCGGCAATCTGTTCGCCGACGCACATCACGGGATTCAGCGCTGTCATCGGCTCCTGGAAAATCATCGCGATCGCCGAGCCGCGCAGCTCGCGAATCGACTCGTCAGAGTCTTCTATCAGGCTATGCCCTGTTCCGTCTCCGTTGCGAAAAAGAATTTGACCGGTGACCCGCGCCTGGGATGGCAGAAGGCGCATGAGCGCCAGCGACGTCACGGACTTTCCCGATCCCGACTCCCCCACCAGCCCGAGAACTTCTCCGGGGGAAATCGCGAAGGAAACATCACGAACCGCGAACGGACCAGCGTCCGCGGTTGAACTGGTCTGTGCGCCTGAGACGGACGCATCCAACTTGCGCACGGCGGATGATCCAGCAAATGCAACGCTCAGTCCCCGGACTTCAAGCAGTGCAGCCACGCAACTATGGTAGCAGTGACCGTCAGGCGGGGCCGCGATGCCGTTTCCTACCCGGTTCGTATCAGGACATCGCTTCAGCGATGCCATGCGCGATCGAAGTCACACGCCCCTCAGGAGCTGCCTATCAACAGGCATCATTGCCCCAAGATCAGAGGCAGCCCATTCTTCGGATTCCCAATCACCACGACCTTGGTATTCGGACTCTTCGAAAGCAGTTCGGTCGCTTCGATTCCTTTCCACTCCAGCAGCTGCGGGCTGATGCCCTGGGCAACAATCTGCTGGAAGTCGCGAATGCCGCCCGCTTCTATGCGCTTGCGCTCGGCTTCCTGCTTCTCTTTCTGCAAGCGGAAATTCATGGCGAGGGCTTCCTGCTCGGCCTGCTGCTTGGATTCAATGGAAGACTTCAGGGTTTGCGGCAGTTGAATGTCGCGGAGCAGCACACTCTCCACAATGATTCCGCGTTGATTCATTATGGCCGTTAACTGATCGTTGATCTGCTTGGCCACCATCTCACGTTCGCCGGTGTAAAGCGCATTCGCGGTGTGCGAGGCGGTCGCTTCCCGTATCGCGGCCCGCAACGTCGGCTCGATCACCACCGCTTCATACCTCGCCCCGATCTTCTGGAAGACATCCGCGGCTCGTTCCGGGTTGAGGTGATAGATCAACGACGTGTCGAGATTCATGACCAGGCCTTCGCTCGAGGGCACGCTGGCTGATTCTTTGATGGTCTGGGTCTGCACCGACATCTCGTTGTTGGTCTTCAGCGGATTAATCACGTGCATGCCTTCATGTAGGACTTCGCCCGTCACTCTTCCGAATAGGGTCAGCACGCCTACATGACCTGTTCTCACCCGAGTAATGCAGTTGGAAAGCAAAATGACGCCAATCAGGCCCACGAAGGCCAAGCCGATCAGCTTGAGGATAGGACTGGTGTTCACCTCCACCACTTTTCCGCGCGGATCGTTAAATATCGTCATCGACGAGGACCTCTTCGGCAATTCTAGGAAGAACTGGGCGCCGCGGTAAGTGACTTGGCGGAGCACCTTGCAGTTTTCTGCAAATCTGCTTTCCGCGTCATTGTTGTTTTTGATCGATATTTCCACACGCGCACGCGCATACTCGCAGACCTTGCATGAGCGCAAACTGCGCGGAGAATGCGCGCAAATCGTGCAGGTCGTTTCGGCGCTTGAGCACTCTTGCGGTACCCGCTGCACCAAATTCGAGCAGCGCCCTGTGAACCGGCCGCACTCCATTGATTTTGCGGGAGATAAATCCACGCAGTTTTGATTGACTATAAAAATAGAAGGAGTAAAAACACACTCGTTCTTCGACACGTTCTTAAGTTTTGCCGGTTGGTGCGGCGTCCGGGACTCAAGCGAAGTCACCTTGTTGCGGAAGCGATAAGGAAGGCGAGCGAGGGTCTATAGCAAAGCGCTGGTCGAGGAGAACAGGAACGACCGTTGAAGGCAAGATAGAGTCCCGAGGCGTTGAACTGATTTGTCCGGTTGGCGGTGAGCCCGGAGCCCGAGTTTTGATCGCGCGTTGCAACCCGCAAGGAAGCGACGAGAGCAGGTCAGCAAGGGTCTAACGCGAGCTACTGGCCGAGATGAATGAGACCAACATCACCTCGGGGCTCTTATTTTCTGAACGCTTCGCCCTGTCCGCTCTTTCCACCCCCTTAGACTCCAGGTAGCATTTTGCCCGTCCGAACGGTGCAACGATGCAGGCCGGCGATCCGGCTCGCGTTCAAGACCCCCTCCGGCAACTGCGGGAGCAATCTGGCGCATGCAAACGAGACATCCCTGTTTGGGGAAAATTCACGGCCAAAGGTACCCGGAGGTTGTTATGAAGCGACCTTTCGCGGCCATTTCAGTGCTCGTACTGCTTGCGCTAACCATCAGCTGTGGCGGAACAAGAATGGAGCCGCGCCAGATGCTGACTCTCAATTTGCAGCCCGCGTCTGCCACGCCTGTATCCGGCGTCGACGTACAGTTCAGCGCGACCGGATCCTTCAATAAGCCACCCACTCCTGTCAGAGTGAATCCCATCGTCTGGATTGAGACCGCTGCGGACGGTCTACTGGCGGGGAACGGCGTTGCCGTGGTCGACCAATCCGGCCTGGCCCACTGCAATCGAACAGGCAGAACCTGGATTACCGCGACGGCCTACACCGGTACCTTGAATCAATATCGTGATCCCGCACTGGTACGCGGTACGGCCCAGCTGGAATGCCCGTAGCAGCGTTCGGATTCGCCGCTGATTTTCAGCTCAGCATGACATCAGAATGAAATGTGGCAGCGTGTCTCTTGGGAGATGTCCGCGCTAGGACTGTCATCCTGAGGGAACCAAAGTCGAGGGACCCGCGTGTCTAAGCGATACCAGCGAGCGTTGGACCTCCCCACCGATTGCGCTCTAAGCGTGCCTACAGCGGGATATTCCCATGCTTTTTCGGAGGATTCTTGTCCCGCTTTGTCTGCAGCATCTCGAGCACCTGAATTAATTTCTTACGCGTCTCGCGCGGCTGAATCACCGCATCGACGAATCCCCGGTCGGCCGCGACATAGGGATTCGCGAAGCGGTCGCGAAACTCCTCGATCTTCGTCTGGCGCATCTCTTCGCGGTTGGCGGCGCCTTCGAGCTCGCGCTTGTAGACGATGTCGACCGCGCCCTCCGGCCCCATCACTGCGATCTCGGCCGTCGGCCAGGCGTAGTTCACGTCCGTGCGAATGTGCTTCGAAGCCATGACGCAATACGCGCCGCCGTAGGCTTTGCGCGTGATCACCGTCACTTTGGGTACAGTCGCCTCGGCAAAGGCGAAGAGCAGCTTCGCGCCGTGCTTGATGATCCCGCCGTACTCCTGGTTCGTGCCGGGGAGAAAGCCGGGGACATCCTCGAACGTAATCAGCGGAATATTGAAGCAGTCGCAGAAGCGCACGAAGCGCGCACCCTTGATCGACGCATTAATGTCCAGCGTGCCGGCGAGCATCGCCGGTTGGTTGGCGACAATGCCCACTGAACGCCCGTTCAGGCGCGCGAAACCCACCACGATGTTCTTCGCATAGTGCTCCTGCACTTCGAAGAAGTAGCCATCGTCGATCACCGCGTGGATCACGTCCTTGATGTCATACGGGCGGTTCGATTCGGCGGGCACCATCTTGTCGAGCGCGGGATCGGCACGGTCGATGGGGTCAGTGCACGGACGGCGCGGCGGATCTTCCAGGTTGTTCGAAGGGACGAAGCTCAAAAGCTCGCGCACCATCGACAGGCACTCGGCATCGTCGTGCGACAGGAAATGCGCGACGCCAGAAGTTTCGTTATGCGTGGCTGCTCCGCCCAGTTGGTCTTTTGTGACTTCCTCGTGCGTCACCGTCTTAATGACGTCAGGGCCGGTGATGAACATGTACGAGGTTTTGTCGACCATCAGGATGAAGTCGGTGATCGCCGGGGAGTACACAGCGCCGCCCGCGCACGGGCCCATGATCGCCGAGATTTGCGGGATGACGCCGCTATGGAGCGTATTGCGTAGAAAAATGTCAGCGTAACCGGCCAGCGACATCACGCCTTCCTGGATGCGCGCGCCCCCCGAGTCATTCAGCCCAATGACGGGGGCGCCCATCTTGGCCGCGAGGTCCATGATCTTCACGATTTTTCCGGCGTTCGCCTCCGAAAGCGACCCGCCGAACACGGTAAAGTCCTGCGCGAACAGAAACACCAGCCGGCCTTCGATGCGGCCGTAGCCCGTGATGAAGCCGTCGCCGTAAAACTTCTGCTCAGCCATGCCGAAATCGTTGCAGCGGTGCGTCACCAGTTTGTCGGTCTCCTCGAATGTGCCTTCATCGAGCAGGAACTCGATGCGTTCGCGCGCCGACATCTTGCCTTCCTTGTGCTGCTTCTCGCGGCGGCGTTCGCCTCCGCCTTCTTCGGCCAAGTGGTCGCGCTTCTTCAGTTCTTCCAGCTTCTGTTCGAGGTTCATATGGCCACAAATTATAGGCGAGTTGGCCTTCGGTAACCCGTGATGTACAAGCGAGTGAGTCGGCTCGGTATCAAAGAGGACTAGAATTTTGGGCATGCCTTGGGGCGAGCGCATTTCTCGGTTGGGCATTCTTTCTCTCCTGCTTTGGTTGCAAGCGTGCAGTAGCGGCTATTCCAATACGCCACCACCTCCGGGCGGGGCTGGACCTCCTCCGACGCTTACATTGACATCGGTCGTCAGCGGGCTGACCAGTCCGGTCGACCTGCAGTTTCCAAACGATGGCACCGGACGCATGTTCGTCGTGCAGCAGGCGGGATCGATCCGGATTGTCGCCAACGGATCTCTCGCGGCCACGCCGTTTCTCAACATCACCAGCAAGGTGAATTCCGGCGGCGAAATGGGACTGCTCGGCCTCGCCTTTCATCCGCAGTTCCCGCAGAACCATCTTTTCTATGTGCATTACGACCGGATGTCGGGCGCACAAATTCAGAGCGTAATCGCCGAATACCACGTCTCGTCTGGCGATCCGAACGTCGCCGATCCCAACAGCGAGCGCATTCTGCTGACGGTCGATCAACCATTCACGAATCACAAGGGCGGTCAAATCGTCTTTGGTCCCGATGGGTTCCTGTATATCGGCTTCGGCGACGGCGGCAGCGGCGGCGATCCGATGGGCAACGGCCAGGACGTGCAGACGATGCTCGGGAAAATGCTGCGCATCGATGTCAACAGCATGAGCGCCGGCAAGCAGTATGCGATTCCCGCGACCAATCCGTTTGCGGGCGGCGGCGGCCTGCCGGAGATCTGGGCTTACGGACTGCGCAATCCCTGGCGATTCTCCTTCGAGCGCGGCGGAACCCGCTTGTTTGTCGGCGACGTTGGGCAGGATCAGTTCGAAGAAGTCGACATCCTGGAAAGCGGAAAGAACTATGGCTGGAACGTGATGGAAGGCATGCACTGCTTCAATCCGGCCAGCGGATGCAATATGGTGGGCCTCACCATGCCGATCGCCGAATACGCGCATAGCGAAGGCGAAGCGGTGGTGGGCGGATTCATCTACAAGGGCGCGGCCATCTCCAGCCTTGCCGGTACATACGTGTTCGGCGACTACATTAGTGGAACGATGTGGGAACTGGCCGAGTCGCCGCCCGGCACCTGGACGCGCACCAAGTTGTTGTCGACCGGACGCAACCTCAGTTCCTTCGGGCAAGATACGTCGGGAGAACTATACGTCGTGGACTACAGCGGAAGCGTGCTCAAGCTGACGACGCAGTGAGAGACCTCGACTAAGAGCCGCCCAAGTAAGGCTGCCGAAGACGAAGAGACCGCGGCACCGCAGACGAAACACGGTTCGGCCCGTGGAACAACTTTCGCACTCCACGAGCCGCACCGGGAAAAACATCCGGCCCTAATTAGCGCGCGGCCAGCTCCTTTTCGACCCACGCCTTCGCTTCCGCGGACTTGACCCACTCGCCGGCCACCTGCCTCGTGGCAACGTTGAGTCGGTTCCACACGTTAATGGTCGCGATCCCGATGACCAGGGCTGCGAGGGCACGCTCATCATAGTGATGCGCGGCTTCGTCCCAGATATCGTCCGGTACCGGATCCGGTCGGTCGCTCAAGCGGGTCACGGCTTCCGTAAGCGCCAGCGCCGCTCGCTCCGCATCGCTGAAGTAGGGCGTGTCCCGCCACGCCGCCACCGCGAAGAGCCGCTCTTCGGTCTCGCCCGCTTTCTTCATCATTCGATTATGCATGTCGACGCACACGCCGCAGCCGTTGATCTGGCTGGCGCGCAAGTGGATCAGTCCAATCGTCTTTTCCGGGACGCCTTTTCCTTCCACTGCCTTCGATTAGCGCGTAGAGCGACTGCATGGCTTCAGGATTAAGCATGGCTGGGTTTTTCATTCTTGCTTGCATGATGGTCAATCTCCTGTCACAAAGTTTGGTTTTGTTTCGTCACTACCATGACGGAGCAAGATGTTGGGTTGTGACAGATCCCTTAAAAGTTCTGAAAGCGACATCCTGGTTGTGGCGGCATAAGGAGGAGGCGATGCCGCTCGGGAAACACTCGAGAGGAAGACCGAGTCCGTAGGGGACGGGATATCCAACCGTCGGCGTGGCGCAGGGCCTCCAATGATTCTAAAGACGAGGGAAATTTCTTCAAAAATGAATCAACCCGATTGGCTGGCGGAACGCTTCGAGCAGAATCGCGGACATCTCCGTGCGGTGGCGTACCGCATGCTCGGCTCGCTGGTTGAGGCGGATGATGCCGTCCAGGAAACCTGGCTGCGCCTGAGCCGCTCCGATGCCAGCGAGATCGAGAATCTTGGCGGATGGCTGACCACGGTGGTTGCGCGCGTGTGCCTCGACCTGCTGCGATCGCGCACCTCCCGTCGCGAAGACTCGCTCGATACGCAAGCACCCGAACCGGTTGTGCGGGACGAAAGGAAACTCGACCCGGAACAGGAGGCAGTGTTGGCCGATTCGGTGGGACTCGCGCTGCTGGTGGTGCTCGATCGTCTTACCCCGGCCGAGCGGCTCGCGTTCGTGTTGCACGATCTGTTCGCCGTGTCCTTCGACGAGATTGCTTCCATCGTCGGACGCACTCCGGAGGCAACCCGGCAACTGGCCAGCCGCGCCCGCCGCCGCGTACAAGGCCAGGTTGCGTCGGTAAAGGCGGATCTCCTACCGCAACGCGAGGTGGTCGACACATTCCTAAGCGCGCTGCGCGCGGGGGATGTCGATGGAATCATCGCAGTGCTCGATCCGAATGTGGTGGTGCATGTGGATGAGGCTGCGGGGGCTCCCGGCGCTCCTCGCGAAGTGCGCGGCGCCGCGAACTGGGCCAGGGGAGCTGTCGCCTACTCGCGCGGCGCGCGCTTTGTGCGGCCGGCGCTGGTCGATGGCAGCGTGGGCGCAGTGCTCGCCCCGCAAGGGCACCTCTCAAGGGTGCTGCGCTTCACGTTCAGAAACGGCAAGATCGCGGAAGTCGACATCATCGGCGATGTCGTGCGGCTCGGCGAACTCGACCTGGGTGTATTGGAGGGATAGCGTCGCGGTATTTTCACATCTGTTGCAGGACACACGACGATTCAATCACAGGCGAAACTTGCATTGGGAACTCGTCGCCTAATTTACGCTGTCGGTGCCGATGGGCTGGTACTTGTACTGCTTGCCGTCCCAGAAGACGACTGAGTCGCCGGCGCTGGCGTCGGCCTCAACGGCGAAGATGGCGTTTACCTGCCTCTTGCGGAGCTGCAAGCGCTTTACCGCGATGCGCTTCAACGGCAGGTTGATAATCACGAACTTGGCCTTAGGCGTTTCTGCGCGCCAGGCGTCCGTGCCGGCGCCGTGAATCACGAGCACCACCAAGTTCCTCTCCGTCATATCTTCGGAGCCGAACGTCGCGGTCAGCTTCGGATCCCCGTAGCCATAGAACGAATAGTACGGATCGACGACGCGATAGTTGTGCTCAGCAGCGTCGAGCATGGGTTTCTTGCTGCGGGCGACGATCACCAGATCGTCGATTCCGTCGCCATCAATGTCGCGAACGTACGGCGTGGAGCTTGGGATCAGGGCGAACTCTTCGCCAAACTGTTGGTGGATGAAGGCTGCATTGACGGTGAGCGGATTCTCGGCAGCGTTCTTTCCAGGCTCTGCCGGCGCGGGAGTGTTTTGCGCGTGCAGCGGAACGCTCAGAACTGCCAACACGACAACAAATAGACCAAGGATTTTTCGGGAACACAGCATGCCTTTACTCTAGTCCCGTGCAGTGGTGAGAACTAGAGCATGGGAAGGTACGTCAGGACGTGTCCCCTCGCGTTACGCTCGAGGCAAAGTGCTGCCAACCTTTTGGCACAAGGCGCTGGACGCTCCCGTCTTCGTTGCGGAGAACAATCCGGCGATTCCGCGTGACTTGGCCGATCCGGGTAACGCGGACGCCGCCGATTGTGGGCGGCAAACGCAAGGATCGGGGAGCGGAGAACAGCAATTCGTAGTCTTCTCCACCATGCAGCACGAGATCCTGGTCTACCGGCTGACGCTTTCTTCCTGTGTGAGCCCTCGGGAGTTGAGTAGCAAGAATTTCCGCGCCTACGGCGGACTCCTCGCAAAGATGGGCGAGGTCGGTCGAGAGTCCGTCGCTCAAATCGATCATGGCCGTGGCCAGGTTTCGCGTTCGCAGAATCTTGCCGACCGCAATTCGCGGCACCGGATGGAAATGTCGAGCGAAATCTCCGGAGCGAAGCTTGCTTCCAGCGAATAGTTCGCGGAGCCCGGCGGCCCCGCCCCCCAACTCGCCGGTCACGTAGATGGCATCGCCCGGCCGCGCTCTCGATCGCAAAATCGCCTTTCCGCGTGGAACCGAGCCGAGCACGAGGATGTCAGCTAGCACGCCCGCGGGCGATTCGGCCGTGTCTCCCCCGGCCAACGCAACTTTGAACTCCTGCGCAAGTTCGAGGAGACCTTCCATGAAGCCGTCCACCCATGTTTGCGGAAGCTTGCGTGGTACAGCCAACGACAGAAAAGCCGCTATCGGCTCGCCTCCCATGGCGGCGATATCGCTAAGTCCCCGGGTAAGGCAACGCCAACCAACCACTTGCGGAGCATGCCACTCACGGCGAAAGTGAATACCCTCCAAGGTGAAGTCGGTAGTGACGAGGACTTCGTTACCAGGCCTGATTTTCAGCAGGGCGGCGTCGTCGCCAATGCCGGCGACGAGGGATGGTGCCCGGGTTTTCGCAGCCTTCCGAATGCGTGCGATGAGCGCTTTTTCCGGCAGGGGCATGGCGATCACTATAGCGAGTGGGGGCTTACCAGAAAAAGGGACAGTGGTCGGAGAATCAGGTATGGGCTCGCTGCCCGACAGCCGAGGCGGTCCCCGAGACGCGGATCGGGGGGGCGCGCGGGTGGCCAGCTGTTGTCACGGAAGCCAACAAGGTAACAATTACCGCGGTAGGCTCGTTATCGTCCCTTAGACCAGTTTGGACCACAGGGCCTTCGTAACCGAGACACGGGGGTTTCGGCGTTGACATAGGGGAATCAGCTTTGTTACCTTCTGGAAGCTGTTTCCGACACCTTTGGCCGGACTTAAGTGCTGTATCGCGTTTGGATTGCAGACACTTGGTAGTTTAGGCCTTACCCGGTTCCGTAGGTAGTGAGCACGAATCACACCCCGCAAGGGGCGTAGCTCGGGGATCCGGGATGCTGCGCGGGCTCCTGTAACCGCAGGCCGTCCGAGCATGGTCCTTGAATTCATTGACGGAAAGGAACGATTGCGCAAACGCTTCTACATCCTTTTTGTGGCTCGTGACGACGACGGCCAGCTGCGCAAGATCCCTATTCCCGTCCATTACCTGTACGTTTTCGTAGTCGGCGCGACCATCGCGTTTCTGAGCATGACCGGGATTGCCAGTTCCTATGCCCGGATGTTGCTCAAGGTATCTAGCTACAACCAGTTGCGCACCGAAAAGGAAGATTTGAAGACCCGCTATTCGCGCCTGGAACAGGTTGCCAAGGAGCGCGACGTGCAGGTTGCATCGCTCGGCTCGCTGGCGAGTGAGGTGTCCTCGCTGTATGGGTTGAAATCGGATCCGACTCTTGTGGTCGGCGGCGACGAGCATTTGCGTACCGCCGAGGTGAACTCCTCGCTGGATCAGCTGTACGCCTTGAAGAATTCGGCGCTGACCGGCGCCACCACGACCGGGTTGTCACTGGGGCTTACGCGCAACGCCACTACGGCAGACTGGTTAAGGGCGAATGCGGCGCCGAACCTGTGGCCCGTGGAAGGTCCGGTCACCGGATCCTTTGGCGAGCGCATCGACCCGTTCAACGGGGAAGGTGCGTTCCACACCGGCGTCGATATCGCCGCGATGGTGGGCCAGCCGGTAGTCGCACCAGCGGATGGCCTGGTCGATTTCGCGGATTATATGGGCGGATACGGGCGTGCCATCATCCTGGAACATGGCCACGGCGTCATTACCCGCTACGGACACCTGTCAGCCTTCGCCGTGAGTTCCGGACAGCACGTTCGGCGCGGCGAAATCATTGGCTACGTCGGTGCGAGTGGCCGGAGCACCGGGCCCCACCTGCATTACGAAGTCCGCATCAACGATACCCCTGTCAATCCTTACAAGTACCTCCGCATTACGGTCGCTCATGCGGGCGGCTTCGCGGCGGGAAGCTAAGAACCAGCTATCAGCCTTGAGCTCTCAGCACTTGGCGCTGCATCCGACTTCTGGTGAGGGATATTTATATTCCAGAAATGGAGGAGGATCCCTTATCCGTTGTCGGTCATGACTTCGGGGGATTCCGGAGATTCGAGAGATTCCTTGATTACGCGGCGGGCTTCTTCGGCGTCTTCTTCGCGCACAAGAATGACCATGCCACCTACCCCAGGAAACATGTCCTGAACGGCGTCGACCGAAGTGAGATCGGAGTCAATTCCGGCGGAATCGAGCAGGCCCTTGACAACCATGGCCTCCGAGTCTTGTTCGCTGTCGAAGACCTTGATTAGCTTCTCGTTCGGGTCGGGCACGCGATCGGTCGACGGGGTGGGATCGGAGTTCTCTGGCATGGCTTCTCCACTGGCTAGTTTTTCGGGATTGGCTTCAATCCCAGCTCTGGCCAGAAGGATTGTAAACCCGATGCGGAGTAATTTGGGATAAAGCAAAGGGCTCAGTCACTTGCAAACTACAGGGAAAATGCGGGCAGGCCCCCACCTTGGGGGAGTTGCTTTCGAGCAGCGAATGCCCTGAGAATGGGCACAACAGGGGATCGTCCACCGGCGTGAGCGCCTCCCAAACGCGCATGCTGGGCTGAACGTGCTTTCAGCAAGGCCGCCCTGTCGAGGGCCGTATGGAAGATGCGAACCGGGGTGGGCAGGAAGGCAACGTTCAGGAGACGCTAGACGAGGCAAAAAAAATAAGACGGCTGCAGGTCATGATCAGCATGGTCATGTCCGTGATCAGCCAGGATCCCAACCTCACCATCGAAGAAGCTTCCGAACTTACAGCGAACGCGCGTCGAGCCGCGCTCGCCATGTTTCCCGGCAAAGAACTTGCTTTCGATATTCTCTATAAGCCCCGTCTGCAGCGGTTGATGACGGAGCGGTTCCGCATTCAATAGGCTCCACAGTCGACAGAGGGACTCTGCGTCGCAGTAGCGAGGACCGGCGGGCTGGCAGCAACCGGCAGCAGTAACGGCCAGCCCTTGCACAGCACGTAATCGAGCCACGCACCGGCTGCCTGGGACGTGAGGACGGCAGCAACCACCAGCGTGGTATAGAACTGCGGGCTGATGATGCCGGCATCGAATGCCACACTGGCCAGTACGATGCCCGGTCCGCCTCGTGCATTCGTCGTGATCGCGAGATTCAGCAGATCCAGCCCACGGAAGCCGGCGAGTCGCCCGGCCAGCGATACCGAGAGAATCTTGAGGATGCAGCTACCGGCAAGGAACGCAGCGATCATCCACAGCGCAACGCCGTGAACGAGGTCGAGCTTGAATCCCACCAAAGCGAAGTACACAGGAATAAAAAACGCGAACGACACTGTAGCGATGGCACTGAGCGCTTCCGAGAACAGTTGCCGCTTTTTGTGAACCACAGCGAAGCCGGCGAGAAAGGCTGCAAACACGACGCTCAACACCCAGGCTCCCCGCAACCACGCAGTAGGCAAGCAAAACGACCATCGCGTAGGCGACCGGCGGGTTCCTGGCCAGGACGTTGAATCGCGATTTGTTGATTCGCCTCGCGATCCGGGGAACGATCGTCAGTCCGAGGCCGAAGAATCCTATGGTGGACACCAGGTGATAGAACAGTTCCCTGGGATAAAGCATGGCTTTTCGAGCCATCGCTGTGGCAAGTGCCAGCGCTAGCCAGAGCACGATGTCTTCGAGAACGGCAACACCGAGAACGAGCCGTGCGAACCGCGTGTGCAGGATTTTCAGGTCATTGAAGATCCTGGAGACTACCGGAACCGAGGTGACGGCCACACCGACGGTAGGATGCCGCGGGCGTGCTAGAGGTTGGGACGACTTCGGAGATTGGAGTGTCAGGACCTCAGGGGCTAAAAAGCCCTCTCTTTTCGCGCTTGTGCGGCGCGGCTAAAGCCGCGCCCCTTCAAAGCTGCTTGGCGCTGACGGTACTCCTCGCCTTTCAAAAGCTGCTTCGGCTTCTTTAGCCCTTTAAGCGCTGCCTCGCCTTGTGGGGAAATTCCGGCAGTTTCTAATGGTTTTCACTCATATAGAGTTTTTGACACGGCGGGTCCTCGTGAGTCGCGCAGCAAATTGACCCATCTTCTACGGCGGGCTAGACTCGCTGACACAGAGGTCTCTAATGAAATCTTTTCTTCTCACGCTGGCGCTTTTTATGTTTTGTGTTTGTCCGCTTTTTGCCGATGAGGGACACCATCACGAAGATCTCACCGAGAAACAACTGGGAACGGTGCACTTTCCGGTTTCATGTGCGCCGGCAGCGCAGAAGCCGTTTGAACGCGGCATCGCGCTGCTGCACTCGTTCTGGTACGAGGAAGCGGAGAAGGAATTTTCGGACATCGCGAAGGACGACCCGAAGTGTGCGATGGCGCAGTGGGGCATCGCGATGAGCCAATGGCACCAGCTGTGGAACCATCCGGATGCGGCGACCACGAAGAAGGGGAAGGATGAGATCAAGAAGGCGAAATCGCTGCATCCGGCAACCCCGCGGGAACGCGACTACATCGCCGCGATGAAAGCTTTTTACGGGGGCAAGGGAGATTTCGAGGAGCGCGCGAAAGCCTACTCGAACGGCATGGAGAAGGTGTACCAGCAGTATCCCGACGATCACGAAGCGGCGGTGTTCTATGCGCTGTCGATTCTGGCGGCGGATGAAGGCGACGATCCCACGTTTGCGAACGACAAGAAAGCAGCGGCGATTCTCGAGAAGCTTTTCGCGACCGAGCCGGATCATCCGGGCGTGGCGCATTACCTGATCCATGCATATGATCGGCCGCAGTTGGCGCAGCTTGGATTGCCGGCGGCGCGGCGCTACGCGCAGGTCGCGCCGGCGGCTCCCCACGCGCTGCATATGCCGTCACACATCTTTGCGCGCGTTGGTATGTGGGATGAGGACATCAAGTCGAACCTGGCTTCGGTCGCGGCCACGCGCAAAACGGCGGCGATGCACATGGGCGGCGAAGGGCACCAGTTTCACGCCATGGATTTTCTGTTCTACGCATACCTGCAAAGCGGCCGCGATGCCGATGCCAAGGCGCTGATCGAGGAAGTGAAAGCCATGCCCGACACGATCCACAACATGTATGGCATGGATTACAACCCGCGTACCTCCACGCTGGTGCACTTCACGGCACTTTATCCGATTGAGATGCATCAGTGGTCCGAAGCGGCGGCTTTGACGGCGACGGGCGTGGGGGGAGCGGAGGAAGATTCCATCGTGTACTGGGCGCGGGCGATCGGCGCGGCGCACCTGGGGAATGCCGAGCAGGTGCGCAAGGATGCCGAGCAGATCGATGTGATCCACACGAAGCTCGTGTCGCAGAAAAAGAAAGGTTTTGCCGGAATCGTGGACAACGATCACAAAGAGGCGCTGGCGTGGCTGAGCGTGGCACAACAGAAATACGATGACGCGCTCGCCATCCTGCGGCCCGTGGCCGACAAGGAGGATTCGCTGGGCGAGGAACCCGATGGGATTCCGGCGCGTGAAATGGTGGCGGAAATCCTGATGCTGGCCAAGCGTCCGGAGCAAGCGCTGGCGGAGTATGAAGTGGATTTGAAGTTCAATCCGAATCGGTTTAACGGACTGTATGGTGCGGCGCAAGCGGCCGAGGCCGCAGGGAAGCAGGAGAAGGCGTCGCAATATTACGGCGAGCTGGTGAAGGTATGCGCGGGATCGAATTCGGATCGTCCGGAGCTGAGTCGGGCGAAGGGGCTGGTGGCGGCGAAGTAGAGCAGGTCACAGGTGACAGGCGATAGGTCTTGGAGGCTTTTATGTTCCGCACGCTTCTTGCATTAGTGATCGCGGCCACTCTAGTTGTGGGTTCCGGCGCCATCCCAGGGGATCTCCGCGCGGCTTCCAGTGTGCGGAAGGCTGCGCCCAACTTCACGCTCGATGATTCCCAAGGACGGCCGATCAAGTTGTCGGAATTTCAGGGCAAGGTAGTCGTCCTTGATTTCTGGGCGACGTGGTGCCACGGATGCCTGACGGAGATTCCCTGGTTCATGGAATTTCAGGATAAGTACAAGCGCGACGGATTTGTGGTGCTCGGTGTTGCGATGGATGACGATGGCTGGAAATCGGTGAAGCCGTTCGTCGTGGAGCGGAAGATCAACTATCCGATCGTGGTGGGGAATCAAGATCTGGAAAAATCTTATTCCGTTGAGACCCCACCCGTCACCCTACTAATCGATCGGAAAGGCAAGGTCGCCGAAGTGCATGCGGGCATGATGGAGAAGGAAGCTTTCGAGCGGGAGATCCAGAATCTTTTGCGCGAAGGCAAGTGATTCGGCTGATGGTGCGGTCGGCCCGCGTCCCAATGCCGCTCAATATGCCACAGCCTGAACAGCTATTGAATGGGCGCCCGACCAAGGGCACCTAACCGGGCGCGTGCGTGCTACACGCGTGGAACTCTCGCTTGCACGAAAGTCCGAGAATCCTCAAGATTACCGATGATCCTGAAGTTGCACATTCCCTTCTAGCGGGAGATCTTCGCAATACCGACTTTCTACAGACTCCAATTTTGACGTTCGGATGCCAAGGTGTGGAGGGCACGCAGAGTGAGCAGACGCCGCAGGCGAATCCGTTTATTTCGCGATTGCGGCGCTTTCTCGCCTCCCGCGGCAAGATGCGTCGGCTGCTAGGCTTCGCTCGGTCCAAGTTCGACCAACCCGTGCCAAGAGGCTTCCGCTTCAGCTCGCTGACGGAGTTCTTGTGTTCCAAAGGGTACCCAGTAACAACTCTCGACTATTTCGACAGTCGAGCAGATCTGCGCTACGACATGAACCAGCCAGTACCCGAGGGTGAACACAATCGATACGGGACGCTGATCGACATAGGAAGTCTGGAACATTTGTTCGACACCGCGGGCTGCCTGGAGAATTGTTTCCGCATGGTTCGTCGGGGGGCTACTACCTGCTGCACACACCAATCAATGGCTACTTTGGCCATGGGTTGCATGTGTTTAATCCCCACGGACTGATTGATTGCTTTGTCGCGAACGGTTTCAAAATTGTCTACTTAAAGTATTCGACCGAGCAAGGGAAAGCGGTTTCTGATCCGTCCAATCACCACAACGTGCTCCTCTGGCTGGTGGGAAAGAAGGAAAAAGAGGTCCCCGTTTTTGCTTGTCCGCAACAGACAATCTGGGCGACTGACTACTACCAGCAGATTGCACCGTCGGAGAACTCACAAAGCGGTCTCACCCGGGCGAGTTGAGTCTTAATGCTGCTCGATGCGCTGCAGGCGGAACAGCAGCGTTCCCCACGTTAACTTGGCGCGCATTTGCACGGGTGTGTGGCTGGCGTCGTCGGTAAACCATGTCCAGATTTTGCCTCGGCCTTTGAGGGTGCCGGAGGTGGCTTCCGCGGCCACGCGGATCGTCTGGTAGGTTCCTGCCGGAACTTTGACTTTGTCTTTCCCTTCCACGTGCGCGGTGACTTCCGCGGTCTTGCCTCCGTCGTTGACTGGAAAGGTGTAGGAGTTGCCGGGCTGCAGGGGGAGCGAGGAGAGGTAGTAGAAGCCGGTGACCACATCGGTGACGCAGGGAGGAATGTCGTTCTCGGCGTACTTGGTCTCGCCGGACTTTAGATTGGTCTCGTGCAGGATGCTTTTGCGCTGGGGGTAGTCGTAGTCGACTTTGGTTTCGCGCTTGCGCGAGCCTTCTTCGATGTGCTTGAAGACGCCGGTAGAACAAAACGTTTTCGAGTCGAACAGAGCTTCGAAGCGGTCGTGCACTCCGTAGAGCATGTTGGCCATGCCGGCCGAATCGGCGATCGCGCTGACCCGATGCTCGTTGCCCACCGCTTCCAGTCTTACGGTGGAGGTGCCTGCGGTCAGGAAATGCCACTCAGCGGTGAATACATACGACTGGCCATCGGGGAAACGGTAGGTGGGTGGCGGAGCCAGGATCCGCGCGGCTGGGCCGATGGCATTGATCGAACTTTCATCAACAACAGCCGTCGAGAGATTTACTGCCAGCATGCACACGAACGCCAAGACGCAACCAAACGATGACAGAAGGACGCCGCCGGATTGGAGGAAGCGTTGGATCAATGGAATCTTTGCGCGCGTGTGTTTGCTTTAAGATTCGATGCAGGCAGCTCTCAGGAAGCCCAGAATAATTTGGCCAACAGTACAACCAGCAGGGCGGCACTCCCCAAGGCTGCATTGTACTCGCGATGCTGCCAGTACAACTTCGATGAAAACGTTGCGGGGGCGTTTCCGAAAGGCGTCAGACGCGGAAAAAGGCGGGGCACGTTTTTTGCATAAGCGGCAAACTCTGCAAACGTCCGGCGCAGAAATTCTTCTTCCGAGCGAATCACCGGGAGATAGATAGCGAAGAACATCACCGCCATGATGAACAGGACCCAGAGGTTCCGCGCGGCGATCGCGAAGCCTAATGCGATGATGAGCGAGCCAAGATAAAGAGGGTTGCGCGTGTAGGCATAAGGCCCCGAGGTGGTGAGTTCTTCGTTCTTCTTGACGTGGCCAGAGGCAAGCGCACGCAGAAGAATTCCCGGCACGGCAATGAGGACTCCGTTGACGAGCGAAGTCCAGGTGGGACGCGCCATCCACACGTACAACACGGCGAGCGCGAATCCGAGCGGAACGCGGATGCGGCGCGCGATGGACGACCAGTCAGCCACGGGTGGGCTCCAGAAGCTGGCGGACCGCGTTCGTCACTTCATCGGGCATGATAGCCAGCAGGCCGGGATCCGGATCGTTGCGATGGCGCAGAGTTGTCGCGCTGGCCGGATTGCGCAACACGATGTTCTTCGTTCCGAAAGGGCCGTTGCGTGCGGGATCGGTTGGGCCGAACAGGGCCACGACCGGTACGTGCAACGCGGCGGCCAGATGCATGGGCCCAGTGTCTCCACCGATGAACAGACGTGCGCGGCGGGTGAGCGCGATCAAATCTCCGATGGAGAATGAGAGCGCGCGGGCGGTGCTGGCGCTCGCGGCTTCCGCGGTTCGGGCGAGCGCTTCTTCGCCGGGACCGAAATTGATGATGCACTGCAGGCCTTCTCGAGAAAGGGTTTGCGCGACGGCTCCGTAGCGCTCCGCGGGCCATTGCTTGGCGCCCCAGCCTGCGCCCGGGTTCAATATTGCGAAGTCTTGAAGACCGAGTTCGCGCAGGCGCTTCTTGATGGACTGTTCAGCGGCCGGGTCGCAGGGAAAAACTGCGTCCGGAATTGGACGGGGCTGACCAGTCACCGCCTCGGCGAGTTCTGCGTATCGTCCCACCACGTGTGGACGACGGGTGATGATTTTGCGGGAGTACCAGAGGCTGGCGGCGTTCTCGCGAGGCTGGGACGCGCCGTAGATCATCCGCGCGCCGGACCAGCGGGCGAGAATGGCGGAACGGATCGCGCCCTGCAGATCGATGGCAACATCGTAATGGCGGCTGCGGAGATCACTCAGGCTGGCGCCGATTCGCTCCCAAGTCTGTGTTGAGAATAGGGACGACCGCCATTGCTTAAGCTTCACCGCATGGACAACGTCCGCCAGCGGGCGTTCCGGCGAGCGCGGCCCGGAGCGGGGCGTAGAGAGGGCACACAGCAACTCGGCCCAACGCTCTTCGATGAGCCATCCGATGCTCGCATTTGGAAATGCAGCGCGCAGTATAACGGCCGCGGGGAGCGCATGGAGAACATCGCCCATCGAACTGAGGCGCACGATCAGGATGCGCTGTGCTGGTTCCGGCGAGGGGACAGGGTTCATGGCGTGGGTCAGTGCTTGGGCGTGAGCCGCGTGCGAATGATTTCGCTGGCCGAGTGATCCTTGGGATCTCCGACGATGGCCACGCGGCCGCCATACTCACGAACTGTCTCGGCTTCAGGAACGCTCTCGGTGGTGTAGTCGGTGCCCTTGGCCTGTACGTCGGGACGGATTTCGTGGATGAGGGCGCGCACATCGCGCTCGGGGAATATGACCACGGCGTCGACGTCGGCAAGAGCGGCGAGAATCTCGGCGCGCTCTGCCGCAGGCATGAGCGGACGGCCTTCTCCTTTTAGTGCTCGTACGGAATCATCGGAGTTGATGGCGACGATGAGACGTCCGCCCAGTTCCTTGGCGGCCTGGAGATAGCGCACGTGTCCGACGTGCACAAGATCGAAGCATCCGTTGGCGAGCGTGATGCGATCGCCCACGGAGCGCCAGGCGTCAACCTGCTTGCGCAGCTGCTCACGGTCGAGGACTTTGTGTTTGGTTGATGCGCTCAATGGGGCCTGGTGGCGGGCGGCGCTTGGTCGATGGCTTGGAGTAACTCCTGCCGTGAGACTGTGGCCGTTCCGCGCTTCATGACTACGATACCGCCTGCATAGTTTGCCAGTTGAGCTGCTTCTTCGCTGCTGGCCCCGGCGGCCAAGGCTGCTGTGAAAGTGGCGATGACCGTGTCGCCCGCGCCGGTGACATCGGCAACCTCGTCGGAACCGAAAATCGGAATGTCGACCGGCTTCCGGTGGTCGGTGAACGCGGCCATGCCGTCGCGGCCGCGAGTGATGATCAGCGATTGCAGCTTCATGCGCGCCATCAATTGTTCCGCGGCGGCAACGAGTTTCGACCAATCCTGGCCGATTTGAATTCCAAGGCAGGCTTCGACCTCCGGCTCATTGGGTGTGGCCGCGGTGACTCCCGAGAATTCGAGCATGCGGAACCGGGAATCGAGCGTCACCGGAGCCCCTCGCAATCCGCCCTTGGCGCGGATCGCGTTCAGGATCGTGGGTGTGGCCGAACCGTATCCATAGTCGGAGACGAGAAGCGCATCGGATGCGCGGGCGTATTCACGCGCGGAGAGAATCAGTTCGCGGACAAAGTGCGCTCCGGGCGGACTGTCGGGCTCGCGGTCCACGCGCACGACCTGCTGGCGGGCAGAGTGCGTCATGCCGGCGAGGATTCGCGTCTTGGTAACGGTGGTGTGGCCCCTGTCTTTCAAAATGCCGCTGACCGGGATACGTTTGTGGCGGAAAGCCTTGATCAGCAGCCGTCCCGCCTCATCATCGCCGACCACGCCGACCGGCAGAACATTCACATCGAGATCGGCGAGATTGTTGACCGCGTTTGCACCGCCGCCGGGAACAATCGTACGGTCGCGATGCTTGAGGATAAGTACAGGCGCCTCGCGGGAGACGCGGGAAATTTCGCCGTATACAAATTCGTCGGCCACCAGGTCGGCAAGCGCTGTCACCGTGGTCTTGGGAAAGGCGTCGAGAATCTTCTTGAGGCGGTCGGCTTCTTTGGGATGCTTGGTCATCCGGCTACCGATTCTCTCACGAGCGCTGCTTGCGTTCGTCGAGGATGCGCAACATGGCATCGACGGCGTTAGCGGCGTCGACCAGCTCCATTTTGACGGGAACCACGGAAAGTGGCTCGAGGCTGGAGATCAGGTCGCCGAGGTTGATGGCGTCTTTTTCGGTGGTTACGAAGCCGTCGGCCTCGCTGCGAATTTTCAGGGCGAGTAATTCGCGAATGTCGTGTTCCGTGTAGGGGTGGTGATCGCGGTAGACCGCTTCGGCAGCCGGCTCGATCCCGGCGGTGCGGAGTTGCAGCATGAAGTTTTGTGGGCGCGCGATTCCGCAGAAGGCTACGGGGCGCGATGAGACCTTTTGTGGGGCGATGCCGCGCCGGACACGCCAGACGAGTTTGCCGTCGAGCGGAAAGTTTTCGGGCGAGGCGCCCGCGGTGAGCACGACGGCATCGGCGCGAGCCAGCGACCGCAGCGGTTCCCGCAGGCGACCGGCGGGGAGCAGTTGGTCGCGAGCGTCGTCGGCCGTGACCAGGACAATGTCGAAATCGCGGGCAAGTGCACGGTGCTGGAAGCCGTCATCGAGAAGATGAAGCTGCGTGCCGAATTTGCCTTCGGCAAAATGTCCGGCCGCGAATCGATCCTCGCCGAGAATCACGGGCACTTCGAGGCGGCGGGCGATCAGCAGAGGCTCGTCGCCGAACTGGCTTGCGAGACCGGCGGGGTCGACGAGCAGGACGCCGCGGCTGTTGCGTCCATAACCGCGGGAGAGCACATCGAAGCGAATGCCCCGCGTCTTCAGGAGTTCGCCGAGCAGAATCGTGAAGGGCGTCTTGCCGGTGCCGCCGACGGAAAGATTGCCAATGCTGACGACCGGTCCGCGCAGGCGGCGGGCGGGAAACATCCGGCGATCATAGAGACCGTTTCGCGTCTGGGTGACGGCCCCGTACACCTTGGAGAGCAAGCTCACGATTTTGCGCCGACCGTGGTCTGCGCGGGTGCCAGCAGTTTTTCCAGAGCCGACATGGTTTTCTCAGTAGCCCCGGCCTGGGAGCGGAGCACGTTGGCGGCACGTTGGCCGAGCGCCTTGCGTTCGGCTTCGTTGGAAATGAGTTCCATCAGCACCAGCGGTAATTCGGCGGGGCCCACGATCTTCACAGCGTTCTGCGTCTGGAAGAGCCAGATGATATCGCGGAAGTTGTCGGTGTGGTTGCCGACCACAATGGCGACGCTGTGGCGCGCGGGCTCGATGATGTTGTGGCCTCCTTTGGGCACCAGACTGCCGCCGACGAACGCCACATCGGCGACGCCATAGACCGCGGAGAGTTCGCCGATGGTATCGAGCAACAGCACACCGCCGTTCAACGGTTCGCCGCTCCACAACGAACGCCGGAGAAATTTGATGCCGAAGCTTTCAAGCAGGGCAGCGACCACAGCGAAGCGCTCTGGGTGGCGGGGCGCGAGGATCATCACGGCGCGGGGGTAGCTCGCAAGAATGCTCTGAAACGCCTGCAGGAGCATGCGCTCCTCTTCGTCGTCAACGGTGCTGCCACAGACCAGAATGGGCGTGGCGCCGGTGTTCTGGAAACTTTCCCGCAGATGCGCGACCAGCCCGGGCGGCGAGCCGGGTTCCAGTTCGAACTTCAGATTGCCGGTAACCTCGATGCGGTCTTCCGGAGCCCCGAGATCGATGAGGCGAGTGCGGTCTTGCCAGGTCTGGGCGAGGAAAAGATCCACCTTGCCGATCACTTTACGCAGCCACCAGCGGAGCCGGGCGTAGCCCCGAATGGAGCGGTCAGATAGCCGGGCGTTCACGATTGCGATGGCCGCGCCACTGCGCTTGGCCAGCCGCAAAAAATTCGGCCAGAATTCTGTTTCGGCGATGACCACCAGTTCTGGGCGCAGGGCGTCCAGGTAGGGGCTGATGGCGAATCCGAGGTCGACGGGAAAGTAGAAGACGTTTTCCGGTCCGAAGCGGGTACGCGCGAGTTTCTGTCCGGTGTCTGTGGTCGTCGAGATAACAATTCGATGCCCCGGCCAGCGCTTGCGCATGTGATCGACCAGGCGGCTTACTGCAAGGACCTCGCCCACTGAGACAGCATGAACCCAGATGGTGGGCTGGGACGAAGGAATGGCGAAGTGGCCTGGAACCCCGCCGAAACGCTCGAAAAACCCTGCTCGGTACTTTCCATGGCGCGCCATCTGGTAGAGCCAGTAGGGCAATCCCAGGATCAGGACGAGGGTCAGCAGCGCGCTGTAGAGCAGGTACATGAGAAACGCCATTCTAAACGCGGGGTGGACGCCCGCAACCATTTGACCGTGGAGGCTGGTTTTCCACTAAAATAGTCGTACTGCGCCGGCGTCCTCGACGCCCCGAAGAGGAGGACAGCCATGCCGATTGCCGTCCGTCGCAGAAATCATCTGCGAGCCCATATACTCACGCTGATCGTATTGTCGGTTCTGGCCGGACTCGTCGGGGGAGCCTTGGTGGGGATGGCGACCGGACACCCCGCTTCCACACAGGCACACGCGCCGACCACCTAGCTGAGTGGGCTCTCGGAAGCAAAGTATAATCACCGCATGCAGCTGTTTCAGGGTTTCCTCGAGCGCAAATGGCGCTCAGGAGTCGTGTTGGGCGCGATCCTGTGTTGCGCCGTTATGCTCGTACTGGCGAAGGATTTCGTAAAGCCTGCGGCCAAGCCGGCAGCCACGTATGCGTTGCATGACCAGCATTCTGACGAATCGGTGGCGGCCGCGATCGACCCCTACGACGATCCCGAAAAAGCCCAAATTTTTAACGTGAAGTGGGCGGAAGAAGGATTTCTGCCGATCTTTCTCGTGGTCACCAACGACGGCGATCAGCCAATTTCCATGTCGGGCATGAAGGCGCAGCTCATCACCTCGCACCGCGATAAAATCTCGGCGGCCACGAATGATGAACTCTACCGTCGATTGTCGCACGTGAACGCGAGCGGGCCGAAGTATCCGGTACCTTTTCCGCGCACCAAGGTGAAAGGCGCGGTCGGTAAGAAAGCGCTCGACGAAATGGACGCGGCACAGTTCACGGCGAAGGCAGTGGAGCCGCACTCGACGCAAGCGGGATTTGTGTTCTTCGATGTGACGGGAATTTCGTCTCCGTTGGAGGGCGCGCGATTTTATCTCACCGGTTTGCGCGATGAGAAGGGCAGCGAGCTGCTGTATTTCGAGATTCCGTTTCAGAAATAATTGGTACGTGCCCGCGAGCTTAGACGCGACTCAGGGTTTCTGGTGCACGCGACTTCCAGAGCATGGCCCTTACGTGGTGTGCGCGCTGTCCGCAGCGTTTCGGAATGCGCAAGGAACTTCGTCACGATGATCCAGGAACGAAACTATTGGTTGACGACGGTCGAAATGCCGCGCACGGATGCACCGCGCACGCTGCCCGATACCGCGGACGTGGCCGTGATTGGCGCAGGGTTCACAGGTCTTTCCGCAGCGCGCACTCTAGCAAAGAAAGGCGCGCGCGTCGTCGTGCTGGAGAGTGAATCGATTGGCTGGGGGGCGAGTTCCCGTAATGGCGGCATGGTGCTCACCGGGATGAAGCTGGGCGTCAACCAGTTGCTCTCGATGTACGGGAGAGAGCGTACGCAGAAGATGTATGCGGCGTCGCTGGCGTCGATCGATTGCGTAAAGCAGATTGTTCACGAAGAGAGCATCGCGTGCGATTTCTCGCGCTGCGGGCACCTGGAGGTAGCTTGCAAGCAGTCGCATTTCGATGACTACGCTCACCAGGTCGAGGTCATTGGGCGGGAGTTCCATCACGAACTGAAAATCGTGTCGCGCGAAGAGTTGCGTTCGGAGATCGGCTCCGACATTTATTTTGGCGGGATGGTGGATGAAAACAGCGTCGGATTGAATCCGGCGAGGTATGTTGCCGGACTGGGGTTGGCGGCCTTGCGGGCCGGGGCGTGCGTCTATGAGAGGACGCGAGTGGAAAGCGTCGAACGCGGGAACCGGCAAGGCGATGTTGGATGGGTGCTGCGAACTTCCCATGGGAGTTTGTGGGCCCGAGATGTGTTTGTGGCGACCAGTGGCTATACGAGCAAGACCACGCCTGCTCTGCAGAAAAAGATTATTCCGATCGGTTCGTACATCATCACGACCGAAGTCTTGCCGGATGCGCTGGCGCGCGAATTGAGTCCGCGTAATCGCATGATTTACGACTCGAAGAACTACATCTACTACTACCGTCTCACTCCGGACAATCGCATGCTGTTTGGCGGGCGGGCCGCGTTTTTCCCGGAGAGTGGCGACACGGTGCGCAAGAGTGCGGAGATTTTGCGGCGGGGCATGATCGAAGTGTACCCGCAGCTGCACGACACCAAGGTCGAGTTTGTCTGGGGCGGGACTTTGGATTTCGCATTCGACATCATGCCGCATGCCGGGCAGATGGATGGCATGTACTACGCGCTGGGCTACGCGGGCCATGGCGTGGCAATGGCGACGTACCAGGGACGGTTGATGGCGCGGCGGATTTCTGGAGAGAGTCCGGATAATCCGTTTGACGGGATTCGGTTCCCAGGGGCGCCGTTGGGCTTGTACAACGGGAAGCCTTGGTTTCTGCCGTTTGCGGGGGCTTATTACAAGTTTCTGGATTGGGTGAGTTGAGCGGACGCGCCTAGCAGGATCCCAAGAACGATGCGGCAGTGGAATCCCACCCTGGCGCACAGAACGCGCTGGGATGGGGCACCCTTAAGATGTTGCGGCCGCTAGGAATTCAAAGATCCTTCGCTTCGCTCAGCTTGTCAGTCGGGGCGGGGTTGGTGTTCGACGCAAGCGTCGCAATGCTACGTAGATGATTGGTCCCGCCGTCAGAGCCACCGGTCCCCAACGCAATCCATAGCGGTCGCTGCCCAGCAAAGCGACCAGGCTCATCAGAACAACCGCAAGCACAGCAGTGATCAATCCAACCGATCCTCCCGGAACGACAAACGACCGCGGCAGGTCCGGCATTTTGCGGCGCAGTTGCCAGGCTGCCAGCACGGTGAGGATGGTGGTCGCGACGCGCAGCCAGTTGTAGACCGTGATGAGCTGGGTCAGGGAGTGCACCGCAAGCAATCCGTAAATCACTCCGGAGACGATGATCGAAGTCCACGGCGTTCCAAACCGCGGGTGCTTGCCCGTCAGGACGGCGGGAAGGTATCCGTCCTCTGCCATGGCGAAGGGCATGCGGGTGGAGGTCAAGACGGTTGCGTTGAGCAGCGAAAGATTCGTGACCATGGCGGCGATCGTCATCCACGAACCGAGCCACGGGCCGCCGATCAGTTGGGCGGCGTCGGAGAAGTAGCGGGTGTGCCATTGCTGCCAGTTGCCCAGCGCGGCGAGTGACGCCAACGTCGGAAGAAAGTAAACGGCGATGGACAGTGGAACCACGATGGCCAGGGCGAGGGGATAGGTGCGGCGCGGGTTCTCGACTTCTTCCGCCACGCTGGAGCTTTGCTCATAGCCGGAATACAGCCATAGTCCTAGCGCAAGGCCGACGCCGAACACGTTATAAAGCGGCTGGTGCGGCGGGACGATGGGGACGAACGGGTTGTGCTTCCACTTCGCCAGTCCCATGACGACCATCACCAGTACCGGCAGCAGGATGAAAATCTCCAGCGCGGTGGCGAACTTTCCGACGGCGTCGATGCCTTGGACGTTAATCCAGGTGATGAGCGCGACTACGAGCAACGATATCGCGTAGTGCTTCCATCCAGTGAGCCAGGGCAAGTAGAAGCCGAGGTAGTCGGAAAACTGTACGGCATAGACCGCGCCGAGCAGGAATGAGGCGCACCAGTTCCACCATCCGGCGAGGAATCCCCAGAAGTCGCCGAAGCCGGCGCGCGCCCAGCGGTAGAAGCCCCCTTCGACCGGCATGGCCGTCGTGAGTTCGGCAGAAACCAGCGAAACGGGGATCGACCAGAAGAACGGAATGATGAGCAGGTAGATCAGGGTGAGGCCGGGTCCGGAGGTGGTGACCATGTCCTCGAGGCCGAACGGGCCTCCGGTGCAGTAGGAGAACATGACCCAGACGAAGTAGAAGAGCCCAGCTTTACGGATGACGGATTTGGCGCGGTTGTCGGTGGCCACGGGTCGGAGCGATGCGCGCGCCGATTATACGTGGGGAATAGTCGGGTGGCGCCGCCGCCTCGATCAAGCCGCGAAACTGCCGGTCAGGGCGCCCTCAAGTTCGAGCAGCTTTTGTTTCACATCGAGCCCGCCGCCGTATCCGCAGAGCGTGCCGTCGGACGCAATCACGCGATGGCACGGAACGACGATGGCGATGGGGTTGCGGTTGTTCGCCAGTCCGACGGCCCGGAATGCCTGCGGGTTCTTGATCGCGCGCGCGATGTCGGCATAGGTGCGTGTCTCGCCGTAGGGGATGGCGAGCAGCGCTTGCCAGCACTGCTTTTGGAAGGGCGTACCGCGCAGGTCGAGCGAGAACGTAAATTCACGGCGCTTGCCGGAGAAATATTCCTTTAGTTCGCGCGCATAGGGAGCCGTCTTCTCGACAGATTTCTCCCATTTCACGTTTTTGTCTTTCGTGGGCGGGAAGTTCTTGCGGTCGAACTCGAGCGCGACCAGACCTTTCCCGGAGACTCCGAGGTTGAGGGGGCCGATGGGAGAATCGATCTGTGCGTAGTAGAGAGTTTCCATGAATTCTCCGTTGGAAATAGATTCCATGTGCGTGCGGGGAAAAGCAAGCGGGTGAGAAGCCTTTAGGTCCGAAAACGTCTCGTGTTGTTCTGATTCCGACGAAGATCCCAAAGAACGTGGCGTCTGTGGGGTCTCTCGGACTGGTTCGGCCGCATGCATAGGCTCAAGATGACAACTGAAACACGTATTCAGAGACAAGATGTAGTCAGTAAACAAAAAGCCTCTCGCTTGCGCGAGAGGCTTTTTGGGGGGAGATAGCGGGACTAAAACCCGCCGTGACTGCGAAGTTATTTCGGGGGCGCTTGCGTCTGTCCCTGGGCTGGGGGAGCCGCGGGAGCAGAGCCGGAAGCCAGCTGATCCAGATTGTTCTTCAGGAGGCTGATTTCCACGCGTCCGCCGGTGGTGCGCTTGGTCTTGCCGTCACCGGTCGTCGCCTGCGTGGGAGCGTTGCCCATGCCGACGAGGTAGATGCGGTAGACCGGGATGTCATGATTGAGGACCAGGTAACGAACCACGGACTCGGCCATCTTCTGCGAGTTCGAGATCGCGGTCTGTCCCTTGCCGGACGAGAAGCCCTGCACTTCGACGATGTAGCCGCGCTGACTCTTCAGCGGAGTCGCCATTTCATCGAGTGCGTCCTTGGCAGCCTTGCTCAGCACGGACTGGCCGGGCTTGAAGCGGATTTCAGTCTGCGTCGAGGGCGTGTACTGATCGATGTTGCCAACCACCTGCTCAACCGTGGTCAGGCGCGTGGTTGCCTGGGTCGCGGTCTGCTGGGCGGCGTTGGCGCGGTTGCCCGCGTCGATGGCGTGCTGATCGGCTTCGTTGGCCTTGTTCGAGGCCAGGGTGATGCCCTGCTGGGCGCGCGAATCGACGTCCTTGATCATCTTGCCGTTGGCGGCAGTGAGTTCATCAAGCTCGTTGACGCGGTCGCGGATCGGCGCAGTCTGGCGCTGCACATACTTCTTGCGGGCAAACGGATTCAGCTTGCCCCAGAAGCCTTCGTGCGTGTCCGGTTGCAAAGGATCTTTACCGGTAGCTGCGTCGGCCTTTGTGGGCGCAGGCGCAGCCTGGGTCGTACCCTGGGCGGGAGTAGTCGAGGTGGTCTGCTGGGCGAAAGCCGGGATCGCAAGTGCGCCGGCTACAAGCAATGCAATGAGGCTTTTTTTCATTTTGAACTTCCTCCGATTGGGGGAGCGTTGGGCTCCACTCCAGCACGCCTGAGAGCGTGTTGCGTGATTTTTAATTGCGTCCCCTAACGGGTGCACTGAAGCAAGATGAAGCTTTGCCGGCATACGCTGACGCAACGTATGCACTGAACCCTACCGATGAGCACCGCGCATTACGCGGCGCTTGTCTAGGCTATTTACAGGTTGCATGCCAAACCCCAGGTTCCCTTGAGGCCGCTAAATCCTTACGAGTCAATGACATTGTAACGCGCTTCGCGTCTCTCCAGATAGTGCTGCAGACTTGCAGAGTAAATTTGGCAGAACCTGCTATAAAAACTACTTTAGGCCGACTCCGGGTAACTCGCGGAAATAAAGGGAGAAACGAAGGATGCCTCGAGCCGATGTGCAACAAACCTGCACTACTCGCGTTGCACTCTTTTGCATTGTCTTGATTGCGGAGGTCTTCGCGCGAGCCGCTGTTTCCACTGATAAAGCAGCGCTGAAAGCTCTTCCGATGCCGATGGCCTCGAGCCGGATCTCGGCAGAACATCTATCACAATATTCCGATCTGGCGATTGAGTGGTTGCAGGAGTACCTGCGCATCGACACCACCAATCCGCCAGGAAACGAAATGCAGGCGGCGCGGTTCTTGAAGAAGATCCTGGATTCGGAGGGCATTGAGAACCAGGTTTTTGAGTATCAAACAGGACGCGCGGATTTGTGGGCGCGTCTGCCGCATACGTCGGCCAACGCGAAGCGTCCTTTAATCCTGCTGAACCACATGGACGTGGTTACCAGCGACGCCGGGCATTGGACGGTTCCACCCTTTAGCGGGCAGGTGCTCGACGGATCCATCTACGGGCGGGGCGCGCAGGACATGAAGAACGAGGGCCTCGCCCAGCTGATGGTAATGGTGATGGCGAAACGGGAGAGAGTCGCCCTGAACCGGGACATTATTTTCCTGGCGGTGAGCGATGAGGAGGCCGAGGGTACGGGCACGGATTGGATGATCGCCAATCACCGTGACCTGCTGGGCGGAGCGGAGTTTCTGATCAATGAAGGCGGCGAGAATCTGGTGGAGAACGGCAAGTTACGCTTTATTGGGGTGGATGTGGGTGAGAAAACACCGTTCTGGCTGCACATGGTGGCGCAGGGGCGGCCGGGGCACGGCTCGCGACCCATCGTCGACTCGGCTCCGAACCGCCTGGTACGAGCCTTGGATCGCGTGCTGGCGTACCGGACGCCGTACAAGGTGTTGCCGGTGGTGGAGGAATTTCTGCGCGAGATGGCGCCCTATGAGCCTCCAGAGCGCGCCAAGCGGTATCGAAATCTGAAACCCGCGTTGCAGGATTCGCGGTTCGCCGAGCAGGTCGATCATGATGAGTCGCTGAATTTCCTGGTGCGCAATACGATTTCCCTCACCATGCTGGGCGGCTCGGAACAAACCAACGTGATTCCCGCGGAAGCATGGGCGAATCTGGATGTACGCTTGCTGCCGGGAGAAGATCCGAACCATTTTCTCGAAACTCTTCGTAGAGTGGTCAACGATCCGAACGTAACCATTGAGCCGGTGCCCGGTGGTTTTCGTACCGCGAACGCATCGTCGACCGACACCGCGCTTTATGCTGCCATCCGGCAAGCGGCCGCCCAGCACTTCCCCGACGTTCCAGTGGTGCCGCACTTGACCAGCGGGTACACCGAGAACCAACGCTACCGTCCGCTGGGCATTACGGCCTATGGATTCACGCCTTACACGGCGACCGACGCAGAAGGCAGCACGGAACATGGAATCGATGAGCGCATCCGGGTAGAGGAAGTGCGGCGCGGGCCGCGGATTCTATATGACGTTGTGATGGGCTTGGCGGGGGAGTAGTTCCGAGTCTCGAGTCCCGAGTGTGATGGGCAGCGATCTTCGCAAAAGTTACGATACGGTATCTCGTACGTACGCCGACCAAGTCTATGGAGAACTGGCGGGCAAGCCGTTCGACCGCGTACTGCTTGATCGTTTTGCAGATCTCGTCCGCAGTCGCGGACGCGTGTGCGACATGGGGTGCGGACCTGCACAGATCGCGCGCTATCTGCGGGATCGCGGTGTGGACTCGTTCGGGATCGATCTTTCGATCGGAATGTTGGCCGAGGCGCGCAGGCTGAATCTGGACTTGCAGTTTGTACAGAGTTCGATGCTGGAACTCGGAGTGGGTTCGGAGACGTTAGCGGGGATCGCGGCGTTCTATTCGATCATTCACATCCCGCGGCCTCGGGTGGTGAGTGCTGTTGCCGAGATGCACAGGGCGTTGCGGCGAGGAGGCCGGTTGCTCATCAGTTTCCATCTGGGCAGCGAAGACAGCCATCACGAAGAAATGCTCGGCCATCGCGTGAGCTTCGATGTGGCGCTGTTTACGACCGAGGAAATGTGCGGATACCTAAGGGCCGCTGGTTTGTTAATCGAGGAAGCGCTTGAGCGGGATCCGTACGCGCCTGAGGTGGAATACCAGAGCCGGCGGGGATACATCTTGGGTTCCCGACCGGCTTAGTTCTTGTCCCGAAGAATTCGTACAGTTACCCGATGTCCCCTACAGACGCGGGGTCGTCGGCTGAACTACAATCCAGCCGTGTTTTGCTTCTTTGGCAAAAGTCTGAGATGGCTGTTCGTCGGCGCGATGAGCCTGGGCGCGGTCGCGCAGAACGCCCCGACTGCAGCGCCGCAGAACACGCCCAAATCGAGCGATCCCGAGATCGTAACGTGTGGTGAAAAACCTCCGCTGGCCTCGCGCACAGTGCGGGGCAACATCTTTGTGTCTCCGGACGAGAAGCATCGAGCGTATGTGGAAGTGGAGGCGACGGCGTTGCATCCACAGCGCCCTGCCGGGTATTCGGGTCCGCTTTGCGTGAACAGTTCGCGCTTGTATGTGGGCGGGGATCCGGGAGACTTGAAGATTCGATTCCTGCAGGAACCTGCGGATATAGAGAACGGGAATGCTTTGCGGCTGGTGGACTGGTCGGCGGATGGACGGCGGCTGCTGGCGGAGCTGTCGGAGTGGCAGTATGAACAGCCCGGGCAAACGCACAGCGTGATCATTTACGACAGCCGGTCTGGAACTTTTCAGCAGCCGGATCTTCCTCGGTCTTTTGCCAAAATGTACGGGCATGAGTGCTCGCTGAATCTGCGCGTGCTCGGATTCAGTGCGCAGGGCGCGATTGTTATGGAAGGGCAGCCTTTGACGCCCGAGGAAGAGGAAGTTTCGGGGACATCAAGTTGCGCGAAGAAGCGGGTCTTTTTTGAGATGGACCGCGCTACGGAGAATCTGGTGTCGGTGCCCGAAATGCCCAAGGTGCAGCACAACGCGAAAGTGGAGAGCGGGAAGCAGTAAAAGAAATTCGGGGTTCGGAGGTGCCGAAGGGGAGGGCGTTCACCATCCCCTTCCTCTGTGCAAGCAGGAAAGCTACTTCTTGGTGGGCGGGAAGTTCTTGAACATTTTGTCCATGGCTTTGTTGAAGGTTTTCACGTTTTTGTCGGAGCTGTCGGCCAGCGTGTCACGCGCCATGCCGCGCCAGATCATCTCCTTGTTGGAGTTGTTGACGAGGTCGACGGTGAGGGTCGCTTCCCTTTCCTGATAGCTCTGGGTCGTGGCGGGACGCGGACCGTACCATGGCCCCGGACCGTACCATCCCCAAGGGTGGTAAGTGTAGTCGTATCCCTCCACCACGGTATGTTCTTTTACGCCCACGTTGTACACAACTTCGAGATCCGGATTCGCGCTGGCGTCCACTTTTTTCAGGCCGGCGTTGGCAAGTTTTGCGTCGACTCCATCGATGATGCGCTGGTTCCAGAGACCCTTTCCCGGGTGCTTCGATTCAATCCAAGCATGTGTTTTAAATTTTGAGAAGTCGGTGCTGCGGTCCCAATCAACGTTCACTTTCTGAGCCCAGGGCTGCGCTCGTGCCCAGCAGTAGCAGGGCTGAAAGAACACGCCATGATTTCATGCACGCCTCCAAAGCCTCTTCCGGGTATTAGGGGGGTAAGAAGAAGCCGCGTCAGTGTAAATGGAGGTTCGATATCGAACAAGGCAGGGCGTTACGTACCTATAAGCGTCTTGTAAGAACGGCGCTTCGCGATGCAGCACATGATTCGCGACTTACTCTTCTTCGTCCTTTACTACGCCGCGTTCGGACTTGGCTTTATCGATGATCTTTTCCTGTAGTTGTGCTGGGACGACGTCATAGTGGTTCATTTCCATATTGAAGCTGCCGCGGCCCTGGGTCATGGCGGTGAGGTCGACTCCGTAAGTCAGCATCTCCGACATGGGAACTTCTGCCTTCACGACCGTATTGCCGCCCTTATTGTCCATACCTTGAATGCGGCCACGGCGGCTGTTGAGATCGCCCATGATGGCGCCGGCAAACTCGTCGGGCACCGTGATCTCGGCGGACATAACAGGCTCCAGCAAAGTCGGCTTGGCGACTTCCATGGCCTTCTTGAAGGCGATGCGTCCGGCCATCTGGAAGGAGAGGTCGTTTGAATCGACATCGTGGTAGGAGCCGTCGTAGAGGATGACTCTGAAGTCCACGACTGGAAAGCCAGCGAGATAGCCGCGGCCGGCGGCGTCGCGAATGCCTTTCTCGACAGCAGGAATGAAGTTTTTGGGAATGGCGCCACCGAAGATGTCGTTGACGAACTCGAATTCACCGCCCCGCGGCAGGGGCTCCATCTTGATTTTGCAGTCGCCGTATTGGCCGTGGCCGCCGGTCTGCTTCTTGTGACGGCCCTGCACGTCGGCCTTGCCGCGGATCGTTTCACGATACGGGACCTTGGGAGCCTTGAGGTTCACTTCGGTGTGATAGCGCTTCTTTAACTTGGAGACCACGACTTCGATGTGCTGCTGGCCGGTGCCGGCAATAAGGAATTCCTTGGTCTGGGGATCGCGAAAGAAGCGCAGCATGGCGTCTTCTTCCATGAGCTTGTGGATGCCCGGGCCCAGTTTGTCTTCGTCGGCGCGGCTTTTCGGTTCGATCGCGAAAGTGATGGCGGGCTCGGGCAGCACGACCTTGGGGTATTGGATGGGCGCGGACTTGTCCCCGAGGGTATCGCCGGTGAGGGTGTCGCGCAGTTTGGCTACGGCGCCGATGTCGCCGGCATGAAGTTCGTTGACGGGCGTGGTCGCTTTTCCCTGCATCACCCAGATATGGGCCAGCTTTTCCTGAGAGTTGCGGGTGAAGTTCTGCACGGAGGCATCGTTCTTGAGAACGCCGCTGTACACCTTGAAGTACGAGATTCGTCCGGCGAAGGGGTCGGAGACGGTCTTGAACACGAATAAGGAAAGCGCGTCGGAATCGGCGACGTGCCGCTCGGGCGACTGTCCGTTACTGCCGGCGATGCCGTGCAGGGCGGTATGTTCGGTGCCGGCGGGCGTGTAGTCGACGAGGAAGTCCATCAGTTTGTCGACGCCGACGTTGCCCAAGCCGGAGGTGAAGAGCACGGGGAAGATCTTGTCTTCGCGGATGGCATCGTGCAGGGCGGGGATGAGGTGCTCTTCGGGGATGGTGCCCTTCTCGAAGAATTCTTCCATGAGCTTGTCGTCGCCTTCGGCGACCAGCTCGACCAGTTTTTCGTGCGCTTCCTGCGCCGCGGCGGCGAGGCTGGCGGGGATTTCGGCTTCTTTCCCTTTCCCGTTGCCGCCTAACTCGTAGGTGTAGGCCTTCATCTTCACGAGGTCGACGACCCCGGTGAAGCCCTTCTCTTTGCCGATGGGAAATTGCAAGGGGACCACGGCACGCCCGAAAGCATCGTTCAGCGACTCTAGGACACGCTCCGCGTCGGCGCGCTCGCGATCCATGCGACTCACGACGATCACCCGGGGCAGGTTGATTTCTTCAGCGTAGCCCCAGACGCGTTGCGTAACCACTTCGACGCCAGCCACGCCGTCGACCACCACGAGTGCAGCTTCCACCACGGGCAGCACGGTCTTGGCTTCGTTGACAAACATGTTGAAGCCGGGAGTGTCGAGAAAATTGATCTTGGTTTTTCCCCACTCTGCGAAAGCAATACCGGTGCCGACCGACATTTTGCGGGCGATTTCTTCCTCGTCGTAATCGGTGGTGGCGGTGCCGTCATCGACGCGGCCCAGGCGCTGGGTGGCTCCGGCCGTGTAGAGGGCGGCGGAGACGATCGAGGTTTTTCCGGCATGTCCGTGACCGACCAAAGCCACGTTGCGGATGTTTGCTCCTTCGTAGACTTTCACGGGTTCACTCCGAGGTCAGTCGTCAGTCTTCAGTCGTCGGTCGCCAGCTCGGACATGGATGAGGCATCCGGCGAAGAGAGGATGAGGACTGCAAGGGCTGGGCAGACATTGCCTGCCAAAACTATGGATGCTACCACGCCGGAACTTAGCGTCTCAAGGGAAGCCAAACATACGGAATCGCGCCTGGGCGAGTTGTTGGGGGGCTGGGGCAAATCCGATTGCGCGGCTGCTCCGTATCTACAAACCGAGGGGAAGAAAGCTCTCCAAGAATTCACTCCAAGAGGCAGACGAGGAAATGAAAAAACTGATTCCGTTTCTCTATTTTGTGCTTATGAGTTTCGCGCCGGTGGCGCCGGCGTATGCCGCGCCGCCACAGGCTGCGGCACCGATGCAGAAGACTCTGTATCAACGGCTGGGTGGGTACGACGCGCTGGCCGCGGTGAGCGACGATTTTCTTGGCCGGCTCGCGTCACACCCGCAGATGGGCAGATTCTTTGTCGGATTGAGCACGGATTCGAAGATCAAGGTCCGGCAGCACATTGTCGATTTTCTTTGCGTCGCGACGGGCGGTCCGTGCAAGTACACGGGACGCGACATGAAAACGGCGCATACAGGACTGGGTATCACGGAGGCAGATTGGACCCAGATGGTGAAGCTCCTCGGGCAGACGTTCGACAAGTTCAACGTGCCGGAGGAGGAGCGGGCGGATGTGGTGGGGTTGAAGGCGGATATCGTGGGGCGGTAGGGAGTCGAGCATCAGAGATGGCGACGAGGGGCGGCCGCCATCTTTGTGCGTCACCGCAACACAGCGCCGAAAGCCGGCGTGAAGTGTCACTAGAGTCCGCGACGCCCTTTGCCTCGGATTTTGGCTAACGGCGCAAGCTTGTGTAGTGGCCTGATTTCGACATTTGGGAACTAGCGAACATTGTCGGGTGTCTCTATCTGCACGAACCGAATCATCCTGCTGCTGATGGTAAGCACGTGTGTCTGGGCACAAGGCGCGGCTTTATACTCAAACGAACTGCCCGGTTATCGCTTCTAGCAGACGGCGAAGTGGTGCAAGCTAACGCCAGCCCTCTCGACAATCGCTGATATGCGGGGGTTGCTGGGAAAACCTGACGACGCTACCGATTTGGCTAACACTGCTGACCCGTATCCGGGCGACAAGCATGTCACCTCCGTCGTCTTCACGTACTTGCGACTAATGCGCGGGTGGGCCGTTCTGATCTACTTGCGTAATTCATGTGGTGTAGGTGCCGAGACCCCGCGACTGTGCAGCGTTGATCTGCTGCCGCACAAACGAACTCCGTTTGCACAAGTCAAATTTCCGAGCGGCTTTGAGAGGAAGCACATCACTGCCGTAGACGCGACAGGGGACGAGTACAGCGATGGCTCTGGATTGCGAGATGAGGTTTATTCCACCAAAACGCCCTACGGGAACCAACTTCCCGGCGATCTGAACCGCATCTCCTACGGCCAGCGGTAATACTCACCGACTAAGCACGAGGCGTCAAGTGGTGAAAAATCCCGTGGCTGTTGAAAAACTATTTTTGAGCAGAAATCACTCAAAAAATCTGTTCGTAAGTAGTTGATAGTTCGTTCGCGAAATCGCGGAGAATCGCTCGAAATGACTGTGTTGGTTCCTTCTTCAACAGCCACTCCCCATTACACCAACGATCCAGATAGTAGATCAACCAGGCCGTCAGCGCGCAGATCATTGGGACGCAGGCACTCCGACATCTTGTCCGGTGCCGAGCGCCTGCAGGTCGATGAACAACCGCTGGGGTGGTTTAGCGACACTTCTCAGCGGTAAAGCCGTATTCACAATTGCGCGGCTGCGGCGCGCCTGAAGGCGCGCCCTGTTACGAAGCACTCGCGGCCGAGCGCTGACAGGCACCTTGTTATTTGTCGACTGTGTCATTGTCGACTGCTGACAGAACCGTTCGGTTTCGAGAGCTGAAACGAAAAGCGTTTGGATATCAAGAGGGGTTATTCCCCTCTCCGGGTGGACGCAGTTGTGACAAAAATTGGCAACCTCGAGCGGGGCAAGTTCGGCATTCCGAGTCTTATCGCACAGGGGGTGTCACAAGGGGTTGTGTCATTGGGGAAAGTGCCCTATGCTTATTTGGCTGCTGCTTCTCGGGCGTTTCGCGCCTTGACAGATTGGGAAGAGAGGCTCGGCAGCGACACTCCCCTCTTCAGTTTTCTGGAAAATATGAGCCGCTGGACCGCCAAATTCCTGTTGCTGGTCTTGCTCGCGGGGTTGCTTGCTCCCTTGGCGACGGCGGTTACAGCTCCGGCCCCGCACTGCGTTCGCAAGCCGCTGACGACGTCCACGCATGCCGAAGGCATGGCCGGTTGTCATCATCATGCGGCTGCGACTCCTACCCAGGTTAGGCTGGGCTTTGTCTCGCGCCAGTGCTGTACTGGGCATGAGTGCTGCCGTTCCACAGTTCGCAGCCACTGGGCGCAGGTCAACCCTTCGGCGGTTTTCGGCCAGATCGATCGGGTCAACGATCACGTCGCCACGCTGCGCCAGGCTCCATACGGTCTGGAACTCTCGCCCTACTTCTTCGTTCGCGGTCCTCCCGAGCTGTAAGAATCCCGCCCTTTTGCGAGTTTGCCCACAAGGTATCTGGTTGTAAATCGTGCACGCGTGCGTGGGACCTTGAGGCGTTTAACTCGCGTTAGGTCCTTTTCTATACAACTCAATGAGGGCATATGAATAGATTGATTTTGCTTTCCGTTTGCACCGTCCTGCTGATGTTTTCTGTCGCGGCGAATGCAACGATATTCGGATCGGTCCACGGACTTATTCATGATCCGCAGCACCGGCCGGTGGAGGGAGCTAAGGTCACGCTCCGGTCTTCCTCATCGGAATGGGTGAAGACGATGGCTAGCGATCAGGCCGGGGAGTTCGTTTTCGAGAACGTGCCGCTAGGCGATTACCACGTCATCGTGGAAGTCCCGGGATTTGCGACGGAAGAACAGAAAATCGTGCTGACGTCGGGCCGTGATGCCAAGCCTCACTTTTCCCTGACGGTCGCTCATGCGGCGGAGACGGTCGAGGTGCAGGACGTAGCGCCGGCCGTGAACCCGGAATCGTCGACATCCTCCAATGTAGTCAGCCGCGAGTCGATCAGCCACACTCCGGGTGCGGACAGCAGCAATAGTTTGGCGATGATCACCGACTACACGCCCGGCTCTTACATGGTGCACGACCAGTTGCACATCCGGGGTGGACACCAGATTTCGTGGCTGCTTGACGGAGTGCCGGTCCCGAATACGAATATCGCATCGAACGTGGGGCCGCAGTTTGATCCGAAAGATATCGACTACTTGGAAGTTCAACGGGGCGGGTACAACGCAGAGTACGGCGATCGTACGTATGGCGTTTTTAATGTCGTGACCCGCTCGGGATTTGAGCGCGACCGCCAGGGCGAACTGGTCTTGGGATACGGCAGCTACAACAACACCGACAACCAACTCAGCTTTGGAGATCACACCGATCGCTTTGCTTGGCTGGGCAGCCTGTCGGGTTATCGCACCGACCTGGGACTCGAGACGCCCACAGTGGAAGTGCTGCACGATCTGGGCGCTGGACTGAGCGGATACGGCTCGCTGATCTTCAACAAGTCGCCGACGGACCAGTTGCGGTTGGTGACATCGGTGCGTGGGGATCACTACCAGGTTCCGAACTCGCCAGAACAGCAGGCAGCGGGCATTCACGATGTTGAAAACGAGCGCGATGCCTTTGTGAATTTCTCGTGGCTGCACTCGATCAACACCGACACCATGTTGACCGTTTCTCCTTTCTACCACTTCAACCGGGCGCACTACGTGGGCGGATTCAGCGGGATGCCAGACTCCCAAATCGTGATCCCGGAAGATGATCGCGGGTCCAACTATATGGGGGGTGTCGTTTCGCTGGCATACCGGCATGGACGGCACAACCTGAGTGGCGGAGTGCAGGCGTTCGGGATGCGCGACAACCAGTTTTTCGGGGTGGTTACGAGCGACGGAAGCGCAGATCCGATTGCGGAGCGCGCAACGCTATGGGGGAGCACGACGGCTGTGTTTTTGCAGGATCAGTTCAAGCTGACCCGATGGCTCACTTTGAATGGCGGCGTGCGGTTAACGCATTTCAGCGCCGGAACACCTGCCGGTTCGGACTTGCCGCGCGTGGTGGATAATGCGGCGGACCCGCGCGTCGGCGCAGCCCTGCAGATCCCGAAGCTGCATTGGGTGGCGCGGGCGTTTTGGGGCCGGTATTACCAGCCGCCGCCGCTCCTGACAGTCTCAGGACCGCTAATCGAGCAATGCACGGCGCTCGATTGCACGTTCGCCGCCTTGCACGGCGAGCGGGATGAACAACGGGAGTTTGGCCTGACCATTCCGATCGCTGGTTGGACATTCGACGTCAGCAACTTCCGAACTGGCGCGAGGAACTTTTTCGATCATGATGTACTGGGGAACTCCAATATTTTCTTTCCGCTGACGCTGGAGCGTGCTCGGATACACGGCTGGGAAGTCACAGGCAATTCACCTCGCGTGGCCGGGATTGCTTCGTGGCATCTCGCGTACTCTCATCAGTATGCAGAGTGGAACGGCGGCGTCACCGGCGGCCTGGTCAGCGACGAGTCTTGCGAGGATCCAATCTGCACGCTCGACCACGATCAGCGCGACACAGTCAGCACGGGCGTGAATCTGAGCTTTCCGTGGCGGGTGTGGACCGCCTTCAACGTCAACTATGGGTCGGGGTTCCTGGATGGCGAAGGGCCGGGACATCTACCGTCCCATACCACCGTGGATTTTTCGGTGGGCAAGTCTTTCGGGGAGAACTGGAACCTGCGGTTCAGTGCGTTGAATATCGGGAACAACCATTACATGCTCGACAACAGCAACACGTTTGGGGGAACGCACTTTGCGAATCCTCGGGAGCTAGCGGTGCAGTTGAAGTATCGGTTCCGGTTTTAGAGGGACGTAGAACCTGAGAGTAACGCCGAAAAAAAGCTCCTAACCGCAAGGGACGCAAAGCGACGCCGCGAAGGACGCGAAGAGAACCTTTTGCTTTTCTTTGCGAGCTTCGCGCCGTCTTTGCGAACTTTGCGGTTTAAGGTTTTCTCGCCTCCAGGGAATGTCCTCTGCGCTGAAAGGCCCCTGGTTCTAACCGCGAGTAACTCTTTCGATCGCTGCCTTCAACTCGTCATACATCACCGCGCCCGGGTGGTAGTACGCGATTTTTCCCTGGCGGTCTACCAAAACAAGCGTTGGAGTGGTGCTGGATCCGTAGGTGCTGAAGTTCGCTTTGCTGAGCGGCACAGGCACGCCTTGTAAGCCTGGGTAGTATTGTTCCCACACTCTGTTGATGTAAGTCAGTTCGTCCTTGGGTGTCGCGTCCTCGCCGCCCGCCGCGTAGCCGTAGCGGCGGGTGGGGGCGATGACGATGAGGTCCTTATACTCCGAGCGTAACTTTGCGATGATCGGCGACTCGCCCTTGCAGTCGGCACACCAGTGTGCCCAAAAGAACAGCAGGACCGGCGAACCCTTTAATTCGGGGAACGTTGGGGCCCGCGATCCAAGAAACTCGGCTGACTTGAGAGTCGGAGCAGGTTGCCCCACGAAGGTCAGCAGGTTGAGATTCTTGTTCAGGCGGGGAGCGATTTTGCTGTCTCCGTAGGTTTGCAGTGCCCGCCGAAGAACGGCGATACCCTGCGCTTTCTGCCCACGACCGGCGAGGGACTGGGCTTGCACTTCAAATGCCGCCCCCACCGCCGTTTCCAGATGTTCATCAGAATCGACCGAGTGCTTTTGCAGCACGGGCGCGGCCAGCGATAGGGTCTGTTTCGCGTAGCCCTCGGCTTGCGTGTACTGCTGCATGCTGAGAGCTGCGCGGGCCATCCAGGAGAGCGCTTCGAGATATTCGGGGGTAACGCCGCTTTGGGATCTGTAGCTCTTGAGCCGGGATTCCGCAGCGCTGAAGTTGCTTTGGGCAAGGGATTCGCGGACATCGTCGACGATTCCGGCGAAGGCGAACGAAGTCAAAAGCAGGACGAGAATGAACAGGCGACGCATTCCATCAATGATGTATGGAATCGGCAGAAGTGGCAAGGAAAGCGACGAGCGGGCGCGAGACCAAGCTAGTGGCGGTTTACGAGTCGAACGTGTTGATCGAAACCGGCGTTTTCATGCGACAATAGTTATTCCACCCCATGACCCAGCCGCAGAATCCAGCCATCACTCCGGAACTCATCCGGGAGCACGGCTTGACGCCGGACGAGTACGCGAAAATTCAGGAACTTCTTGGCGGTCGAGCCCCCACTCTCACCGAACTGGGCATTTTCAGCGTGATGTGGAGTGAGCATTGCTCTTATAAGTCGTCGCGCGTGCACCTGAAGCGGCTGCCCACGCGCAGCAAGCTGGTCGTGCAGGGTCCGGGCGAGAACGCAGGAATCATCGATATCGGCGACGGGTGGGCGTGTGCATTCAAGATCGAGTCCCACAATCACCCGTCATTCATTGAGCCCTTTCAGGGGGCGACTACAGGCGTGGGCGGGATTCTGCGGGACATTTTCACAATGGGCGCGCGGCCCGTAGCGGTGATGGATTCGTTGCGGTTCGGGCCGATTGCGGATGCGACGGCAGAATCAAGATCAAAGGCCGCGGGCGGGGGCACCCGCGCTACGCAGGCCGAGATTCATAAGAACCACTCGATCATGGAGGGCGTGGTCAGCGGCGTTGCCTCCTACGGGAATTGTTTTGGCGTTCCCAACCTTGGCGGCGAAACGCAGTTCGAGGCATGCTATTCGGGGAACCCCTTGGTGAATGCATTTGCGCTCGGGTTGGTCCGGCGCGATCAGATTTTCTATGCGAAGGCCGCGGGCGAGGGGAATCCTGTCATCTACGTGGGCGCGAAGACCGGGCGCGATGGCATCCACGGCGCGACCATGGCTTCGGAGGAATTCAGCGAGGCGTCGGAGGCCAAGCGCCCCAACGTGCAGGTTGGCGATCCGTTCCTTGAGAAGCTTCTGCTGGAAGCGTGCCTCGAGGCCATGCAGACAGGCGCGGTGGTCGGTATTCAGGACATGGGCGCGGCCGGACTGACGTGCTCGACCTGCGAGATGGGCGCTCGGGGCAAGGTGGGATTGGAGATTGAGCTGGATCGCGTGCCGCAGCGTGAGACGGGCATGTCGGCTTACGACATCATGCTCTCGGAGTCGCAGGAGCGCATGTTGCTGGTGGCAGAGAAGGGCCGCGAGCAGGAGGTGTTCCGCGTTTTCGAGAAGTGGGGGCTGGATGCGGTGGAGGTCGGGCATGTCACGCGCGACAACGTGATGCGCGTGCGCCAGCATGGCGAACTGGTGGCCGAAATTCCGAATGAGGCCCTGACAGACGACGCGCCGTTGTACAAGCGTCCGCTGGAACGATGGGAACCGCCGGTAGAGCGCGAGATGCCTACGCACGTCAAGCTCGCAACGCATGGGGACCCGACCGAAAATTTCAAACAATTGCTGGCGAGTCCCAATATCTGCAGCAAGCGCTGGGCGTGGCAGCAATACGACAGCATGGTGCAAACCAACACGGTCGAGGGGCCGGGCGCGGGGGACGCGGGCGTAATCCGCATCAAGGGCTCAAAGCGCGGGCTAGCGATGAGTCTGGATGGGAACGGGAGATGGTGCTATCTGGATCCGCGGCTGGGCGCAATGCACGCCGTGGCCGAGGCTTGCCGCAATGTAGCGTGCTCCGGCGCGACGCCGATCGGCGCAACGAATTGTTTGAACTTCGGCAATCCCGAAAAGGCGCACATCATGTGGCAGTTCTCGCAGGTGATCGACGGGATCACCAAGGCATGCGAAGAGCTTGAGGTACCCGTGACGGGCGGCAATGTCAGCTTCTACAACGAGACTTTGGGCGAAGGCATTTATCCCACGCCGGTGCTGGGCATCGTCGGAATTCTCGAAGACGTACACAAAGCGGCGAAGATGGAATTCCGCGAGGCGGGACGCACGATTGTGCTATTGCGTGCGACCGAGCCGGGCGATATCACCGATGCAGAATCGGAATTTGGCTCGTCGGATTACGCTAAAGAGATTCTCGGCGCAGTGTGGGGGTATCCACCGCAGCTGGATTTGGAGCGGGAAGCGGCTCTGCAGCGGGGACTGATCGAGATGATCCAGTCCGGTCTGGTCGAGTCGGCGCATGATTGTTCTGCGGGCGGCTTGGCGGTGACGCTCGCGGAGCAGGCGTTTCCTCGGAGCATCGGGTTGCGGGTGGATGTGGCGTCGAACGGGCTGCCGAGTGAATTTGCGCTTTTCGGGGAGGATGCGAGCCGGGTGGTTTTGGCTTGCGACCCGGGGCGGCTGGCTGGAATCAAACAAGTAGCATCCAAGCACGGGTTGTCGCTCGACCTCCTCGGAGAGACGGTGTCTGGGCACGTTGAGATCAGGGTCGATGGACGGGTTGAGATCTCGGCCGCGGTCGGTGAGTTGAGCGAGGCCTACGAGTCGGCGCTGGAACGGGCTTTGCGGACAGAACTGGAGGCGGTGGCAGCAGATTAACTCTGATTTCAGACGGCTGACAGCTTGAGCTAAGTGCCAAAGGCTAGAGTGCTAAATGCTGAATTCCGACAAATTTCGCGAAGAGTGCGGTGTCGTCGCGATTTACGCCCACCCGGAAGCGGAGAAGCTCGCCTATCTCGGCCTGCACGCATTGCAGCATCGCGGGCAAGAATCGGCGGGGATTGTCAGCTCCGATGGCTTGACGCTGCGTGCACACAAGTCCATGGGACTGGTAGCGGATATCTTTGTCGAAGACGTGCTCGCCAAGCTGCGGGGCACGCTGGCGATCGGGCACACGCGTTACTCGACGGCGGGTGATTCGGCGCTGCTCAACGCGCAGCCAATTCTGGTGCAATCAAATAAGGGATCGATCGCGGTCGCGCATAACGGCAATCTCGTCAATGCGCAGGAGATTCGTTCGCGGCTGGAAGCGCAGGGGTCGATCTTTCAGACCACCAGCGACACCGAAGTGATCGTGCACCTGATCGCCATGTCGCGCGAGCACACTCTGCCAGAGGCGATGGCCGATGCGTTGCGGAGGGTCGAGGGCGCGTTTTCGCTGGTGATGGTTTCATCGGACAGGGTGTTTGCGGCCCGTGATCCGCGCGGTTTCCGCCCGCTAGCCATGGGACGCATTCCGGCGCAGGAGGGCGTCCGCAAGGACACGATCGTATTTGCCTCGGAGACCTGCGCTTTCGATTTGATAGGTGCGGTTTACGAGCGCGATGTAAAGCCCGGCGAACTTGTCATTGTTGGGCCCGAGGGTGTGACTTCGCGGTTTTATTCCCCGACTGGCCCTCAATCGAGCTGCATTTTTGAGCACGTATATTTCTCGCGGCCCGACAGCCAGGTGTTTGGGCGCTCGGTGCAGGTCAGCCGCGAGGAACTGGGGCGCCAGCTGGCGCGGGAGGCGGGAGTCGACGCAGACGTCGTTGTCCCGGTGCCGGACTCCGGCGTGACCGCAGCCGTTGGCTACGCAGCGGAAAGCGGCATCCCATTTCGATTTGGCTTGATCCGCAATCATTACGTGGGGCGCACGTTTATTGAGCCGAAACAGACGGTCCGCGATTTTGGCGTTCGGCTAAAGCTGAACCCGGTGCGTTCGCTGCTCGAAGGCCAGCGCGTGGTGCTGATTGACGACTCGATTGTGCGCGGCACCACCAGCAAGAAGATCGTGCGCATGGTGCGCAACGCCGGGGCAAGAGAAGTGCATATGCGCATCTCCTGTCCCCCGACCATTTCGCCCTGCTTTTATGGCGTCGACACGCCTTCCAAGAGCCAACTGATTGGTGCGAATAAGTCGGTCGAAGAAATCCGCGAATATATCGGCGCGGATTCGCTGGCCTACCTGTCACTCGAGGGTTTGAGAGAGGCCTGCGGCGAAGGCGAAAAGACCAATTACTGCACGGCCTGCTACACGGGGAACTATCCAACCAATTGGGTCGATGTCGAAGAAATTCAGGCGGCGACCACCAACAAACGATAAATTCCAAGAAGGCTCCCCTTTTGGCGGGAACCTTCCTGGTTGTCACGAATGCGGGCGAGGGCGACCTGCGCTACATATTTAATTTTAGAAGTGGAACTTCAAAGCTCCGCCTACGGTGCGGGACGGAGCGTATTGAATGGGAATCTCTTCGCTCTCTTTGGCGATCTGGTAGACGCTGTTGGAGACGTTGGTGACATCGAATTCCAGATCCACTCGGCGGGCCTCTGCGCTCCATACCGTTAGTCCTGACGCCAGGTCGCAGGTGAAGTGGTGGGGCAGGCGAGGTCCGTTTTCGACAATCGTGCCACTTCCATAGCGCATCGCTGTGCCACCCCAGAATCCACGCCAACGGTTGTGGTAGAAGATCTGGGCTGTGCCGGTGTGCGTTTGATCGAAGGCTGGGATGATGCGCTCGCCCGGCTTCAGTGGTTCGTCGCCGGCGAATCCGCCGGTGATCGGGCCATAGAAGTATGTGCGGGATAACGCGTACTGGAAGCGCCCGGTGATGCCGAGGTGCTCGAGTTGTTTCGTATTGAGCACGAGTTCGCCGCCTTCGGAACGGGCGGCGTGAAAGTTGATCGGGACGAAGATGCGCGAGATAGAGATCTCGTGATTTTCAAACGAGTCGCGCCCGGTGTGCAAGTAGGCGTTGAGTTCGAGACTGATACGAGGATGCAATTCCTGCGACCATCCGACTTCGTAGTAATGCTGGCGATAGGCGCGCACGTTGCCGACGCGCTGGTCGGGGTCAACTGCGTTGTTGCCGATGAAGCTGGCGAGTAGAGAGTATTCGATCGGCGGCGGCGAGAAGTAGCGGTTGTAGGCGGCGTGCAGTACAGACTTGGTGCGGGGGAAATGATAAGCCAATCCAACGCGCGGGCTCACCTGAACGGCAGTGGTCACCAGGTCGAAATAGTCGTAGCGGGCACCGAGATCGACCCACAGGTTGCGTACCGGCGAGAAATGATCCTGCAGGTAGATGCTGGCCTGGCCACCGTGCAGGCCGCCGCTGAAGTTTGGAAAGGTATCGGGATCGCCGCGGCTGTCGAAAGAGAAGCTCTCGAGTTCGCGCAAGCGGACCAGGTCGACTCCGGCCTTGATCACGTGGTTGCGCCAGACGTGGGAGAGATCGCTCTTGATGCCGAGCGTCAAGGGTGCGCGGGAAGCGGAGGAAAGCGGCGTGTCGGGGTCCGTTGTCGGCAGCACGCGGTCGGAGCCGACCCGTTCGTAGAGCGACGTCGAGAGCAGCGTCTCGGGAGAGAAGGTGTGATACCAGCTCAGGATTGCGGTCTGCTGGCGGAGATGACGTTGCGCGTCGCGTCCGGCCTCCTGATCTTCCGTGATGTTGGGTTGCTGGAAATTGGCGCCGCCGCCCATCAGTAGGAGCTTGAATGTGTCGTTGGTTCCGGCGCGGTAATCGAATTGCGCGGTTGCGCGCGACCCCTTGCCGAAATCGTAGAGTTCCTTGGGTTCGGGCGGATCGAGGTAGCGGCCCGAAGTGAAGCCGTCAACGAAGAAGTAGTAGCCGAACTTGCCGGCCTGTCCGCCGTAGTCGGCGTTGAGGTCGTAGTTCTCGAGGGTGGCTCCGCGGAAATTCACGTCGCCGTGACCCTCCATGCTCGCGCCAGAGCGGGTGGTGATATCGAGCACGCCGCCGAAACGGTTGCCGTATTCGGCGGGGAAGCCGCCGGTCATCAGGTCGACGGTCTCGAAAATCTGCGGGCTCACGCCCGGAGAAAACTGCGGCTGCGTGTTGTCGAGAAATGAGACGCCATTGACGAACTCGTGCAGGGAAAACTCTGTACCGCGCACCGCCAGAAAATTGTCATGGCTGTCGCTGGCGCCGGGCATGAGGTTGTTGACGAGGTCGTTGGTGTTGTCAGACAGCGGCGCGGGCAGACTCTCGAGATCGTTGTGCGTGAAGGTGTACGAGCTGCCGGTCTTCTCTGGGTCGATGGTCTGATACGTCGAGCGCACTTCGACTTGCTGCTGGACGGTTTCCTTTTTCTGGAGATCGATCGTCAGAGACAAGGGCTGTCGCGCACGCAGCACGAAACGATGTTCCGCGGGGTAGAAGCTGGCAGCCTCGACCTTCAGTGTGTAGGGGCCGGCCTCGACCGCGTTCAAATGGAAAGCCCCATCCGTGCCGCTTGCGGAAGATTGCACATCGCCGGCGTTTTCGCGTTGCAAGTGAACGGCAGCGCCCGCTACCGGCGCACCCGTCGCATCGCGCACCGTGCCGTCGACCAGCGTCTGGCCGAAAGAAGAAAGAAAAGCTGTGAGTAAGAGAACAGACAGGGAGATAAGTCGCAAGTTACAACTCCTCAGAAGCCCACCGAGCGACTTAGTCTACCGTCAGTCCGCGTTTCACGGAAGGGGATTTGTGGCGGCGAGTTGCGAAACGACCAATGATTACGCGGGTCTACGAGCATTGATAGTAGTCGATGAGCACGAGGCAGGCATCGTTAAGTTGCTTATCCGTCAGCGCCGACAGAGTCGAGGTGAATCTTTTTGCGCTGCTCGAGTGGCTCGTTGCTCGATTTCTCGAGGAACTGCTTGGCCAGCTTTGGGCATTGCGTCACGCTGTAACCATTCTAGACGACCAGTTTTTCACGAGCTGTCCGAAGCGCTCGAGCGCCTTGGGAAAATTATCTCCCGCTGCGGCGAAGCCGAGACGAAAGTGCGATGGAACGTCGAAGCAGTCGCCGGGCGCGAGAAGAATTCCGCGGTCCGCG
>JBKPEB010000023.1:0-122276 GCA_046728215.1 Acidobacteriota bacterium | reverse complement strand
AAAACTGCCAGTCCGGTTCGATGAGCGGGAACAGGAAACAGGACCAAGTCAAACCGGACTGAGGGGATGAGGCGAAAGCCGAGTCGCATGCCCACCGGGAGACTACAGTTACTGCGCCTGTTCTCGACTCTACTCCCCATTACGCTCAGAGCCTCTCTCCGGGTGGTGGGCATGTCAATGAGTGTTCCTATCTTGTTCCGATTCCCGTAATCGGACCACATTGCTCCAGCGCAACGAACAATTTCCACGCACATGCCATGATTTTAGGGTTTGGGTTCAATGCCTCCAGCTAGTTCGGGGTTAACGAACCCTGACAGTCGGAGGCCCGTGGAAACATCGTCGTTCCGTATTCTTATCGCCGATAATTTCGAACCTTGGCGTCGTTTTGCGTCTTCTACGTTGGAGAAAGATGAAAGCTTACAGATTGTGGGCATGGCCGGTAGCGGATTGGAGGCCGTCCAGAAAGCCATCGAATTAAGACCGGATTTGGTCTTGCTCAGTCTTGGTCTCTTCCCCCAAACGAACGGAATCGAAGCGGCAAGGCGGATCATCAAAGCGGTTCCTGGCGTGAAGCTACTCTTTGCAACTCAGATTATCGATCCCGACGTGATGGCGGAGGCATTGAGCAATGGAGCGCACGGATACATTTTGAAAATGGATGCTCAACGCGAACTCTTGCCCGCCATAAGGGCGATTCGTCGCGGAGAAAAATTCATCGGTAGCGGAATTTGAACCGCATCGTCTAGAAATTGCCGTGATGATGAGCCTCTCGCACTGGCGAAGATTTGGCGGAAAAGTAGCACGCGCCGATTCTGCCTAAACTCTGCCCCAACTTCTCCGAGATTGTGAGTAAATCGCCCGGTTTCGCCAGTCATTGTGCCTTTGGCTGGTGCAGTTATTGGACCAAGAACTCGGACCAAGGTTCTTTAAGTATTGTGATTGGAACAAGTAACGCGTTCGCAACGAGGAGGCCATCGGTTCGATCCCGGTCAGCTCCACCAAATTCTCAACAGCTTGCAAAGTATGTGAGACCGGTTTCGTGGTCCAAATGTGCATCGTATTGGACCCGAGCAATTCGCGCCGGAACCGAGACTTGCGATCGCGTTTGTGGCAGGGCTATCGAGTGACGGTCTTTGGAGAGCCGCTCGCGACTGGTTCCGCTTGAGGGGGCGTGTTTTTCGGTTTGAAATAGCGGACAGTCACATCATCGGAAACCTGATGAACCTCACTGCCATCGGCCGTCTTTATTACCGCGGTATTACGAGGAGTGAAGTAGCGCACGGTTACGTCGTCACCGAAGTGTTTTACGCGGTGGTCCAAATCGGAGAAACGCGGCTGTCCGGCGGGCGCAACGTAGCGAACTGTCTCATATTTCAGCTGGGCAGGAGAGGCCACCGCGGCGGGAGCGGCCACGGGTGTCTGGCTAGCGCTGGCTGGCGGGGTTTGCTGCGCAGCCACGTTCGGCGACTGCGGAGGTGGAGCCGCGGCGGATGACATTGTGGCAGGCCGAGTCGCGTAAGAAATCCAGGCAAACACTAGGATGACCGCCGCGACCACCAAGCCGGAAATCCGTTCACGCTTATACACAGGGAGCTTGTACGCAGATACGCTGTACGTGCGCAACTTGTACGTGCGCAACGTGTACGCGCGAACATGGTTCCTAAGGAGGTTGAGCCGAGAGCTAAAAAGCGGCAACCGATCCAGCGGCAAACTCCGGGCAACTTCGGAAGTAGGGACTTCCTGAATTTGCGGCGGCACCTGGGCCACTTCCACGGGCTCAACTCTGTTCACGGGTTCCTGCGGGGGTGCGGAAAGATGGTCAACGACTTCTTCGGCTGCTGCAGGAGCAACATTCGCACTACTGTTCTGTAGGACGGGCGCTGGCGACATCGCTTCGCCGACCAACCCCGCCAGGATCCAGTACGTGCGAACTTCCTGGTCCTGAAACGAGTGGGCTTCCTTAAAAACGACCTGCAAGACTCCGGCAACAAAGCGCTCGCGATAAATAGGCAAAATGAGCAGGGACTCTACGCCGAATTGGCGGCAGACGGCCGCCTGAATTCGGCCATCCGTAGTGGCGTCCTCGACGCGCAAGATCTCGGAGCTTCTTTCGTTGGAAGCCGATGTGCTGAAGGTAGCCATGACGCGTTGGCCAATATACGAGGCAGCGCTGCCGCTTCCGGCTATATAAATCATTTGATCGCCCTTCAGGCGGCCCACGGCAACCCCGCTGGCATTGGCCACGCTGCGAGCCCACTCGGCGATGAGATGCGCGGCTCCGTCCACGTCCAGATGGCCCATACGGATTGATCTCTGAAGTTCGAGGATGGCCGCCAGTGACCCGGGCTTCATTCCGCTCTCTTGCACGGCGAATGCGCTCGCCAGTAGCTTTTGAAAGGATTCCCGATCGAGAGTGGAATTGCTGCTCAACGCATAACCCCTGTTCTGTGCGATTTCACGGCAAAGACTGCCGGATGGACAACGACATTCTACTCGCCGTTGGCGAATTTTCCACTGACGTTGACGAGGCGTCAATCCGGCAAACCCCTAAGACTGGCCTAATCAAGGCCCTGATAAACCTTTCCCGTGTCCTTGACCAAAATTGAGTGGAGAAGAAACTCATGCTTGGGGTTTGGGTTCAGCGTTTTTGTGCGCAGTTGAATCATGAACCTCCTAGATGTCGGTGAACATCCGTTACGGCTATCCAAATCAAGAGGATCACGCTTATGATTTTCGAAACCGCGCTTGTATCATCAGCGAGGTGTGAATATGTCAGGCGACTCTGAGTCACAGGCGCTCAATCCTCCACACCCGGGTAAGGCTGTCCGCTCGAGAGGTCTGTCCGGTCGACTCCTGCGGGACAGGGCGAGTTCGATCGGTAGACGGCTACCCTGGCGCCTCTACGCGATGGCCTGCCTATCATTGGCAACGATTTCTGCCGGGTTTGCGGATACCGATACGGATCGGGTGCTGCTGCCAATCGAGGTCTTGGGCGAGAATGGCACAACCGTAAGCAGGACCGTCACCCTTCAGGCAAGTCAAGCCGAGTCGGCGAGATCTCTCTGGCTGCAGATCCACGGACTGAGGTACGCGGATGAAGCCAGCGTCCAAATCAACGCGAGCGCCTGGATACCCCTGAACAACAGCACAGTCACAATCGCTGAACCCGGGCGGAGCTACGGTGGAATCGGTGGAGGCTTTTCCACACTCGTGATGACACTTCCCCTTCCTACGGGCACAGTCGTCCCTGGTGCTAACTCCATTCGTTTCCGCTTCAACCAGACCGATGGTGTCGTAAGCGGCTATCGCGTTCTTGCATGCAACGTTCTAACCGTCGAGGGCAAGAAGGTCTTACCGCCAGACTATTTTGTGGAGGATGCTCCCGAGACCTGGACACCCCCTTTGGCGGACGCCGCATCCATCCAAGCCGGAAAAGAGCTATGGCAGAACGCCCCTCTGGCAGCGAGCAGCCTTCCAGGTAGTCCAAGGATTCAGGCCCGTTGTGCGGACTGTCACGCGCAAGATGGTCGGGATCTGAAGTATTTCAACTTCTCTAATCGAAGCATAATCACTCGCTCGCGCTTCCACGGCCTGTCCCGACTGCAGGCTGAGCAGATCGCAAGCTACATTCGCAGCTTGCCACTACCGAATCCTGGCCGCCCTTGGAACCCTCCGTACCAGCCAGGACCGGGCCTCGACGGACAACCGGTCTCGAGCTGGGCGGCCGGTGCCGGACTCGGCTGGGTCCTCGATAACGACGCGGATGCATTGCCGTATCTGCTTCGGCAACAAGGTGGCGGGACAAGCAGAGTAGCTTCAAGTCCGCCGGAAAACGCTCCTGACCTGCGCGCCCTCGCGAAGCAGATTAGCCCCGACGTCTTTCGCCCCGACGGAAACCTCAATCCTCGTGAGATACCCATCGCCTTGCAACTGCCGGATTGGAGCCAGTGGCTACCGCGCGTACATCCCAAGGACGCGTGGGGACCGGCCTTTACGCAGAGCGAATTCGCCGCTCTGTACGATGGCGACCCGACTGCGAAGAACCGAGGCGCCAAGTCGTCGCTGCGCACCCAGTTGGCGGGAGCCACGGTCTCGGATTCCAATGTCCGCCCCGTTGTCGCCTTCAGCCAGTGGTCGCAAGCGCGCCGCGCCTTCTTCAAAGGCTTCGTCAAGCCAAAGACGGTGTGGTCGCCGGCATTGACCAACAAGGTGTACTCGACCCAACTGTGGCAGCTCGTGAAGACGTGGGAAATGATGCAGGAGTTTGGGCTCGAAGGCCGCGGGCGCGATCTGTTTGGGACGACAGCCGATTCCCGCACATGGTGCGCCACCATTCCATTCGAGACAGGTCCGTCTTCGGTCCACATTCCGGATGGACCGGCTGGCGTCGGCGGGAGCGCGTTGAACAATAAATATTTTTCAGCGTCCTGGTATCAGTTGCAGATCCTCCTCTACAGAGGCAATCATCAACACCGGGATCGCGGTCCTCTGGATTGGGTCTATCTGATCGGCGCGTTCCTGGACCTTCATGCTCAGACACACCAACCGGAACCCGCGCGCCTGCTGGTGGCGGTAACCAAAGCACTGCAGTCTACCGATCCACGCCTGGGCCCCGACGATCTCCGACAGGGTTGGCGGCCCGACGACAACGTCGATCCTCGCATCATGATCAGTCCGGTCTGGCAGCCAATCTTCAAGCCACTGCCGGGCGAGGTACGTCAGGCTCTCACAACGTCGCTCCTTGAAGCATGGATGGACAAAAATCAGCAATACCCGGTCGAGAAGTACTTGCCAATTGGGCTGCCGCCGCGCAGTTACGCACTCGGCGGTACGTACGGAGAGATCAGTGGTGGGAAGGTCTGGGAGGCGGCCAAACAATTCCGGGACGCCAGCGTTCCGGCGGATCTCGTCTATCGTTTGCAGCAATGGGGAATTGTGTTCACCGACCGCGCGGCACGTATTCAATATAAGTGACCTTCCAAAAGGACTATGCGAGCCAGCCAGGAAATGGCTGGGTTTCTTCACTTGTCCAGTGCCGTCGGCTCTGCTCTCAACAAAGTTCCACTGGACTTCATATTCATCATTTGTGACGCCAGGCTCACAATGCGATTGGCGGCGTCCACCGGAGTTGTGCCCCGAGAGTGGATGTTGGAAATCACATTTCGATTAGCATCGGTGTGCGTTCGGTCTGGTCGGTACGTGAGGTAAGCCGACAAACTCTCGGCGGTCGCAAGTCCCGGACGCTCTCCGATCAAAAGCACGACGACCTTCGGTGAGAGCAGTTGGCCAATCTCATTCATCACGCCCACCCGGCAATGACGGATGACGAACACTTGACCGAAACTCCAGCCGCGAGCTTTGGCGCCGTCATGCAGGGGCACTAACAGCTTGGGAACCTGTTCGCTCACCGCGGTCACTGAAAGGCCGTCTCCGATCACAATCTGCAAGTCGCCGTCCGGCGGACAACGGCTCATGATCTCAGCTCGCGATGTTTCGGAGAGCACTCGCCCCAGGTTCGGGTTCAGAAGATACTCTTCTTTCGAATGCGCCTGAGTGCACACTTCGAATAGCCGCCAATGTTGAACAAAGCTCGCCTCGAACTGTTGTTCCACATTCAATTCAGTACGAACCGCGTCCCGGGCTGCGGCATGGTCGTGGCGCAAATCCAGTTGAGTATCGGTCCGGTAGGCTGCTCCCACGCGGCCAGCAAGCAAGCGGGCGGGTGTGCGCGCGCGAATCTTGCGAACAATCTCCGGCCAGTCCCCGGGCACGAGCGAGTCGCGCGAGTCCGCTGTCACTCGAACTTCTCCAGCGAAGCTTCCAGGCCCTGCATCAGGGATTTGCGCGCCGGGGGATCGAGCAACGCAGGTTCCAGGTCGCGATAGATCCCCATCTGTTGCAGCCAGGCAAGAAATTCCGGCGCGGGCCTAAGGTGATAGATTCTCCGCGCGGCTAGAGCGTCGTGATAGCTCGTCGACTGGTAATTCAACATCACGTCATCGGAGCAGGGAACACCCATGAAGTAATTGCAACCAGCCGTTGCCAGGAGAAAGAGTAGGTTATCGGCCGAGTTCTGGTCCGCGGCCGCGTGGTTCGTATAGCAGACGTCGCAACCCATGGGCAGGCCCATCAGTTTACCCATGAAGTGATCCTCCAGTCCCGCGCGGATGATCTGGCGCTCGTCATACAAGTATTCCGGACCGATGAATCCAACGACGCTATTTACCAGAAACGGATCGAAGGCACGCGCCACTCCATAGGCGCGCGCTTCCAGCGTGAGTTGATCCACTCCATGATGCGCTTCCGCCGAAAGCGCGCTGCCCTCGCCGGTTTCGAAGTACATAACGTTTGTGCCCTTCCATGGCACGTCCCGGTGGCGGTGATGTTCCAGTACCTGGTCGCGCCCCTCCCGCAACATCGCAAGGGTGATTCCGAACGAGCGATTCGCAGCTTCGGTGCCGGCGACTGACTGAAAGAGCAGGTCGATCGGCGCACCGCGCCTCGATGCGGCTAATTGAGTGGTGATGTGGGCCAGGCAACAACTTTGGGTAGGGATGTCGTAGGCTGCTATCAGATGATCGAGTCCATGGAGAATGGATTCCACGTTCTCCACAGACTCCGTCGCGGGATTGACGCCGATTACCGCATCTCCGCAGCCATAGAGCAGTCCTTCGAAAGCTGAAAGCAGAATCCCGGCAACATCGTCGGCCGGATGATTGGGCTGCACGCGGATCCCGAGCACGCCCGGCTCACCCATCGTGTTGCGGCAGCGCGTCACGTTGCGAATCTTGGCTCCGGCCAGAATCAGATCCTTGTTGCTCATGATCTTGGCCACCGCCGCGGCGATTTCCGGAGTCAACCCCCACTGCAAACCTTTCAAGTCCGCCTGGCTTGTGCTGTCTTGCAGAATGAACTCCCGGAATTCTCCAACGGTCATACTTTGGATTGGTTGAAAGGCTTCTTCGTCGAAAGTCTCGAGGATCAGGCGGCTCACATCGTCTTCGTCTGGATCGATCAAGGGATGGGAGACAATGTCAGAAAGCGGAAGCTCCGCCAGTTGATACTTTGCCGCAACGCGTTCCTGCTCCGAGCGAGCGGCCAGTCCCGCCAGTTGGTCGCCGGACTTCTCCTCGTTTGCCTTGGCAAACAGCTCGCGCAGATCGCGAAAAGAGAATCGTTCGGCCATGAGAGTCAAGACTAGACACTGAAACCGGAACCTGCAACCTTGCTGAGCTCAGACCCAACGCTATAACCATGCAATGAAGTCCAGTAGCTTTGCCACCGTCCTCCTGCTCCTGACGCCCACACTCGCCCTTGCCCAGTCCAACCCGGCAGAGCGCACGCTGTTCCAATCCGTCAACCGTGAACGTAAGGGTCACAACCTGAACGCCCTTCGATGGGACGAGTCGCTCGCCACGGCCGCCCGCAAACATGCGCACGAGATGGCGAAACGGGGGGCGGTCGAACATACCTTTCCCGGCGAGCCGTCATTACCTGCTCGCGCCAACAAGGCTGGAGCCAGATTCATTTCCATTTCTGAGAACGTGGTTCGCGCAGCCAACGCCAGATCCGCTCACACCCAATTCATGAATTCCCCGAATCACAAAACAAACATCCTGGATTCGGGCATAAACTCCATTGGAATCGGAGCCGTGGAGCAGGGCGGTGAATTGTTCGTGGTCGAGGATTTCTCAAGAGCGAAGAAGTAGCGTTACTCCATCACCCATCGATCCTTCCGGTAGCGGATGATCGGCGCCCGCCCGCTCCAGGGTAGTTTAGGAAGAGTGGCTAGCACCATCTTCCGCCACGATTGTTCCAGGCCTGCCCTCATCGCCGCTGAGCTCAATCCTCGAAACAGTTTCAATCCGGCGGTTCCGCGCATCGACGAGATTTCCTTTTCAAGAATCTCGTCGTGAATTCGATGACACTCCGCCAGACTCTGCAAACCGAGCGAATCCGGATGCGATCGGAATCCGCCGATCAAGGCATCCACTGAGTACAGCTTCGCATGTCGAAAGAATCGAACCCACAGTTCGAAATCACTCGCATTCCGCCGCGAATCGTCCACCCGTGCCCCAGCCCGCTCCCACAAACTGCGGCGCCAGAACGTGGACTCCTGCTGGATGTACCGATTCGCTCCTGCCAGGAAAGCCCATCGCGACCATCGTCGCAGCTTCAGAATTTCGGCCGCCATCCCTTCATCACTGAAACCTGTCGGTCGCCCAGTGATCCACTCCACCTCCGGAAACGCCCGAAATACACTACCCACGACGAACAACGATCCCGAGTGCAGCATGTCCGTCGCGCTGATCCATCCCATCACCTCACCGGACGACTGCGCGAATCCCTTGTTGATTGCGTCGTACATGCCCCGGTCCGGTTCGCTGACCCACCCCGCCAATTGTCCTGCGTACTGTCGAATGACGTCCACACTCCCGTCCGTCGACCCACCGTCTACCACGATGTACTCCAGATTCGGATATCCCTGGCTCAGCACCGACCGCATCGCAGCCTCGAGATACCGCACCGAGTTCCATACCGGAGTGATGAGGCTGATCTTGGGCCAGGAAGAAGGAGGTTGCGCGAAGACTTCCGCCGCAATCATCGAATTGGAAGCCGGTAGGTCCACGCGTGAGACGTAAAACCGTTAGTCGCGAAGCAACGAAATCAAGGCAGGATTCATCAGTTCCGTCCGCGAGGCCACAAAAATGCACCGCAAGTTATGTCCGTCGCGGGCGCAGTCCAGATTGTTGCGCCACTCAAATCGGAAATCTTCATGCTCCGGCGGGGTCACCGGCGCATAGACGTATGGAAACCCCACGCGGTTCAACGCCAGCACGACATAGTGTGGAGTCGGCCGACCCGCAATTCCCCCCAGTGCCTGATTTACATCGGTGCTCTCATCTTCTACCCGCACCAGTGCGCTCTCGTGATCGCAAATGATCGTCTCTAGCAGCAGCATCTCACCGCAAACCGAAGCCATATTCCGCAACGACTGCAGCGGGTTCTCCAGGTGATAAAGCAGTCCATAGCAGAGAACAACTGAGAACCGGCCAAACTTCGAAAGTGCCTCCGTCTCCACGTTGCCTACATGCGCTTCAAGATGCGGATAACGCGTGCGGAGGCTGGCAATGTTGCCCTCCCGTCCGTCTACGCAGACAACATTTGCGCCCATCTCTACCAACCGTGCTCCGAGATGACCCACCCCGCACCCGACATCCAGCACGCGTTTCCCGCGCAGTCCCAGGCCCATGGCCTCCAGATTCGCCATGCGCGCCTTGTTGATCGCCACCGCATTGGGAGCGTCGAAAACCTCCAGCCCACCATGCCGCCGGATGCTCTCACTCGCATAGTTGCGCCGCCGCACCTCCACCGGGTACGGCAACTGCGCCGGCAAAGGTACTTCGGCCTGTAACCCGATTTTTCGAAAGATATTTTTCACGGGTTGTCGAATGTCCTGTTACGCACGCCGGATCAGATCGAACCAGTTGAAATCGTACTTATGAAAATCGATCGTGAACACAACATCAAACTGCGCCGGCGCCAGAAACTCCCGAATCTTTTTCAGATCGTGCCACTCCACCCACGGTGCCCCACCATCCGTTTTTTTACCCCACTTGTCGAAGGGCATGCGCCCGTCGTGCGTCCAACGCCGCCGCGGATATGCCAATTCAATCCATCGCCCGCCGACCGGCAAATGCCGTAGTAGAGCTTTTGCTTCAACGCAAGTCGCTTCCACTGGAAGATTGATCAGCGACCCTTGCGCATAAATGGCGGCATAATCCGTAGGCAACGTTTCCAGGGACCGCAAGTCCTCCATCAGGCAGAACCGCGCATTCGTTACGCGCTTGAGCTTGCACAACCGCTTCACGACCTCGAGATTCGTCGCCACGATGTCGACGAAAGTCCACTCTGCTCCCTGCAGCGCAAACGTGATTCCGTCGAAGCCCAGTCCCGATCCGACCTCCAGCACTTTCTTCCCGCGGAAGACATCCGAGTACAGCGTGTGGTACCAGCCGCGCACCGAGTAGGCCGCGCCACTTGAGGAGTCGGCCAGCGCCTCGCTCCACATGCGCAGCAGTTCGTTGTCCGATACCTTCAGCAAGTCTTTCGAGCGCACCCGGGTCTGCTCTCCGCCAGGAACCTCGCCCCACTTGGTCCGCAGAATTCGCAAACTTTCCCCGAGGTGCTCATCTGCTCCTACGCCTGGCTGAAACGGCCACCGCGCCTGTCTGCGCAAGCTGAAGGTCAATGCCGGCCTCCGGCGATTGCCTTATTGTGCTGCGGTTCAGATTTGCGGCCCGCCAGGCTTAGCTTCAAAAGCTTGGCTACACTGCGCGGCCGTGAAGTGTAGCGCTTGAATTGCTTCCAAAGTCGCCGCGGATTGCTTCCCAGCCCCGACGCGCTCAGCCTGTGTGTTGCGTCGTCGATCGTATATGCGTACCGCCAGAAGAATCCGTCGTCGTAATCCGCAGGAGACGCGCACGTAAGCCGCGCATTGAGCATGCACTCTTCGCTGGCCATCATCTCTTCTTTGCTCGGACCGTAGTTCGTGTGCGAGTAATCATGGTTCTGATGTGCGACCAGCACTTGCTCCGTCGCATCGACCACCGCAGCCCCCAGCGATCGCGCCTTCCACAGCAGCCAGTTATCCCACCAGAATCGCCCAATCGCCACCGGCGGCATGGCCGGATATAGGCCCCGGCTGAATGCGAAGTAGTCGATGCTGCGAGCAATCTGAAGTTTGCCCTCGCGCCCCGCTCGCGTTCGAAGCTGGCCCGCCCAGTCCCCTTGAAAATCGATGGCATCGCGAACATCCAGATCCGTACGCCGGCCCACCATCAGAAACTTCTCCGTCGACGCCGCGATCTGTTGCAGGGCTTCCTCGAAATCACTCAGCAAAATGATGTCGGAGTTCACGTAACACAGCACAGGCCTCCGACTTAGCCTCTCCGCTTGCGCAAACAAATCGCTTACCAGCGGCGTGCCCCACTGGTTGCATTGCACGTTTGCCACGTGCATCAATCCAAAATCGGCCGCGACTTGTGCAGTGCCCGGCTCGGTGCCGAACAGAATGACCTCAGGCTTCGGGGTCATCAGCGTCCAACTGCGAATCGCATTCCGCTGAATCACACCGATGTGGCCGTCAAACTTTTTCGGAGTCGCAAAAAGCGTCAGAAGAGACGACCCGTCTTTCGACCCGGCGCTCATGCGAAGCCCTCCCCCATGCCCAGACCCAGATACTCCACGCCCGGCTCATCATGCAGAAACTTCACGGCCCGCCAGCAGTCAATCACCGTGCGCGGCTGTTGATGTCCTCTCCGCGACCACTGCTCGCCCGTGATGCCGTTAAACTGCGGCCAGGATGTTGCCAGCACGACGACATCGGATTGTTGTATGCAATCCAGTGCGCTCGAAGCGAAGCAAAGGCCGGCGAGGGCTGGTCCACGCGAACCGTTTTCAAAGGCCGGATCAAATGCCAGGACTTTCACCCCGCGTGATGATAGTTCCTTCGCCAGCAAGAACCCAGCGGCCTCTTCCACCACATCCGTCCCCACCTTGTAGGTCAGGCCGAGAATTCCGGCCGTTCCCTTTGCCTTGTGCTGCACCAGGTCAGCTAGCCATGAAATCTGCGAGCGGTTAAAGCGATCCACCGTCTGCGCGAGGTCCGGCGGTACTCCCAACTGCTGCGCCAACTGCGCAAGCGCCAGATTGTCCCGCGGAAAGCATGGTCCGCCGTAGCTGACTGCGCCCTTCAGATACTTCGCCCCAATCCTGGTATCGAGCCCCAGTGCCGACGTGATCACATCGACATTCGCGCCCGACAGCTTTTCGCAGATGCGCGCCAGCATATTCGCGTAGCTGATCTTGGTCGTAACGTAGGTGTTCACCGCCAGCTTGGTGATTTCTGCATTCACGAACGACATGCGCGCCACCGCCGGCTTGTTCTCGCAGACCTTCCCATACAGGGCCTGCAGAAAGTCGCCTGCCCGCGGATCCGATTCTCCAATCAGCAGCATGTCAGGATTCAGGAAGTCGCGGATCACGCTTCCCAGAGCAATGAACTCGGGGCTGTAGCACAATCCGAAATCGGCGCCCACGCGCTTGCCGCTCGCTTTTTCCAAAATTTCCCGTATTGCGCCGCCAGTCGTTCCCGGCATCACCGTGCTCGTCAGGCAAACCACGTGATACGTCTTCTTCTTCGCCAGCGACCGCCCGATTGCCTGACAGACAGGCTCCACGTAGCGCAGCGAAAACCCGCCCGCGGGATCGCTCGGAGTCGACACAACGATGAAGCAGATATCGGTCTGACCGATGGCCTCTTCCACATCCGCGACTGCTGTTAAGCGGCCTTGCGTCTGTGCCAACAACTCCCCAAGCCCTGGTTCGTTGACCGGAGCCTTCTGCTGGTTGATGGCTTCGATCTTCCACGGATCGTTGTCCACGCCAATAACAGTCAGACCCTTTGCCGCCAAACATGCCGCCAACGGAGATCCCAGCTTCCCCAATCCAATCACACACGCTCGCAAGGTCATCCGCCCGCCTCCGCGGTCAGGCACAGATGCCACCCGAAGCGCCGCTCCATCGCGCGGGCGAGGGAGGCAGGCATCCAGTTCCACGGCCAGGTTTTCACATATTGATATTTCACGTATTCGGGTATGCGATAAGGAAAAATGTGATCCACAAAAGCACTGCGCTGCCGGAACCCGGACGACTCAATCAGCCGCCGTCCTTCCTCGAGCGTGTAGGTATAGGTCACGGGACATCCCGTTTGCGCTTCCGAGTGTTCAGCAACCAACTCCTCCAGCCGCCAGAACTGGCCCTTCCCGTATCCCATCAGAATCCAGAACACCTTCCAGGAATGCCGGTAATACACCATCAATTTGATCGTCGTCCCTGGCTTGGCATAGCTGCGCATCTGCTCCATTACGCGTTCGGGATGCGGAGTGTGATGAATCACGCCAAACGAATAAATCAGATCGTAAGACCCCACGGGAACGAAGCTCGTCAGTTCCTCGGCGCTCCCCGAATAAAACTGCACCTGGTCCTGCAATCCGAAAACTTCAATCCGTTTGCGTGCCAGTTCGAGCGAGTGCGGCGACAAATCTATTGCCGTGACCTGCGCCCCGTGCCGCGCAAAGTTCGTCGTGTCGGTCCCGATCCCGCAACCGATCTCCAGCACTTTTTTCCCGCGCCATCGCTCGAATTCCGCGAACCCTGGAATATGTGGTTCGACAAAATACTTGCGTGCTTCCACTTCGTCGAAGTATTCGCGACTGCCCACCGTCTTCGGCGAGTGCCGGATATTGCACGGCCGCTGGTCCCAGTAGCTGCGTACCTGCTCGACTGTAATTCGTGAAAAATCAGACATAGATGGCCCACGCACTAGACAGCTTGCCTATTAACACACACACCTTCACAGCAATCTTAGGCTTCTTTCCCGGATGAAACTGTGTCGCGCGGCAACGATAGGTCATCGCGCCGCTTGGCTGGCGGCTGCGGCCGGCAGTCGGCCCGCTTTGCGCAACTCGCATTCAATCCATCGGTAGGTCGTTTTCAACCCATCCTCAAGTGGGATGGAAGGCTGCCAACCCAGCACGCTGTAGAGCAAGGCATTGTCGCTGTTCCGCCCACGCACGCCCTGGGGCTTCGACTGGTCGTGTTGTTTGCGCAGCGTCTTGCCCGCCACGTTGCACACCAGGTCAATTAGCTGGTTGATCGTCACCAGCCGGTCGGTCCCCAGGTTGAGGGGCTCGGCGTTATCGCTTGCCATCAGCCGCAGCAACCCTTCCACGCAGTCGTCGATATACATGAAGGATCGAGTCTGCTCGCCATCGCCCCACACTTCGATGTCTCCGCCATCCTCGGCAAGCGCCACTTTGCGTGAGATCGCCGCTGGTGCTTTCTCTTTGCCTCCTTCATACGTTCCCTGCGGACCGTACACGTTGTGAAAGCGAACGATGCGGGTCTCGAACCGGTAGTCCTTCTTGTAATACCGGCACAATTCCTCGGCGAACAGTTTCTCCCATCCATACCCGGGTTCAGGGTCCGCCGGCAATGCATCCGACTCTTTTAACGGAGTCACGTCCGGACTACTCTGCTTGTACTGCGGGTAAATGCACGCTGAAGACGAGAACAGAAAACGCGTGGCCCCGTTCTGGCGGCTCGCTTCCAGCATGTGCGTGTTAATCAGGATATTATTCCGGGAAATGTCCGCATGGTTGGCCGTGATGTACCCAATCCCGCCCATGTCGGCCGCCAGGTTATACACCTGATCGACGCCGCGTGTCGCCTTCCGGCAGTCATCCCAGAGGCGAAGGTCCAACACTTCGAATTCGTCGGCCGAACTGGGCTCAAATTCGGGTGACTTGATATCGACACCCCTCACCCAGAAACCGTCATTTTTTAAGCGTTTTACCAGGTGATGGCCAATGAAGCCACCCGCCCCGGTCACCAGAACGCGCGGTTTTCCCTTCACGCAGTGCTCCAATCTTCGCCTGAAACGGAGAACTTGTATTTTATCGGACGCGCAAGAGCACCGGCAAGCTAACAGACGGATTCAAAAAGGGAATACGAAATCCGCGATGCCTACCTTTGTGTGCAAATTCCTTCACTGTTGTGTTACCGTGTTCCCCACTAACGAGCCATTCACATGAATCACAAGCCCAACTACTCTGGGTGAAGTGGAATGGTAACTGCAGGGGAGGTAAGCGTCTCCCCCGCTCGACCCTAAACTCATTGGTAGGTATTTGGTGAACGACCCTAATGGACGTCTCGTACGGGTGCGTCGGCGCACCCGTCGGCACCGCCGCAATCGCCTGATCCGACGTTCTTTGCTGGCAGCGGCTTTCGTCCTTGGAGGCATGGTAGGCATCGCGCTCCTACCCATCGATGTCGGCTCCTTCCTGGCGTCTTCTTTCACGTCACGTCCCGCGTCGCAATGGACCGGCAGCGATGTGCGCCGTGACTTGGCTTTCTCCGCGACTACAGTTGCGGATTCTGATGCACCTTCCAAGGAAGCCCGACCCATTTATCCGTATTCGATCATTCCGGGTGGAGTGCACGATCCCAAAGAACTCGAGCGAGTGTTCCAGCGTGATCCAGTGGTCGCAGCGCATTATCGCAACTTCGATTTCCGCCGAGCGCGCATTGTCCAACTTACTCAGGATCGGACGGTCTATGTCTCCTACCGTATCGCCGGCCACGTTTACTGGACGACCAAGCTGGTTCGCTTGCACAAAGGCGAAAGAGTCATCACAGACGGCAAGATGACCCTGCGCACTCGCTGCGGCAACCAGGTTTCTGAAACTGCCCGCCAGGAAGTCTCTCCCAACGAACCGGCGATCGCGAAGCTTGAGAATCCCATCCGGCTCGATCCCGGAACAGCCACCGTCATCCCATATCCGACCGAGTTCGAATCTTCGCTGACGCGCTCGAATGTTCCGGTCTTCGCGATGGCCCCGCCCGGCTACAGCCTGATCACCAACAACGGCGGCACTACGTCTTTGTATCCACCTCCCTTGCCGAGTTGCACGCCAGGCAAAACGAAAAAGGGAGGCCACCCCGCAGCAACTGGCGGAGGCAAGAAAGGGAAGACCGCCGACTGCGGCAACCCGCCTGGCCAAGTCCCCGAACCGGGAACAATCTTCCTGCTCTCGACAGGCCTGGCCGGAGCCTTCCTGCGTTACCGCCAGAAACAACGCTCCTAGCCTCGAAGCATCGGCGTGAGGGATGCCCACCCAACTCCCTATAAGTCCTGAAACCCCTCGGTCCTTGCCCCCCAACCCCAATCTCCATTACTCTCCTGTGTCTCCATCTCGAATCCAGGGAGTTCGCGCTTGCGTCGATCTCTGCTTGCCCCCACCGTCGTCGCGCTCTCGTTTTTCTGCGTCGCTGCCCAATCCGCCAGTAATCCACCGATCCGTCTCGCCGTCGATCTCAGTGACGCGCCCAGAAACATCTACCACGCCAAACTCACACTCTCCGCGACTCCCGGCGAAATAACCCTCGTCTATCCCAAGTGGATTCCCGGCAATCATCGCCCCAGCGGCCCCATCGCCAACGTCACCGGACTCCACTTCCGCGCCGCCGGTCAGGAACTCGCATGGCACCGTGACCCTATCGAGATGTATTCGTTCCACGTCACGGTTCCCGTGGGAGGAAAGGAGATCGAAGCCACCTTCGACTTGCTGTCGCTCGACAGTGCAGGCGGTGGGGGCCTCGCTGCCTCCAGCAATCTTTTGGACCTGAACTGGAATCAAGTCGTCCTCTATCCCGACAAAGTCACTTCCGACGCAGTCGAGGTCGCGGCCTCCGTCCACCTCCCCGCAAACTGGAAGTTCGGGACATCTCTTACGGCCGCGCAGACCTCCGGCCCTGACATTGCCTTCCAACCTGTTTCGCTCACCACGCTGATCGACTCCCCACTCATCGCGGGCGAGAACTATCGCCAGATCGAGCTCGTGCCCGCCGGAGAGATTCCATCGCACGTCATCGACATGGTTGCGGATAGCCCGGGCGCCCTCGCCATGACGCCGGGTGACATCACCGCCTATCGCAAACTTGTCACCGAGGCTGACGCCCTCTTCGGCGCTCACCACTACACCCAATATCATTTTCTCTACACGCTCAGCGATGTCGCCGGTCACCACGGAGTCGAGCACCATCAATCCAGCGACAACAGCATTGGCGAACGTACCCTACTCGATCCACAGAAGCACCTCCTCGATGCCGGGCTCCTCCCGCACGAATTCGTTCACTCCTGGAACGGTAAGTATCGCCGTCCTGCCGGACTCGTCACCCGCAACTACCAGGAGCCCATGATCGGCGACCTCCTCTGGATCTACGAAGGCCTCACCGAATATCTGGGCAATGTTCTCACCGCCCGGTCGGGACTCTGGACCGATGAGCAATATCGTGAAACGCTCGCAGCCACCGCCGCCATGCTTGACCATCGCGCCGGGCGCACCTGGCGTCCGCTCGAGGACACCGGTGTCTCCGTCCAAACACTCCGCATGCTCGGCTCTCAATGGCAAAGCTGGCGTCGCGGCCTCGACTACTATCCCGAAGGCGAACTGATCTGGCTCGAAGTCGACACCATCATCCGCAAGCAGACCAACGGCCGGCGCTCGCTCGACGACTTCTGCCGCGCCTTTCACGGCGGCGAGAGCGGCTCGCCCAAAGTTGTCCCGTACACTTTCGAGGACGTCGTCCGCGAACTCAATGCCATCGCTCCCTATGACTGGGCCAGTCTGCTGAAAGAGCGGGTCAAGGCCACCAGTGATCACGCTCCCCTCGGCGGCATCACCGGCGGAGGCTGGCGGCTGGTCTATAACGACAAGCCAAATGCCTTCCTGGCTGCGCTCGCCAAAGAGGCGAAGGTTACGGAAGTCATGTATTCCCTCGGCTTCGAACTCAACAAAGACGGCAACCTGATCGACGTCATTCCCGGTTCCCCCGCCTACCAGGCCGGCCTCGGACCGGGCATGAAACTCCTCGCCGTGAATGGCCGGCGATGGTCCTCTGCCGTCTTGGCCGACGCCCTCCAAGGCGCCCGTCAATCCCGTCAACCCATCGCATTCATCGTAGAAAATGGCGAATTCTTCAAGACTTACTCCATTCCCTACGCGGATGGAGTAAAATCGCCCCACCTCGAGCGAGTCGATTCCCAGCTCGATCTGCTCACCAACATCATTCGCGCCAAAACCGGGACGCCTGCCAAGCCGTAGCCGGACCGGCAAGCGCTTGTCGTGCGTGCGACGCAGTACAGCTGGTACTACGACTAACGAGTAATTCACAGGTTCAAGGGACTGCTACAATCCGCACAATAAGTAGGCATTACGACAATGAATTTCCTCCCCAAGGTCGTCTGGATCTCTCTCCTCGTTTCGGCCCTATTCCTCTCACAAACCCCGGCAAGTACAGGGCAAACCGTGCAAATTCGGCGTGTCGGTGTGCTCAAATCCGGCGCGGGCACGCAAATTGAAATCCAAACCAGCGAGCGCGTAATGCCGCTGACCCAGGTTGTGACCGATCCCGACCGGCTCATCATCGATTTCTCGGGAGCGATACCCGGCCCGCAGTTGCGCGCCCTGACCATCAACAACGGATCGGTCAAAGGTGTTCGCATCGGCCGCGTCGCAATCAAGCCCCCGATCACTCGCGTGGTCATCGACCTGAATTCGCCGCTTCCGTTCCAACTCTTCCCATCGAGTAAGTCTGTCATCGTGAAACTCGGTGAATCTGGTACCGCCGTCGCTGCCGCGCCTGCGCCTGAACGCGAGGAAGCACCGGAACAGCCCGTCGCCGCTCCCGCTCATTCCGCTCCACTTGCTCCGCGCATTGTTCGGACCAACGCCGCTCCCGAGCAAGTGCAGGCACCCGCGCCCGCCGCCGTGGCGGGCATCACAGTTGCGCGCTGGCCCGTTGGAAGTGGCAACGCGCAGGTGAAAAAAGTGTCCGTGTTGAAATCCGGAGACGCGACCGAAATCGAAATTGAAACCAGCCAGCACGTCGAGCCCGCAGTGCAAACCGTCACCGGTCCCGATCGCCTGGTCATTGACTTCCCGCAGTCTCTGCCCGGTCCGCAACTCCGCGCTATGGCGGTCAATCAAGGAGAAGTAAAAGGCGTTCGCGTTGGGTTGCTGTCATCCAAGCCGCCGGTCACGCGCGTTGTGCTCGATCTCAAGTCCGCGCAGGTCTATCAGGTGTTCCCGTCGGCTAAGTCCGTCATCGTCAAACTGCCGGCGGCCGGCGGCGCCCTGCCGACATCCGCGCCGGGCATCACGCAATCGGCATCTTCCGCTCCTCCGCCTCCTCCCAAAAAAGTCGAAATCGCTCTTCTGGACGATGGCAAATTGCGCCTGACCTCCCAAAGGGCTTCCTTGGCAGAAGTGCTCAACGAGCTTCGTACGGAGTTGAAAGCCGACATCGCCGTGCCTCCTGGCGCCGAACAGGAAGTCGTCGCGGTCGCACTAGGTCCGGGGACGCAGCGGGAAGTGATTTCGAAACTGCTGGAAGGTTCGCGCTACAACTTCATCATCGTGGGCACCGATGCCGACGCCAACAAAGTCGAGCGCGTGGTTCTCAGCCCCAAAGCGGGCAGCACGGTGGCGCAAGTCCCGCCCCCGCCGCAGGAGGAAGCAGTCCCGGTAGCCCAGATGCGAAGCGGTGGAGCACCCCCGCCGCCTCCGCCACCTGTCACCGAAGACATCCAGCCGCGAGGAGACTCTGACGCCGCTGCCGAAGCGCCCCAGGCTGATGCCCCGCAGGCCGAGGCCCCGCCACCGGACACCACACCCCAACCCGGCGACCCCGCCGCGCCGCCAAACTAAACTGTGCTGAATTGATTTGGTGTAGTAGCGCGCACGTCCCCGTTCGCGCGACGCGCAAGCGTCCGCTTTACGCTCGTCTAAGACACTATGAATTCAGTGGATGAGCCGGACCGGAACCGCGGAACTTGAGGCCACCGCCGTGCCTGTAGCCGAACTCCCGCACCCGGAAACGTTGACGACCGTCACTTGAAATTCTCCGGCCTTCGGCCCACCGCCTCCCGGGTACACCTGGTCGATGAACACCTGCAGAAACCCAATGATGTTTACCTGACCACCGGCTGTGGGCGTGGTCGCCCCGTCATAGACCGGCACCGTCACCAGCGAATCGCTGGTTGTCACGAGATCGCTGGCCGACAGCACCGTTCCCGCGAGGGGATGGTTGTTTCCGACCGAGATCTGCAGCGGATAAGTCAAGGGCGTTGAATTGAGATTGTCTTGTCCATTCCCCGGTCTTTGATGAATTAGGCACTCAACGCCATTCTGCGCCGGCCCGCCTCCGCCTTCCGGATATACGGTCCCATCAATCGTCAACTGGTTCACAGCCGGCAAGGTCACCGTCAGTCCACACGAAATCGGTGTCGGATTGCAGCAGGCAGTGTCATTCTCAAAATTCGTCCCGCCTCCACAGGCGGCGGGACAGGAATTCGTTGCCGCCGGCATCTGTGCAGGATAGTAGCGAAGCGTGACGCCTCCTGCGCCTGGGCTCGCATCAGGAGCGCCTGGGGCGCAGCCAGGCCCCGGGCCACAGTTCGAAAACATCTGAAATGTTTCCCCGATGATGCCTGCCGGTGCAGTGCCCGGGTTTGTGATCGCACCCGACACTGGATCGAAGAAGGTGGCCCCCGTACCTCCACATCCAGCGCCGGCATGCTGCGGATCGCAATTCGGAATGACGAACGGTTTCACGCAACGGGCGATGACGGGAATGCCGGGCGCGCCGACACCGCCGATGCTGGATGAGTTGGACGGGTTAAATCCCTCCGCGAGTGCAGTGGCGCGAACGGTGAGCGCCGCCCGACTCCAGATACGTGAGAAAAAAGTCGGCAAGTTCGTGTTCTGAACCGTGATACTGACTTGTGGGTTCACAGCAAAGGTCGGAGTGCCGCTCCCTGGGAAACTAACAGCGACGTCAGCAACTTGCACCGCCCGCCCGGCGATCGAAGCTTTGCTTGCCACATCCCGGGCCGCTTTTGTGGCAGCGTCAATTTGAGCAACCGTCGGTACCGAAATCGTTGGGTCGGTTGTTACCCCCATATCGACGAGCATCTTCGCGCCCGCCAGCGCCGCCGAGTCCGCCGCGCGCTGGGCCTCGCTGCGCGCCGAGTACAGCGTAATGATATCAATCGCCAAGGCCACGATTCCCAGCATGCTCAGCATGGCCAGTACGACCAGGATCATCGTCACGCCGCGTTCGCCCTGTCTCGGATGTTGCTGCCTGCGCCGTCGGATCATAGTTAATCCTTCAACGTTAATCCTTCAACTTTGGTTCGCCATCACCGACGCAACTGAAATCTGCGTGGTACCAGGATAAATTGCGGTCGGGACCACCAGCGTAATCAGACGATTGAATTTCCACTGGTAGGGATAAAGCAGGGTTACATTCGTTGAGATCATCTTGACCGCTGTGCCGCCCGCAGTGACGGAGCTCGTAAACACGAACCCACGGTCGACCGTGAGTACCAGGTTGCCGGCAGTTCCGCATGACGTGGTGAACGTCCATTTCCACGGGGTCGCCGCGCCCGCAGCCACGGCTGCCGTCGTTCCCAGTCCACAGTCACTCAGTCTGCCGTTCTGCAACGCGGCGGCAACCATGTCGCGAATCTCAAGGATCGACGCGGGCGTTGGGGTCGTCAAATCTGCCGTCGGCTGGCTGGCACCCATGCGCGCGGCCTCGCGCGCCACATTCGTCACTCTCTGCTTGATGTTGTAGGCGTTGCCAAAATCAAAAATGCCCACCACCATGATCAGCAGCAGCGGCAGAGCCACGGCAAACTCCGCAATTTGCGAGCCCGAATCTCCGGTCGCGGCAGATTTCGCCTCCATCAAAAGCAACATCGTGAACTGGCGGATGCGCTTCACTGGCTCTCGCCTCGCATTTGTGCCGACGCCTTCATTTGCAGCGTGAAGGACTGGAAAGGCAGATTAAATCCGTATGGATACCGGAAAGAGACTGCCGTCCCGCACTGTTGTGTGCCACCCGAGTTCGATAAGGCGATGTTCTGCTGCACACAAATCGAGGGGGTCGCCGACACTCCCGCAGCATCACAGGCCACCGTTGATCCACACGCCACCGAGCCGCAAGCACACGCCGTGGGCGTGGGCGTCAGAGGCTGGACCAACGCCGGGTCTAGCTTCGATGCCTGCAGCACCGGAGCAATCACATTGGTCGCAATTTGGTCGGCCGTTGGTGTGGTGTTGCCGCAGGTCGCGCAGGCCGGAGCCACTGCCGCGCGCGCTCCCTGAATCGCCGCTTGTGTGATCGTCCCGTAGATGTTGTAAGCCCGCCCAAAAAAGAAAACTCCCAGAAGAACCGTAAACAAGACCGGCAACACCACCGCCGTCTCGGCAATCTCCGCACCCTCGGTTCCGAAAAGAATTCGCTTTACAGGTCTCATAGTTTCCTAGACTGCGCCCAACACACGCCGCACTCCAAACAGAAGCACCGTGAACGCCACCGCCACGCCGAACGGAATCTTCACCGCGTCCGGATTATCGAGCGAGACTTCCGTTCCCGGCAGATGCAGAGTAAAAAAGGCTCGCAGCATGTGCCCCATATTTCCCAAAGCCCGCCGCAACCGCCCTTTGTACACAATCAACGCCACCGCCATCACGCCCGCGACCAGCATCGATCCCACCATCACTGCGATCAGCCGCGTCGGACCCAGGCACGCGCCGATCGCGCCAATCAGCTTCCAGTCGCCTGCGCCCAGGGCCTTGATCAGCACGAACGGTAGTAAGACCAACAAGCCCAACCCCGCTCCCAGCAGGGAAGCCTTGGCCCCGCTCCAACCGTTTGCCGCTGCGTTCACCGCTATCCCCGCGATCAATCCCGGTACGGTCAGCCAGTTCGGAATGCGCCGGTAGCGCCAATCCAGCACGCCCGCCCAGGCAGCTAGAAATACGGCGAGTACCCAGCCGCCCTCCTGCATCATGCCCAGCCTTCACAAAATAGGTCTGTCATCCTGAGCGTAGCGAAGGACCAGTGCACTTTTCCTCGAACTGAGCGGGGAGGAAACATCGCGGCTCCCGAAGGCTCGAAATCCCGCCGCCAGCGCCAAAAGTCCGCCAATGCGCGGATTCTCACACAGCAAGATAGGCAAGTCAATGTGGAGATAGGACAGGGGTTACTTCATGCCAATGGCAGCGAACAAGCCCGGGCAACACGGACCTCAAAAGAACACCGTTCGAAATAGCGTCCCAAAAGAGCCACCCAAACCGGCTCAAAACCGGCGCTCAAAACCGATGTCCCCCAAAAAAGTTTGTCATCCTGAGCGAAGCGAAGGACTTGCTTTTTCCTTCGGCCAGCACTCAGGATGACAGAACCACAAAACTATTGCGTCACAGCCCGAGGAGCATTGTGCTCAGCAATCACCTGCTTCGCATGATCTTCCAGAGCCCGCGCCTGCGGCAGCAACTCCAAAGCTTTGATGATCTGCGGATCGTTCTCCGCCCGGATCTTCAAGCCTTCGTCCTGCCCAAACTGATCGACGAACACCTCGCTCTTGATGCTGTACCGGATCCAGTCGTTGTTCTCGACCAGGTCCTGCTCGGTGTAAGGAATCTTCTCGTCATCGAGGAACTTGCGGAATTCGTGCATGATCGCGTCGTCGACCGTGAAGGTCTTGACAACGTTGTTCTTCACCACGTAGCGCTTCGCGAAGTTGAAGAACGTGTAGTGCTGCAGCAGCGTGTCCTGGAAGTGGTTGCTCTTCACCGGAGGCACGTTGACGTCAGGCGTAATGCCGCCGCCCCCGTACACCGTGCGCCCGCCATCGGTTAGCTTCACTTCCTTGTTGCCGCCGTTCGCATCAGGATCGCGGTTGTAGTAGTAGTCGTAAAGCGAAACATTCGAATAGTCGCGCTGGATCAGGCGGCCGCTGGGCGTGTAGTACCGCGCAGTCGTCAGCGCTAGGCCGGTGTTCTCCGCCAGCGGATACACCGTCTGCACCAGGCCCTTGCCGAAGGTCGTTTCGCCGACGATCAGCCCGCGATCGTGATCCTGAATCGCGCCAGCAACAATTTCCGCCGCCGAAGCCGTGCCTTTGTTGACCAGCACGACCATCGGATATTCCTTGCCGCTGTTGCCATGCGTGGCCGTATAGCGTTTCTCGGGTGAAGAGCGGCCGTGATGGGAAACGATCAGCTGCCCCTTCTTCAGGAACTTGTCGGCGACACCCACGCCCTCGCTGAGCAGTCCACCGGGATTCTGACGTAGGTCGAGCACTAGGCCCTTGATATCGCCGAACTTGTCGAGCGCCTCAGCGACTTCGTGCTCGGTAGTCTCCTGGAAGCCGGTGATGTGGATGTATCCCACGCCGGGCTTGATCAGGAACGCGAGGTCGACGCTGTTGCGCGGAATCTCATCGCGCACCAGGCTGAACTCCATCGGCTTCTCGACGCCTTCTCGCAGTATCGTGATGTGAACCGTCGTCCCCTTCGGCCCTTTGAGCAGGTCGGCTACGTCGGAAGTGCTCATGTTGTCGGTGGCTTTGCCGTCGACGGCGCTGATGACGTCGCCTGGATGAATGCCGGCCTTGTACGCGGGCGTTCCCACAAACGGGAAGATAACGATGACTTTGTTATTGCGGGGCCCGACCGTCATTCCCACGCCGTAGTACTTGCCGCGTTGTTCTTCGCGCAGCAGCGAGTACGACTTGGGATCGAAGAAGTTCGAGTGCGGGTCGAGCGCGTGCAGCATGCCCGGAATCGCACCATTGTAGATGGCTTTGTCGGCATTGACCGGCTCGGCGTAGTTGTCCTCGACTACCTGGTAGATCTGCGTGAACTGCTTCAGGCTGTCTTTGACGTCAGAATCGGCGCTGGGTGGCACCATCGGGCTGCGCTGCGCAAACAGCATGCCCAGACAACCGCAAGCCACCAGGATGACGATCACAAGGAAGAGAGAACGACGCGCACTACCAGCCATCTTAGAATCCTTCAATTTGGGGCAGAAAACCCCGAAATCCCGCACAATCTGCGCAGTATAGCACGTGAAACCAGCAACTTATGTGACTGATTCGGTCGCTCCATGTTACCAAAGCGACTATCCAGCGCCGTACTTCTTCAGATGAGAAAACTCCCTGTGGAGATGCGGGAACATCAACAAAAAAGAGCTGTTATGACGATTTCTGTGAGTTCAACCAAAAAAAGCAGGCAGCCTTCTCGACTCAGGTGGGGAACACAATCAATCGATCCTCGAACCTTGCCTGTTAATTCGCTGTACCGAATTGACTTAGGGTATCGGCAGGGATTGATGCGGTCTCACCTTCGGATGAGACGGGCGCAGCTCGGGGATTAGGCTCGGCTCGAAAAGGCCAGACACGCCCGGGAAGCTGAAGCCGCCCTTTCCATTCGCCGAGGTGACTGTTCAAGTGGGAATCGAGCACTTCCAATTCTAGCTTGGCATCGGTCATCTCCCCCGGCGTGATGCCTTCGGCTCGAAAGTGCAGCCACCCCTGCCGTGTGGATCCGCCCTCAAGGAGTTCCTCGGTTTGCAATTCAGACATCACTTCTTGCGCAGCCTGCAGGTAGCGGACGCCCCATGAGTCGATCTCATCGCGCAACCGTCCGACTCTCCAATTCTCCAGATCGCCAGTCACGCGTTGTAGCAATTGCGGCGCTTCTCCCGGCTTGGCGAGGCTGAAGCGAAGGCTGGCTATGCCAACCCGCTCGTCGGTGTCATTCAGGAGCCAACAATGCACGAATGTCTCGAATTGCAAGCCGGCCTGCTTGGGATCGCTGATCTCCTGAAACTTCCCGTTCCGCAAGGGTCGAGCGTGAATCTCTTTGAGCAGGACGAGCAGATGGGAAGTCGTTCGCGAGGAGGACTTGACCGCAGCAGACGGACGCCGGGTTCCCAGAGCTTCTCTGGCGACGATTAAGACCAGGCCCACCACTAGGCAAACGCATGCCAGCGCCAATCCGAAGGTACCGCCCAATAAGAAGCCGAGCCCGGCACCACAGCCGAGCAGCGCCAATCCGAACCACTCTGGCTTTGACATCGCGACCTCACGCACGGCATCAACGACGGGCAGGTCGGCGATCAGGCCTGCCAACTTTGTGTCCAGTATTGTATGAAGAATCGGCGACTTTGTGTGAGCAGTCTTTCGCTGTATTAGCTGGTTCGATAACCGGACAGCAGCTGGGCGACCCTAGGGCACCGTGACCGTAACGGTCGCCGTTGAGCGGTCATGCTGATTGCTGGCATGCAGCGTGTAAGTCGTAGTTGTGGTTGGCTTCACCGTCACACTGGTTCCTCTAACCGCGCCGGGCATTGGGCTGATGATGAAGTACGACGCGTTGTGGACGCTTCAGGTGAGCGTCACGCTGCCGCCCGCCGAGATGTTGCCCGGAGTCTCCGTGAAACTTGTAATCATGGGCGCCGCACCCCGCGGAACGTTCGACGCCGTGTAAACCGGGCTCATTTGCACCACTTCGAATGCGGTCGCTGGGACGGTCTTCAGCGAATCCAGATCGCTGCCCCAGCGGTTATCGGACGCGCCGGTCACGAACAGCGAACTGCCGTTGTCGGCGAGAATCAGGCCGTATTTCTTCATGGCCGTCAGAATCACTTGCATCTGCGCCGAAAATCCCGAAATGTCGTAACTCGCTTTCAGTCGTACACGCATACCCATCGGCGGCGCGTTGGGGTCGCTCGTGTTCGCCGCCCAATGCGAAGCCGGTGGAGTGAAAGCCGCGCGCGTATGCGGCAGGGTAAAGCGAAACGCGTGCTTGATGGTTCCGGAGGCCGCCTCGTCATAGCGGATCAGGCCAGGAAAGATCGGCAATCCGGCCGCATCCGCCGAAGTCCATGTGTAAGGCCGTTGCTCATTGCCGAGCAAATCCCACACGGCGGTTGAATCCGCATTCCAACTCCCGCCCGATCCCGGAGTCGCGTTGTAGAGCTCGTAGAGAAAACAATTGGCATTGTCGAGCACCAGCACGTGACGATCCGACGTGCTCGACGAGCCGCCCTCGACGGGTGCGTTCGATGGAACCGGCATCGGCCCCGGATCGCTGTCGCCTGCATAAGCGCCCAAGTGGATCGGAACGAGGCCCTGATTTCCGTCCACGATCACGTACGGAATCCCGTACGTCGGATCGTTGCTGAAGTCCGGATGCATGTGCGTGCTGGAACCGACGTAGTTGCTGATGATGGACGAGGAGTTTGCATCGACCGGCGCACTCGAGATGTCGGTGTTCCAGAGATTACTGCCCGGAAATGGGAGAAGTCCCCCGAGGCTCGCACTCTGCCCTGGTACCATCTGCTGGCACGAGGTAGACGTCGTTCCCGTCCCACCCGATCCGCCGGAACCGCCCGATCCTCCATTGTTCGCCCCTCCGCCATTGCCGGAGGACGTCGAACAACCAAGGCCAAGCAAGCACAGGAAAAAAAGACCTGCCAGAAACAGGCGCAAAGACGAGCGGGTCTCATTCGGCATGGACGTATTGTTTCGAACGAAGTGTGCGCGGGAAAGAGTCCGTTTGGGGTTAACCGAAGCTCTGGAAGGGCAGGCCCGAAAGTAATCACAAAACACGGCGGCCTCCGCGAGTGCTCGGAAGAGCGACTCGCAGAGGCAGGTTTTGGCAGAGCGATGTGAAGACTAGTCGTCGTCTTTCACGATTTCGAACGTGATGTTGTCGCCATGCTGGCGCGTTACGAATCCGCGACTGCCCAGCAGGTTCAGCAGCGAACCCGGCTGGGTGAAGGTGAGGGGAACGCCATTGGAGACATGCAAGCCGGTGGGTTCGTTGTCTTCGCCCCCGGCAAGCGATGTAGCATCGCGGCCCAGCGCGATGAGGCGCTTGGGCGACTGCCTGCCCTTCACGGAGAATGCCCACACCGAGTCGAGCGTGTTGAGTTGAAGGTGTAGGGAATCGCCGCGATCCTCCGTAGCGAGCAAGGTATTCAGATCGCCAAACGTCAGGTTGTCGAACGAAGCATGATCGGCATCTCCGAGGAAGAAGATGGAGATCTTGCCGCTATTGCGGCTTTCGTTGAGATCGACGCGGAAGATCGAACCCCACGAACCGCGAGCCGCGAGGTCGGGGTTGCCGCCGGCAACGGCGTCGGTGTCTCCCGTCGGACAGAAGAAGAAGGTGCGGTAGTTTGATCCAGGCTGGAACTGGCCGTTTTCCGGGCGCTTGAAAGGCGTGGCGCCCGCGCTTTTCGCCGCTGCGTTCGCGTCAAACGTATCGGTTCCGTCGACAGCCGTGTCGTGAATCGTGACCCACTTCACCGGGTACGAGGTGCCGGGAGTGTGGAGCTGCAGCTGTTTCGGCGAGAAGGTATCGCCGACCGGATCGGCAGCGTTGAAGACCAGGAGTTCGTGGTCAATGGTGACCTGCAGCGCCTGCATCTTGCCGCCCTTGGAAAGATCAGTCTTGTTGTAAGGAACGAAGCGGTAGACGAAAGAGTTGGGCTGTTTCGCCGTCTTGGGGCTGTTGGGATCCGTCGGGATCGCGTTTACGCCGGTCCCGCCGGAGTCCTCGACGATCAGCAGGTTCCCGCGATCGTCGGGATGGATGCCTTCAAATCCGCCCTTGCCGACAATTCCATCGAACGTTGTGACTGACGGTGGCCAGCTGGCGCTGATCTGAATTACGCCGCCGCCCGTACCAGCTTCCTGCGTGAAGAGGAGCGTTTTGGTGAAGGGATCGTATGTAGAGCCGTCGATCGAGTTGAAATGTGTCAGCCCGTCGCTGCCTTCCGGCGTTAGCAGGGTGATCCGGTGCGCCGGATCCTTCACGTCCAGGTTGATGCGCGTCACGTACGCGAGATTGCCGGCGTTCTCATGGCCCTGGAACAGGAAGTGATGTCCGTAGTTGTAACCTGCGGTCGGGCCGCCCGGATTCGACAACACGAGGTAAAGATTCTCGTCGGGCTCGGTCCGGGTGCCGTCTGCCAATAAACCGTACTGAGTGATTTTCGCTGTCGGATTTTCCAGCGGATCGACGCCAGCGGCCAACTGCTTCAATTTGAAGCCGCGTGCGACCACAGTGTCAGGTGTACCCACGCGCGGATTGGCGGAGGGAACCGAATGACGAAAAGGGCCAATTCCCCCTTGTGCGAAACTCAAAGGCACGCCCAAGGCGAGAAGCAGGCCAAGGGATACGGAACGGACAGAACGCATAAACGCTCCTTTCAAATGTTTGCAGCGGATACCCGGGAAAAAGATTTTCGCGATAGGGACGGACGATAGGTTTCCTTCATTAAAGGGAGATGACAAAGCTGTAAACATCTGGTCAATTCGGGCGCGGGACGGACGAAGTCGCGGGATTGCTCGAGAAAAGTGCGTGGAATTAAAAACAGATTCAAAAATCGCTGATCGCTAGCGACTCTGTGACCTTCGGTCGGGACGGCCGCACGGAAGGCGCCGCCGAGCGCTCGGATTCTTCGACGGGGCAGCCTTTTTAGTATTGGTGTGCGTGCCCCTTCCGCAATAGCGGCCGCTCAAAGTAGCGATAAGACAGCGAGGCGATCGTCAGCGTCAGAGCCATCCCCAACAATCCCCCGGCAAGCCAGGCCGCCACCGGTGCATGCGGAAATTGCACTTTGAGCGGATGCCGGATCGCATTCATCATCGCTACGTGAATGAGGTAACTGCAATAAGCGATCGTGCCGAGTTGCATGAGTGTTTTGTTCTGCAGGATGCGAGTCACGATTCCGTTGCCCGGGAGAATCGAGATCAGCAGAATGCAGGTGTAAAAAGCCGCTAGCCAGGAAAATCCCCAGGTCGTCATCGGAAACGACAGTGCATCGTAGCTTTCCCATGTCATGTAGCAGGTACCCACAAAAAGCAGGCCTGCCAGCGACCATACGACATAGGTGTTCATCCGCAGCCAGTTCCAGAATGCGGGTGTACGCACGAGCAGTGCGGCAAGCACGCCCAGGCACAATGCGTCAGCGCGCGTTGGCATGAGCACATAGCTGGCGAGACCCGGATACGCCATGCTGGAGTGCAACAGGACGCGAAACCAGGGCGCGCAGACAATGATCATCAACAGCACAACCCCCAAATTACGCAGCTGAACCTTGCGAATCAGAAATGGAATCGTGAGATAGAACTGTTCTTCGATGGCGAGGGACCATGTGATACCGATCCCACTCGGTCCGAAGGTTCCGCGATGCGCCATCCAGAAATTCTGTGTGAAGGTCAAGTAAGACCACCAGGGAAGAAGGAGCGCTGACATGCGCGCGGCACGTGCCGGGAAAAACTGCACCAGAACATGCGGCAACAACGAAAGTCCGATGACTACGAAGTAGAGCGGCAGAATGCGGTAAGCGCGGCGGATGTAGAACGTCTGAAAATAGCGGCGGGACGACCGGGCGTCGAGCAGGATACCCCCGATCAAAAATCCCGACAGCACGAAGAAAAGATCAACGCCGCTCCACGTCAATTGCCCGGCGGCAAGAAACAGAAATGTCAGCCGGGAGTGGGACTCGATGCCCTGCACTGAGCTGACGCCGAACACCGCATGGCGCAGCAGCACGAGGAGGATCGCGACCCCGCGCAGGCCGTCGAGCGCCGGGATGCGGGCGGACCAGTTGGGTTCGGTGGTCGGCGTAAGAACGGGTGAGTCGGCGGCCATCGGGTCGCGCAAGGATATCGTGACTCCGGGGGGTCGAGTCCAGCGAGAAAAATGTTGTATCCCGGTGATTCCGGTCACATTGCTGTCGGTGGAAGTCCGGCAGTATGATGTTCCAATATGAATCTCGGCTTTACAGAAATGGTCTTCCTCTTCTTGCTTGCCCTCATTATTTTTGGGCCCAAGAAGATGCCGGAGATTGGCAGACAGATCGGGAAGGCGTTGAACGAGTTCAAACGCGCCTCGAACGAGTTCAAAGCGCAGATCGAAACCGAAATCGCGAATCTGGAACGGGAATCGGTGGAGCCCCAAATTCTCCCTCCGCCCGAACCGCCCGCCGGTGCGGTGGAGAGTGGAACCTTGATCGATGTGCCCCCCGACCACGTGCCCGCACAGCTGACCACCCCCAGCGAAAACAGCAACAAGGCTGCCGATGCCTGAGACGCTCCCCGAGGCGCCCGAAAAAGAAAAAGACAGCTTGCCCGCCATGGGATTCCTCGAGCACCTCGAGGAACTGCGGCGCCGGATTATCTTTTCCCTCGTGGCGGTGGCCGTCGGCTTCTTTGCCTGTTGGGGATACCGCGAGCAGATCTATGGGTTCATGCAGCGCCCCATCATGGACGCGCTGCAGCGCAATGGACTCTCGGAAAAGCTGGTCTATCTCAATCCCACCGATCCCTTCAACATGTACCTGAAGGTATCGCTGCTGGCGGGATTGTTTGTCACGTCGCCATTTGTCCTGTACCAGTTGTGGGCCTTCATCTCGCCCGGCCTGTATCGCAACGAGAAACGCTACGTAGTTCCGTTCATGCTTTCGTCCGTGAGTCTTTTTATCGCGGGCGGATATTTCGGTTACAAGCTCGTCTACCCGCAAGCGCTACAGTTCCTCATCGACTTCGGCAAGCAGTTTCAGCCGATGATCACAATCGGCGAATACACAGATCTGTTTCTGACGATCATCATCGGGATGGGTGCGATTTTCGAGATGCCGATCCTGGTGTTCTTTCTCTCCCTGATGGGTATTGTGACTGCGGGCTGGATGTGGCGGAATCTGCGGTACTCCATTTTAGTGATCTTCATCATTGCGGCTATCCTGACGCCTACGACCGATATTCTGAACATGTGCATCTTCGCGGCGCCGATGGTCGCGCTGTACGTTTTTTCGATCGGCGTGGCCTGGGTTGTGCATCCCAAACAGCGCCAGGCTCGACGGGAGAGAAAAGCCAAGTGATAGGCATCCCGGGACGTGGAGGTCGCATGCTGGTTCTGTTGGCGGGGGCGTTGCTGCTGCTGGGAGGAACCTCGTGCAAACAGTCGAAGACCGATGCACAGGCACAGAGCCCGGCGATCCAGGAGACGCCTACTCCGGCGAGCCCCGCGCAGAACGTGAGCCCGGTTCCAGTAGCCGACGTCGGGCCGGCTCCGAAAATTAATTCCGCCCGCGCCATGCAGTACACCCGGGAGGTGACTGCATTCGGGGCAAGGCCGATCGGCAGCGCAAATCACAAGAAACTTGAGAATTACATCCTCAGCCATCTCAAGGGAGATGAGGTGGAGAGCGACAGCTTCACGGCCGATACTGTCGAAGGCAAGTTCCCCGTGCGTAACATCATCGCGAAGTTCCCGGGCACCAAGGACGGGATTATCGTGATTGCCGGGCACTACGACACCAACTACCCGTTGCGCAATACGGCCTACGTGGGCGCCAGCGATGGCGGCTCCTCAACGGCCATCCTGCTGGAGTTTGCGAATCAGCTGCGCGGGAAAAGGCGCGACGGATACAGCGTGTGGCTGGTCTGGACCGACGGCGAAGAAGCCATGCGGACCTGGTCGGACGCCGACAGCTTGTACGGCACAAAGCATCTGGCCGAGCGCTGGCAGAAGGATGGGACCGCGAAAAAGATCAAAGCATTTCTGCTAGCCGATATGATCGGTGATGCCGATCTGAATATCGAGCAGGAAGGTTTTTCCACGCCGTGGCTGGAAGACCTCATCTACCAGGCCGCCACAAAGCTCGGCTACCAATCCCACTTCTTTGCCCGCAAGATTCAAGTGGACGACGATCACCTTCCATTCCTGAAAATTGGGATTCCGTCGGCCGATCTGATCGATCTGGACTACGGCTACGAAGACGTGTTCCATCACACGCCACAGGACACGCTAGACAAGCTCAGTCCCAAGAGCTTGCAAATCGTCGGTGACGTGATCTTGCAGACAGTATGGATGCTGGACGCGCGGTAGCCACAAGACCTGGAAACTGAGTTCTGAGTACTGGCTGGGTACCGCGTACTCGGTACTGAGAACTCAGTACTATCTTTGTGATCTGCATCACCTGTCAAGCCCTACCCAGATCACAAATCCCACTCATCTCCCTCAATCCACGCGAAATATAAACTTCGCAAACTGGCACAATCACGCCACCCAAATTGCTATTCTAAAATTAGCTCAGAGATGGCGACGTGACCGTGTGTCCTAGGCAGAACCGCGCGGACCCTTACCGTCAGAGTAGACCCGAGGGAGACTACCGGCGGACATCTGAAGCGGCGCAGGCCTACTCACCGGCCAACGAGTCATACGGGGCTCCTGGCCAGCGTGAGCCGTACCCGCAGCGGGAGTGATCACTCCACACCGCTTACAAAGCGATGCAAAGCAACACGAGCGAAAAGCTCTTGGGAGAGAAAAGACAGAAGCCGAGAACATTGACGGCAATTTAAAAAACAACTGGGCCACAAAAGAAAGCACTGAAAGACCCGCACCCGCCCACTACGCACGTGTGCCCTGAGGCCTGTCCCCAGTTACCTGAGACCTGATGCCTGGACTGCCTCTCCCTTTCCGTTTTTCCGCATTTGATTTCTAATGGCGCTCCTATGAAAAACATTCGAAGCCTGGCGTACTGCCTGGTCGCGGGCCTGGTTATTTCTTCGGTGGCCAGTGGGCAAGCCAAGTCCGATGCAGATCTTCTGATTCAAGGTGCGCTAAAGCCGTCCCCTATCGAGCACAACTTGCGGCAGTTAACGGACGAGATTGGCGGCCGTGTCCCGGGCACTCCGGCGATGGATCGCGCAGTCGCGTGGGGTGTCGCAGCGTTCAAGGAAGCGGGCGCCGATCAAGTCCACACCGAAGACTTCAAGATGCCGCATTCGTGGGCAGAGGGAGCCACGGTGGTCACTGTGGCGTCGATCGGGACAGCGACAGATCCGAAACTTGCAACCATCCCTCCGGTGGAATTCCGCCTGCGTGCCGTTTCCATCGCGATGGGTCCGCCGCTCACAGCCAAGCACGTGCCCGTGATAGACGTGGGTAAGGGCACGGCTGCCGATTTCAAGAAAGCGGGAGATGTCTCCGGGAAACTGGTCCTGGTGCATTCCGATGTATTGAAGAAGTGGGTAGATCTCTTCAACGAATACATGGACGCGCCGCCAGTGATTGATGCAGCGGTAAAGGCCCAGGCGAAGGCGATAGCGTTTATCGCCACGCGCGAGCATGACATCCTCTACCGGCATACGAACGCAATGGCTGGCGAAATCGACCGCATTCCGTCCTTCGTGGTGGCTCGCGAAGATGGCGAGCGTATCGCCCGTCTGCTGGCTTCGGGACATCCGGTATGGGCAGACATTTCCCTGCCCAACAGGATTGGAGGACCCCTCACGGCCGCGAACGTAATCGGAGAAATCCGCGGCACCGAGAAGCCCGATGAGTTCGTTGTGCTGGGCGCGCATCTGGATTCGTGGGAACTAGGGACGGGCGCGCTCGACAACGGATGCAACGCCGCCCTGGTGGTGGATGCGCTGCGGACAATCAAGGCGTCGGGATTGAAGCCGAAGCGGTCAATCCGCTTCATTCTGTTCTCCGGCGAGGAGCAGGGTATGCTCGGGTCGCGCGCCTATGCGGTGGCGCACCGCAATGAACTCGATAAGATGGCGGGCATCGTCGTCATTGACGCAGGCATCGGCCGGGTGACCGGATTCTCGCTGAATGGACGAAAGGATATGGTCCAGGCACTCGCGCCATTGATCGCACCCCTGAAGCAGTTCGGTCTCGAAGAACTCAAAACCGACGACGTGGAGTGGGGCACGGATCACTACGACTTCATGCTGGAGGGAGTTCCCAGTCTGGTGGCGCTTCAGGACGAGGCGAACTACCTGGAGAACTATCACGCGACATCCGACACGCTCGACAAAGTCGATATCGCGCAATTGAAGAAACACGTGGCGGAGATGAGCGTGGTGGCCTATGGCATCGCCAATGAGCGAGAGCGCCTCGGGCCGCGCCTCACACATGCGCAAATCGACCAGATTCTGCGCGATACCCATTCCGACGAGCAGATGAAGCCGCTGGGAATTTGGGCAGAATGGGAAAGCGGCAAAAGAGGGCGGGCGAAGGCTAGATAAGCAGCTCGCCCGCGGAATGTAGAGCCGGCATCCTGCCGGCAGTGGCGAGGGCGTCCCGCCCTCGCCCCGCGATAGGGTCAAAGGTAGAGTCACTCAGTAGGCCTGGGCAAATTGGGGGAAAAGAGTGCTTTGGTTCTGGATCGGCTTTAACGTTTTTGTGATCGTGATGCTGGCGCTCGACCTCGGCGTGTTCAATCGCCGCGCGCACACGGTCAGCTTTCGCGAAGCGCTCGCCTGGAGCGGGGTTTGGGTAGGTCTCGCCACACTCTTCGCGGTACTGGTCTACTTCTGGCACGGTCGCTCGGAGAGTCTCGAGTTTGCCACCGGATATCTCATCGAGCTGTCGCTCAGCATCGACAACCTGTTCGTCTTTTTGGTGATCTTCCGCTACTTCCGCGTCCCCAGTGAATTACAGCACCGCGTATTGTTCTGGGGGATCCTGGGGGCGCTGATCACCCGCGGGATCTTCATTCTTGCCGGCGTGAGTCTGATCCAGCGCTTCCACTGGCTGACCTATGTTTTCGGTGCTTTGCTCGTGTATAGCGGCGTCAAGCTGCTGCGCCAGGCAGACCAAGAGATCGACCCGGGAAAAAATCCCTTGCTGAAGATGTTCCGGCGCTGGATCCCGGTGACCGATGACTACGTAGGCGAAAAGTTCTGGGTGCGGCGGCCCGGCCTGTATGCCACGCCGTTGGTGGTTGTGCTCCTGATCGTGGAGACGACTGACGTTGTTTTCGCAGTGGATTCCATTCCGGCCGTGTTGGCGATCACGCTGAACGCCTTCATCGTATACACGTCGAATGTATTCGCAATCCTCGGACTGCGCTCGATGTACTTCGCCGTTGCGGGCATGATGGATCTGTTTGAGTATCTGCACTACGGGTTGTCGGTTGTGCTGATTCTGATCGGGGCGAAGATGCTGGCCTCACACTACGTGACCGTCCCGACCGTAGCAGCGCTGGGGACAGTGGCGGGCGTGATCGCGATTTCGGTGGTGGCGTCGCTCGTGTTCCCTCAAAAAAAGAAAAGTGCATAGCTCGCCTTCCGCTGTCCAGAACTGGCACGATGACCGCCCAGGCTAGCTAGCTGTGCACTATGATGGAATGTAGATGATTAACATTCCTGTCGCTGTGAATCCGCGTCCTTATGCGGCATTGATTGAGAATGGCCTGCTTGCCAAGGCCGGGCCGCTCTTGCGCGAGCTTTTGCCTGGCGGCAGCCGCCTGTTTGTGGTGACGGTGGCCCCGGTGCGGCGGAAGTGGGGAAAGCAACTCATGTCGTCCCTGGGCGCGGCCGGCTTCGAGACGAAGATCCTCGAGATGCCGGAGGGGGAGCGTTACAAGCGACTGGCAACGGTCGAGGCGCTGGCAGAGAAGTTGAGCCATCTCGGCGCGGACCGGAAAGCGGTGGTGGTGGCCTTCGGCGGTGGCGTAGCTGGCGATGCTGCGGGATTTCTGGCCGCGATGTACATGCGCGGTGTCGACTTCGTCCAGATTCCAACAACTGTGCTGGCGCAGGTGGATGCATCGGTGGGTGGCAAGTCGGGTGTTAATTTGAAGGCCGGAAAGAACCTGATTGGAGCGTTCTGGCATCCGCGTGTGGTGCTGATTGATCCTCAAGTGCTGTCGTCCTTGCCCGAGCGCGAGTATCGCGCCGGCCTGTATGAGGCCTTGAAATGTGGCGTCATCGGGAATGTGGAACTATTCCGAGAGTTCGAACAGAATCGCGACAAGATTGCCAAACGCGATCCAGCGACGGTTGAGAGACTCATCGCCGAATCGGTGCGGCTGAAGGCGCACGTGGTGTCGGTCGACGAGAAAGAGAACGGCTTGCGTCGTGTGCTGAATTTCGGCCACACCATCGGGCACGCTCTGGAGGCAGAGACCGAATACCGATCCCTGCTGCACGGGGAAGCAGTAGCCTGGGGGATGGTAGCAGCTGCGCGTATCGCGACAGACGTTGGGAAACTGAATGGGGATGACGCGCAGCGCATCAGCGTCGCAACGCGCGAAGTGGGGCGACTGCCGAAACTCAACGTGCGCCCGCGAAACATCGCGCGGCGACTCCATTCCGACAAGAAGACGCGGAACGGGAAAGTGCACTTCGTTTTGCCGACTGAGATCGGCAAAGTCGAGATCGTCAACGATGTGCCCGAAAAGGTGGTCCTTGCGGCGGTGGAGGAGATCCGGGAGTTGTCGCAGGGGTAGGCAATGCGCGAACCTGGGGCGGTGGAAAGCTTTCTAACCGCCAAGGACGGCAAGATTTCGCAAAGGCCGCGAAGAAAAAGCGATTTCAGATTCCTTTCTTCGCGTCCTTCGCGGCTTTCTTCGCGAACTTCGCGGTTAAAGATTTTCGTCGCGGGGACAAGTAGCACACTGGAAGTTTCCGATATCCATGCCATCGCAAATGACTGAGCACGACAGGCCGGCGGTAACCGGAGCAGCCCCCGAAGGTGCACACGATCAGGCCTCCGCCGCGCGCGCCGTGCAGGAAATGTTCTCCGCCATTGCACCCCGCTACGATCTGCTCAACCATGTGCTGTCGTTCAACATCGACCGCTGGTGGTGGTGGCGAACAGCGCGCGCCTTCGCGAACATTCTGGAGAGGCCAGACGCGCGTGTGCTCGATCTCTGCTGCGGTACCGGCGATATGGCGTTTGCCTTGGGCAAGCGGGCGGGCGCATCGGGGGCTCGTATCTTCGGCGTGGACTTCGCGCATCCCATGCTCACGCGGGCGCTGATGAAATCGAATGGCCCCTCCCCGCGATGGATTGAGGGCGACGCGCTCACGCTGCCGTTTCGCGATGCGTCTTTCGACCTCGTCACTTCGGCATTCGGGTTTCGCAACCTGGCGGACTACGACGCAGGCCTGCGCGAGATTGTGCGCGTCCTGAAGCCTGGCGGGGAACTCGGCATTCTGGAGTGCGCCGAACCGGAGGGCGTCATCGGCAAACTGTATGGCGTCTATTTCCGGCGCGTGCTGCCCGTAATCGGCGGCGCAATCTCAGGCGTGAAGAGCGCCTACTCCTACTTGCCGGCGAGCGTAGGCAGATTTCCCCTTCCTTCCGAGATGATGTCGCGCATGCGGGCGGCGGGGTTTGCGCGGGCGGAATGGACGCCCTATACCTTCGGGACGGCGGGCTTGTATCACGGGCGCAAGTAGCGGAGACGGTCCTTAATGTTCGTGCCTGTCGACCGAGAATAGGTCCTTCGCTTCGCTCGGGATGACAGACGGAAAAATCATGTAGAACGTAGAAGGGCGATTCCGATTCGTCAGTCTCTCTACTGCAGCACCAGCTTCTGCGATTCGGCCACCGGGGTGGCGGTTTTGAAGGAGTCGAGGTAGGCGTCGGTCACAGAGTAGCGGATGACTTTCTCGTAGTCTTCCCCTAAGAATTTCTTCAGCCGGTCAATGTTCATGATGTACTGGCCGCTCATGTAGGGCACGGCCTCGGGCGGAATTGCTGAGATTCCCATCTTCCACAAAAATTGGAGTACCAGCCGCATGGCCCACTTGCCGGGCACGCGGATCAGCTTTGCGTGCGCCATTTCAATACAGCGGCCAAAGGTCAGAGGCTCGCCCTTTCCAGCCACGTTCAGGATGGTGAGCCGGCGAGCTTCGGGCTCGCGCTTGAGGATCCAGGTCAGAAGCCGGGCCATGTCGTCGACGTGCACGAACTGGATCTGGTTATCCACGAAGCGCTGTCCATAGGGCAGCATGCACGGCAGTCGCTTGCCTTCTTTGCGCATTTGCGCGGCGCGTTTGCTCTTGCCGTTGGGCGTGCCCCGAAAGGCTCCCATCATGTAGTTCTCCACGCTCGCGCCGGCGAAGATGTGCGGCCGCAAAATGTAGACACTGCATCCGCGCAGTGCGGGGGCGCGCTGTTTCACGACGTTATCGCATTCGCGTTTGTGAATCGCATAGGGGAGGGTGTGCGCGTCGAAGCCGAAGTCTTCGGTGACCGGCCCGGGAGTGTCGGGCCCATACACGGAGACGCTGCTCGGAAAGACAAATTGCCGGATGCCGCTGTCTTCGTTGCGATTGGCTTCGGTGATGGCCTCCATCACACGCGCAGTGCCAGCCACGTTGATATGCCACATCTGGTCGACGTCAATCACGCCACTGCGTTGCGGATCGATTACGAAGGCGAGATGCACCACCGAGAACGGACGTGTCTCGCGAAACAGGTTGTACATGGCGCGGCAAGATTCCTCCAGCCCCAGATCCATGCGGACGAAGCGTATAGGAAGATCGGTTTTCGGAGGCACGATATCGATGCCGATGACGGAAAAATCGGCGAGTTGCGGCAAGAGGCGGAGCCCGAGGTTTCCCGAGACGCCGGTGACGACTACGGTTGGCTTGCCGGAAGTCATTCCTTAGGGTGCTGAAATCGTAACACACACATTTGGGAACGCTCGGTGATGGAACCTCGGTAGTTCATGAAAACTTGGTTGGACGCGAACCGAGGCGAGCGGAGATAATCACCGCATGTCGGAATCCCCGATGCCGTATTCGACCGCGACCATGCAGGCGGAAAAGCGCCTGGTCGCCGGGAATTCCGTGCTGGCGGCGATTGTGATCACTACCATGAAGATTGTGGTCGGTGTGACCACGGGCAGCTTGGGAATCCTCTCCGAAGCAGCCCATTCGGGACTCGATCTGGTGGCCTCGATCATCACCTTCTTCTCGGTCCGGGTTTCCGACAAGCCCGCCGATGCCGACCATCAGTACGGCCACGGGAAGGTCGAAAATTTCTCCGCATTCATCGAGACCGGCCTCCTGCTTCTGACCTGCGTCTGGATCATCTACGAGTCGATCGAGCGTCTCTTCTTCCGTCACGTACAGATCGAGCCATCGATCTGGGCGTTTGCTGTGATGGGTATCTCGATCGGTGTGGACCTCTGGCGATCGCGCTTGCTGGCGCGCATCGCGGAGAAGTACGACAGCCAGGCGCTCGAGGCCGATGCCCTGCACTTCTCGACCGACGTCTGGTCGAGCAGCGTAGTCATCTTGGGCTTGCTGCTTGTCATGGTCGGCCGCGCCTACCAGATTAATTGGCTCCGCGATGCCGACCCGGTCGCCGCGCTTGTGGTTGCCGGAATCGTGGTGCGCGTGAGCTGGCGGCTCTCCCGGCAGACCGTGGATGCACTGCTGGACGCGGCCCCGGCCGGCGTCCGTGCCAAGATTATGGACGCCGTACGACGTGTCGAAGGGGTGATTGACGTCGACCGGGTACGAATCCGCCGGGCAGGTGCACGCTACTTCGCCGACGTCGGCGTGGCGCTCGCGCGCACGGTCACCTTCCAGCATTCAGGCAGAGTGGCGGAATTGGTGACGGCCGCGGTTCGCAACATCCTGCCGGATGCGGATGTCACGGTGAATCCCGTTCCGCGCGCCGATCGCAAGGAAAATATCTTCGATCAGATTCGCGCTGTGGCCACGCGCCACAATCTCAACGTGCACGACGTGAGCGTGCAGGACTTGCACGGGCGACTCCATGTCGAGCAGCATCTGGAACTGGACGAGCGCCTTTCGCTGAAAGACGCGCATGACCGGGTCAGTGCGCTCGAAGCGGAAATGCGCGGCGATGTTCCGGAAATTTCTTCGATTCTTACTCACATCGAAAGCGAGCCCTCGACCATCGAACCGGGCGACGAAATTGTGCGCGACGCAGCGCTCGAACGGCGGCTCAAGGCCATCGCCGCGGAATTTCCCGAAGTGCTCGATATGCACGACATCCAGATCAAACGCGTGCGTGGCCGATTGTACGTCGCGTGTCATTGCACCTTGTCGGATGAAATGCCACTGTCCCGCGTGCACGATATTCAAACCGAACTGGAGATCCGCTTCAAACAAGATGCGCCCGAGTTGTTCCGGGTGCTGATACATCCCGAACCGCTGACTGACAACCGTCGGTGAGTGAGCTGCGAACCAGGAGATGGAGACACTCGACACACCTTCGGAGTTATAAATTCTAGAGGAGTCTGATGACGACGGAAGCCAGCGCGATATGGATCGACAGCGTCCGCTTTGCGGCGCAGTCGAGCAGTGGACACGCCATCGTGGTGGATGGCGACAAGAAAACGGCTAACAGCCCAATGGAGCTGGTACTGATCGGTCTGTGCACCTGTACTGGATACGATGTAGCGACCATTCTTCGCAAGAAACGCGAGCCCTTCAATAGCCTGGAGGTCCGCGCGCAGGCCGAACGCGCCGCCGAGCCACCCACGGTTTACACTTCGATCAAACTGACCTACATTGTGGTCGGCAAAGTCTCGCGCAAAGCGGTCGAGGACGCTGTCCGTCTTTCAGAAGAGAAGTACTGTTCCGTTTCCGCTATGCTGCAGAAGACAGCAAAGATCACAGCGGAAATTGAGGTCCGGGAAGCATAATGGAAATGGCTTAGACCAGAAAATTCACGCTCGGCGCCCCATGATGAAGCCCAAGGTGGTGTTGTTCTCACATCCCGACTGCCCGCCCTGCCAAGTGCTGAAGATGTTGCTCGAGGAAAAGGGCGTTGCCTTCGAAGAGCGCGACATCACGCAGGACCCTTCCGCGGTCCGCGATCTGATGGAGAAGTATCACAGCCACTCCACTCCTACTCTCATCATTGGAGACGAAGTCCTGATCGGGTTCGATCCTGCGCGAATCGACAAAATCCTTGGCGACTGACGCGCACCCCATTCGCGGATACGCGTACATTGCCGCGGCCACACTTCTGTGGGGCGTTGCGGCCACGCTGGGCAGAGCTGCATTCACGGGAAGACTGTTGCCGTCGGGGCAGGCGCTCGAGCCGATCGATCCACTGATCTTGTCACAGAGCCGCACCAGCATTTCCTTTCTGGTATTGCTTCCTGTGTTGCAGCGCCGGCGCGGCTGGAGCGGATTGAAAGTCTCGAAGGCAGACTTCGGACGCATTGTGATGCTGGGTATCTTCGGAGTGGCGGCCTCGAACTATCTCTACTACCTCTCGATTCAGCGAACGAACGTGGCGACGGCGATCATCCTGCAGTACACCGCGCCGGTGCTGGTACTGCTTTACATGGTGGCTCGCGGACTGCAGAAAGCGACTCTGCAGCGAGTGGCGGCCGTGGCCTTGGCGGTCGTGGGCAGCGCGCTGGCCATCGGTGTGGTGGGAGCTGGAGGTTTTCGGCTCGACACCGTGGGCGTCATGGCGGCACTGCTGGCGGCGGTGTCATTCGCGTTCTACAACGTCGCCGGACATCAAATCCTCAAGCGCCACGACCGCTGGATCGTACTGCTCTACACGACCTTTAGCGCGGCGGCGTTCTGGCTGGTGGTGAATCCTCCGTGGAAGTTGGTTGCTGCGCACTACTCGGGCCTGCAATGGGGTTTCCTGGTAGTGTTCGCCGTGGTGTCCATGCTCGCCCCGTTTTCGCTTTACTTTGCTGGATTGCAGCATCTGGAGCCGACGCGGGCGATCGTGGCCAGTTGCCTGGAGCCGGTGCTTTCGATCGTCTTGGCCGCCCTGCTGCTAGGGGAAGCGATACGGCCAATACAGACTCTCGGGATTGCGATCGTGCTGGTGGCAATCGTGATTGTGCAGCTACCGGAGCGCGACAGTGGGGAGAGCGCGCTGGTTGAGCCGATGGAATGAGCTCCGAGCCACGAGCTCCGAGCAAGCGCATCGCTGGGACGTTTTTCAATGCGTCATGGCTGAGCTGACGTGTTGGATGTTCTCACAATGCGAGGACTTTGCTCGTAGCTCGAAGCTCGTAGCTCACGGCTCTCGTTACTCCAACGCCTTTCCCTTCGTCTCCGGCAGTTGCGTCGCTGCCACCATCGAAAGAAAAAATCCTGCCGCGCACAAATAGAACGCCCAGCTCAGCCCCTTCGACTGGCCCACACGGCCGATCATGTAGGGCGCGATGGAGCTCATGGTCCGCGCGCCGTTGTAGGTAAATCCCAAAGCGCGGGCCCGCAGCCGGGTGGGAAAAATCTCGCTGCCGATGATTCCCGATCCCGAGAAAAATCCCGTTCCAAAAAATGCCACGACCGCACCTAGTACGAGGATCAGCCACGGTTCCCGTGCCATGGCATACAGCGGGACCAGAATCGCAGCCGCGAGCGTGTAGAGAATGAATGAGCGTTTCCGGCCGAGACGATCGGCGATCCAACCAAAGCCGGCGTAACCGGGAAACATCCCAAACAGGTTCAGCGCGACCAGTAACGTGGTCGTACCCATTACGCCGAAGCCGCGCCCTCCCTGATCCACGGGCAGCGACAGGTAGGGTGGCAGCCAGGTGAACAGTCCCCACCACGCGAACATTCCGAAGAAATTTGCAAGCAGGAGTGCGAATGTGTAACGCACATAAGGCGGTTGAAAAATCCGCGCGAAGCTGGAGTGGTCATACGCAGCTTGCGCGTCGGCGACGCGCTTGGAATCCTGCGCCAGTCGATGATGCTCCTGCCACATTTCGGATTCCGGGACACGGCTTTGAATCCAGAGCGTAATGATCGCCGGAAGAATGCCCACGAAGAACACGGTCCGCCAGTTGGCGTAATGCAGCACGATTCCGGCGACCAATGCGGCGAGTGCGTAGCCGATAGCCCAGGAACTTTGCACAATCGAAATTGCCTTGGCGCGCAACTCGGTGGGCCAGGTTTCCGCAACCAGCGTGGCACCCGTATTCCACTCGCCGCCCATGCCCAGGCCGAGGATGAAGCGAAAGACAGCGAGCATGGCGATCGACGTTGCTAATCCGGAAGCAAATGAGCAGAGCGAATATGTGAGGATGCTAAGCATGAGCGCGCGTTTGCGCCCGATGCGGTCGGCAATGAAACCGAAGAGCACGCCGCCGATTCCTGAAGCCAGCAGCGTGAGCGTCGCAAGAAATCCCGAAACCGCCTTGCTCATCCCCAGGTCGCGCATGATGTGGGCCAGCACCAGCGCGTAAAGCATGGTGTCGAACGCATCCAGCATCCATCCGAGCGCAGCAGCAATCAAGGTGCGGCGCTGCGCCGTGGTGGTTTGCGAGAAGGTAACGGGCGGCATCCGGGAGAGATTCTCAGGTGCGAAGGATTGGAGCAAGCGGAAACTTCACCGGGAGTTCCGTGAAAGTCAGTGGAAGGGATAAGATCGGCGCGGCCCTTTGATTGCGCACCGCGCCAATAGAACGCCGTGAGCGTGACATCCGCAGCCCACGGCGTTTGCATCAACCGAGCTTTCCGGGTATCTCTTACTTGGTCGTGCCCGTCGGCAGCCCGCGGAACTTCATCATCGGCTCTACCGACGGTTCGCTCCCGCGCCACGCGACGTACATCTTCTCCAGATCCTCGGTGTTTCCCCGTGACAGGATCATTTTGCGGAAGCGGTCGCCGTTCTCACGGGTGAGGCCGCCGTGGTCTTCGAACCATTGGAAACCGTCGTGGTCGAGCATTTCGGCCCAAAGATAGGCGTAATACCCGGCGGAGTATCCGCCCCCCCAGATATGCGCGAAGTAACTGGAGCGGTAACGCGGCGGAACATAGCTCAGTGCGAGCTGCGTTTTGTCGAGGGCCTTCTTTTCAAAGTCGTCCGGCTTTTGTAGCGGCGTGCCCGGGGCAAGCGTATGCCACTGCATGTCGAGTTGGGCAGCGGCTACGATTTCGGTGAACGCGTATCCCTGGTTGAACTTCTGCGACTTCTTGATTTTTTCGACCAGGGCAGCGGGCATCGGTTCGCCGGTCTTGTAGTGCTTCGCGTAGTTCGTAAACACGGCCGGATACGTCGCCCAGTTCTCGTTGAACTGCGAAGGAAATTCCACGAAGTCGCGGGCCACCGCGGTCCCGGAAAGCGTGGGATACTTCGTGTCGGCGAACATGCCATGCAGGGCGTGGCCGAATTCGTGAAACATGGTGGTCACGTCGCGGAAGTTCAGCAAAGCCGGTTCCCCGGGTGCGGGCTTCGCAAAGTTGGCCACGTTGAACACGACGGGCAACGTTCCCAGCAACGTCGATTGGCCGACCAGGCTGTCCATCCAGGCGCCGCCGTTCTTGTTGTCCCGTTTGAAATAATCGCAGTACCAGAGCGCGAGCGGTCCGCCGTCGGAGTCGGTGACTTCGAACACGCGCACGTCCGGGTGGTAGACCGGAATGTCTTTGCGCTCTTTGAACGTGATCCCGTAAAGCTGAGCGGCTGCGTAGAAAACGCCGTTCTGCAGAACGTTATTCAGCTCGAAGTATGGCTTGATCTGGGATTCGTCGAGATCGTACTTCGCCTTGCGCACCTGGTCCGCGTAGAACTCCCAGTCCCAGGGCTCGAGCTTGAAGCCGCCGTTTTGTTTGTCGATGAGAGCCTGAATATCTGTGGCCTCGGTGTGCGCCTGAGCCGTTGTGCCCGGAACCAGAGAGTCCATGAACTTGAGAGCCGTAGCCGGCGTCTTGGCCATCTGGTCTTCGAGCTTCCACGCGGCGTAGTTGGGGAATCCGAGTAGCTTGGCTTTTTCGGACCGCAATTGAGCAAGGCGCGAGACCGTTTCGCGCGTGTCGTTGGCGCCACTTTGCTCGGCGCGGTCCCAGGAGTTCTGGAACAAGGTCTGGCGAGTAGTACGGTTCTGGAGTTCGGTAAGTTGGGGCTGCTGCGTTGTGTTCTGCAGGGGAATGACGTATCCCTCCACCTTGCGGCCCTTGGCGGCCTCGGCAGCGGCGGCAATCTGTGCATCGGTGAGCCCGGCGAGCGCGGATTTATCTTTTGTGACGAGCGCAGCGTCCTTCGTCGCGGCCAGTAGCTTCGTAGTGAAAGCCTGGCTCAGGCTGGATTCTTCTTCGTTCAACTTCTTCAGCGCAGCCTTGTCAGCGTCGGAAAGGTTGGCGCCGGAGTGCACGAATTTCTTGTAGTACCACTCGACGAGCTGGTTGGACTCCGGGTCGAGCTTCAAGGACGCCCGCTGTTCATGCACGGCCTTTACGCGCTGGAAGAGTTTCGCGTCCAGGAAAATGGCGTCGGCATGGGCCGCCAGTTTCGGGGCCTCGATTTCCTGCACCTTCTGGAGTGTCGGGTTAAGATTCGCCCCGGTCACCGCACCGAAGGTAGACATGGCCCGATCGAATAGCCGCCCTGTCTTTTCCATGGCGATGATGGTGTTCTCAAAGGTCGGCGGCTGGGCATTGTCGGCGATGGCCTTCATCTCTTCGCGCTGCTGTGCCATGCCGGCCTCGATGGCGGGCTGGTAGTCGGAATCTTTGATCTTGTCAAAGGCCGGCGCGTGAAAGGGCAGCCGGCTCTCCAGGTAGAAGGGATTGCTTGGCCCGAACTCGGTTTCGGCGGCGTAGGCGGGTGCTTGGGTGCTTACGATCATCATGATTCCAATAAAAACCAGTGTAACAACTCGTAACAGCTCTTTCCTGAAATTGCGCGATGGTTGCTGGCTCATAGGGTTTTCGTCATACCTCGAACTGAGATATCCCGATTCTAGTGGCTTGCGCTAACCATAAACGAGTTCCACTTCCATAGTTAGATGCCAAGTACTACCGTTTTGGGAGACCGGTCAGGTGAAAGTAGCGCCGTGATTTTCGCACATCCTTCGCGATTTGTTCACGCAGAGCTTCGACCGAGGGGAACTTGATTTCTTCGCGGAGGCGCCCAAGGAAGAAAATCTCCACCTCGGTATCAGGATTGAGTTCAATGGGATGGAAATTCAGCAAATGGGTCTCGATGGCGAAGGAATCTGCGCCGAACGTGGGGCGGTTGCCGATGTTCGTGACCGACTCAAAGCATTCCGCGCCCACCCGCGTGCGCGTGATGTAGACGCCATCCTGGGGCGTGAGCTCTTCATAACGATTCAGGTTGATGGTCGGTACGGTGTACTTGCTACCGTAACCGCGACCCCGGCCGGGCCCGGACAGAATCGCGAAGGGACGGCCCAGCAGGTGGCGGGCGCGGCTGACGCGGCCGTCGCGTAAGAGCTTGCGGATCTGGCTGCTGGAGACGGGTTCGCCGCGCAGCGTCATCTCATCGAAGATCTTCACGACGAAGCCCATCTCCTTTCCGAACTCGGCAAGCACTTGCACGTTGCCGGCAGCCTTGTGTCCAAAATGGAAGTTGTAGCCTTCATGGACTTCGCAGGCGTGAAGTGTGTCGCGCAATATGCGTTCGGCGAATTCGTGGGGTGTCAGCAGGGAAAGGTCGCGGCTGAAGGGAAGCAGGAGCACGGCATCCAGTCCGGTGGCTTCGAGCAGGCGCAGCTTCTCGGGAGTCGGAGTCAGAAGCTTAAGTCCAGAGTCCGGGCGCAAGATTCGCACGGGATGCGGGTCAAAAGTAATGGCCATGGACTTGGCGCCCTTTTGGCGCGCGCGGCCGACGATATCAGCCAGCACCGCCTGGTGGGCACGATGGACGCCGTCGAAGTTGCCGACGCTCACGATGGTCGGTCCGAAGTTAGCGGGGACGTCTTCGAGTTTGTGGAAAATCTGCATCTAGAAGCGAAGAAGATAAACGCAAAGTGCGCCAAGGGTTCGCCAAGGCCGCAAAGAAAGCCAATTTTGCGACCGCCGTTGCGCTCACATTCTCATTGAATCTCGAACTCCAATTTCATTCCGTCATACGACAACCGCACATGCGGCGGCAGAGCCGCATTGGTCGCCTCGTGCGGCAGGTCGTGACAGATATGCGTGAAAAACACACGTTTGGCTTTCAATTGTTCCGCGATGCGCATCGAGTTCTCGACCGTCGAGTGCGTCGGGTGAGGCTCGTAACGCAGGCCGTCGAGGAACAGCACGTCCAGACCCTGCAACATCGGCATCGACGATTCAGGAATCTTACTGAAGTCGGTCAGGTAGGCCGCGCTGCCGAAGCGGTAACCGTAAATCTCGTTCTCTCCGTGAATGATCGGGATGGGCACGATGTGTGCGCCGAACAGATCAAAGGCCCCCTCGATAGGTTTCAGTTCGAGACGGGCGCGGCCGCCATACTTGTAGTCCGCATCGAAGATGTAGCGGAACATGTTGCGCAGAAACTCCGTTGCCTCCGGGCGCGCGTACAACGGAATCTTGCCGTCGTGGTGGTAGCTGAGAGGGCGCAAGTCGTCGATGCCGAGAATGTGATCGGCGTGCGTGTGGGTGTAGAGCACAGCGTCGATCCGCATGATGCGCTCGCGGATGGCCTGCTCTCGGAAGTCGGGCGTAGTGTCGACCAGGACAATCTTGCCGCCGAACTCCAGGAGAATGGAAGGGCGAGTGCGTCGGTCGTGCGGATCGCTCGAATGGCAGACGGCACAACTGCAGCCGATGGTGGGCACGCCCATCGACGTGCCGCTGCCCAGCACCGTCAGGGTTGCCTTCATCGTGCGCCGCCGCCCGCAACCTTTCCCGGAGGAGCCTGCGGCGGCCGCGCTAGAGCGTTGGTCACCTCGACGTAGGCCATGCGTAACTCGTAGAGACAGTTCTGCAGGAAGTGTTCTTCGGTGGAAGTCAGGTTGCCTTTGGTTTTTTCCTGCAGCAGGCCGAGCGTGTCGATGGTCTGGCGGGCGCCGATCAGATCGACGCGCGGCTGCGCGCCTTCTTCATGCATCATGCCCATCTGCATCATGCCGCTCATGTAGAGTGATGCCATGAAGCGTTCAAACGTGATTTCCAATTCCTTCGCCGAATGGCCGCTAAGTTCCACGCGCGCATCCAGGTCTTTGGAGGACTGGCGATAGGCGTCGTCGCTGGCTTTCTGCTCGGCCGCGGTCGGCGGAGGCGGCACTTTGGAATCGCCGCCGGTGTCCGACTTGGGGATTTCTACCGGCGCAGCGGTGGTCGACGCGACGGGAGTTTCGGGCTTCTCTTCCACAACGTCAGAGCGCAGTTCGCCTTCAGTAGTAAACAGGCGGCGGTCGGTCACAGTGAAACCAGCGTCTTGTTTCTTGTCACGCATGAGTTTTTTCCTTTTTATCTCTGCAACAGGTCGGCGAAGGGAAGTTCGGTTACGATTGCGCGAGAACCGGCGATATCCACTTTTTTCCCCGCCAGCTCGCGGCGCACGTACCCCAACGCCACAGGATGTTCGCCGTCTGGCGCGGGCACCACTACGGAACTGGTGACCTCTCCCACGTCTTTCCCCTGCGCTTGAATCTTTGTGCCGGGCGCGCACGCCGCCCCCGACAAACGAAATCCAGTGAACTTGCGATGGACATTGCCGCGCGAACGAATGCGCTCCACGATTTCCTGCCCGACGTAGCAGCCCTTGCTGAAGTTCAAGGCACGGGCTTGCTCGGTCTCCTGTGGCAGGTCACGCTCGCGAATGTCCTTGCCGTACCGTGGCATGCCGAGCGCGATGCGGTAAATTTCGAGCGCATCCTGGCCTACCAGAAGGGCTCCCTTGCTGACTAGATCCCGGCGAAGCGTCGCAGCGTGTTCTGGCGCAATCCAGATCGAGTACGAAGGATAGGTCTCGCTGTCACCACGAATGACGCTGATCTTCGTCCCCTGCCAGGAGACTTCCGCGATCTCGAGCGGCTGCTGCTCGGGAAGATCGATCCCGGCGGCTTTGAGTACTTCGGCGGCCTTGGGTCCGGTTAAGCCCAGCGTGCTCAACTGTTCGGAAACAGTCGCGACTTCCACGTCGTCCATGATGATGTAGTGATCAAACGTGGCGAGCAACTTCTCAAGCTGCGCCTTGTCGCTCTCGAGCAGCAGATGGTCGCCGCGGTGGAAGGCGGTCATGTCGCCGAGAATGTGTCCCTGAGGATTGAGCAGGAACGCGTACACACCGTGCCCGGCGGCCAGGTCCCGAACATTGTTCGTGACCATGCCGTTCAGCCAGCGCACCCGATCGGATCCGGTGAGCTTGATTTTCGCGCTCGCCGGAAGATCGTGGACCCCGCAGGTTGACCTCAGCGCCGCAAATTCGTCTGTTACGTTACCGAAGCGCGCAGGCCACGCGGCAGGTGCTGACACGGAAACATCGTTATGTGAGCTGGTCAGCGGCATGCTTCCCCAAATTATAGCGGAGGCCAGCGGGCCGCGCTTTGGAGAGCGCGGCGGCGTGTTCGCGATGCGAACCAGTTTTCAAGGAGAGACGATGCGATTTCTTCGAACCGCTTTGATCACCGTATGCATGGGAACTGCTTTATCCGCGTGGGCGCAGTCCGACGCCCAAAAAGCGCTGGACCATTTCAAGTCATTGGAAGGCACGTGGGTTGGCAAAGGAGCGCACGGTGAGACGTCAGAAGTCACCTACAAGCTCATCGCCGGCGGAACCTCGGTCATGGCCGACATCAAGATGGGCGATGAAGCGATGACGAGCCTCTACTACGTGGACGGCGGCCGGTTGCTCATGACGCACTTTTGCCCCAGCAACAACCAGCCGCGCATGGTGGCCGCCATCGCGCCCGACGGGAAGACGGTGACCTTCGATTTTCTAGACGCCACCAACCTGTCCTCGCCACAAGCCGGGCATATGCACAAAGCCGTGTACTCGTTCGCCGACGCCGATCACTACAGCGAAGACTGGACCTGGAAGCACGAAGGGAAGGACGCTCACTTCCAGTTTGAGATGCAGAGGAAGAAGTGACGCCTGTTCTGCCGGCGTCAAGCAGGAATTCGCTCCTAGGTTGCGACAGTGATCGTCGAGTGTGCTGGCGGAGGGGAACCGAGCAGCGGCAAACCCGGGTGGTTCAAGCCGGTCATCGTGTATATGATTTGGCGGGTTCGAGTTTTAGTCACCTCGCTTCAACAGTTGCCAAGGTTACTGGGCAATCAGGATTCTTAATTTATTCAGCTCAAAGTGACTTTGCCAGTAGCGAGATCGTAGACCCCGGCCTCCACCTTCAGTTTGCCACCCTTAAAAGCGTCGCGGATGACTGTTGAGGACGTGCGCAACAAGTCTGCCTGAACCTTCGTATTGGCTCCGATCGCTTTGTCGAGATTTCCGTCTGACTGTTCCACCGCCCGCCGAAGGCACGGATACAACGAGCTGATTTGTCCGGGGACAGAGTCGGCCTTCATTGCCGCCTTTACTGCTCCACAACCACCGTGGCCCAGCACAACAAGCGCCTTGACGCCGAGAACAGCAACACCATACTCAAGGCTGGCAATAATCTCTGGTGTCACAATATTTCCGGCCACTCGTGTGACAAAGATGTGGCCAATCGTCTGGTCAAAAATCAGTTCCACGGGCACGCGAGAATCCGCACAGGAGAGCACAGCGGCAAACGGTTCCTGCTTACCCACGGTCCGATCTTTCAGGATTGTCAGGTCGTGTTCAATCGACGTCAGCTGATTTGCGGCGAAACGTTGGTTTCCGGAGAGCAATTCCTGTAAGGCTGCATCGGGACTCAGATCGGTTTGGGCGCTGAGCTTTTCGGGAGCAGCTAACCCGATTCCGGCTTGCGCCGCAATTCCAATGGCGGCACTGGAAAGGACAGTTTGAAGAAAGTGTCTCCTGCCGGATTCTGTGTTTGCACAAGCATTGTTTGGCATCGTCGCTATGATCTCCTCAGATTTTTAGGCGCTTCATAATACTTTGCTTATGCCGGCTGGACACACACCCAAATGTAATTAGTGAAACGTCGCCCTTACACTCATCGACCCTGACCGACAGCTATGCAGAGTCGCATCCGTCGACCGAGCGATTAGAACGGTGACAGGGAAGGGCACAGCTCAGCCGCGTCGGTAAGCTCCGACCTGTTAAGGGGCTCCAGCCCATGAGGTTCGCTCTCTGATCCGTGCTGGCCATGTCGCTGTGTTGTTAACTGCCAAGAATGGCAAACCCTGCTGTCACTTGATAAGCTGCCTTGCGTGACATCACCCAAAAAGATTGCAGTCCTTCCCGGCGATGGCATCGGGAGAGAGGTCATTCCGGAAGCCGTGAACGTCCTGCAGGCTTCTGGGGCAAACATCGAAATTCAGGAATTCGACTGGGGCGCCACGCGCTACCTGTCGGATGGGCTCACGGTTCCACCCGACGGCTTCGCGATGCTGGGCCGCGAGTTCGACGCCATCCTGGTTGGCGCATTCGGCGATCCGCGCGTCCCCACCAACATCCACGCCAAAGAAATCCTGCTGGGCATGCGCTTCCAGATGGACTTGTATGCGAATCTGCGTCCGGTTCGTCTGTTGGAGGCGGGGCTCTGTCCGCTGAAGGGCGTGGAACCGAAAGATGTGGACTTTGTCGTGGTGCGTGAGAACACCGAGGGTGTGTACGGCGATGTCGGCGGCGTGTTCAAAAAAGGCACGGACGACGAAGTTGCTATTCAGGAAGACATCAACACTCGTAAAGGTGTCGAGCGTGTAATCCGCTACGCGTTCGACTATTGCGAGAAGAATCCGAAGCAGGACGGAAGCAAGCGCAGCCGCGTGCTGATGTGCGACAAGTCGAACGCCATGACTCACGCCGGAGGTCTATGGCAGCGGGTCTTCAAGGAAGTCGGCCGCGAGTTTCCGCAGATCAAGGCGGAGCACATGTACGTGGACGCTCTGTGCATGCAGATGGTGCGTGATCCGCGGCAGTTCGACGTCATCGTGACCAACAACATGTTCGGCGACATCATTACCGACCTCGCCGCCGGCCTGCAGGGCGGTCTGGGCATGGCGGCCAGCGGGAATATCCATCCGGGCAAGACTTCGATGTTTGAGCCGGTGCACGGTTCGGCGCCGACGATCGCGGGACAGAATCTCGCAAATCCGACGGGCGCTATTCTTACCGTGGCCATGATGCTGCGGCATCTTGGGATGGCACCACACTCGACAAAGATTGAAGCGGCCGTGCTCGACGCCGTGCGCGAGAAGAAAACCACGCGGGACGTGGGCGGAAGTCTTGGCACGAGAGAGGTCGGCCAGTGGATTGCCGCTCGAGTGGAGAAGAAGTGACAACACTGCCGCACCCGAAGTACCAGTCAATGACTCATAGAAATATTCTCAACAGCTTCTTGGGAAACGCATGGGCGTTAGTTTGCGCTCTCCTTCTACTCGCTTTGATGTCGGTTCCCGATTTGCAAGCGCAGGCAGCGCCCGCTGGGCAATCGTCGCAATCCACGCCCATTCAGGAGCCTGCGAAACCGCAGCCGCCAGCCGACAAACCGTCGGTGGCTTCTCCAACGCAAGACGCGACTGGACAAGCTGCCGAAAATCCCGAGAAGAAAATCTCTCCTCAGGAAGCGCAGGAGCTGTTTCGTTCGGTTGACGAGATTCTGAAATTCGTCAGCAAAGACACGTCGCTCCCCATCCGCGAGGACGTGAAGCGCAAGCTGGTCAGCCGGGACGAGGTGGTGGCATTCATCCGCAAACACATGGAGGAAGACGACGATGCGCAGCGGCTGCGCCGTTCGGAACTGGTGCTGAAGAAATTCGGTCTCCTGCCGCGCACCTTCGATCTGCAGACATTTTTGCTGGCTCTGCTGCGCGAGCAAGTGGCGGGCTATTACGATCCGAAGACCAAGAGCGTGAACCTGCTGGATTGGATCGAAGCGGAACAACAGAAGCCGGTGCTCGCGCACGAGTTGACCCACGCGCTGCAGGACCAGTCGTTCGGGCTCGAGAAGTACATGAAGGCCGGAGACTCCGACCTCGGAGCGAGCAAGAAAGAGCCGACTGTGGCGGATATTGAAAACGACGAAATTTCCACGGCGCACCAGGCCGTCGTCGAAGGCCAGGCCATGGTGGTGCTGATCGATTACGAACTGTCGCCGACGGGGCAGTCAGTGATCGATGCGCCGCAGATCGTGGAAGCGCTGAAGGCCGGAATGCTGGTGGGCACGCCGGACTCGGTTGAGTTTCACAACGCGCCGCTCTACATCAAGGAGGCGCTGACGTTTCCGTATCGCTATGGGCTGGACTTTGAGGCAGAACTGCTCATGAAGTTAGGCAAAGAGAAAGCCTACGCGGGAGTCTTCAAGAATCCTCCCCGCTCGACCCGCGAAATCATGGAGCCCGCCAAGTACCTGGCGGGAGAGAAGCTTACCGCAATGCCTTTGGCGGATTTCAAGAACGATTTCAAGGCCTACACAAAGTTCGATGTCGGCGCCGTGGGCGAGTTCGACGCCGCGATCCTGATCGATCAATATGCCGGGCCGGAAGTCTCGAAGCGGCTCTACCCACATTGGCGCGGCGGTTACTACTACGCCGTGCGTCCCAAGGGCGATCCTTCGGCGCCGCTGGGACTGATGTACCTGTCGCGTTGGTCTGGCGCCGAGAAGGCTTCTGAGTTCGCGTTCGTCTATGCCAAGGGATTGAAGGATCGCTACCAGCACGTGCGCGATTCGGATGCGAAAGACGGCAAGCCGCAGGAATCCATCGCCGAAACTCTTACAGGTAAACACAACTACCTGACCGAGGAAGGCTCCATCGTGATTGAAGTGAAGGGCGACATGGTGCTGGTGAGTGAGAGTCTCGATCAAGACACGACCGAAAAAATCGAGCGCGATGTGTTTACCTCGGGTACAGCGCGTTAAGCGTCCGAGCTGTTTCGCAGCCGAAACCTCGAACCTCTCTAGAGTGGTAAGAAACCCCCAATGTCACGCACGGTGCCGTTTAAATGCGTTTGCAGGCCCACAGACCGCCGTGCAACAGGACGCCAATGGGGTTGAGGTCATCCGGTGCGTCCAGCCGGCTCAGGGCATTCAGACGCTCTTTGATTATCCTCCCAGCAAATCGGGTCCAGAAGTGCTTCGTGGAATGGTAGCTCCACCGAGTCTCAGTTTCGACGATGCGGGTTCCTGCGCGGAGCCTTTACTGATCCGACGATTTTCGCATCCAGGAATCGCCGCACCGGTGCATCGACGGTGAAGCGCTTGCCGTCGCGCTCCAGAGTAAGGGTACGAATCTGTCCAGGAGTTCCGCCGAGCAGTGACCAGACCTGCCCAAGAGTTGCGCCTGAGGCGGGAGCGCCATCAACGCCGATGAGCACGTCTCCGGACTTCACGTCCGGGACTATAGGCTTTTCATTCCCATCCGGCACCGCGACGATTGTGAATCGTCCATCGGTTTCGGGACGCAGTGTCAAACCCACCACGTCGACCGCTTCCGCTGGCGTTCGTCCGACGAGATCCAGATACATCTGTTGATGGGCGTAATCGATGCCCACGCGGTAATTGCGAAGCGCCTCGCCGCCCACTAATCCGATCGCATCTTTTCCTGCCCGCTCTTGCAACTGCTGCAGGAGATCGATTGGATAACTGGCGACGAGAACACTGCCGAGCGTGCCCGATCCCAGGCGGAGACTCGGTATCTGTAAAACCTCCCGATCGATTTCATCGGGAGTGCCGAACATGTTGGCGGCAGCCACCGAGCCTTTCATGTACGGCCAAGTCGGATGAACGGCATGCCACCTCGCCAGCAAGTCGCTCGCGACAAAGCTGATGGAGACGCCCGTATTGAGTTCCAAAGTGTGGGTTTCGCCCTCGACGATGGTGCTGGCCTGGATCAGACCGGGTGGGCTAATTCGCGCTTTGACATCAGTGCCCTGAAACCTTACCGACCCTGGTTGGCCGATTGTGAACTGGCGGTTGGCATAGTCGAAGACGACGTCGTAATTGCGAAGGACGGTTGAGGGCAGGGTAATTTCCGGACTCATGCCGGGAACCATGAAGTCTTTGGGAACATTCACTGGCGTGTGAGCGGAGGAAACACCGGCCAGTGAGATCTTCATTCCGCCGATCACCAGTTCCTTCGGAGGCGTAGCGGCGCAAGACTGGGCTTCGCACTTGAGTTCGCCGAACAGCGCTCCGGTCCGCTGGCTCATCATCAAGTCCGAGGTTCCCGTATCCACCAAGGCACGCATACGTTTGCTCGTGCCGTCGACCAACGGCAGATAGACGTCGATCACGACGCGGTTGTGATCAAGCGTGATTGGCACGGTAACCGACTTCGGCGATTGCGCGCGCGAAACGATGGCCAAACAAAACACGGCGAGAAGCGTCCGGAAATACTTCATGGGCTTAGATTGTAGTCGGGAGGACGGCCGGCGCAGCTGTTGCGAGTTAGAACTCGGGAGGCAAAAGCTCTTAACCGCAAAGGGCGCCAAGAAAAGCCGCGAAGGAGGCGAAGAACGGCAATCGCGTGAGTGGATTCGTTCGCGATCCAGGGCTAGAAATTCCTGGTTTCTTAAGATTGCTGCCGAGAATGAACCGCGCTAAGCCCGATCGACGTTCTTTGCGATCTTTGCGCCTCCTCAGTGCGCTTTGCGGTTAAAGGCTGTTCCAGTGTAGAGAGGCGATCCACGGGCTTTTGTATAATCATGCGTTTGCTTCACGTTGGCGGACTTTACTGGGGGGGCGTTTGTCGCAGGCGGAGATCGGAATCATCGGCGGCAGCGGGCTTTATTCCATGCCCGGGCTCACTGATGTGCGGGAAGTGAAACAGGATACGCCCTTCGGCGAGCCGTCAGATGCTTATATCCTCGGCGCACTCGAGGGCCGCAAGGTGGCGTTTCTCGCGCGGCATGGTCGAGGACATCGCATTCTGCCGACTGAGTTGAATTTTCGCGCGAACGTCTACGGGTTCAAGCAACTGGGAGTGTCGCGAATCGTCTCGGTGTCGGCGGTAGGCTCGCTCAAGGAAGAACACAAGCCGCTGGATTTCGTCATCCCGGACCAGTTCTTCGATCGCACGCGGCATCGTGTTGATACATTTTTCGGCAATGGCATCGTGGCGCACATTGCGTTCGCCGATCCGGTCTGCCTGCAGCTTTCGACGGTGGTCGAGACTGCCTGCAAGAAGGCTGGCGTGAGCGGCAAGCGTGGCGGCACCTATCTCAACATGGAAGGCCCGCAGTTTTCGACCAAGGCTGAGTCCAACATTTACCGCAGCTGGGGCATGGACGTAATCGGCATGACCAACCTGCAGGAAGCGAAGCTGGCCCGGGAAGCCGAGATTTGTTACGTCACGGTCGCCATGGTGACGGATTACGACTGCTGGCATCCCCACCACGATTCGGTGACGGTTGATCAGATTGTTGCGGTACTGGTGAAAAATGCTGAGAACGCGGCCAAAGTGGTGCGCGAGACGGTGTCGGCGATGCCGGCGGATCGATCCTGCAAGTGCGGCTCGGCGCTGGCGCATGCGATCCTTACCGAGCGCGACAAAATTCCCGCCGCCACCCGGCAGAAGCTGAGCCTGATTCTCGACAAATATCTTTCCTCAGGAAAATAAGTTTCTTTTCACACATGAGCATACTCGTCGTTGGTTCGGTCGCGTTCGACAACATCGCCACGCCTTCAGGACGCGTGGAAAACGTGCTGGGCGGTGCGGCAACGCATTTCGCGCTGGCCGCGAGCTTCTTTACCGATGTGCGGGTCGTGGCCGTGGTAGGCGATGACTTCACGGCGGCAGATGAAGAGCCCTTGCGCAAGCGCGGTATCGACACGCGCGGCATCGAGCGGGCTCCGGGCAGGACCTTTCGCTGGGGCGGCCATTACACGGAAAATCTGAATGAGGCGAAGACCGACTTCACCGCGCTGAATGTCTTCGAAAAATTTCAGCCCAAGATCCCCAAGGAGTACGCGGACACGAAGTTCTTGTTTCTCGCCAACATCCATCCGTCGCTGCAGACGGCCGTCCGCCGAGAGATGAATGGCGTGCGGCTGACGGGCGGCGATACCATGAACTTCTGGATCAACGGCACGCCGCGCGAATTGGCCGAGATGCTGTCGCTGGTCGATGTGCTGCTGATCAACGACACCGAAGCCAAGATGATCGCGAATGAAACCAACCTGCCGCGCGCCGCGCAAAAAGTGCTGGCCATGGGACCGCGGGCGTTGGTCATCAAACACGGCGAGTATGGGGCGACGATCTTCTTCCGAGAAGGTGCGTTTGGGATCGGACATCATCCCTTTCGCGCGCCCGCCTTGCCGATTGAAGAAGTGCAGGATCCGACGGGGGCGGGCGATTCTTTCGCGGGCGGATTCATGGGCTACATCGCGTCGCAGGGCGAAATCAACCGCGAGGTTCTCAAGCGGGCCCTGTTTTACGGCGGGGTGATGGGATCGTTCACCGTGGAGCGCTTTGGCACCGAGCGCTTGCAGACGCTGACGCGCGACGAAATCGAAGCGCGTTTCCAGGTATTCCGCGAATTGACGCATCTCGAATGAAAACCTCCTACGAGCGCTGGGACCAGCCATCCGTCTGGATCGCAGCCCTGGCCGGGTGCGCATCGGTCATCTCGTTCCTCATCTATTTCCGCAACGGCGAAATCCTTCTTTATGGCGACGCGGTGGCGCACATCAACATTGCGCGCCGCGTATTTGATTCGCGCACGCCCGGTCCACTACAACTCGGCACGGTCTGGCTGCCCTTGCCCCATCTGCTCATGATGCCGTTTGTGGTGGCGAAGCATGCCTGGGCAACGGGCATGGGTGGATCGATACCGTCGATGATCGCCTACGTATTTGGCGTGGTTGGCGTCTTCCGCTTGGTGCGTGGCGCGCTGCGCGGGGCGGGCCGGACGGAGGCGTCGGCGTCCTGGACGGCAGTTTTTGCCGCGGCGATCTACGGGCTGAATCCGAACCTGCTCTACCTGCAGTCCACCGCAATGACCGAGTCGCTGTACCTGGCGTTGTTCATCTGGTCGGTTGTGTATTTCGCCGAGTTCGTGCGGGCGGGGACAAAGGGGGAGTGGTCTCGAGACGCGCGGCGGTTGCTCCTGAAGTGTGGAACGTGTTTGGCCGGGGCTTGCCTCACGCGGTATGACGGCTGGTTCCTGGCTTCTTCGATCACGCTGCTCGTTCTATTCCTGGGATGGAGGAAGGGTGGCACAGCCGTTATGCGAACGGCCGCGATGTTCGTTCTACTGGCGGCCGCAGTACCAGTATCGTGGTTTGTCTATAACGGCGTCATCTACAAGAATCCGTTGGAATTTGCGAATGGGCCGTACTCGGCCAAGGCTATCGAGAAGAGAACAGCGACACCGGGTTTTCCGCCCCATCCGGGAACAGGCAATCTTCCAATGGCGGGCCTATATTTCTTGAAGTCGGGGGAGTTCGCCGTCGCCGAAGGAAACTGGCAGCGCGCCTGGATCTTTATCGCGCTGTTCGGTGCAGGGCTGGCAATCTTCCGCGAACCTGGACTCGCGCCCCTTTTATTGCTGTGGCTGCCGCTGCCTTTCTACATGCTGTCGGTGGCCTATGGTGGAGTTCCCATCTTCACGCCAACCTGGTGGCCTTTCTCCTTCTACAACGTTCGTTACGGGACGCAGTTGCTGCCGGCCCTGGCGGTATTCATCCCGCTGACCTTCTCGTATATTGGCTCGTGGATTCGCATTCCTTCCGCGCGTTGGGCCGTGGTGGCTGCCGGCGTCGGGCTGGTCGCGTTCAGCTACATCGGCGTGTGGCGCGCGCAGCCAGTCTGCTTCCGCGAAGCGTGGATCAATTCGCGCACGCGCCTCGAACTGGAAAGATCTGTGGCCGAGCAACTGAAAATGCTCCCTCCGAATGCAACAGTGCTGATGTATCTGGGGGAGCATGTGGGGGCCTTGCAGGACGCGGGCATCCCGCTGAGGCGCACCATCAATGAAGGGAATCACCGTGTGTGGAGGCAGCCCTCGGATCCGGAGGGCATTTGGGAGCGGGCACTGGCCGATCCTGCAAAGTTTGCGGATTTCGTGGTGGCATTCGATGGAGACGTGGTGTGGCGGGCGGTGGAGGAACGAGGGTTGCCCGCCGTGGCCATCGTCAGCATCAACGGGCAGCGCAAGGCGACGATCTACCAGACTCGTTAACTCGCAGCGACTCGGGAGTTCCGGTAACCATTTCTGCTAACGGCATTGGATGAGTGCGCCATCGGCAGCGAGCGAGTCCGATGTAAAATCCACTCGCCCGCGTTGGGAGTTGTTCTCGTTATGGCTGACTTCCACAGTATCGCCAGTCTCGGTTCGGATATCGGGACTGTCCTCGAGTCGACCGTGGTTCGGCTGTTGGTCGCGGCGGCGCTGGGTGGAGCGATTGGGTTGGAGCGGCAAATCCGGCGCAGACCCGCCGGGTTGCGCACGAATATCTGCATCTGTTTCGGGGCGGCGATGTTTACGGTGCTGTCCGACAAGTTGGCGGCTGGCTTTGGCGGGGATCACACGCGGATCGCCGCACAGATCATTCCTGGCATCGGGTTCATTGGCGCCGGTTCGATTCTGCACGCGCGGGGTTCGGTCGTGGGCCTCACGACGGCGGCCACGATTTTTGTCGTGGCTTCGATCGGCATGGCGGCGGGTGGCGGCTTGTACATCACCGCTATTTTCGCAACGGTCATCCTCCTCGTTGCCCTGGCCGCTCTCGGAAAACTGGAAACCTATTTCGGCCTGCGATCGGAACCGGTGACATACGAAGTGACGGGCGCGAACGCCGAGACCGTTCTCAGCGAGGCCAGTCGCACCCTCGACCAGGTGCACCGAACCATGCACAACGTACGCGTGGCGGGCCTAGCTGGTCAGGTGCGCGTGATGTTCACGGTGGAAGCTTCGCAAACCGAACATGGCGAGTTGAACCTGAGGTTGCATGAGTCCACCGTGTTCTCCACTGTGGCGTGCTTGGGGTCCACCGGACACGAATGAGTGCTGGCCCGATGCGAATCCCCTTCACTAAGGCGAGCGCCTGTGGCAATGATTTCCTGATCCTTGAAGGCACACTCGCTCCAGACCGGCTGCCGGAAATCACGCAGCAAATTTGCGATCGACACAATGGAGTCGGTGCGGATGGCGTGGAGTGGCTGTTTCCCACTACCGGCGCGGATGTCGAAGCTCGTCTAGTGAATGCGGATGGGTCGGAGGCCGAAATCTCCGGCAACGGGACTCGTTGTGTGGCGGCTTACCTGTGTGCGGACCAGGAAAGGGAGTCGGTTAAGATTCGCACAGGCGCCGGGGTCAAGACCTGCACGCTGGCATCGCGCAGCGGGAATTGTTTCGAATTTGAAAGTGCGATGGGAGTGCCCGAAGTCGGGAGCGAATTCAGCGTGACGACCTCATTCGGCAAGGTGTCGGGAATTCCCGCGTCGATGGGAAATCCTCACTTCGTAGTTTTTAAGGAGAAGTTTTGGGAAGAGTGGCAAGCGCGAGCTGCCGAAATCCAGCGCGATCCGGTGTTCAAGCAAGGTGTGAACATTGAGCTTGTAGTTGTTGAAGATAAGCACCATATCGACGCGTGTTTCTTTGAACGCGGCGTCGGCGAAACGCAATCCTCCGGGACGGGATCGTGTGCGGCCGCGGTCGCCGCGATTTCGAGTGGCAGGGCGATATCTCCAGTTCAAGTAAAAGCTCCCGGTGGAGTGCAGACGGTTCGCTTCGACAGAGAAGTCTTTCTGCGCGGCCCGGCGCGCCTGATCTGCGAAGGGGAGTTCTTCGTTTAGGATGAGACCTTGAACGATCCAACACGTCAGATGGCGCGGGTAAAGCCGCCGGCGCTGCGGCCCGGCGATACCGTCGGGATCGTGGCTCCAGCCAGCAACATCAAGCGCGATCTGCTGGAGCAGGGATGCGCGGTTCTGCGCAACCTCGGCTACACGCCTTTCTACCTTGATTCCATTTTCGAACAGGATTTGTATTTCGCCGGGTCCGCCGCCCGCCGCGCGCGCGAACTCGAAGAGATGTTCGAACGCGATGACATCAAGGCGATCATGTGCGCGCGGGGGGGCTATGGAACGAATTATCTTCTGCGGGAACTCGATCCCGCCAAAATTGCCGGCCATCCCAAGATCTTCGTTGGCTATAGCGACATCACGACGCTGCTGACCGGCTTTGCCGACTCGGCGCGCTTTGTGACGTTTCACGGGCCGATGGTGACGAAGGACTTCGCGTGCCCCGACGGTGTCGATCAGGCTTCGTGGCAGTCGGCGCTGAGCGGGATTGCGGGATGGGAGATTGTGTCTTCACGGGATTCCGGGGTCGAAGGACTGGTGGATGGAACGGCTGAAGGAATTCTTTACGGTGGGTGCCTGTCGCTACTGGTGGCGTCGCTGGGGACCCCGCACGAAATCCGCACGGCGGGAACAATCCTTTTTCTGGAAGACGTGAACGCGAAGCCTTTCCAGGTGGACCGCATGCTGATGCACCTGAAACTTGCGGGCAAGCTGGAGGGTGTGAAAGGCATCGTGTTCGGCGAGATGCTGGATTGCATGCAGAGCCAGGATCAGCCCTACACGTTGCAGGAAGTCGTGCTGCGGATTGTGGGCGAGCTGGGCGTGCCCTTGGCGTTCGGCCTGCGCTCCGGGCATGTCACCCGGAAGAACATTACCCTTCCGATTGGAGTGCATGCCAGTCTGCGCGTGAACGGGCGCGACGTGCAGCTTAAGATACTGGAGGCGGCGACTACGCCGGCATAAAGGAAGCGGATTGGGAACGATGGCAGACAGAAAGCACATTCATCTGATTGGAATTTGCGGCACCGCAATGGCCTCGCTGGCCGGCATGCTGAACGCGCGTGGATTTCACGTAACGGGATCAGACGCAGCCGCGTATCCGCCCATGTCAGACTTCCTGGCATCGCTGGGAATTCCGGTGGCGCAACCGTTCAGCGCGGAGAATCTGAAGCCGCAGCCGGACCTGGTAGTGGTGGGCAACGCGATTTCACGCGGGAATCCCGAGCTCGAGCATGTGCTGGATGTGCGGATTCCGTTCTGCTCGCTTCCGCAGATTTTGCATGATGAGTTTTTGCGCGGCAAAGAGGTCATCGTAATTGCGGGCACACATGGCAAGACCACGACCACCTCAATGCTTTCGTGGATTTTCCACTCGGCAGGATTGGCGCCGTCGTTCCTCATTGGCGGCATCGCCGAGAATTTTGGTTCCAGCTTCGCACTGGGAAAAGGGAAACACTTCATTATCGAGGGCGACGAGTATGACACGGCGTTCTTCGATAAGGGGCCGAAGTTTCTGCACTACTTCCCGGACCGCGTAATCCTAACGTCGGTGGAATTCGATCATGCGGATATCTATGAAGACCTCGATGCAGTGGAGACAGCGTTCAAGCGGCTGGTGAACCTGGTGCCGCGGCGGGGAAGCCTCGTTGCGATCGATACCGGAGCGAGTGTGGAGCGCTGCATCGCCAAGGCATTTTGTCCGGTAGAGCGCTACGGACTTCAAGAGAAGGCGAAATGGCAGATTGTGGATCTCCGCTTTGAGCCAGCGAAAACCTCGTGGACCGTGCTGCGAGACGGGAGGCGTTGGGCGGAATTCGAATTCGCGTTAGCCGGAGAGTACAACGTCTGCAATGCGACCGCGGCGGCGGCAATGGCGTCGGGTTGCGGCATCAGCGTCGAGAACATTCTGGCGGCCCTGCGAACATTCCGCAGCGTGAAGCGACGGTTAGAGGTGAAGGCGCAGGTGAATGGTGTAACGATCATCGACGATTTTGCGCATCATCCCACGGCGATCGCCGGCACGCTGACGGCCTTGCGCGGCCGCTTTCCGGGATCGCGATTGTGGGTGATCCTGGAACCGCGCTCGAACACGCTGCGGCGAAATGTGTTTCAGCACGAATTGGCCAATAGTCTGGCGCTGGCGGACGAAGTGGTGGTGGCCGGAGTGTTCAAGTCGGACGCGATTCCTCCTGCCGAGCGGCTGGACCTGATGAGCGTGGGCGCCGATCTCGAGCAGCGGGGCAAACGCGCGCGCATCATCTCGGGCGCGGATGGAATTGTGCAGGTAGTGGCGCCGGAATTGCGATCGGGCGATGTGGTCGCGATCCTGTCGAACGGCGGCTTCGAGGGAATCTATGAGAAACTGCCCGCGAAGCTGAAAGAGCTCGGCGTCGCGTCCGATAAGGGCAGCAGGAATTCTTTGGAGGCATCCGCGAAAGCATGAACAAACTGATGGGAACCTGCTGTGCGCTGGTTCTCCTGGCGTGGACGTGTGTCCACCCGGCAACTCTCAATGGCCAGGCGGGCGCCAACCCGGCGGAGATTCGCTACACGGTTTCGCTCGCCGGCTATCAAGATCACCTCGTTCGCGTCCAGATGCAACTCCCGCCCGGTGATGCAAAGCAGAGAGTCCAGCTGCCGGTTTGGAATGCGCTCTACCAGGTACGCGACTTCTCCCAATACATCACCTGGGTGCGAGCGAAGGGGAAGTCCGGCGCCGTGTTGCCGGTGCGACAGCTAGACAAGAGCACTTGGGAAATCGAAGGCGCCGCAGATGGCGCTGTACTCGAGTACGAGATTATGGCCGATTCGTCGGGACCGTACGGGGCGCAGCTGAATGCGAGCCATGCGTTCTTCAATCTGGCTGAGGTGTTGATGTACCTGCCCGAAGCACGGTCTGCCAGAACGGAAGTGCAGTTCGTGCAAGTTCCGGCGGGCTGGAAGTTCGCCACCGCCCTCACGGAGCGAGCGGGCGTGTATCAGGCGGTGAATTACGACCGGATGGTTGATTCCCCGGTGGAAGCCGGAAGCTTTCAGGAAGCGGATTTTGACGAAGGCGGCGGACACTTTCGGGTAATTGTAGATGCGGACCGATCCGATTACGACCTGCAGAAGATTGTCGAGAATCTGCGGCGCATCGTGGCTGCCGCGACGAGTTGGATGGCGGACCGGCCATTCCAGACCTACCTCTTTCTGTATCACTTCCCACGGGGGCCGGGTGGAGGGGGGATGGAACACGCGTATTGCACTGCGATTGACGTGAACGCGCAGAGTGTGCGCGAGAATGCTGCGTCGCTATACGGAGTTACGGCGCACGAGTTCTTCCATCTGTGGAATGTGAAGCGAATCCGCCCGCAATCGCTGGAGCCGATCGATTACAGCAAAGAAAACTACACGCGCGCGTTGTGGTTCAGCGAGGGCGTGACCAGCACGGCGGAAGATGTCATCTTGCTGCGGGCCGGATTGCTGGATGAAGCTGGCTATCTGCGAAAGCTGGGTGAGCAGATTACCGAACTTCAACAACGCCCGGCGCATCGGACGCAGTCGGCCGAGCAGTCGAGCCTGGACGCATGGCTGGAGAAGTATCCGTATTACCGCGACGCAGGACGCAGCATTTCGTATTACAACAAGGGCGAACTACTGGGAACCATACTGGACCTTGCCATACGCGAACAGAGCGACGGAAAAGCATCGCTACGCAACGCGCTGCAGTGGATGAATGAGAACTACGCGAAGCAAGGCAAGTTCTTTCTGGATTCTGACGGCGTGCGAACGGCGGCCGAAACCGTAAGCCACGGGGATCTGTCATCGTTCTTCGCGAAGTATGTGGCGGGGCTCGACGAAATTCCCTGGGACGATTTCTTAAAGACTGTGGGTCTGAGAGTTGTTCCGCGCAAGGTAGTAGTTTCGGATACTGGATTGGTCGTGGTCCATAATTTCGATGCGCCACCATCCATCGTGCGCGTGCGCGGCGGAAGTGATGCCGAGAAAGCCGGCCTGAGCGCGGGAGATGAAGTGCTGGCTTTGAACGGACGAGCCTCGGCCGCCGACTTCGAAAAACACATGAGCGAGCTGCGTCCCGGCGACACGATCAAGCTGCGCGTGAGGCGCCGTGGTGTAGAGCGCGAACTGCAATGGAAGGTTGGGTCGCGCCAGGAAGTTGAGTTTGAAGTGAAGGATGTGGACAATGTTACGACTCAGCAGAAGGCGCGCCGCGCCGCCTGGCTGAAGGGCGAAGCGCAGGTCACAGGAGACTAGCGTTGTTCCGCACCATCCTGATGCTCACATTCTGGGCACTCGCCTTGCCGATCGCCGCGCTGGTCGGCTTCCCCTGGACATTCCTCACTCGCGATGTCACCTTCCTTTACTTCATGGGCATGTGGGGCGCGTGGACGGGAGTGAAGCTGGCGGGCGTGAAGGTGGAAGCCTCCGGCTTGGAGAAGCTCGATCCCACAAAGACTTACATTTTCATGTCGAATCACACGTCGAACCTGGATCCGCCGATCCTGCTGCCTTTGATTCCCCGAAGAACGTCGGTGATGGCCAAGAAGGAGTTGTTCAGCTATCCGATTCTGGGCGAGGTGATGCGCATGGGGTCGCTGGTGCCTGTGGATCGCGGAAACCGCGACGCGGGCATCGCAGCCGTGCGTACTGCAGCCGAAGTAGTGCGGCAGGGCATCAACATGACGATTTATGTGGAAGGGAAACGCTCGTTCGACGGGAAACTGCTTCCGTTCAAGAAAGGTCCCTTCTACCTGGCGGTAGAATGTGGAGTGCCGGTAGTGCCGGTCACGATCGTGGGCACGCATGAGCTCATGCCGAAGGCGCACTTCCAGATTTCTCCAGGCACGGTGAAAGTAATCTTTCATGATGCGATTCCCCCCGCGGAGTTTGGGGACCGGGACGGTCTGATGGAGCGCGTGCGGTGCACGATTAACCGCGGCCTGCCCAGGGAATACCAGAGTTGATGCCATGTTGCGGTCGCCATTTGCGGGTTGGTTGCTGCTCGTTCTGACCTGTGCTGGCGTGGTTCCGTTGAGAGCGCTCAGTCCAACCGTCAGCGCCGATCTGCGCAAGGACCTGCGACATCGTTTCGAAGGAAAACTTCTACTCCTCAGTGTTCCCAGCAGCTTCGATGTCGTGCAATTCGATACGAAGGGATCGCCAACACGCGCGCCAACCGGCGAGCCTTGGACCACCGCCGGCCTGGTGAAAGCGGACAAGGTGGATGTGCACGATGATCAGATGACCATCGAAGGACACCGCATGATCGTCGCCCTGTCCCCCGAAAAGTCGGTCACAAAGCCGGTGCCGATCGCAACCGACAGGGCTGTGCATGTAACGATCGACCTTCCCAGTTCGGCGAACACCGCGGCGGAGGTAAGTGAGTGCATCGCGCGGGTGGTTTCGTTCGACGTCGCACAGAAACTTGCCAATGCCTGGCACGCGGACGTGGATCTGAGCAAAGCGTTCGATGTACACGCCCTGCCTCCTGATGGGAAGATCGGCACACTCAGTGGTGATCGAGCCGTATATGCATGGGAAAGCGGCGTTGTCAGCAAACCGAAGGCGCTCTACAAGCCTGGACCCAGCTACTCGCCGAAGGACCTGCTGAAAAGAGTGGCCGGCGCAATTCGCGTACGGGTCGTGGTGAACGAGAAAGGCTTTCCGGAAATTCTGCAGATCATCGAGCACCAGCACGAAGCGCTTGACGCGAATGCTTTGTCGGCATTGTCGCAGTGGCGATTCGATCCCGGCCTGAGGAATGGCGTGGCGGCGGCGACCGTGGTGGTCGTGGAACTCAAGTTCCACCTGGTTACAAGAAAGTCTTGACCGCAAAAGTGCGCGGCGGTTCTTAAGACGACTGTGTTCCACGGCGAATGGCTTTCACCAATTCAGGCAAGCGTAGGAAAGCAGCCGAGCAACGCAGCCAAAGTTTGTTATCGATGGCCGGATATCCGCTGACCACGGCGCCCGCGGGCACGTCGTTCGGGATTCCCGACTGAGCGGTGGCGACGGCGCCATCCCCAATTTTGCAGTGACCGGCGACTCCGACTTGTCCCGCGAGGATCACGTTTTTGCCGATCTCCGTGGAACCTGCTAGTCCCGCTTGGGCGCAGAGCAGGCTGTTCTCGCCGACCTTGGAGCCATGCCCGACTTGCACGAGGTTGTCGATTTTTGCGCCGCTGGCTATGTGGGTCTCGCCGACACTGGCGCGGTCAACGCAGGCGTTGGCCTGGACTTCCACGTGGTCGCCGAGCACCGCCGGGCCAGACTGAACGATCTTGTGCCAGTGCCCGGCATCGTCTTTGGCAAACCCAAAGCCGTCGGCTCCGACTACCGCACCATTCTGCAATATGACGTTGTTCCCCAGGCGGCAATGCTCTCGCACGACCGCGTGCGCGTGCGCGAAGAAATTGCTTCCCACGGTTGCTCCAGGATAGATCACGACGTGGGCCAACAACGTGGCATTGGCTCCGAGGGTGACGTCACGCTCGATCACCACGTAGGGGCCGATGTGTGCGTTGGCTCCGACCTTGGCGGAAGGGTGAATGACAGCGGTTGGGTGAATTCCCTGAGCGTAAGCGGGTGGCTGGTAGAAGAGTTCTAGCGCTCGTGCAAAGGCGAGGTACGGATTTTTCGAACGCAGTACGGCGGTGGAAACGGCAGGGAAGTCCTCGGCGATGATCACGGCTGACGCACGGGTCGTGCGAGCAGCGCTGGCGTATTTGGGATTGGCCACGAAGGTGACGTGTCCCGCGGCGGCATCTTCAATTCCGGCGACTCCAGTGATTTCCGTTTCAGGAGAACCGTTTTCCAGGCGTGCGCTGAGAGATTCGGCGAGTTTGGAGAGCTTCATAGCGATGGTTCCGGCGAAGCGCCGGGCGAGGCGATTGTACTAGGGGCGTTGTTTTTAGCGCTGAGTGGGGGCGATTCTCAAGATGATGAAGATGTGATCAGTTTCTCAGCAGTAATGCCTGGATCCTTCGCTTCGGATGACACTCTTAGGAGCAGCACTGGTTACAACTCCAATGCCATGTCTGAGGAAGGGACTGGATTCAGATTCCGGACTCTCCGAACATGGGCACTTGCAGCTGGTCTTCGGGCTGGCGGCGTTTGCGGTGGGTGCCTCCGATCACGGCGAGCACGGTGAGCGACTCGAGCGCGCTGCGGGGAACAAAAATGCGCTGTGTATTGGAACGCAGATCCGGAGGGTTCAGCAGAAATCCTTCCGCCATTTGTTGCGTCAGATCGTTTGCCATCAAGCCCTCGACGATCTCGGTGTCCTTGAATTTAAGGCGCACCCACAAGCCCTCCGTTCGGGGGCGAGTTGTGAAGGTCTTGCGCGTGAGCGATTCCGAGTCGCCGAACTCACGGACGAAGAAGACGCCCTTGATCTCCTTCAAATCGATGCCCACGACGTTTCCGGCGGTCGTAAGCAACTCCAGCTTTCCGTCGCGCACAAAGCTGGTCGGGGAGACATAGCCGGAGATCGAATCACGATCGATCTTGCGGACAATCACTTTTTTGTGGGTTGAGGGCATTAAACTCAGGCGCCCGGTGCTGACGCACCGCAACGCTCACTGGCCTTCGAATTCTCGCATTTTTTCGCGATTCACAGGCGGAATGCGCATAGGCAGTAGCCAAATTATTAACCTTGTGTTATTTTCTGTTGTTCGCGGCGGTCCGTCTCAGGTGAATCTAAGCCTATTGTACAGAGTCACTTACATCAGAGTGGCAGGCGCCACAGATACCCCAAATTGTGACCCTGTGGAAATCCTGTGTATATCCACAGTGCGCCCGGTTGCAGAGCGGCTCCCATAGGAAGGCATGGCCGACTACATCTACACCATGGAAACCCGGTTAACCCCGGATCAACAGAAAGGGGCCAACCTGGTGCAAGAGGTCGCCCGGGCCGCGGGGATGAATCTGTATCTGACCGGCGGCGCGGTGCGCGACATCATCAGCGGATTCGCCATCCGCGACCTGGATTTCACCGTACAAGGCAACGCCCTCAAGCTGCAAAAGGAACTGGAACGGGCAGGCGCGGTCATCGCATCGGCTGACGAAGAGACCAAGACCCTTTACTTGCAGCTTCCCGGAAATGTGCGCGCCGAGATCAGCATGGCGCGGACCGAGCGCTACGACAAAATCGGCAAGCCGCCGGTGATCACCCCGGCCACTATCATTGAGGATTTGCGGCGTCGTGATTTCACCGCGAACGCCATGGCGCTGTCGTTGAATGAGGGCTCGCGTGGCCTGCTGATGGATCCGTCCAACGGCGCCGCCGACATCGAAGCGAAGCTGATTCGCATCCTGCACAATTACGCCTTCGTGGAAGATCCGTCCCGCCTGATTCGTGCCACTCGTTTTGCGGCGCGCTTCCACTGGCCTTTGGAAGAAAAGACGCAGGCGCGATTTGATGCGGCGCGTGAGAACAACTACATCGAGTACATCAGCGACAAGGGCATTGGCCAGGAAATCGAGCAGATTGCCTACGAAGACGACCCGCTGCACATTCTGCGGGTGCTCGAAAAAGAAGGCTGGCTGAAAGTTCTAAGCGCGCACTGGACGACGGCGAAGGTCGACACCAACGGCTTGAGCCAGCTGATGAAGACGCGGCAGCAGATGAATGAGTTGGGCTACCAGCCCGACCCGGCACCAGCGGTGATGTTCTTTGTGACTTCGCGGCTGAGCGACAAAGAAATCGCTGACATGCGGAAGTTGATACCGCGCAAGACGCTGGTCGAGGCGTGGAAGGACCTGGAAGATCATGCGAAGGACCTCTCGAAGAAACTGACGGGTAAAGAGTCGGCGACCCCCTCGCGCACCTGGCAGGTGTTGTCGAGCGCGCGGCCGGAAATGATTTTGTTTTTGTCAGTCACGGCGCGCCAGCAAGCGGTGCTACAGAAGATCAAGAATTTCTTCACCAAGTGGCGCCAGGTGCAGCAGAAGATCCCATTGCCAGAAATGACCGAGCTGCACATCACGCCGCAGTTGCCGGAGTATCCGAAGATTGCGAATGATGTGTTCCTGCTGTTGCTGGATGGAAAATTGCGCTCGCGAACCGAGACGCTGAAATTCCTTAAGCCGCTCGCGCCACCGCCTCCTCCACCATCGCCTCCGCCTCCCGTGAAGCGCGGACGAGCTGCGAAGGCTGCTGCGGCGGCCGCAGCGGCGGCCGTCCCGACCACCGTGGAGACAGGAAAGAAAAAGGGAAAAGACAAGAAAGCAGCGGCGCCAGCAGTGCCGGCGTCGACGCCCGCTCCAGCGCCCACTAAATCGGACGGGAAGGGCAAGGCGAGCACACCTCCGAAGCTGAGCCCGAAGCCGGCCGTTGGCAAATCTGCACCAAGGCCAGAGCCGAAGCCAGCACCCAAAGCAGCGGCAAAAGCGACTAAATCGGCGAAGCCCGCCAAGAAAAAGCGCTAGGTTTCTTTACATACTGACGCGCGCAAACAGCGCTATAATCAAGGCATGCGGCGCTCCCTCTTGTTAAGTGCGTTGCTTATTTTGCTGGCTTCTGCCATCTGCTGGGGACAGCGCGGTGGCGGGGGTCGCATGGGTGGTGGAGCCCGCATGGGTGGTGGCTTCGCAGCCCGGGGCGGAATGCAAGGCGGGATGCGTCCCTCGTTCGCGCATGGGATGCGTTCGTCGTTCGCGCATGGGGGGCATTCCGGTTTCCATGGCCATCCTCCGCGACACGGTTCATTTGTGGTGCATCATCATGGGTTTCACACGCGAGGCTTTGCCCGCTTCGCTAGTTATCCGTACTACACTCCGTATTACGGTTGGTACGGCGGGCTCTGGGATTGGGACAGTTCCTCCTACGATTCGCGCGATGACTATCAGAGATACGTTGCTCAGACATCGGACGAGATGAATCGCCTGGCCAACGAAGTACAGCAATTGCGGGAAGAACGTGACTATGCGCAATATGCGCAACCGGCGCCGCCACCCGCGCCCCAGCCGACAGCGCAGGCCGCGATGCAGGAGAGTCTGCCAGTGGTAGTTGTGTTTCTGGACAAGCACATCCAGGAAGTAAAGAACTACGCCGTTGCCAACGAAATGCTGGTGGTGCTCGACGGAAATCGTCGCACCAAGTTCCCGCTGGCCGATATCGACCTGGCAGCGACCATGAAGCTCAACGACGAGCGCGGCGTGAATTTCGATATTCCCAATCCCGTGATGAACCAGTGAACCGGGCACTGGCAGCGTGTTTCCGAGCGGCTTTGCACTAAAATCACACGTTCCCGCGATTCCTACCAGCCAGCGAATCGGAAGAACTGAAAACCAGGATCGACACCGAATCCATGTCGCAATTCGTCCATCTGCACCTGCACACAGACTATTCCATGCTCGACGGGGCTTGTGACGTCGAGAAACTTGTTCAACGTGTGAAAGAAATGGGCATGCCGGCCGTGGCCATGACCGATCACGGCAACATTTTCGGGGCCGTGCACTTCGTCAACGCCGCCAAGGCTGCGGGCGTGAAGCCGATTGTGGGATGTGAGTTGTATGTGTGCAAGAAGGACGATCACAACATCGAGCGCACTCCGCCCGAAGGCGACACCTATAACCATTTGCTGGTGCTTGCCGAGAACGAGGAAGGCTACCGCAACCTCACCAAGATCACTTCCGAAGCGTCCCTGCACGGTTTCTATTACAAACCGCGCATCAGCAAGAAATTTCTGGCAGAACACTCGAAGGGGTTGATCGGCCTTTCGGGCTGCCTGAAGGGGGAAGTGGCCGAGCGCCTGATGGAAGAGAACTACGACGCGGCGCGCCAGGCAGCGGCGACCTACCGCGACATCTTCGGCGAGAAGAATTTCTACCTGGAGATCCAGGATCAGGGACTGGCCATGGAACACCGTATCCATCCGGGATTGTTCCGGTTGGAAAAAGACATAGGGATACCGATGGTGGCTACCAACGACAGCCACTACCTGTGCGAGGACGATGCGCACGCGCAGGATGTGATGCTCTGCATCCAGACCGGCAAGTCGATCCAGGACACGAACCGGATGAAGTTCGAAGGCAATCAGTTCTTCGTGAAGAGCTATGCCGAGATGGAGCGCGTGTTTAAAGACGCCCCGCCGGTACTGTCGCGGACCCTCGACATCGCGGAACGCTGCAATCTAAAGCTGGAAAAAGTCAGCACGCCATTTCCTCATTTCGATGTGCCGCCGGGATTCACGCTGGATAGTTATTTTGAGCACATAACGCGCGAGGGATTCGCGCGGCGGTTTCCTCCGTTGCTCGATCTTCAGCGCCAGGGACGGTTGAAGCACAGCATTGCCGACTACGAGCAGCGCCTGGCGCGTGAAATCGCCATCATTCATCAGATGAAGTTCGCGGGATACTTCCTGATTGTTTGGGACTTCATCCGCTATGCGAAGGAGCACGACATTCCGGTAGGCCCCGGCCGAGGATCGGCGGCCGGCGCATTGGTGGCGTATTCGCTCGAAATCACGGATATCGATCCTTTGCAGCATGAGTTGCTGTTCGAGCGCTTCCTCAATCCGGAGCGCATCTCCATGCCGGATATTGATATCGATTTCTGCATGAACCGGCGCGGGGAAGTGATCGAGTACGTCACGCGGAAGTACGGCCGGGAAAACGTGGCGCAGATCATCACATTTGGCACCATGGCGGCCAAGGCTGCGATTAAAGATGTCGGACGCGCGATGGATGTGCCCTACAGCGACGTCGACCGCATAGCGAAGATGGTGCCAACCCAGCTCAACATCAAGCTGAAAGACGCCATCCAGGAATCGCCTCAGCTGAAAGAGGCGTACGAGAAAGACGCGCAGGTGCGCGAATTGCTGGAAACGGCGAAGAAGCTGGAAGGCCTTGTGCGCAACGCCGGGGTGCACGCTGCGGGTGTGGTGATCTCGCCGCGTCCGCTCACTGAACTGCTTCCGCTGCACAAGACCAAGAACGACGAAATCGTGACTGCCTTCGACATGCTGGCCATCGAGAAACTCGGCCTGCTGAAGATGGACTTCCTCGGTCTCACGACCCTGACCATTCTGGACGACACGATCAAGCTGATTGCGCAGACGCGTGACCAGAAGCTGAGCCTGGCCGCACTTTCGCTGGATGACGACGAGACGTATCAGAAAGTCTTCTATCGTGGACTAACGTCGGGGGTGTTCCAGTTCGAATCGCACGGCATGCGCGACGTTTTGCGACGCTATCAACCGAACTCGATTGAGGACCTCACCGCTCTGAATGCGCTGTACCGTCCCGGGCCGATTCAGGGTGGAATGATCGACGACTTCATCGATCGCAAGCATGGCCGCAAGAAGATCGAGTATGAGCTTCCTGAATTGAAGGAAATCCTGGAAGAGACGCTGGGCGTCATCGTGTACCAGGAACAGGTGATGCAGATCGCCAACCGGCTGGCGGGCTACTCCCTCGGCGAAGCTGACCTGCTGCGGCGGGCGATGGGCAAGAAGCAGGCCGACGAGATGGCGAAACAGCGCGAACGTTTCGTTGAAGGTGCCGCACAACGCAACTTCCCGGCGAAGAAGATCGAGAAGATCTTCGACCTGATGGCGCAGTTTGCCGGGTACGGCTTCAACAAGTCGCACTCGGCGGCCTACGCCTTGTTGGCGTATCAGACGGCTTATTTGAAAACGCACTACCCCGTGGAGTTCATGGCGGCGCTGCTGACTTCGGTGACCGGCAACACGGATGACGTGGTCAAGTACATCAACGAATGCCGCGAGATGGGAATTGCGGTCGAGCCGCCGGATATCAACGTGTCGGATGCGAACTTTACGCCGCATGGAAGCGCGATTCGTTTCGGCCTGGCCGCCGTGAAGAACGTTGGCCACAACGCGATCGAGTCGATTGTTGCCGGCCGCAAGAAGCTGGGACGCTATCGCGACATTTTCGAGTTTGCCGAAAGCGTCGACCTGCGGCTGCTAAACAAGCGCGTGCTCGAGTCCCTGATCAAGAGCGGAGCGATGGATTCGCTGGGCCGGCGTGTTCAACTGATGGCGGTCATCGATCGCGCCATTGAGCGCGCACAGAAAGCGCAGCGGGACGCCGAATCCGGGCAACACGGGTTGTTCGGCGTGTTCGAGCAGGAAGACACATCATCACCGCATGAACAGCTTCCCAACGTTCCCGACTGGGACGAGCATCAGCGCCTGGCTGCCGAGAAGGAAATCCTCGGCTTCTTCATCACCGGCCACCCGCTCGAAAAATACCGTGACAAGCTCGAAGGATTGAATGCGCTAGGCATCGCGGAAATTAGTGGAATGAAGTCATCCACTGGAAAAGACGAGACGATCACGACCGCCGGCATCATCTGCAACGTGCGGGTGCTGAAATCAAAGAAAGGAGATTTCTACGCGCAGACGAATCTGGAAGACATGTCGGGATCCATCGAGATGATTGTGTTTCCGGAAGCGTACCGGCGACTGTCGGAAAAGGTGAAGCTGGAGATACCAGTGCTGGTGAAGGCCGGCGTGCGGGTGGAGGAAGGATCAAATCCAAAAATTAACGCGTCGGAGATTATTCCACTGGAAGACGCGAAGGTTCCGTTGCCCCGGTCGCTGCGCATTCGCATACCCGTCGAAGGCTGCAACGAATCAACCGTGGACGCGCTGCACCTGTTGTTCAACGAACGCAAGGGCGAAGCGCGGGTATTATTCGACGTGGAACGGGCGGGCGATTTCATGGTGGTCATGGAAGCCGAAGGCTATAATGTCCAACCGGATCGCAATTTCATCAACCGCGTGGAAGAGCTGTGCGGTCGAGGCAGTGTTCGCATCATCAATTGAGATCGGCGGCGGATGAGAGTTCCAAAAATCAGGAAATCGAGTGCCGAGAAGCATCCGCTTCCCATGCCAGCAGACGGGGCGCAGGTGGTGACGGGAGCAGAATTCTTGCTGTCCATGGTGGAGACGCATTGGAACTCCAGAAATGGGGATGCTGGAAAAATGGAAGTTCGATTGAAGGCAGAGCAGGAGTTGGCGCGCATCGAGGATCAGATCGAGCATTTGCAGGCGATTCCGGGGCAGAACGACGAAACGCGCCGCCAGGTGGAACAACTGCACCAGCGCGTGGAAGCGCTGCGCCACCAGATTCACTCCAGTTACGGAGCCTGGGAAAAGACCGAGCTCGCGCGGCATCCGCAGCGTCCCTATACGCTCGACTACGTGGAGCGTATCTTCACCGACTGGAGCGAGATTCACGGGGACAGGGGCTTTGCCGATGATCCGGCGATTGTCGCCGGGATGGCGCGCTTTCATGGAGACGAAGTCGTCGTCATCGGACAGCAAAAGGCGCGCGATGCGAAGCAACGCGTGTATCGAAATTTTGGAATGCCGCACCCGGAAGGCTATCGCAAGGCGCTGCGCGTGATGCATCTGGCGGAAAAATTTGAGCGGCCCATCTTCACGTTCGTCGACACGGACGGCGCCCATCCCGGACTGGGGGCCGAGGAACGCGGGCAGGGCGAAGCGATCGCGCTAAATCTCCGTGAGATGGCACGGCTCAAAGTTCCAGTCATCGCGACCGTGATCGGCGTTGGGGGCAGCGGCGGCGCGCTCGCCATCGCCGTGGCGGATAGGGTTTTGATGATGGAGAACGCGGTCTATTCGGTGATCTCCCCGGAAGGCTGCGCGTCGATCATGTGGCGCGACGCTTCGAAGAAAGCGCTCGCAGCGGAAGCCATGAAGATCACGGCGACGGACTTGAGCGAGCTCGGGTGTATCGACGGCATCGTGCCGGAGCCGGAAGGCGGAGCACACTCGGACCACGAAGCCGCTGCGGCGTTGCTCGATCAGGCGTTGCAGGGCTACTACGATGCCGTCAAGCACGCGCCTCTCCAGGAATTGCTCGTGTCACGATATAATAAGTTCCGCAACATGGCGCAGTTCTACCGCGTGGAAGCCTAGTTTCAACTCTAGGTACGCCTTCGCGGAGCGCGATTTCCCGGCGCTGGTCCCGCCCGGCCTTGCCGTATAATAAAGGGTTTCCTCCCCACCACGAATCGCAGGCACTCGGGTGCTCCACAAGCTTGTCGTGCCAAAGGAAGGATTGGGATGGCTACTACTGATGTGACGCTGCAGGACGCCGGCGGGCGCCTGGAGCGCAAAGCGATCGTCAACGACATGAGCATCCAGGTCGCGACGGTCAACGGCTCCGGTTCACAGAGTTCCAACACCGTGCTCCTGCGCAGCATTTTCCAGATGGGTGTGCCCGTGTCGGGCAAGAACCTGTTCCCATCGAACATCGCGGGATTGCCCACCTGGTACACGATTCGTGCCAATAAAGACGGTTACATCGCGCGCAAGAAGGAAATCGACTTCCTGGTGGCGATGAATTCTGAGACGGCACACGAAGACGTGATGTCGCTGGCGTCCGGCGCCGCCGCCTTGTACGACGAGCCTCTCAATCTGAATACTTTGCGCAATGATCTGACATTTTACGCGGTGCCCTACGACAAACTGGTAGCCGCGGTTTGTCCGGAAGCCAAGCTCCGCAAACTTGTAAAGAACATGATCTACGTCGGGGTCGTGGCGCAGTTGCTCGACATCGACATGGAGGAAGTCGAAAAAGCGATCCGCAAGCAGTTTGCGAAGAAGGTGAAAGCCGCAAACCTTAACCTGGCTGCTGCGCAGGCTGGATTTGACTACGCGAAAGCGAATCTCAAGAAGCAGGATCCGTTCCGCGTGGCGCGCATGGATAAGACGGCGGGCAAGATCATCATCGACGGCAACTCCGCAGCGGCGCTGGGATGCATGTTCGCGGGCGTCACGGTGGTGACCTGGTACCCGATTACTCCGTCGTCCTCGCTGGTTGAGACGCTGATCGATTACATGAAGGAGCATCGCATCGGTCCCGACGGCAAAGCGACGTTTGCCATCGTGCAGGCGGAAGACGAACTCGCTGCCATCGGCATGGTGCTGGGCGCGGGTTGGGCGGGAGCGAGATCGATGACGGCAACGGCGGGGCCGGGCATTTCACTGATGGCGGAATTCGCCGGGCTTGCGTACTACACGGAAATTCCCGGCGTGATCTGGGACATCCAGCGTGTCGGGCCGTCGACCGGCTTGCCCACGCGCACGTCGCAGGGAGACATCCTCTGCACGGCATTCCTCAGCCATGGCGATACCAAGAACATTTTGCTGATTCCAAGCTCCGTGGCCGAATGCTTCGACATGGCGACTGACGCCTTCAACCTGGCCGAGCAGTTCCAGACACTGGTGTTCGTGATGTCGGATCTCGATCTCGGCATGAACAACTGGATGTCGGACCCATTCAAGTACCCGGAGACGCCGATCAACCGCGGCAAGGTGCTCAGCAAGGAAGATCTCGACCGGCTGGGAGGCTTTGCCCGCTACAAGGACGTCGACGGCGATGGGATCGGGTACCGGACGTTGCCCGGCACCGAGCATCCGGCGGCGGCTTACTTCGCACGCGGCAGCGGCCACAACGAGAAGTCGCAATACAGCGAACGGCCGGACGACTTCGAGCGAAACATGGAGCGCATCAACCGCAAATTCGAAACGGCGCGTTCGTTTGTGCCACGGCCGGAGCTGGTCTCGAATGGAAAATCGAAGATCGGCATCATCGCCTACGGAACTTCGCACTGGGCGATTGTCGAGAGCCTGGACCAGATGCGGAAGGAGTACAAGTTCGAGGCCGACTACCTGCGGTTGCGCGCTTACCCGTTCACGCGCGAGGTGCACGAATTCATTGAGAAGCACGATCGCGTGTACATCGTCGAGCAGAATCGGGACGCGCAGATGGCGAGTTTGTTGAAACTCGACATCCGTTCCGAACTGATTACGCGCCTGCGCAGCATCGCACACATTCACGGACTGCCGCTGGATGCGCGTTCCGTCACCGACGAAATCATGACCATGGAGGGCAAGTAGCATGGCCACCACTCCTACGACCCCGGCACCGAAAACGAATCGTATCGGCCTCGCGGTAATCGACTACAAGGGCGGCAAGACCACGCTGTGCGCGGGCTGCGGGCACAACGCAATTTCAGAACGCATCGTGGATGCGATGTACGAAATGGGCGTTCAGCCGGAGCGGGTCGCGAAACTGAGCGGCATCGGCTGTTCATCCAAAAGCCCGGCTTACTTCATGAGTCGCTCGCACAGCTTCAACTCCGTGCACGGGCGCATGCCATCAGTGGCCACCGGCGCGATGCTGGCCAACCGCAACCTGCTTACGCTAGGCGTGAGCGGAGATGGCGACTCGGCGTCGATTGGCATCGGCCAATTCGTTCATCTGATGCGCCGCAATCTGCCCATGATTTACATCATCGAAGATAACGGTGTGTACGGGCTGACGAAAGGACAGTTCTCGGCGACCGCCGATCTGGGTTCGAAGCTGAAGAGCGGCGTCATCAACGACCTTCCCGCGATTGATACCTGTGCGTTGGCCATTGAGCTGGGCGCGACGTTCGTGGGCCGATCCTTCTCGGGAGATAAGCGACAGCTGCACACCATGCTGAAGGCGGCCATCGCGCACCGGGGAACGGTGATGCTCGACGTCATCTCGCCCTGCGTTACGTTCAATGATCATGAGGGCTCCACGAAATCCTACAAGTACATGAAGGATCATGAAGAGCCCCTGCAGGACCTCAACTTCGTCCCGTACTTTGAAGAGATCGACGTTGACTACGATCCGGGTACAACCATGGAAGTCACCATGCACGATGGATCGCGCCTGCGCTTGCGCAAGCTCGAGGCCGAGTACGATCCGACGAATCGGATCGAGGCCGTTCGCCGGCTCATGGAAGCTCACGAAAAGCAGGAAGTGCTGACGGGAGTTCTGTACGTCAACCCGAAGGCGCCTACCTTCATCGACATGCTGAACATGACCGAACAGCCGCTGGCCAGCCTGCCTGAGTCAGTGACTCGTCCGGGACGCGAAGTGCTGGAGCAGTGCATGGAAGAATTGCGCTAGCGCGGTTTCGTAGCGCCGGCCGTCGCGAGGGCATCTGCCTCGCGCCGCCAGCGCAGACGGAACAGAAAGCCCTCCGGAATCGGAGGGCTTTTATTCTTCGCGTCAAAATCACGTACTTCAGGCTACGTCGTCGACCGCCTCGCCGGTATGTTCCGGGTTTTCTCCAGGCTCGGGGAAATCAGTGTCTGCGGACTTCAGCGTTGGGTCCTGATCCCGGTGGCCGAGCTGGCCGTTCAGCGAAGTGTTCCCGGATTGCGTGCGCTCGTCCTGTTCGACGGCGCCTTTTTCGCGGTCCTGATCCTTTTCCTTGGGACGTTCCATGAATGAATGCTCCTGTAATCAGCGGGCGAGGCGCCTTGTCTCGTCCACAGTGCGTAGGCTAACCCGAAACACTTCGCTGGGGAAAGCGTTTTGTTCTCAAACGGGAGCATCTCAGGCCAGTTTCGAAGAGATCTACAGCCTGGTAATCCCGACAGAGGCTCCCGCAACTCTGACCGACCGTCTGTGGGCTCAGCCGAGTGCTCCACCGCAAACTCCGACGACCATCGCGCGCCGGGTTATGCGTCTGAGAGGAAAACCAGCGAAGCCAAGAGCGGAAAGCACCATCATCCCCACAAGCATCACCATCAAAAAGCAAGCCGCGCAGTAAGACTGCGCGGCGAGACTGGGAACGCTAACGTGGTCTAGACTCCCGGCTTGTTTGCCGCGGACGTGTTTAGCTTGCGTAGGCGCTCTTTAGCTTGCACCGCCTCGTTGGTCTTTGGATAGCGCTGGATGAGGTGACGAAGTTCCTGGACTCCGTCATCTTTTTGCCCCATCTCAATCAACGCGAATCCCTTCTTCAATTGCGCCGAGGCGGCCTTGTTGCCGCTGGGGAAGTTCTGCAGTACCTGGTCGTAGTTGCTGACCGCTTCCTTATAGTTGCCCGCGCGAAACTGAAGTTCCGCGAGATAGAAGTAGGAGTTTCCGGCCAGATCGGTGTTCGGGTAGAACTTGATGTAGTCGGAGAATTCCTGCGAGGCCAGATCGCTCTTGCCGCCGTTGTAATCGCGAAGAGCGTTGGCGTAGAGAACGTCAGGAGGCGGAGCCTGTGCCTGTGCCTGTGCTTGGGCCTGAGAAGCCTGCTGTTGGGCGGCGATGCTCTGCTGCGACGACTGCATGTCCTCGAGCTGCTTGCTTACCTTGGCGAGGCGGACCTTGAGCTCATCAAGCGTGTCGTTCAACGATTGGATCTGGCCTGAAAGCTGATCCACCTTGCCTGCGGCATCGCCCTGCTGCTTCTGCAGCGTTTGCTGAAGGCCGGCGATGGCGGCGGTGGTCTTGTTGGCCGCGTCCGTATTTTGCTCGACCAGGTTCTTCATGACGCCCATGCGCTCGTCGAAGCTCGTCTTCATGGCCGTCATCTGTTCCTGCAATTGCTGGACCTGGGTCTGTAGCTGAACCATATCCTTGTTGGCTGCGTGCGCCGGGATAGCCGGCACCGACAGGATGGCCGCGATTGCGGGAGCCGCCAACAGGTACTTCGAAATTCTGGAGATGCTCATAAGCCCTTCCTCTGGGGATCTCTACCAGTATCCCATATCGGCACTGGGTGCTCGCCCGAGCGCCGCTCTGCTGATTGTATGGAGAAGAGGGGCAAATCGGGTAACTCGGAAGTTTCTCGGGTCATTCTCGACTTTAAAAAATGCGCGGGAGCTTGCGGCAAAGCCGACGTCGGACTCCCGCGCATGGTCACGTTACTTGGAGTACACGAAATGCCCGCGGCGATTTTGCTGCCAACAGGTTTCGTTGGACTCGGTACAGAACGGCTTTTCCTTGCCGTAGCTGATGGTTTTCATGCGGCTGGCATTGACACCCGCTGCCGTCAAAGCGTTGCGCACGGCATTGGCACGACGATCGCCGAGCGCGAGGTTGTACTCGGTGGAGCCGCGCTCGTCGCAGTGGCCCTCAATCGTGAACTGGATGTTTCCATGTTGATTAAGGAATTGCACGTTGCCTTGCAGGGCCGCTTGCTGGTCCGGTCGAATCGTTTCGGAGTCGTAGTCAAAGTAAATGTCCTTGACGTTCTGGCCGAACAACTCCTCTTCCGTGGCTGAGGCTTGCGGCGGAGGTGGCGGAGGCGGTGCATTCACCGTCACTCGGGCCGTGGCTTCCTGGGTTCCACCCGCGCCTTTCGCGACCAGGTGATAGGTGGTCGAGTCGGCGGGCGTGACCTGTTGCGACCCACTTGGTTGAACTGCGCCGATGCCGTCAATGCTCACATCGGTCGCGTTCGTTGTCTGCCAAGTGAGCGTCGTCGACATTCCTTTATCGACGCTGTTCGGATTCGCAGTAATCGATGCCGTCGGCGATGGCGCCGCGGGCGGCGGTGGAGGTGGTGGCGGGGCCGGCTTCTTCTTGCAGGCGCCCAACATCATGATTGCGCCCAGGATGAATACCAGAGTGATCCACTTTACTTTCAGATGTTTCACATTCTCCTCCCTACATAGTCGTGCGCATGCGTGCAGGGCGCACGTTTAAAACCGGCTCCGCGGGCCAACATCTCCGCAATAACCGGGGATGATAACAATGGAAAGTCAGGTCCCATGTTTACACTTTTGCAGCCTACTTCCAACTCCAATTTGGTTGGGAGTTCCTTCCACTAAACGTCAACTGCTGCACTTTGGTGCCGTCGGCCAACATGGTCCAGATTTGTTCACTGCCCGAGCGGCTCGACTGAAAGACAATATGTCGGCCATCCGGGGACCAGGATGGGAAATCGTTGCGTCCGCCGTCGTGGGTCAGCTGCACCCATTGCTTGCTCGCGATGTCCATCAAATAAATGTCGTTCGCACCCGGCGCTCCCGGCCCATATTTGCGAAACCAGGAAAAAGTAAGGAATTGTCCGTTCGGAGCCCAGGAGGGAGAGACCGCGTATCCCTGATCCGTGACGCGCTGCGCGTTCGTTCCGTCAGCCTCCATGGTGTAAATCTGTGGGAGGCCGGTGCGTCCGCTCACGAAGGCGATTTGCGCTCCGGTTTTGCGGTTAAACGTGGGGCCCACATCGGGACCGCGATCGCTGGTCAGTCGCTTCGGGTTTGCCCCTGCCGCATCCGTCAAGTAGATATTGGGTTCGCCGGCACGCGAGGAAGAGAAAGCTATCTTTGTTCCATCCGGAGACCAGGTCGGCGACAGGTTTGTTCCGCCGAAACGGGCGAAGGAGACGGCCCGGTTGAGTTCCATCGAGTACATCATGATCTCCCAGCCGGTCTTAGTCAGCGCGCTGAAGGCGAGACGCGAACCGTCCGGCGAAATGCGAGGCGAGAGCGAGATCGTCCCCTGGTGCGTCACCTGGTGCTGATTGGAGCCGTCGTAGTCCATCGCCCAGATTTCCTTGTGCCCGCCGCGATCGCTCACGAAGTAGACCTTGCTCTCGGCAATTCCCGGAACGCCACCGCCCAGTCGGAAAATGATCTCGTTGGCGAACTTGTGCGCGATGGTGCGGGCGGCTTCGGCGGTTGCCGCATCGGTGTATTGCTTGCCGAGCACCTGTGGGGCGCCGACGTTCTTCACGTCGTACAGCCAGCCGTGAACCAGCAGGTTATTCCCGGTAGCACCGAAATCTCCGAAAGCGAGCATCGATGCGTTTGGAGGAGGGCCGCTCCACGCTTCGAAGCGGATCTCGGACGGATTGCCGGGGACCTCAGTCGGATAGAAGCTCTTCGAAACCATGTCGAAGATGCCGGCGTTGTCGAGATCGTTCCAGAGCGTGTCGTTGAAGGTCTTGATAAGGGTGGCGGTGTTGGGATCCTGGGTGGTCGGCTTGAAGTCCGAGGCAGCGAGTCGAATCTTCTCCACGCCCAGCCCGGTGCCTGTCCGGATCCAGTCCTGTGCGAGGCAGGGAAGTGCAAATGCGACCGCCAGCGCCGCTATGGCTATGAACCGAAGGCCGAATTTTTGCTTAGACCGGGGAGGCATCACCGCAGGAAACGCGCGTGTTGGAAACTGAATCGTAGAAGCACATGTTTTTGATTGCAAGTGACGATAGAACATAGTCGGAAACCCACTCCTGAAGACCCGAAAGATCATTCCAGGGTCGACCCTGAAGATGTCGAGCTCTGTTTACCGCTTATAGTCGAACCAAAATTCCACAGTGACCTTGTTGCCGGAATACCCCGACGGCAGAGGTCCGAACGTATCGATGCGCTGAATGGCGCGCATGGCAGACTGATCCAAAGAAGGGACTCCGCTGGATTGCTCAACCTGCACATTGGTCGGTTGGCCCGAATGATTGATATCAAACATCAGGTAGACGCGATTCGCGGAATGAATACTTGGATCGATTTCATACTTCAGCCAGTTTTCCGAAACTTTCTGCTGCACAACCCGCACGTACCAGGCATAGGTCGTGCCGAAATCGCCGCCCCCGCCCTGGAACCCGAATCCGCCCTTAGCGCCGTTCGCGCTGAAGGTTCCGTAAGGTCCACTGACCGGGCCGCCCTGTCCGAAAGGAACTTCGTTGGTCTCTTCCTCGGGCTCGGGCTGCGGTTTCGCTTTGCTGGCGCTGGTGACCGGTTTCGGTTTGACCTTGGTAGCCTTGTCCGGGATGGGAATTGCGTCCGGTTCGTTCTCTTTCACCTGTGGCTGCGATTTCGTGAGTCCCTTGGAATCATTGGCCACCACGTTCTGTGTTTGCACCTGACTGGCCGGTAGCGGAATGGTACTTACCAGCGACACGCCGATCGCGTCTCCGCCTCCACCGGCGCCCCACGTCCCACCTCTTCCTGGAACAAGCATGCTGGAAAAAAGCAACACGAGGGCGAAAGCCATATGCAAGCCCGCCGAAAGGGCTAGCGGTCGGCCCAGCCTTCCGTGCTCAAGGAATATGTCAGCGTCGGCTGCCATTTTGATCGATTGGCTGCGTCACGATGCTCACGTTGGTGATGCCGGCACCCTTGACGGCATCCATGACCGTGGCAAAGGCGCCGAAGGGCACATCCTGGTCCGCGCGAATGAAGACTGACTGGTGCTGAGGGTCGCGAATCTTCTGGCGCAGTTGTGCCTTAATGTCATTGATGTTGATGGGATCGTTGCCCAGGAATACGCGCTGCTGCTTATTGATACTGATCACCATGCGCTCTTCGGTAATCTCTTTCACGGTACGCGTTCTCGGAACATTCACCTCGACGCCCGATTGCAGCACGGGAGCCGTCACCATGAAGATGATCAACAGCACGAGCACCACGTCCACCAGCGGCGTGACGTTGATGTCGGAGATGGCGGTCTGGGTTCGGCCGTTGGCAGCGGTGAAAGCCATTAGCGCCTCGCCCCCGCAGGGTCGGCAACTTGCGCGGCCGGCATCGGAGAGCGTTCAACCGCATTCAGCATTTCAAGCGCAAAGTCATCGCCGCGCGCTGCGAACTCGCGGATCGAGCTGCCGATGAGATTGTAGGCAATCACGGCTGGGATAGCGGCCGCCAGGCCTGCGGCTGTCGTGATGAGCGCTTCCGAAATGCCGGGTGCGACCGCGCGCAGTGTCGCGGCGCCGGCGGTGCCGAGCCCGTGAAATGCGTCGATGATGCCCCAGACCGTGCCGAAGAGGCCGACGAAAGGGGTGACCGCTCCAGTGATGGCGAGCCAGGGAACATTGCGCTCGAAACGAGTCAACTCCTCGGAGTTGGCAATCTGCATGGCGCGCTGGATGGGCAGTAGGCTGCGTCCCGATTGACGCTTGTACTCCTCGAATCCCATTTCGAAGACACCGACCAGCGGACTAGGACGAAACTGATCGGCCACCGCGGCAACATCCTGAAGGCGCTGCGCTTTGCGGAAGGCGCGCACGAAGCGTCCGCTTTGGACCCGAGCGCGCCGTAGAAGACTCCATTTGGAGAGAATGATGGCCCAGGAAAGGACGCTGAAAACCAACAGGATTAGTAAAACTGTCTTAGCGACGAGGCCCGTCTGGCCCACCAGATCCAGAACTTCGCCGCCGACTGCGAAGGCCAACCAGTATGCATTCTCCATTGTGCGTTATGAAGACGCGCGAAGCGCCGCGTGACCTCCAGAATAGTCTTTTTCAGCGAACGGGAGCGTGGGGATCATTATAGTCTTTGCGATGTTGGCTTCGACCTACGAATTGCCCAACTTTCTGCTCGAACCAACGTAGTACCGAGTTGAGACTGTCTCCCGTGACCTGTGACCTGTCACCTGCTTTTTCATGCTATTCTGCGCTCAACTTCGTTCTCCCAGGACCACCGGTGCTCGTCGAACTTCGTCTCGAGAACTACGCGGTCATCGACAACGTGGCGGTCGCCTTCGCCTCCGGACTCAACCTGCTGACGGGGGAAACCGGCGCCGGCAAATCCATCCTCATCGACGCACTCACACTCCTGCTCGGCGACAAGGCTTCCCCCGAGGTGATCCGCTCCGGTGCCGATCGTGCGGTCATCTCCGCGGTATTCGAAATTGAAAGCGGCGCCGCGAAAACCGTGGCGCGCATCCTCGAAGAAAACGGGCTCGATTCGGAAAGCGATTCCGTCATCCTGCGACGCGAGATCGCGCCAGGCGGCAAAGGGCGGGTCTTTGTGAACAATCAGCCTGCCACGGTCGCCGTGTTGAAACTGCTGGGTCCTTACCTCGCCACCGTACACGCCCAGAACGAAACCCTGGCTGCCTTCGATGCTCCGGCGCGCCTTGCCTTGCTCGATGCATTTGCGGGCGCGCAGATCGCCGGCGTGGAGGAAGGGTTTCAGAAATGGAAAGACATCCGTACGCGGATCGAAGAACTGGAACAAGATGAAAAAGATCGATTGCGCTTGCTCGATCTTTGGAGCTACCAGAAGCGCGAGATCGAAGATGCGAAACTGCAGCCCGGCGAGGATGAGCGTCTCGAGAATGAGAAACGTGTGCTCGCCAACGCCGAGAAGATCTACAACGCGGCCATGAACGCCTTCGATTTGCTCTACGAGGGCGATTCGTCTACGGCCGCTTCGCTGCGCTCGGCCCGCAAGCAACTCGAAGAACTCACGCGCTACGAACCGAAGTTTCAGGACGCGCTGGCCGCACTCGAGTCGGCCTTGATCAGCGTCGAGGACGTAGGCGCCACCGTGCGCGATTATGCCGGCGGGATCCACGCCTCACCCGAACATCTGGCCGAGGTCGAAGACCGGTTGGCTGCGCTCGATCGTTTGAAACGCAAGTACGGGCCGATGCTCGATGATGTGATCCGCTTCGGCGACGACGCGGCGCGCAAGCTTTCGGAGATGGAGAACAAAGACGAGGTTCTCCGCCAGTTTCGTAAGGAGTTAGCGGCGGCCAGCCAGGAATATCTGGCGGCAGCGAGGTCTCTTTCGAAAAAGCGCTATGAGGCTGCCCGCAAGCTCGAAAAGCTGGTGGAGGCCACGGTCAACGATCTGGCCATGAAGGTCAACTTTCACATCGAGGCGACGGGGTCGGACGAGGAAGAGAACTGGTCGGCCTGGGGCTTCGATCAGGTCCTGTATTTGATCTCGACCAATCCGGGCGAGCCCTTGCGCCGGATGGAACAGATTGCCTCGGGCGGGGAATTATCGCGGGTCATGCTGGCTTTGAAGGCGAGCGTCGAAACGTGCGCGGGCTCGAGCGGAAAGAAGAAAGGATCCGGGGTACCGCGCACGCTTGTTTTTGACGAACTCGACACGGGGATCGGCGGACGAGCCGCGGAAGCGGTGGGGAAAAAGCTGAAAGAACTATCGCGCACCAGCCAGGTGTTGTGCGTGACGCACCTTCCGCAGATCGCGACCTTCGCCGATCACCATTACCGCATCGAGAAGAAGGAATCCGCCGGACGAACGAAGACCACGGTCCGCAACATCACGGGCGACGAACGCACCGAGGAAGTGGCCCGGATGCTGAGCGGGGCCAAGGTGACGGAAAGCTCGCTGAAGCATGCCGAGCAGATGATTAAGGCGAATGCGTGAGGGCGGCACGAGACGAGCAGTCTCAAGAGTGCCTTTAGTAGAATTTGCACAATGAAATACAGCATCCAGCAAGCGAAGGCTAATCTCTCACGCCTGCTCGAGGAAGCAGCCGCTGGCAAGGAAGTGATCATCATGCGCGGCACAGAACCAGTGGCCCAGTTGGTCGCAATTGGCAAGGCGCGGAAGAAGCGTCAGCTTGGGACGATGGCAGGGCAGATCACCTGCTCCGCAAACGCGTTTCGGAGCTCACCGAACAGGAATTGACTGACTTGGGCTTCGAGTAGGACTGGAGCTGATCTCGATACCCATATGGTGGTCAAGCGGAGTCAGTGATAATGAACCAAAAAGTCCGACTCCATTACGATCGTTCCACAACCGGGGCGTGCGTTAAATTTCCAACCGCGATGCTTTTAAGTGCGTGGGCGTCACGATCGGAAATTCCCGAACTGCGTTTTAGGCGGGCTTTTTGAACCTCTCCCGATTCGAGTATCTCGAAAGCAACTACCAGCCAATACCCGGTCGCTTTCTCTCCGTTACCGACCTTGAATGTTCCGGGATCTGGAAATGGCCGTTTACTAACCAACTTTGGAGTGCACCTCTTAATGTCATATGCCTGCGAAGACGGTGGGCGTTCCAGAGAAACTTGAGGCGACCAGATGATCAGAAGCAAAGCTACGGCAATTAGCAAGGGCATCCTGACAACATTAGACACCGGCCTGGGAGGAGAAGGTCGTTAGGTTCGTGGGCTCTCCATTCGACCGGGAATCCCCGCCATCCGCTGTTAATCCCCACCCTTTCTACAGCTTACGTTGACCAAACGGGTTCCCTGCGATAGTCTAGAATTAACTTTTCTGGGGAAAAGTGTACCCTTAATACGAGGCCGGCGACGGCAAGGAATTCATGTGTCCACAAGTGAAGCCAAGACATTATTGCTTTTGAAGCCCCGCGGTTTTTGTGCCGGGGTCGTTCGCGCTATCGACATTGTCCGCATTGCCCTTGAGGCTTTCGGGCCGCCGATTTACGTCCGCAAGGAAATCGTCCACAACCGCTTCGTGGTGGAAGAGCTGCAGGAAAAAGGCGCGATTTTCGTCGATAGCGTTGACGAAGTTCCTGAAGGGGAGCGCGTAATCTACAGCGCCCACGGGGTTTCCCCCGAGGTGCGTCGGGCCAGTGAAGAGCGCAAGCTGCGTGTGATTGATGCCACCTGCCCGCTGGTCACGAAGGTTCACGTGGAGGCTGTGAAGTTCGCGAAGGAAGGCTATTCGCTGGTGCTGATCGGTCACCGTGATCACGATGAAGTTATCGGTACGTTGGGCGAGGCCCCAACCGTCACACAGGTGGTTGGTTCTCCGGCACAGGTCGAAGGGCTGACAGTGCCCGATCCGAACCGCGTCGCCTACCTGACGCAGACCACGTTGAGCCTGGATGAGACCAAGGACATCATCGCCGCGCTCAAAAAGAAGTTCCCCAACATTCAAGGTCCCCACGCACAGGACATCTGCTACGCCACGGAAAACAGGCAAGTTGCCGTAAAAGAAGTCGCTTCCGAAGCGGACCTCCTCCTAGTGGTTGGTTCAGAAAACAGCTCGAACTCCAACCGGCTGGTGGAAGTTGCGCGTAATTTGGGAACCAACGCGCATCTAATCGACAGCTACAAGAACATACAGTCCGAGTGGCTGGAAGGCGCCAAGACAATCTCGCTCACGGCGGGGGCGTCTGCGCCGGAATGCCTGGTGGAAGAAGTCGTGAAGTTTCTGGCTACCAAGGGATTCGACAATGTGCAGGAACTCGAAGTGATGCCCGAAAACGTGCGCTTCGGTTTGCCTCCCGAGATTGTCGAGGCGATCGCCAGCGCCCCAGCGAGCGTCAGCGCCGACTAGTGGAGTTTCAAACCTAACTATGGATGATCATTCCCCCCAGTTTTCCACTGCATCTGCACCCCAACTTCGTTTCGGCAAAATCGATGACTTATCCAGCCGGGTAGCGGCGGCGACCGATGCCGCGCGCCGGCTATTGTTTTCCGAGCAGCATGAAGACGGTTACTGGTGCGGTGAGTTGGAAGCCGACAGCACGCTCGAAGCCGATTACATCGTGTTGCGTACCATGCTGGGCGCGGTGGATGCGGAACGGTTCGCCAAGACGGCGCGCTACATCCTGCAGCAGCAAAACGAAGATGGCGGCTGGAGCATCTACCGCGGCGGGCCGTCGAATGTCAGCGCTTCGGTCAAGGCCTACTTCGGACTGAAGCTCGCCGGGTACCGTTCGGATCATCCGGCGCTTGAGCGGGCCCGGACAAAGATTCTCGAGCTGGGAGGCGTAACCGAAGTCAACACCTTCACCAAGCTCTATCTCTGCTCGTTCGGGCAGTACGACTACGACGCGATTCCCGCGATTCCCCCTGAGATCGTTCTGTTTCCCAACTGGTTCTGGTTCAACATCTACGAGATTTCTTCGTGGTCGCGCGCGATGCTCGTGCCGCTCTCTATCTGTTATGCGAAGAAGCCCTTCAAGAAGCTGCCCGATGAGATGGGCATTGAAGAGCTTTTCGTGGGCGGCCGCGACAAATCGCGCATGCACCTGCATTGGGACAAGAAGCTGATCTCGTGGCGGAATTTCTTCCTGGTGCTCGACCGCGTGACCCATTGGGCGGAGCGGGTGCACATCCGGCCGCTGCGCTCGCTCGCGTTGAAGCGCGCGGAAAAGTGGATGCTGGAGCGGTTTGAAATGAGCGACGGCCTGGGGGCGATTTTCCCGTCGATGATGAACTCCGTGATTGCCATGCGGTGCCTCGGATACTCCGTCGACGATCCGCAAGTGATCCGTGCAATGGACGAGTTTGAAAAGCTGGGAATCGAAGAAGAAGACACATTTCGGATGCAGCCTTGCGTTTCTCCGGTGTGGGACACAGCATACGCACTGTTTGCGCTGGCCGAGGCGGGAGTTCCGGCCAACGACCCGCGCATGGTCAAGTGCGCCGATTGGCTGCTGCAAAAGCAGGTACGGAACGCGGGCGATTGGAAAGTGAAGAATCCGCAAGGACAGCCAGGCGGATGGTACTTCGAGTTCAACAACGAGTTTTATCCCGACGTGGATGACAGCGCGCAGGTCTGCCTGGCGCTGAGCCGCGTGGAGCATCCGAACGGACGCTACCAGCGCGAGTCCGTGCAGCGGGCGATCGACTGGATTCTGTCAATGCAGTGCCGCAACGGCGGCTGGGCGTCGTTCGATAAGGACAACGACCGCATGGTGTTCCAGTACGTGCCGTTTGCCGACCACAACGCCATGCTAGACCCCGCGACTGTCGACATCACAGGCCGCATCCTGGAAATGCTCGCGACCTATGGCTACGACAAGAATCACAAGGCGGTGAAGAAGGCGATCGAGTTCATCCGCAAGGAGCAGGAGTCGGACGGCTCGTGGTTTGGTCGCTGGGGCGTCAACTACGTCTACGGCACGATGCTCGTACTCCGCGGATTCGAAGCGGTTGGCGTCGATAGCCACGAGCCATACGTGCAGCAGGCGGCGGAATGGTTGCGCATGGTACAGAACCCCGATGGTGGATGGGGCGAGAGCTGCCGTTCCTATGACGATCCCAATCAGAAGGGAATCGGCGAAAGTACCGCGTCGCAAACCGCGTGGGCCGTCCTGGGACTGATGGCGGCAAATGACATCCGCAGCGACTCGGTAGCGCGTGGTATCGCCTACCTGTTGCGCACGCAACAGAAAGATGGGTCGTGGGACGAGCCGCAGTTCACGGGGACAGGATTCCCGCGCGTGTTCTATTTGAAGTATCACATGTATCGTCAATACTTCCCGCTGCTGGCATTGACCACCTACGCAAAGATGGTCGCGGCAGAGTCGGCCAATTCAAGCCGAAATGGGCACTGAGCACTGCCGACTACCGTGATGGGTTCGGCACACGGCGGTTCCCGATAAAACCCCGCCCAGGCGAAGCTTGAACGGGTCACCCTCAAATTGCAGGGGCCGGTGGCGGATCTCCGATGGCTTTCTTGAAATTGCTGAGAACAGGGAACTGAGAACTGAGAACCGCTTTTGAAGGCTTTCGTCACAGGCGCTACTGGATTTCTGGGCGCGCATGTCGCGCGCGTGCTTACCGAGCAAGGCGCGGATTTGCGGTTGCTGGTCCGATCCACCAGTGATTTGCGCAACATCGAGGGGCTTCGGGCGGATCGCGTCACTGGCGACCTGCGATCGTCAGCATCGCTCGAAAAGGCAATCGCCGGCTGCGACACGGTGTTTCACGTGGCGGCTGACTACCGTTTGTGGGTGCGGGATCCGGAGCAGATGTATCGCTCCAATGTCGCAGGGACGCGCGCCATTCTGGAGGCCGCCCGCAAGAATGGCGTCCAGCGGGTGGTGTACACCTCGAGCGTCGCGACCATGGGCTTCAGTTCGAACGGAACGATTGCTGACGAGGATTCGCCGGTTGCCCTGTCCGACATGATCGGCCACTACAAGCGTTCGAAATTCATGGCCGAACAAATCGCTCTCGAAGCGGGTAGCGGAGGTCAGCACGTGGTGGTCGTCAATCCGTCGACGCCGGTAGGTGAAATGGATATCAAACCCACGCCGACGGGCCGCATCGTTGTGGATTTTTTGAAGAAGAAGTTTCCCGCCTACGTGGACACCGGCCTGAACCTGGTCGATGCCACCGAGTGCGCCCGGGGACATGTTGCGGCGCTTGAGAAGGGAAGAAGCGGCCAACGGTACGTTCTCGGCGGTGAGAACCTGACATTGAAGCAGATTCTGGACAAGCTTGCGGCGATCACCGGCCTGCCTTCCCCAAAAGTGAAGGTGCCCTACGCGCTGGCGCTGGCCACGGGCGTGGTCGATGAAGCGTTCACGGGTTGGATTCGCGGGCGAGAGCCCCGCGCTACCATTGATGCGGTGCGCATGGGGCGAAAGAAAATGTTCGTTTCTTCGGCGAAAGCGGAACGGGAACTGGGCTGGCAGATTGCTCCGGTAGATGAAGCGTTGCGGCGTGCGGTGGCGTGGTTCCGAGCGAAGGGTTATGCCTGAAATTGCGATGATTGCCGCGCTGGAGCGGGAAGTCTGGCCTCTGGTCCGGCGGTGGCGCAATGCCAATCGGGAGCACGACGGCAGGAATTTTCGTTTTTTCGATTCGGATAGGTCGGTCATCGTTTGCGGCGGCATCGGTCCCGATGCCGCTCGCCGGGCTACGGAGGCCGTGATTGCGATCTACCGTCCGGCGGCGATTGTTTCCGTGGGTTTTGCGGGCGCTTTGGACAGCAGTCTGCGCGTGGGCGACATCGTGGAGCCACGCTTCGTGGTGGATGCGCGCGATGGAAGCAAGACCGACACTGGCGAGGGTTCAGGTGTGTTGATCAGCTACGCGTCAGTGGCTGACCTGGAGCAGAAGGCAAAGTTGGCGAAATCCTATGGAGCTTGTGCGGTCGACATGGAAGCCGCTGCGGTGGCGAAGGGCGCGGCCGCTCGCGGTCTGAAATTCGCCGCCCTAAAGGCCATTTCCGATGAAGCCGGTTTTCCCATGCCGCCCATGGACCGATTCGTTACCGCCGATGGAAGTTTTCAGTCGAGTAAGTTCACTGCCTACGTCGCCGTTCGACCCTGGACCTGGCCAACAACATATCGTCTGGCGCGGAACACCAGAGTCGCCGCGGAAGAACTGTGCGAGTGTCTGGCGACCGGCAAGATGCTTTCTTTGCCCGCGAGGGCCAGCTGAACGTGAACCGGCCCGGCCGATCGATGATTGCTTTCGTTGTGCTTTTAGGGAATGTTGTCGGAGCACAGACACAACCGACTTTTGTCTACATGGAAAGCTTCCGCAAGGGTGCGACCCGCATTACGGAACAGACCTTGGAGATCGATCTCGATCCCCACAATTCCACCTGCGAGGTTCGCGTGAAGGATCAGAATGGCAAGGACCGATATAGTTTCGGTTGCGTTCCGCAGCGGGCTGGCCCAGGGGACCAGCGGATTACCGGCTGGCAAGTGAAGCTCGCCGACCTGCGTCACCGTATCTATCCCAACGTCTTTATGGCTACGCCGGATCCGATGGAAGACCGCACGCAGATCGGCTGGCTGGATCCGGGAAAGTTCGCCAAGATTGGTCTGAACACCGAACGGGTGGTGAAGGTAGACAACTTTTACTGCGTGTTCCGGGTCACCGATTCGCACTTCGTGGCTCCCGGTCAGCCCTATTTGGATCATCTAACATTGGACGTGCGCTTCACGAACACCATGCCGCACAGTGAGATTCGAACAAAGGCGGAGAAGGCGCCCTCGTAATGTCGATCGCAGGACAAATTGAGATCGAACAAAGCCGGCAAGCGATTTCGTCGACCATGCTGGCAGCCGTCTATCGCGGGAAAAACGACGTGCGTATGGAGACAGTTCCGGTGCCGGCCATCGGCCCGGGGGAACTGCTCGTGCGCGTACACACCTGCGGCATATGCGGAACAGACCTCAAGAAGATCTCCACCGGTTCGCACTCAGCGCCACGCATTTTCGGGCACGAGACGTCAGGTGTGGTGGTGGCCGCAGGCCAAGGCGTCACCCAATTTCAGGAGGGCGACCGCGTGATGGTCTTCCATCACATTCCGTGCCGGAGCTGCTATTACTGCCGCCATCACACGTTTGCGCAGTGTGAGATGTACAAGAAGGTGGGCTGCACGGCGGGCTTTGAGCCCAGCGGCGGCGGCTTCGCCGAGTATGTCCGGGTGATGGACTGGATCGTTCAGCACGGTACCGTACACATTCCAGAGGGCGTCTCGTTCGAGCAGGCCTGCTTCGTCGAGCCCGTCAACACCTGCATGAAGGGGGTGATCAGCTTGCGCCTGGAACCCGACGAAACGGTGCTGGTCATTGGACAGGGCCCAATTGGTCTCATTTTGAGCGTCCTGGCCCAGCGTACCGGGGCACGGGTTATTACTTCCGATTTGTATTCCCAGAGGCTTACAATATCCAAAAGCTTCGGTTTGGGCGTGACCATTGATGCCTCGCGCGCGGATGTGACCCAGTCCGTTCGTGAGGTAACGGAAGGCCGGGGTGCCGACGCCGTAATTCTGGCGGTGGGCGGCAACGGTCTGATCCGGCCTGCCATGGAGGCGACGCGTCCCGGCGGCCGGGTATTGTTATTTGCTCAGACAGTGCATGGCGAAGTGGTCGTGGATCCCGCGGCCATTTGTGTTGATGAAAAGACCTTGCTCGGATCGTACAGCGCGTCGGTTGAGCTGCAGGATGAGTCGGTGCGTTTCGTGATGGGGCGCGAGATGGAACTGGAACGCCTCATCAGCCACCGTTTTCCCTTGTCCCGCGGAACGGAAGCGCTGGAACTGGCTGCCCATCCCCAGCCGGATTCGATGAAGATTGTGATACAGCCGGGCAGCGCTTGGGAAGGACACTCGAAGTGAACGGAAAAATGACGGCTGCCGTCTTGTACGGCAAAGAAGACGTCAAGATTGAGCAGGTACCCATTCCCCGGGTCGGGGAAGGTGAAGTGCTGATAAAAGTTCAGGTCGCATTGACCTGCGGCACCGATCTCAAGGTTTACCAGCGGGGATATCACGCCCGCATGATTGTTCCGCCCGCCTTGTTTGGCCACGAACTCGCAGGTGTCGTGGAGCAAGTGGGCGCAGGTGTCCGGGCCTTCAAAAAGGGCATGCGCGTGGTGGCGTTGAATTCCGCGCCTTGCGGCATGTGCTTCTTCTGCTCCAAGCACCAGGAAAATCTCTGCGAGGATCTGCTCTTCAACAACGGCGCTTACGCCGAGTACATTCGCGTTCCCCGTCGGATCGTTGAGAGCAACATGCTGGCCATTCCCGCCGACGTTTCCTTCGAAGATGCGGCCATGACCGAGCCACTGGCCTGCGTTCTGCGCGGCCTGCACGAGACACGTGTGGAAATCGGCGACACCGTCGCTGTGATTGGCGGAGGACCGATCGGGTTGATGTTTGTGCAAGTGGCGAAAGCGATCGGCTGCAACGTGATCGCGGTCGTCAAGCGCGATTCCCAGGTGACGCTTGCCAAGCGCAAGGGTGCTCACGAAGTCGTGCAGATTACGCAGGTTAAGGATCCCATTGAGGCCGTACGCGAGTTGACGCGCGAGAAGCGCGGCGCCGACGTGGTCGTCGAAGCCGTCGGGCGTCCCGAAGCCTGGGAGTGGGCTGTGCAGATGGTGCGCAAAGGCGGCACCGTAAATTTCTTTGGCGGATGCGCCAGCGGCAGCAAAGTGCAGCTCGACACCAACCGGTTGCACTACTCGGAAATTTCACTCAAAGCAACGTTCCATCACACTCCCGAAACGGTGCGCCGGGCGTTTGCTTTGATCGCGGAGAAGAAAGTCCGCGGAACCGATTACATTACCGGCGAAGCGCCGCTTTCGCGACTGCATGATGTGCTTCGGCACATGCTCAATCGCAACGGCGACATCAAGACCGCGATTATCCCAGGACACTGAGCGTAGGAAGCCGATCCGGCTAAACGACTCGCTATGACCTCTATCGCCACCAGCGAATCCCGGCCTGTGCCCGCGTCTACCTTGACGGGGTGGAGCAAGCTTCCGCCGGAGTACGCCATCCCGGAGACCGCGCCGTCCCTTGAGGAAGCCCAGGCCTACTGCCGCCGCTTGGCACGTTCGCATTACGAGAACTTCTCGGTGGCCACCTGGTTTTTGCCGGAGCGGCTGCGGCAGCACTTCTATAACGTCTACGCCTACTGCCGCATCTCCGATGACCTGGGCGATGAAGTTGGCGACCCGACGGCGTCTCTGCACTTGCTGGATCAATGGCAGATCGAACTGGCGGCTTGCTATGCGGGAACCCCGCGGCATCCCGTATTCGTTGCGCTGGCCGAGACCGTGCGGCAGTTTGAGATTCCACAGCATGAATTCTCGGACCTGTTGACGGCGTTTCGTCAGGATCAGACGGTCACCCGCTATGAGACGTTCGAGGACTTGCTGGGATACTGCCTGAACTCCGCGAACCCGGTGGGGCACCTCGTGCTCTATCTCTGCGGTTACCGTGACGCCGAGCGGCAGAAGCTTTCTGACTTCACTTGCACCGCGTTGCAGTTGGCGAATTTCTGGCAAGACGTGTCTGTCGACTACGCCAAGGGCCGCATCTATCTGCCTCTTGAGGATTTGCGCCGGTTCAGCGTTTCGGAACAAGATCTCGCCGCTAATCGGAACACCCCGGCGTTTTGCGAGATGATGCGCTTCGAAGTGGAGCGAGCGCGCGATTGGTTCAAGCAGGGAATGCCGCTGATTGGGAAGGTAGACAAAGAGTTGGCGATTGATCTGGACCTGTTCAGCCGCGGGGGACTGGAGATTCTGAACGCGATCGAGAAGCAGGGCTTCGCGGTCCTGGGCAGGCGTCCCTCTATTTCCAAACCTCGCAAACTGGCTCTGGTGGCCCGCGCGGCCCTGGGGAAGTTGCTATGAGTACCGCCGTGCAGCCAGCCCCGGTGCAGTTTTCGCCGACGTCATCGCAATTGGCGATGGCTTATTCCGTCTGCAGCGGAATCGCGCGCACCTCCGCGCGAAACTTCTACTATGCCTTCCTGGTGTTACCCCATGCGAAACGCAATGCGCTGTGCGCGATATACGCATATATGCGGCGTTGCGACGATCTATCCGACGACGCCAGCCTGACCCTGCGCGAACGGCGCGCCAAGCTGGAGGTGTGGCTGGAATCCTTTCATCGCGCGCTGGCGGGCGAGCCCACCGACGACGCGATCCTGCTCGCCCTCACTGACACGCAGCGCCGGTACCAGATTCCCGCCGAACTACTCGACCAGTTGGCGTTCGGCACGTTGATGGATGTGCCGGAGGAGGTCGAGGAACCAGGGGATCCCAAGTCCACGAAGCCTGAAGAAGAGTTGGTCATCGAGTACCGCACATTCAAGGATCTCTATCTGTACTGCTACCACGTTGCATCGGTGGTGGGACTGGTGTGTATCAAGATTTTCGGATATCGCGATCCTAACGCGGAGCACCTGGCGGAACGCTGCGGCATTGCGTTTCAGCTCACCAATATCATTCGCGACGTAAAAGAAGACGCCGTCATGGGGCGCGTCTATTTGCCGCTGGAGGATCTGCAGAGATTCGAACTGTCCGCGGGCGATTTGAAAAGTTCTCCGGACCGTGCGCGTTTGCGTTCTCTCCTGACCATGGAAGCGGACCGCGCGCGCGACTTCTACAAGTCGGGACACGAATTAATCCCACTGGTGAATGAAGACAGCCAGCCCGCGCTTTGGGTGCTGGTGACCATCTACCAGCGGCTGCTCGAGAAGATTGCCCAGAAGCAGTACGACGTGTACGCGGGCAAGGTCAAACTCAGCACCTTTGAAAAGGTCTCCGTCCTCGGGAAGGGGTTCCTCAAGCGGTTGACGTGATGCCCACTCCCTGGACACAACCTCCCAGCGTCGCCGTAGTGGGCGGCGGCCTCGCGGGCCTTGCCGCGGGATGTGCTCTTGCCTCGGCCGGATTTCGCGTCAGCCTCTTTGAGCGTCGACCCTATCTGGGCGGGCGCGCGTCATCGTACGAGCATCCCGGCACCGGCGAAGTCATCGATAACTGCCAGCACGTCCTGCTCGGATGCTGCACGAACCTGATCGAATTCTACGAACGCACCGGAGTCGGAGGTAGTATTCGGTGGTTCGACCGTCTCACCTTTCTTGAGCCTGGGGGCCGGGCGTCGGAGATAGGACCCTCGTCTCTACCCGCGCCCTTGCACACGACACCTGCGTTCCTTCGAGCAGAATGCCTCCGCCTGCCGGACAAAATCGCCATCGCGCGCGCCATGATGGCGTTAGCCCCCACCACTCCGCGTGACACCGGGGAAACGTTCCTGAGCTGGCTCGAGCGGCATGGGCAGACCGAGGGCGCGATTGCGCGCTTTTGGAAACCGGTGCTGGTCAGCGCGCTGAACGAAGACGTGGACCGCGTCTCCGTGCCGTACGCCGCGCAGGTGATGCGCGAGTCGTTTTTGAAATCTGCGGGCGCCGGCCGCATGGGCGTGCCCGCTGTCCCGCTCACACAGTTGTACAACGCCGCCGGCGCTTACATTCGAGCACAGCAGGGTTGCGTGCATTTCCGAGCCTCGGTGGATTCGTTCCGCGCGGAACTCTCGCACGTGATGCTGGGCGTAAGCGGCAGGGAAGAGAAATTTGACTTTGCCGTAGTGGCGGTGCCGTTCGACGCGTTAGGCCGCCTGCTTCCCGACTCGTCTGCCTCCGAACCGCTGCGCACCACGCTAGCGCGCTTCGAGACGTCTCCGATTACAGGCATTCACCTGTGGTTCGACCGGGATGTCTCTGAACTCGAACATGCCGTGCTGCTCGACCGCACGATTCAGTGGATGTTCCACAAGTCGAAGCTGCAGAAGCGCGACAACAACGGCCACGGCAGTTACGTGGAGCTGGTGGTAAGCGCCTCGAATTCTCTGGTCGACAAGTCCAAACAGGAGATCGTCGACCTGGCGCTAAGCGAGTTCCGTGAATTCTTCCCCGCCGCCCGCGAAGCGAACTTGGTAAAGGCCACCGTGATCAAAGAAGTCCACGCCACCTACTCCCCAAGGCCCGGCATCGAAGCCGATCGTCCACGCCCTGAAACCGTGTGGCCCCGCGTATTCCTAGCTGGGGATTGGACCGCGACGGGATGGCCCGCCACCATGGAAGGCGCCGTCCGCAGCGGGTATCTGGCCGCACAGTCCCTGGCGAAGGTCGCGGGGCTAAAGGACGCCACGTTCCTCGTGCCGGATCTGCCGGCGCAGGGGTTCATGCGGCTGTTCGGATGAGATTCTAGCCTTCCGTCGCGAGTATCAATCATCTGACGCTCGATCGCCATGGCGGGCGCACTAACATCAAATCCATCCAATGCGGAGTTCGTCAGAACCTGCTTTAAAGTAGCGCGGATCGCAATCGCAGCCGCACAACTGTTGTGAACGGGGATCATACTCAAGAACTGTTCACAGCCTCATCCGCATCTCATTCGTCCCCTTAAACCCCATTGCCTCGTAAAGGCGACGCCCATCGGGGCTCGCGTGCAGAACCAAGACGTCTACTCCATTCGAACGGCACCACTCGACCGCGACTTTCATCAGTTCACCCGCCAATCCGCGGCGGCGAAACTCGACCTCCGTATACACATTCAGGATATTTCCTCGCGAACCGCTGCCGACCATGTGAGGGATCCAGTCCATCAGCCACAGGCCAGCGCCGGCGGCGATCGATCCATCCGGCGCGGTGGCCAGCCACGCCAGGTACTCTCCTCGGCTCATCTTGGCCAGCAGCCAGGGATGACAGCGGGCGGCCATGGCGTTCAGGGCGGCTTCGTCGAGGTAACCCATGTCGACGAACATGGCGCGGCGATGCGCTACCAGGGTTTCGATATCGTCGGACGAGGCACGGCGTATGGCAAATCCTTCAGGCAAGCTCATACGGTTCTCACGTCAATTTGATTGTTGGTTTGACGTCCTTCAGGCGGCCTGCTTGTGCGCGTAGTAGTAGCGCTTCTCGTTGCCCCAACCCAGCACTCGCGCCTGGTGTAGTAGTAAGCGCTGGTGCGTTTCCGCCAGGTAGACTCTCTCCCACTCCGGAATCGCATGCTGCCGGCTCCGATCGGTGCGCCCGCGGCGCGCCAGTCGATCTTGCAGCACACGGGCCTGATGCCTGTATAGGCGCTCACACTCCTCGCGTTCGGCGCGGGCATCAAAGCGTACTCGGGGCTGATAGATGGCCCAGTCCATCGGCGACTCAGTTTCCTCTTTTGGTCGTGAGATGGATATTTTTCCATTTTGCTGGATGGATTTCAACGGTCCGCTTGCTCGATCATTCGCCGGCCATTCCCTAAGCTACAATCCTCCGGTCATTGATCACGTTCGGTTATCGGAGAGATCATGCCCGGCGTCATCCATAAGATTCATGCTCACCTCTTGCTTGCAGGAATCGCGCTGGTAGCCGCGCCTACGGCTGTGGCGCAGACCGCCTCGCTCACCGGTCCCACGCCAGTCGCCCAGCAGCCTGCCCCCACCGTCGAGTACGTTCGGGCGGGCAAACTGCTTGACGTTCGCTCCGGCAAGATGCTGGCCGATCAGGTCGTCGTGATCCGCGGCGGGCGCATCGAGCGGGTGGCTGCTGCGGGTGCCGGGTCGATTCCTGCTGGTGCGAAGGTGGTCGATCTTTCCCGCGCCACAGTGCTCCCCGGCCTGATCGATTGTCATACGCACATCATGCTGGCCGATACCGACAACTCGCACTATGAAGAGTATCTGCTCAAAGACTCGTATCAGTTTCGCACGATCCTCGCGACCTTGAATGTGAAGCGCGATCTCGAAGCGGGCTTCACGGCGATGCGCGATGTGGAAACCGAAGGAGCGATGTACAGCGACGTCGACGTGCGCAATGCCATCAATCAGGGACTGATCCCGGGGCCGCGACTGAAGGTGGCAACACGCGGAATTTCAACCACTGGAGGCTACGCTCTCGAAGGCTACGCGCCGCAGGTGACGGTGCCGATGGGAGTGCAGATCGTCGACGGCCCGTACGAGGCACGCAAAGCGGTGCGCGAGCAGTTCAACTACGGAGCGGATCTAATCAAAATTTACGGGACAGACCGCTACAACTTTCTTCCGAACGGCAAGGAAGTCAGCGTCGCTAATTTCAGTCTGGAGGAAGTGCAGGCCATCGTAGACGAAGCGCGGCTGAAGGGCATCAAGGTTGCTTGCCACGCTTATGACGGGCCGGGCCTGCACTACTGCATCGATGCGGGGGTTGCGTCGATCGAGCACGGCATACAGCTGGACGATGACGCCATCCGCAAGATGGTGGCCAGGGGAACTTACCTTGTGCCTACCCTGCAAGTCTATTGCTGCGCTCTAGAAAGGGCTGACCTGGCGATGAGCGGAGGCAAGACGAGCCGGCTCGCGATCCACAAGAGGAGTTTCGAAAAAGCGCTGGCCGCCGGCGTGAAGATCGCGTTCGGCTCCGATGCCGGCTCGTTCGCACACGGAACGCAGGCCATTGAATTTGCATGGATGACGCGTTATGGGATGGCGCCGCTCGATGCGATCCGGGCGGCCACCATCAACGCCGCCGACTTGCTGGGTTGGGCCGACGATATCGGTGCAGTCGAGCCGGGAAAGTACGCCGACCTGATCGCGGTCGACGGCGACGTGCTGAAGGACATCACGCAACTGGAGCACGTGAAGTTCGTGATGAAGGGCGGGGAAGTGGTTCGCGACGATTACGCAAAATGACCGCTCAGAACCACGCCACCGCCACATCCACCTGCTCCAACGCGATGGACTTCTCGCCCTGGAAAAACACTCTCCACACGGGCTGGCTGCGATCGATGTCGCCCACCACCTGGAATCCTCCGGGGCATCCGTAGTTGATGCGCATGCCGGCGACTGGGGGCATGGCGCCCGTGAACAGCGAACAGCGCTGACCATTCGCTAGTTCGATCGCCCACGGCATCGTGTCGGCCCGGTTAGTTTCCTTGCGCGGTTCGGTGGGCAGAGGCTGCGTCAGCGTCAGCAGGACGACGTTCGCGGGCCACGGTCCCCCAACCGGGCAGGCCAGCTGTTTTTCGCCTCCGAGAATCCTCTGGTAACAAGGGTCAAGGATTCCATTTCCCGATGAACACCGCCACGCGTCTGGACGGCTGGACGATGCGGCCGACGAAGCAAAGCACGTACCATTCACCTTCTCTGTGACCGCCATGCCGATACTTAGTCCAGCGGGACCGAAGGGCGTCAGCAGCTTGATCTGCGAGCGTGAAGGTGCGGTCGGGGGATCGGCTGCGAACGCGGCCGGCGACAAACCGCACCCGGCGACACACAGCGCAACGAGTCCAGACAAGAACTTCGAGACCATCGTTACCTCCAAAAGAATCGCGCATCCGGTCGTTCTCCCGGATGCGCGCAAGTGTTGCGGCCACATTCAGCACCCCGGCAGTTTCAAGTCGCACCATCGCGCAGGGCGGATTCAGACCAGTCTACAACTTGTGGAAGAAGTGAACGACCTTCTCCCCTGCATCTTCGGTGTAGTGCACTGTGATCTTGTCGCCTTCCTTCAAGGCATAGCGCGAGCCCTTCACGACGCCGTGATCGGTCTCGACGATCGCCTGTTGTCCTAATTTGTAAGTTGATTCCGCACCGTCATCTGTCTTGACGGCTACAGTGTGCGCTGCGCGATCCACGTGCGTGACCGTACCTTTTCCTGCTTTCAGACTGTCCTTACCAAAATCTTCGACAACCGTTGCCGTCTTATCACCACCCTTTCCGATATAGCGCACCACCACATGAGTGCCTTCCTTCCCGGCGAAGTAAGTATCGAGTGCGCCCATCTTGGCTTCATGCGCGGTCTCCGAGCTGGTGCGAATCGCGGTGCGCTCGGTGAACTTGAAAACGTGCTCGGTACCGTCGGCGGTTTTGATAGCGATGGTTTTTCCGGTTTTATCAGTCTTATTGACCACACCTTCCACGGCGTGGATCACGTCCTGCGCGAAAGCCGAGCTCGCGAAGACAATCACGCACAACAGAAGAAACATTCCAGATAGCAATTTCGAACGACTCATGACACTCTCCCTTTTGGATTCGTAAAACGTTCTACTTGCTGACCTCGCTGAGAGCGATCAGCTTGTTATCCACACTGAAGACACCGGGTACGCTATTGGCCTGCGTGCCTGCGATTTGCTTGTCCATGGCGGTATCGACAACCCCGTAGAGCGTAACGTGGCCATTTTCCACTACAATGCGGATCGGTTTTTGCGGATCCATTTCATACCGCCGCAGAGTAGATGAACCGTAAATTGCACGATAGAGCTTGACGCGCAGCTCGTCGTCAAACATCGACGTTGGCGCAACCTCGATGTTGTCGACGAGATCTTTCACGCCCGGCGTAGTCTCCGCAACGACGACAGCCGAGTCTTTGCTTGGATAGTCATGTACGGTCCCGCCCAACGTGACTACTCCATCTTTGACCTCCAAAGTTAGCACGTTGAACGCGATTCCATAGCCCACACGGTCGTAACGCAGGCGATCGGCCAGCGTCTGACGAAGCTGCTCGTCAGGAACGTTGCTCTGGATCTGGACGTGGTTGCGGATTCCGTCCACATTCTTGATCTTCTTTACTTTCTTTTCCAGGTTCTCGCGATCGATATACACATTGACTGTGCCATCGAGGGTCACAATCTGATCCTCAACCGATGCCTTCACGCCCTGGAATTCCTTTTTGCTCTGAATGTACTTGTTGACGTCCTGCAGGATCTGACCGTCATACCGTCCGGCTGGCTTCTGCGGAGCCGGTGCGGCTGCCATCGCGCTCGCACAAATCGCCAGAAAGAGAACCGCTGCTGTTCGGCGCATCTCAATCCCCACAAAATTTCAAAGTGACATGCTGGAAGAACTCGGGCCCGGAAAAGGATACGAGAATAACGGAAATGGAAAAGATTGGCTAGCGCGCCCCTGCGGGCCGCAGAAGAGTGTCACCCGGCGAGAAACGCCACGCCGCATGCCACCAGTGCCGCCGCGATCCACCGTCGACGATCCACGCGTTCGTGCAGAAAAAACTTGGCGGCCGCCGCGTTGCCTACGAACGTAAGTGACGCCGAAGCCGGTGCCACCAGGCTCACGTCGCCCCAGGACAGCGCAACCAGCAGGCTGAAGAACGCCACCGCCATGGCGACAATGCCCAGAAGAAAGTGAGAATTCCGCAAGACGCGGCCGACCACCGAGAAAATACCCGTGCGTCGGCGAAGCTCGCCCACGTCGCCCACCTGCTTCATTGCGCGTGACATCAAAACGTCGCCCAACACGGATGTCACTACGATCAGCAAGATGGCGCCCCAGGTGTAGGCGTGTCTCATCGTTCCTCCCGCGAACCGGCCATCGCGGGCTCGTCCGCCGGTTCCCGGGCGTGCCTATGCGAGGTCAGCTCCGGACCAGTAGCTACGCAACTCACGCCCACCGCGATCAGGAAAATCCCCACCCAGCGCAGCGTGGTCACCTGCTCATGCAAAACAAACTTGGCGATCAACGCCAGCAGCACGTAGCCGAGCGAGGTAGCCGGAACGACGTAGGTCAGGTCCGCCCAGGAAAGGGCGGTCATATAGGCGGCGAAAAATGCCAGCAAAAGAAGAATGCCGCCCACAATCCAAGGGTCGTCGAGGGCGGCGAGCAAGGTGTGCAGGCGCGCAAGCGAAACGGCGCCCATATCTTTCATGCCGCGGGAAAGCATCGAGTCGCCTAGCGCAGCAAACACGGCAACTCCCGCCAGCACCAGATATTTGCGAAACGTCACTGGAAACCTAAGCTTTGGCCGGTTCGGCTGCCGCGTGGGCTTCGTGCTTCTCGCGGACCCACTTGTTGCGCATGGCCCGAGTCTTCAGGAAAGCCTTCGCTTCCTTGTAGAGCCGCTTCCGGTCGGCGCTGTCAAAGGCTGCCTTGCGCAGAATGCGGAAAGCGGCCTTGGGTCGGAAATAGTACTCGTCATAGAAGCGATGCACCATTTCCATGATGTATTCCGCGGGCAGGTCAGGGTATTGGATTTGCACCATCTGATGACCGCCCTCGTCGACCATCTTGGCGTCGGCGGCAAGGAAGCCGTTCTTCACGACATGCTCGTAAAGTTCGGTGCCCGGGTACGCATGTGCAACCGAGACCTGGATGGTTTCGACGTCGAGCTCTTTGGCGAAGTTGATGGTGTTACGGATGGTCTGACGGGTTTCGCCCGGCAGGCCCAGGATGAAGTCGCCATGGATGACCAGGCCGAGCTTGTGGCAGTCCTTGGTGAACTGGCGTGCGCGCTCCACGGTTGCGCCTTTTTTGATGTTCTTGAGAATCTGTGGGTCACCCGATTCGTAGCCCACGATCAGAAGCCGGCAGCCGGCTTCCTTCATGGCCTTCAAGGTCTCGTAATCGGTCGTTACGCGCGAGGTGCACGACCAAGTTAGCCCCAACGGCTTCAGCTTATCGCAAAGCTCGATGGTGCGTACCTTCTGGATGTTAAACGTGTCGTCGTCGAAGAAGAATTCCTTCACGTCGGGCCAAAGACGCTTGACCTCCGCCATTTCAGCGGCCACGTCGTCAGTCGAGCGCTTCCGCCACGGGTGCCCGCTCAAAGTCTGCGGCCACAAGCAGAACGTGCATTGCGCGGGGCATCCGCGCGTGGTGTAGAGAGAGACGAAGGGATGGAGCAGAAACGGCACGTTGTAGCGCGCGACATCCAGATCACGCTTGTAAATCTCGGTGACATGCGGGAGGCGATCCAGATCCTCGATCTGTGGCCGGTCGGGATTGTGCACAATCTGGCCGTCTTTCAGATACGAGATGCCGAGGATTTCCTCGAGCGGCTTGCCCTGCGCATACTCAACGACCGTGTAGTCGAATTCCTTGCGCGCCACGAAGTCGATCGAAGGGCAATCGCGCATCGACTTTTCAGGCTGCACCGTGACGTGAGGACCAACAAAACAGATTTTGATGTTCGGATTCGCGTCCTTGATCGCCTTTGCCAGTCGCATATCGCCAGGGAAGCCCGGAGTGCTGGTGAACAGCACGAGAAACTCGTAGTCCTTGGCGATCTCGATGGTTTCCTCGCCGGTGATGTGGTGCGGGGGCGCGTCCAGCAACCTTGCGCCTTCCAGCATGCCGGTTGGATACGCCAACCATACCGGGTACCAATAAGACTCGATTTCACGCGTAGCGGGCCATCTCGATCCGGCCCCACCGTCGAAGTTTTCAAATGAGGGTGGATTCAAAAACAATGTTTTCAAAGGCATAGGTGTGGATAAGTAATACTAACATCCCCTCTCAGTTTCACGGGTGTTTCCCTGGATTCGCCCCGGTGGCGCGCGGCCGCCCACTCTGAGGTGCGACGGGTGTTGCCTTAAGTGTAAGTCTATCAAGAGCCTAGGGTTCGCCCAACCGCTTTTCGCCGAATGGAGATTGGATGCAGTGAACGGGGTAAAGGGATAGGCGGATGTGGGCCAGGATGGGATTTCCTGGCGGACCGAGCAGATTCTAGTTTGACGCAATGATCCACTTCTCCAACTCTCCTGTAGAGCGTAGGAGACCAACGCGTGCGCGTTGCAATTCGAAGGTTGTGTCCTGCAGCGCAATGTAGCGTTCGCTGGCTTGCGACCTGGATTCCCCGAGGTCCTTAATCGTAGCCGCCCCTGCGTCCATGCGGGTCTGTACCGTGTCAAGATTTGACTTGGCGATTTCGTACTCGAGTTGGGCTACTTGCTGCGCGGCCTCTAACTGACGCACGCCCCGCTGCAGTTTGAGGGTTTCTTCGGAGACTTGGTTCTTTGCGGCTTCGGCTTGGCGCTTTGCCTTGACGGCTTCGGCATCGGCCGCCTGCGCATGGGCGCGCTGTGTGGAACTAAAGATCGGAAGCCGCATCACGACTCCTATCGTTGCGTTATTGGCCTCGAAGGTCTTGAAGAATAGGTCGTAGTTGTTGTACTGAGCCAGTCGCGCGTATTGCGCGGCGAAATCCACACTGGGTAACAGCGCTCGATGTTCCCCCCGCGCGCGCAAATATTGCGCACGAGCGTGTTCCTCGGCCGCTTGAATGGCCGGGTTGTTCTTCACAGCCCGGTCAACGGGATCGTCATCCTGCGCAAGCGGTGCTATCGCGGGGATCGAATCCTGCATAACTTCGATGGTCGCCGCGTTCAGTCCAGTGAGCTTGGCCAGATGTTCGCGAAGGACATCGGCAGAGCCTTGCGCCTCCGCGACACGCAGTCGCACGCGCGCCGCAGCAAGCTGCGCCTTGGTCTGTTCGAGCGGACTCTCCACACCCTCTTTCACGCGCTCGGCCATCGCCTGCTCCAGTTTCGTGGCTGCCGCTTGCTCGTCACGCAATTTACTGATGCGCTGCTCCCATTTGTTCAGCTCGGCATAACTCAGCACGGTGTCCTGAATGACCTGGGCACGCTGATCCTTGTTCTGGATCGTCGCCGCCACCCATTCGGTCTTTGCCGCACGCACGAACTGCTGGAGCGCCGGATTGAAAAGCGCCGATTGTGCATTCACGTTGACGATGGACGGCGCTGAACCTTCCAGGCTAAGCGGAAATCCCCACGACTTGCCCAGCCCGGATCCGACTACCAGCTGCGGGACATAGTTGTTGCGGCTCTCCCGGTAGGCGGAGAACGCGTGTTGTGCATCCGCCGCCGCCATCCCAGTGGCGGTCGCATGGCTCAGCGCAAGTTCCACGGCGCGTTTCAGTGGAAGCGGTTCGGCCGTCGCGGGCACCGCCATCAAGAAGCACAACCCGAAAACGAGGAGGCCTGGGCGCAGGCCAATGCGAGTGCTAGGCGTCATTGCGTCACCTTGAGAAGAAGGTAGTCAGAAACTGCGAGAGATGCCCGTAGCAGCATGTCGGCTAAGAATAGCAGCGAGCAGTTATCGGTGGTCGGTTGGCCCAAGGCGGTGTCCGCTGCATGAAGCCCCACGTCTGAAGAGGCCCGATGACCTGGTCGGCCAGAGACTAACGCCCAGAGCCGTCCTATCGATTCACCCGATTCAGCGCTTCCCGTGCTCGCCCGAAGTCTTTGGCCATGTTGAGGGCGGTCTGGTACTCCTTGGCAGCGGCTTCCTTGTCACCTTGCTTTTCGAAGATGTTTCCGAGCAGGTAATGTGCTTTGAAGGGAGGCGCCTGCTCCACCGTGCTCGAAGACAGGTATCGCCGCACCAGTTCGGTGGCGAACGGCAAGTCGCGGTTGGCGCGCAGCAAGGTCGACGCCGCATCCACCAAAACCTCCGGCTGGTCCATGGGGGCAGCCGCAGCCTTTTTCAAGGCGTTGTGCATGTCGTCCAGTCGCCCCGCTTTGCGATAGAAAAGTCCCAGATTCAGCCAGGCATTGGCCCCGCCGTGGCTCGCATCGATGGCGGCGCGGTATTCCAGTTCCGCGGCAGACAGATCTTTATTCTTCTCCGCCAGCCGCCCCTGAATCCAGTGCGCCTTTTCGGGATTCAGCTTGGCCACAATCTCCGCCTGCGCTCGCGCCTTGTCTTGTCCCCCACCCACGATGCCCGGGGCTTCCAGGTAGAACTCCGCCAGGTCCGTCCGCGCGCTCACGTTGTTGGGATCGAGTTGCACGGCCCGTTCAAACTCCGTGCGGACCTTTTTGGCCAGGCCGGCCGCGGAAAAGAAATTCGACGCGTCCGCTTTCTCACCATACGTGCGCCCCAGCCAAAGGTGATACTCGCCGTTGTTCGGCTGCAGGGACACAGCTTTCTCGCAGGCAGCAATGGCGCGATCCCAACTGCCTTCGGCAAAATATGCGCGACACAACAGGTTATGCGACACCGCGTCGCTCGGAGCTGCACTGATCTTGCTGCTCAAGGTCGAAATGGCGTCATCGACCCGACCCGCCGCCAGCAATTCCGTCGGCGAATCGGCGGCTGCGGCTATCGACGGGAGCACGAACGCCGCTAGCAGGAACACTCTGGTTGTCCACTTCATGATCTACTGCACCACCTTCACTGGAATGCCGTCGCGCAGGGACTTGTTCACCGCTGTGGTATTGAGCGCGATCAAAGACTTATCGCTGATCCCTGAGTTCACTTCGATCTTGGTGAGATTCGAAGCCGCCACCGAGACGCTGCGCTTGTGGAGCTTGTTGTCGACAACCTCGTATACGTAGGGTTTGGAATCATCCATCCGCAAAGCTTCCCGCGGAATCGTCATCACATTGTCGTGCTGCGCCATCACGATCGTCACATTGACGTTGGTATTCGGCAACAGCCGGAAATCATGGTTGTCGAGCTGGCTGACCATTTCGCCCACATTGCGAGTGCCACGCAGCTTCACCGTGGAGGGAAGCGAAGTGACAGCACCTTGCCAGGTCCGGCCCGGTAGCGCGTCCCAGGTCACTTCCGTCTTCTGTCCAGGGATCAACCGCCCGATATCGGGTTCATCCACATAGGCACGCACGAGAACCTTCGACAGGTCTGCCACCTGCAGCAATAGATCGCCAGCCTGCACATAACCGCCTTGCTTTACCGGCAACACGTAGACGACGCCATCAAACGGAGCCACGATATTCGATTTGTGGAGGATGTCTTCCGCCGCGCTGTACGCCGCTTGTGCTTCGGATTGTTGCGCCGTGACGTGCTCCACCTCAGGTTTCGAGTAGCGCTCTTTCTGTTTCTGGGTCAACAGGTCATAGTCGGCTTGCGCCCGCTTCAGAGCATCTTCGGCCTGCTTCGTTTCGCCGGCCGAGGCGGCGCCCTTTTCCTGCAGGCGCTTGAACGCATCGAGGTTGCGTTGTGCGGTGTCGCGGTCGGCCCGAGCCTTAATGATCTGCGACTGCAAGGTCAGAACTTCTTCCTGCGAACCACCATGCTCGACAGCCTTCACGCCAGCCTGCGCGCCCTTCAGTTCCGCCTGCGCGTGGGCGGCCTGGCTGCGAGCTGTGGCGTCGTCCAACTGCAGCAGCAATTGTCCTTTCTTGACGTGATCGCCTTCCTTTACCAGAAGTTTTCGGACGGTGGTGTTCGTGGGTGCGTGCGCCTCGAAATTCTGCGCCGGCTCGATCTTGCCGTTTGTAGAAATCACGGTGCGAATGGTCCCACGTTCCACGTTGGTGGTGCGTATCGGGATAGTCTCTTCCCGCATGGACACGAACGAGGCCAGCAGTATCACCGCCAGAACCGCGCCCAGGATAATCACGAGCCAGCGATGACGAGTCAGAAAGCCGGATTTGTCTTTAGGGTTCAATGTCATGAACAGAGATTTGCAAGCAACAATTTACCACCCGGAGCCAATCTCCGGGATAGGCATCATGTTGCAGGCATGCCCACTTAGATGCGTGCAGGATGCTGGGGCTGACCCGAGCCCTGCCATTTTTGATGTCCCCAGACGCCTCGCCGTTACAATATCGTGCATGCCGAAACAGCCTCGCTACACACAGGAACACGCCGAAGCCGGACTTGATGCGAAATTTCCTGAAATTGAGACCTGGGCCAACCAGTTTCCCGGGTACGAGATTGTGATTGACGACCCGGAGTTCACCTCCGTATGTCCAAAAACTGGGCTGCCCGATTTCGGAACGATCACAATCCGCTACATGCCGAAGAAATCGTGCCTCGAATTGAAGTCATTGAAGGAATACCTGCAGAGCTATCGCAACCTGGGAATCTTTCAGGAAAACATCGTGAATCAGGTGCTGGAGGATGTGGTGAAGTGGACGAAGCCGGTGTGGGCGGAGGTGAAAGGGGATTTTCGGCCGCGGGGGGGAATTTCGACGGTGGTGGTAGCGAAGTGGCCGAGGGACGATAGGCATGCAAGATAGTCGCTCTATCGCGGACGCTCGACTGCTGGTAACCTATCAACTCACACAGAAGGATTTCGTAGAATCGCTCAAAGCCTATCGAGAACGCTCCACCTTCCGGAGATGGCTTTGGCGCCTCATCCCAGCGATTCCACTCGGGCTAGCAGGCTTCGGCATTCTCATTTACTTTGAGACTTCCGACCCTCAGGTGGTGTCGAATCTGGCGCCGTTAATCGTGCTCGCAGTTTTCTGGGTTGTGCTTCTGTGGGCTAGCCCTCGGTTAGGAGCGCGCATGCAGTTTCGTAAGCAACCCGCAGCCCATGCACCGAAAACAATTTCGCTGGACAGCTCCGGCGTCCATTGGAGATGGGAGGGTGGCTCATCTGATATTGACTGGAAGAGTTTTTTAAAATGGCAGGAATCGAATACTCAGTTCCTGCTCTACACCTCACCGGTAATTTTTAACATGATCCCAAAGCGCATTTTCACCGAAGAGCAGATATCTGAGATCCGGCTTTTACTCTCTAAAAATATTCCCGTACCAGTGATTCGAAGCACAGTCCTCAGTCCCTAGAGTAGCTGGCACGCTCTAACCCATGTTAGTCTCCCCACACCCGTGCCTGACAAAAAGCTCTACCCAAAGACTGCGCTCGCGCTACTGACCGCGCTGAACCTGCTGAACTATATCGACCGCAATGTTCTGTACGCGGTGCAGGATATGGTCAAGGCGGAGTTCCACCGCAGCGACGCGGCCTTCGGGTTCCTCACCAGCGTCTTTTTCATCTTCTACATGATTGCGGCGCCCTTCATGGGGCCGCTCTCGGTGAAGTTTTCGCGCAAGGCCGTAATTATTGCAGGTGCGCTCGTCTGGAGTGGCGCGACTCTGCTCACGGCGATCACCAAGAATTTCGACGAGCTTCTAATCCGGCACACGCTGGTCGGCGTCGGGGAAGCGAGCTTCGTGATTCTCTCGCCCACTTTTGTTGCCGACATGTTTCCGGAACGCATGCGCGGGCGGGTCATGGGCATTTTTTATCTCGCCATCCCCGTGGGCAGCGCGTTGGGATATCTCATCGGCGGCGTGCTTGGGTCGAAGTATGGGTGGCGCTTTCCGTTCTACGTGGGAGCAGCTCCCGGCGTCCTGCTGGCATTCTTGCTGCTCTTCATTCCGGAGCCGCGGCTCGGACAGTTCGATCCACCGGATCAGCTGGATGCAAGTAAGGAGGAGGTGTCACAATTCGAACAGAACCCCCTGCAACGGTTCGTAGGGCGTCTGGTCCACGCCACGGTTCAGCTGGGGCGCACGCTGGTGAAATTACTTCGCAATCCAGCCTTCCTGACAGCAACTCTTGGGATGTCGATGATGACCTTTGCACTGGGCGGTCTCCAAGTCTGGATGCCGACGTTCCTGCATCGCGTTCACCATTACAGTCTTCGTGACGCCAGCATTCTGTTTGGAGCGAGCGTCATCGGGTGCGGCCTCACAGCATCCATTTTTGGCGGGTGGTTGTCGGACTGGTTGTTGAAAAGAACGAAGGCCGCACACTATCTGGTGTCTGCCGTTAGTCTGGGCCTCGGTATTCCGGCGATGTGCCTGGCGCTGTTTGCGGACGGCAAGCTGATGATCGCCGGAATGTTTGCCGCGGAATTTCTGCTCTTGCTGAATACGGGGCCCCTGAACGCCGCCGTGATCAATTCAGTCGGTCCACATATTCGCGCAATGGCTCTTGCACTCAACATTTTCATTTTTCACCTGCTAGGAGATGTGCCCTCGGCTTCTATTATCGGATGGATGTCCGATCACTATTCCTTGCGGATGGCGTTCATCGCTCCGGTCATCGCCATCGCCCTTTCCTCTGCCATACTGTTCTATGGAACGAAATTTGCGCCGCCGGTGAGCGCCGAGAGGTCCTCGGCCCCCGTGGGGGCTCATTAAGAATGCATTATGTGCTGTTGATTGCTGGCTGGATTCTTGCCTTGGCGTGGTTCTCGCGCATCGTCGAAGCCGCGCTGGGCGTACCTGGTATCGCAGACATCTCCAAGCCGCACTGGGATCGTCAGCCCTCGGCGCATCCGCGCGTCAGCATCATTGTTCCCGCCCGCAACGAAGAAGAAGACATCGAGCAAGCACTTCGCGGACTATTGGCCCTCGACTACGACAACTACGAAGTCATCGCTGTGAACGATCGTTCAACCGATCGCACCGGCGAGATCATGGAGAAGGTTGCGACGAGTCCTGCCGCGCATGGCTGCCTCAAAATTGTCCACGTAAGCGAACTGCCATCCGGCTGGCTAGGCAAAACCCACGCCATGTGGAGCGCCGGACTTCGAGCCACCGGAGAATGGCTACTCTTTACCGATGCGGACGTGCTGTTCAAGCGCGATGTCTTGCGCCGTGCGCTTACGTATGCGGAATCCGAACAGGCCGACCATGTCGTCGTGTTCCCGCTCATCATCATGAAGCAACCTGGCGAGAAGATGATGATCGCGTTTTTCCAGACGCTATTCACCTTCGGACACCGGCCCTGGCGCGTCGCCGACCCCAATACTGACGACCACATGGGCGTTGGCGCCTTCAACATGGTGCGTCGCACCGCTTACGAAAAGGTCGGCACCTACCAGGCGCTACGTATGGAAGTGCTCGACGATATGAAACTTGGCAAAGTGATCAAGAATGCGGGCCTGCGCCAGCGCAACGTGTTCGGTGAGGATTTGATTTCCGTCCGCTGGGCCAAGGGCGCGATGGGCGTGGTCGACAACTTGACCAAGAATTTCTTTGCCGTCCTGTCGTTTCAATGGTGGCGCACAGTGGCCAGCGCGATTGGGCTGTTCTTCCTGAACCTGTGGCCGTTTCTCGGCCTATGGCTCGCGCACGGCTGGGTTCGCCTGCCATACGCGATCGCGCTCGGATCGATGTTCCTGATCTACCTCGGGATGTCGTTCCGCTCTTCGATTCCGCCCTACTACTTTCTGCTCCATCCAATCAGCACCGTGCTATTCGAATACACGTTGCTGCGCTCGATGTTCCTGACGCTTTGGAATGACGGCGTGACGTGGCGAGGCACAAGGTACCCACTGGAGGAGTTACGCAAGGGGATGGTGTAAGGGCGGTAGCGCTGTACGCGAAAATCTTAACCACAGAGGACACAGAGGACACGGAGGTTTTTGGGGCTGGTATGTGTCTAGCGGAGTAGCCTTGTGCCCGCCTTACCGCCAACGTCAAGGGCGGTGGACAAGGGTATCCGCCCACACCGGTTACTCCGGCAGACTTGGATCTTCGAGACTTACTGGGGGGGACTGCTTCTTTCTCGAGGTGCTTTTGCTTTGCTTCGGATAACGAAACGTTCCCGCGCTGTACTTCCCATGCCGCTCCACGTCATATTCTTTCGGCAATGGAGGAATGCGTGCCGCATCTCCGCGCAACTGGCTCACGCGCTGCAGCACGATCTCGGCCCGTCCGTCATAGCTTTTGATTTCTCCCTCGATCTCGATCTGCCTCCCCTCGAGTTGTTGCACGTCGCCGACTTGCTTGAGGTCACTCGCAAACACAACGACCGTGAATGGACAGGTTCGGTAGTCTGCGCAGAAATCGAAGAAGTGGACGCCGCGTTCGCCGCGTTTCACGTGCAAAACTTTCCCCGTTACACAGCGGTGGGCGCCGATGTGCTTGCCTGCTTCCACGAAAGAAATGCAGGAGGATCCTGCAACGGCCGGCGACGGAGTTGCAAGAACAACGAGCAGGAGAGGGAAAACGCGGCCAAGCCTGATAAACCACCCCTTCCATTGTAGGAGCGGAGCCGCGCGCACGGACCCGAACTAACGGACGGAATCGACCGGCCCTTCCCTGAACGGGAATCCGGCGAGCGAACAAGGCCGGCTCATCAAGCCGGCCTCGCCGCAGAATCTTCTATTTGCCGAACGATTTTACGGCCGCCGCTTCGTCGTCTTTCACGTCGAACACGGTATACAGCTTGGTGATCTGCAGCAGATCGTGGACTTTCTTGGTGAGATTCAGCAGCTTCAATTCGCCGCCCTGGTTCTTCACGGTGGTGTAGGCGCTGACCAGCTCGCCGATACCCGAGCTGTCAATGTAGTTCACGTCGCCCAGGTTGAGGAGAATCTTCTTGTTGCCCTTGCTGAGCAGGTCGCGCACGGTATCGCGCAGGATCACGCTGCCTTCACCGAGAGTGATGCGGCCGCTGCAATCCACGATGGTCACCCCATCGACCTGACGAGTGCTGGTCTTCATGCTCACTGGGAAGCCTCCTTGCCGTCCGCGGCAGTGCCTTGGACGTGCTTGATGAGTTTGATTTCGGTGCCCGTTGTGGACGGGTTGATTTCCACCTCGTCCATGAACGAGCGGATAAGAAAAATGCCCCGGCCCGAGGTCTTTAGCAGATTCTCGGGAGCCAGCGGATCGGGAACCTTCGTTAAGTCCAACCCCTTGCCCTGATCGCGAATGGTGATAACCAGGTCCCGGGCGGTGCGTTCGAAGTCCACCGTTACTTTCTTTCCCGGGTCATAAGCGTTTCCGTGCAGGACGGCATTCACGGCCGCTTCGCGTACGGCCATTGCGATTTTCATGACGTCTTCGTCGCCAAAGCCGGCTTCTGTCGCCATCTGGCTGGCTGCTTCTTCGGCACTGTTTACCGTATCCAGCGTCGAATCGAGCGTGTAAGAGACCCGGTGTGCGCTCATGGTGGCGGTCAGCAAGAAGACCTGAGGACTCAAAACTCCTTTACCGGTCCGCCCTTGGATGCAAGAAGGAAACGGTCCGGTTGAACGAATCCGGTAGTTTGCCTTTACTACAGGTAATTGTCAACGCGAGTGCCTGCCAGGCCGACCGTCGAAGCAATCCTGGCAGATCCTCCCGATTAGACACCGCCGTTCCGAAAATAACTGCAAAACGCATCTGGATTTCTGCGCTCGGGGTTGAGTATTCTCGCAAGTATGACGGCTGTCGCTCTCACCGAATTGCTCGGCGCCCCCGTCCGCGACTCCGCGGGGCAGTCCTGCGGGCGAGTGCGAGAGGTCGCCCTGGCTCCCCAAGAAGACCGCGTCCGCATCTCGTTCCTGATCGTGAAAACCAAGGGGGGTGACCGAATCCTGCCCCTACAGTCCGTGGCTTCTTTGAATGGAGGCGTCCGCGCCGCGACCAACGTCGCGGAGTGGGGAGCGGTCAACGGAACAGAAGGTTTGTTCCTGCTCGACCGCGACCTGCTCGATCAGCAAGTCATCGATGTTCACGGCCGCAAGGTTGTGCGTGTTAACGACGTCGAGTTGAAGCAGGACTCGGCAGGAAATCGCGCCGTCTTGAAGGTTACCTCGGTTGATGTTGGGCCCCGCGGCGCGGTGCGGCGACTGCTCAAGGGCGTAGTGCCCCTGGGCGCCCTGCATTTACTGCTCAGTCAAATTCCGCCGCGCAATATTCCCTGGGATTTCGTCGACCTGATCGAGACCGATCCCGCGCGCCGGGTGAAGCTCAAAATTTCCCACGAGCGTCTGGCCAGGCTGCACCCTGCCGATATCGCGGATATCGTGGAGGAACTCGCCCCGGACGAGCGCGAAGCGGTTTTTGAGACGCTGGACGAGGGCGTAGCTGCCGAGGCCCTCGAAGAACTCGAACCCAAGGTCCAGAAGGCAGTCGTCGAGTCACTCGATTCCGAGCGGGTCGCCGACATCGTGGAAGAAATGCAGCCGGACGCCGCTGCCGATCTGCTCGCCGATCTTCCGGAGGAGAGAACCGAAAAGATCCTTGAAGAAATGGCTCCCGAGGAAGCCCAAGAGGTCTCGGGTCTGCTCGAATTCAAGGAAGACTCGGCCGCCGGCCGCATGACGACGGAGTACCTTGCCCTATCCGTCAACGCCAGTGCGCACGACGCGGTCGAAGCGTTGCGCCACTTTGAGGGCGGCATCGAGACCGTCAGCACAGTCTTCCTGGTCGACTCTCACGAAACACTGTCCGGAATGGTACCCCTGGCGAAACTCGTCCTAGCCTCGCCCACCACGCCGTTGCTGGCCTTAACGCAGGAACCCCTGATCTCTTGCCATGCCAACACCTCCGAAAAGGAAGTGGCGGAACTCTTCGACAAGTACAACCTTTTGACACTGCCAGTCGTCGACGACCGTAACAAACTCACAGGTGTGATCACTTCCGACGACGTAATCAGCCTGCTGCGCGAAAAGCTCTAGTCACGCCCAGTCCAAGAATCATCGTGATCCCTGTGACGTTAGGAGGGCTCCGACTTACGGAGCAAAAATATTTCTTCAATTTCGCTGCTTCTGGGCCGATTTGGTCTATCCAGATTTCCGCTCCGCATTTATTCTGTCAGGTCGTTGGCTCCGCTATGTTTGTGAATCGCGCCCATGAAGTTTCTGAGAAGTTGGAAGACCCGGATCCTGCTGTTCCTTGCGGTTGTCGGTCCGGGCTTCATCACCGCAAACGTCGATAACGATGCCGGCGGCATCTGGACGTACTCGTCTGCGGGCGCTCAGTTTGGACACACTCTCCTCTGGACGATGATTCCCATCACCCTGGCCCTGATCGTGGTCCAGGAAATGACTGCCCGCATGGGGGCGGTGACCGGGAAGGGTCTCAGTGACCTGATCCGCGAGGAGTTCGGCTTCCGCATCACCTTTTTCATGATGATCGGAATCCTGATCACGAACTTCGGCAATGTAATCGCGGAGTTCGCGGGCATCGCCGGCAGCCTCGAATTATTTGGGCTCTCGAAATACATCACGGTCCCAGTCAGCTGTGTGATTGTCTGGCTCATCGTGGTAAAAGGCCAGTACAAGACCGTAGAGAAGGTCTTTCTCACGGCATCGTTCTTCTACATCACCTACATCGTCGCGGGCGTGCTTGCCAAGCCGGCATGGGGAGATGCGCTGCTGGCCACAATTAAGCCGCCTGGCCGGTCCGCCTGGCATCAACAAGGCTATGTCTACATGGTGATCGGATTGGTTGGCACGACCATCGCCCCTTGGATGCAGTTCTACTTGCAGTCTTCCATCGTGGAAAAGGGTGTGTCGCGGCGCCAGTACAAGGCTTCACAGATCGACGTCATTACCGGGTGCATTTTCACCGACGTCGTTGCCTGGTTCATCATCGTGGCCTGCGCGGCCACGCTTTACGCACACGGATACCGCAACGTGACAGACGCGAAGGATGCGGCGCAGGCATTGCGGCCGTTAGCGGGAGATTACGCCTACATTCTGTTCGCGGCGGGCCTATTCAATGCATCGCTGTTCGCCGCTTCGATTCTGCCCCTTTCCACCGCTTATACGGTCTGTGAGGGGCTAGGCTTCGAGTCCGGCGTTGGCATGAAATTCTCCGAGGCGCCGGTTTTCTACTGGCTCTATACCATCCTGATCGTGGCCGGCGGGGGCGTAATTCTCGTGCCGAACCTGCCGCTGGTCAAGATTACGATCCTTTCCCAGGTGGTCAACGGTGTCGTTTTGCCCTTTGTGCTGATTTTCATGCTGCTCCTGATCAACAAGAAGGATCTGATGGGTGAATACGTCAACTCGCGCCTGTTCAATGTGGTGGCCTGGTCTACTACCGTGCTGGTCATCGCGCTGACCCTTATCCTGATGTGGCAGAGCCTGCACAGCCCCACCGGCGCCATGTCGCTACTGGATACTCCCCGTACCGCGAGCGTAAACTAGGAGGCAGCCACCAAGGTCCGGAGAAGGGGAAACCTTCCTCATTCTTGATGCGTCTAACATAGAGCGGTGTAGTGTCCGCCAAGGGGTACTCCTATGAAACATGTACTGGCAGCCGGTCTCGCAATCGTGCTTTTTTGCGGGGGTTTCGCGTTTGCCGCCCCTGCGGACGAGCCGACTTCCCCGCCGGCCAAGCTGAAGCATGATGGGGGCATCAACGATCTCGATGCCATCGGCAATAGGAACGTGGGCTGCGGCCGCGGTATCGGGAACTGGTACAGCGTCGAAGGCCAGATCAACATGGGCCGGCAGTATTCCGAGCAAGTCGATAGCAGCTCCAAGCTGATCAAGGATCCGGTTATCACGGAATACGTGAATCGCATCGGGCAGAATCTAGTCCGCAATTCCGACTCCAAGGTTCCATTCACCATCAAAGTCATCGATGCGGATGTGGTCAACGCCTTCGCGCTGCCGGGCGGCTTCTTTTACGTCAATAGCGGGCTCATCCTCGCGGCAGACAATGAAGCCGAACTGGCCGGGGTCATGGCGCACGAGATTGCTCACGTTGCGGCCTGCCATATCGCTCGCCAGAACACGCGTGGAACGTTGGCCCAGTTGGCCTCGATCCCGCTGATTTTCACGACCGGAGGGCTGGGAGGACTCGCCGTTCAGGAAGCTGCCGGGCTGGCCTTGCCGACCGCGATGTTGAAGTTTAGCCGCGGCTTCGAAGCCGAGGCCGACTACCTGGGTGTCGAGTATATGTACAAGAGCGGATACGATCCCCAGGCCTTCACTGCATTTTTTGAAAAGATCCAGGCCCAGGAAAAGAAGAAGCCAGGCACATTCTCCAGGGCATTCGAGAGCCATCCGCCGACGCCGGATCGCATCGAGAAGTCCCAAGAAGAAATCGAAAGTCTGCTACCCGCGAAGCCGACCTACAAGGTCGACACCTCAGAATTTCAGGAAGTAAAGAGCCGCCTGTCCAAAATCGAAAATCGCCGCAAGCTCGACGATCACAAAGACACCTCCCCTGAATTGCGCCGCACGTCGCAGCCCAGCGACAACGATGACGAGCACCCTGAACTGAAGCGCGAGCCCCCGAAGTAACTCGACTTCGACCGAAACGCAGTTTGGATGAAATAAAAGCACCGCCAGTCGCGGTGCTTTTCGTTTTCGCCGTTACAAAACGACTCTCAGGAACGATATGCTCTTAACACAAGTACACCCTAAAGAAGCACACGGCTTCCCGTCGGAAACGATGACAACAGCTCTTCAGTAGTCTTGCCGCTGGCTACAATCACCGATCGTCATCGTCGTCATGATGGTGAGCCGGCCGCAGAAAGTGGCTGAAGGCCATGTCCGCGATGCGCGTCCCGTGCCTCCGCGCTATTACGTCCGCGGTGCGGAAGTGAATTCCTTGGTAGATCCGGACATTGACCACATCGTGAGCCATATCCGAAAAGCGTTGATATGCTTTCGTCTGGTTGACGAAGGCGCTAAACACGGAGAAAGTCGTTTTGTTGCCGAAGAAGCGCTCAAGCGTGCGGGTCATGGCGCCGGTAAGATTGTTTGCGCCCGACGGATACTCAGGATAAGGCGGCGTAAATGTGGGGATCAGCGGCACCCAGGTCGTGTCGCCAGCGGTCCGCGGGTTGCCGTCATCATTCCCATTCTGAATGGCGGTGATGGGTCGCCAAAAGTGATAGAGCCTCTTCCCGTCCCATGCGGTGATCAACGCGTCTGCTGCTGACAAGTTGGCCAAGGCCAAGAGCCGGGCGCTATCGCCAATATTGTTGATATTCGCGTCCGCGATGCCCCGCAGGGTTCGTTCCCACAGAGCGAGAAAATTGTCGGAATAGAAAAGGGCAAGGTCGGTCTGCGCCTGCGTGCGGGCGGTGGAGTTTATGCTTCCAAGGGCCTTGACCTCGTTGTAGTCGCGGACGTATCTGCCGCTGCTCAGCGACGGCGGAGGAGGCATCCGGAACTGCGTAGGGTCCTTCAGAGTAAAGGGAGTGACGGCGCCCAACCACGGCGTCGCCATCGGCGCGAAGGCCGGTGGCGTGGGACGCCACTCGCCGATTCCTGTGCCGCCGGTGAAGACCTCCGGGTTTGCTGGAAAGCTCCCGTCACCGGCGCGCAGGTTGAGGATGTTTGCGGCGGCTTGCTGGCCTATGATCAGGCCCGCGTTGCCCTGCAACCCAAGGCTGTTCAGGTAGCTGTCGAGAAGGGCGTCTAGAGTTGCCGACTGACTCGGGAACCTGGCAACGAGTACGTCGTGCGCAGCCCTCGCGGCAGCCGCGACCGGCGAGCCAGAGGCGTTTGGTATCGGAGAGCCATATGGCTCGAAGCGCCCCTGAAATGCCTGGATAGCATTGTGCATCGCGGCATGGACCATGGCCAAGTCGAGTATCGCTGAGGGACCGGGACGCACCGGAATTGCTGTTTGCGCCGCGATCGCGTTCCAATCGGAGACGACGTCGGCGCACGCCAATCCTGTCCAGCTGAGACATACGCACACGATCAGGCTGGTGAGCCTGGGTAGTTTTGTAGGTCTTAGTGCTTTCATTGTCGAGCCTCCTTAGCTCGTAACTAGGGTGAGTGTCATCGCGCGAGAGAGTTTCATTACGCGCTCTCGAACGTCTGAGGTGCACGAGCCGCCTCAGTTAGGCTTTTTCTTGGTTCGAAAACGGAGCCGGTTCAGTCGACTGTATCGGTGTGGGCGTACTGCGTTTGCCTGATTGACGAACACGTGACGCTTCGCTCTACCCATGTCAAGGGCGAAATCTGAGCACTCGAAAACACCTGAACTGGCCGCCAGCCCGCTCCGGTTTCTTACCTTGATAGTGAAAGGAGCCGTGAATGCGTAACATCGCGACTACACTAAAAACCCCTCCCTTGGGCCTGACTGGGGGTCAATGCATTATGAGAGAGCGGCCGGGATACGCAATGGGGCAAGGCCAAACGGATGGAACAGGTAGGCAAATCAGCTGAAGAATGGCACTTTACCTTGAGGGAAAGACTCCGTTGAGCGCGATGTTCTTTCCCACAAGGAGGCAACTGCATGAGTCGCGACATCAAGTATATCGGCATGGACGTACACAAGGAAGCGGTGGTAATCGCTGTCCTCAACAGCAGTGGCAAGCTGGTCATGGAGTCGATCGTCGAAACCAAAGCCAGCAGCATTCTGCAGTTTATCCACGGTCTGCGGGGCGAGTTGCATGTGACCTGGGAAGAAGGGACCTGGGCGGCTTGGCTGTACGATCTGCTGCAACCCCAGGTGGCGCGAGTGCTGGTCTGCGATCCGCGGCGCAATGCCTTATTAAATCGGCGACGACTGGGTCATATCACTAAGCAAGGGAGTTCGATGTTGCGCTTGTTGCTGGTAGAAGCGGCGCAGGTTACGGCGCGCAGCATCCCGGAATGGCGCAGTACGTACTTCCAGCTAGCCATGCGACGAGGACGGAAGGTCGCCAAGGTGGCGATGGCGCGCAGGCTGGCTATTGCTCTCTACTGGATGTGGCGCAAGGGATGGAATTACGAGCAGTCAAGAAAGTTCGGTTCGCACGCGGGCCAGCTCGGAACAGGCGATGGTGTGCAGTAGAACACCGAGTAATTGATTGAGCAGCCCGCTCCTCTTCACGGAGGAGTCTGAAGTAGTACTCATGATCGCGGTTGTGACCGAAGAGATGCATGGGTCGGGCCGAGAATTCTGACCTGAACTGATTACGAGCGAGCCTTAGGTTGGTATGGCAATGCTTCAACGAGAGCGAAATGGCGCGCTCTTCGGAGTGCACGGGGTTACTACGCTCAAAAAGTACTTGACGACGCCGGCATTGTTAGAGACGCCTGTTCACGACAGTTGACTGTGGTTTGAGTACCTCCACCCGATGGATCAGCAGCGTCATTGCAAATTTCGTTTTTACTTCCCTCTGTGCTAGTTTGTGAATCCTCTGGTGAGCCGCTGCTGCGCTCGCAACAAAATTGGCCGAAATGAGGTCAATATGAAAAGAGAACGCCTAACACAGATCGTCCTGGTGATCGTGGGGCTGTTGAATCTGGCGATAATTTATTTTCTATATACGGACCTGCGGCATTCCAGCTGGCTTTTGGATCGGAAGAACGAGGTCGAGCCGATGTTTCTGAGTTTCTTTATTCCGGTCGGGGTCTTTCTACTCATGGCCGCAAGGAGACCATCTGAGCATCGCTCGATGGTTGCCCTAGCAGCTTGGTGGCATATCTCCCATGGCATGGTGATGGCTATTCAAACCGTGGAAGCCTGGAATCACGGCGTCCACAGGAACTTTACTGATGTGATCGTATTCCTTGTGATCGGAGTTGTCCTGTTAGTGCTTCTGCCAGCAAAACGAGAGGCAATCGCGCCAGGAGTTGCGTGAACGAGCACAGAAACCCCACACTCTGCACCGGATAACCGTTTCTTCTCGTCTTCTTTTCACGGTTTTTCCCGAGGGGATTGACAGTGTAGCGAGCGGCTCTGGGGCAGATTGGCGAAACATCCCCATTACAGTGCGCCGGGATAAACCGGCATGAAGCAGAGGATGAAAGTTCCTTACGAGAAAGGAGTAGCGATCCGCTCGGCCTCGAGTCTTGCGCTGCTACCGCGAGGGACACAGTGAAGCGTAGACAGAGG
>JBKPEB010000022.1:0-31723 GCA_046728215.1 Acidobacteriota bacterium | reverse complement strand
GCCGTGGACCATGTATGCACAATCGTTGCGAATCCCCTCCGTTGCCCGTACTGCAATCGGCAGACTCTTGGCTCCATCCTGGTTCTCAAGAATGACAACCTGTCCGTTTTTGATCCCGGCCTTAGCTGCGAACTCGGCGTTGATCCACACTTGGTTTTCAGGCATCAAGTCGTCCAGCCAGGAATTGTTTTCTGATCGGGTGAACGAATGCATCGGAGCGCGGCCATAAATCAGCCGCATGTATCCCGGAGGCGGTTGCTCGACTGCCGTGAACTTCGGTAGTGGGTCAAAATTCAGGTCCTTCAATACGGACGAGACCAGTTCGATCTTTCCGCTCTGTGTGGGGAAGATTGGGCCATCTTCTTCCTTGCGGTCGTCGATGTAAGGATGGCCATCGAAGGACACAGCGCCCAACGATTTGAGTTCTGCCAAGTTGATTCCGAGCGGCTGCACCAATCGCGATAGATGGTCTTCGGGGTCCTTCCACGGGAAGTAATCTGCAAGTCCCATGCGATTGGCCAACTGTTTTGTGATCCACCAACCGGGCTTCGACTCATACAACGGGTCGATGGCTGGTTGCCGAATCGCAACGAATGGACGTTTCGACGTTGTGACGACGGCCGGCGGATCGTAACGCTCCAAGTAGGTCGCTTCCGGCAGAACCAAATCCGCGTAGTTTGTCTGTTCAACCGGCAGGACATCGACTACGGCCATGAACTCCAATTGTTCAATAGCTTTCAGAGTGTTTTGTCGTTGCGGGATGCTTTCGAGAATATTCTGTCCGTACACAACCCAGCCCTTGATCGGATACGGATTCGCATTCATCGTGGCTTGCACCAAACCTTGGGTCAGACCTTGTGATTCCTCCGTAGCCAACGGGTATTTGGTTCCTGCCCCGTCAGCACGCCCCCGCTCGGATTCCGGAAATGGTGGGAGTGGGATGCGGCCTTGCTTCACCTTGGTCGGGAGGAACATGCCTCCCTTGCGGCCGCAAGCTCCGAGCAAAGCAGTCAGAATAGCCATGGCACGGGCACGCTGCGTATCGTCTCCGTACCAGGTCACATGCCTTCCGGGATGAATCGCGACGGCAGGCTTGGCCTCTGCCATCATGTGAGCAGTTTCGCGAATCTGTGCGGCTGGAATCTCGGTGATTGATTCCGCCCATTCCGGAGAGAAGTCTTTCACGTGAGCTTCGAGTTCCTTCATCCCCGTGGCGTATTGCTCGACGTATCCCTTGTCGTAGAGGTTTTCGGTGATGAGGACATTTGCCCATGCGAGCAGTAGCGCGATGTCTGTTCCGGGCTTGATGGGCAGCCAGTGGTCTGCCTTAGAGGCTGCGGTGGAGAAGCGAGGATCGACGACAATCAGTTTTGCACCACGTTGGAGCCCAGTGATGAAATTGGTGACTTGCGAAGTGAAGACGTTCTCGCCGATGTGGCTGCCAATCAGAACGATACATTTCGACTCTTCGAGGTCGACGGGTTCGGGAGAATTGACGGCACGCCCGAACGTGAGTTGATAACCGACGTCGCGTGGTCCTCGGCACTGTGCGAATGCAGGTTCGGCTGCGTTCGGCGTCCCGTAAGCCTTCATCAATGTACCGAAGAAGCCAGCGGCCACACCGTGCGGGAAGAAGCCCACGCTCTCTGCGCCGTATTTCTGCTTCAGATCCTGCAAGTGCATCGCGAAGAAGTCGAGGGCCTCGTCCCAGGAGGCGCGCCGGAATTTGCCTTCACCGCGCTTGCCGGTGCGAATCAGGGGATACTTCAGACGATCGGGATCGTACAGAAGCTGGGTCCCGGCGTTCCCGCGGGCACACAACTGACCCTTGGTGAGAGGGTGCTGCGGATTCCCCGCCAACTTGAGGACTTTGCCGTCTGCAACTTCCGCCATCACTCCACAACGCCAGAAACACATTTCGCAATTGGTAGCGATCTGCTCGACTCTTGTGTCGCCACGCCACGAGGACGGACGGGATTGAGCCTTGACGGTGGCAGCGCCAGCGGTGGTCAATGCAGCCACGGCAGATGTGGTTTTTAAGAACCCGCGGCGTGTGATCTTCGTAGCCATGGCGTGACCCTCGGTGCTCGAACACTGATGATGAGCAGACTGGAGGTCGGAATCTATCCGGCCTCCAGCCTGAGTTTGAGGCTCAGAACCGTACGGTCATTCCGAGCGTAACCATGGAAGCGTCTTTGTAGGTTGGGAATCCGAGAATGGAAAGGGTGTCGAGGTCCTTAGGAGCCCCAACGTGCCATCCCGAACCCGAGTAGTTGTAGTTGTAGCGGATGTACCCCAGCTTCACGATAAAGCGATCGTAGATGCGATGCGTGAGGTAGGTTTCATAGACATTACCGCGAGTGTCCGTTTTGGGCGCGATGATGTCGTCCTCCGCCTGGGCGAAGTTGAACCAATATTTTGTGCCATGGTTGAACTCGAACCCAATCTTGGTGCGACCGTCGTTCTGCGGGAAGTTGTAACGGGCTCCGGCATAGAACATGCCACCGTCGTGATTGACGGGCGTCTCAAAAGGATCAGACATGAGTCCGCCAAAGGGACTCGTAATCCCGTTGGGCCGGGTTCCGGAGTAGTTGCCGCTCAGGTATAGATCTACATCTCCAACGCGGCGGTTGAGGTTGAGCCCGAAGAGATTGATGGCGCCTAAGTTGGTGGAGGGGGTGTAGCGCATCACGACTGGTGCGTTTACTACGTCTCCGGTGACTGGGTTCACAGGAAGCACCAATAGGCCGTTGAAGCCGTCGGTGACATTGAAAGCGTGTGCGTATGTGGCCTGGAGGAATGTCTTTTCGGTGCTGTAAAGGTCCAGATTCGCACCGATCAAGTGCGTATCCTTCAGTCGGTCCGCTGGAGACTTCAGGATGTTTCCATTGCCAAAGCCAGATTGATATCCAACTCCGTAGCACAGCCGCCACACCATCTTGTCGTTGAAGTGATATCCAACGGTGATGCCGTCGAACTGGAAGTCGATCAGCGCGCCGGAGGGTGTGCCACCGCGGGGTTCGTCCTCGCGGAAGTTCAGTGGCGGGCCCTCGGTGGATGGACGCCTGCCGATTGAGAGATAAAGTGGGGAGCCGCCAACATGGTTCCAGGTGAAGTAAGCTCTTTCCACCCGTAACATGTCGCTGTTGGGAACACCGGCTGTAGTGCCGTCGATATTCATCGAAGAGGGCTGGCCATTGAAGACCTGCACTCCCGTCGAATCGCCCCATGCCTTATACATGCTGAGCCGGGCCGTGACGCTCAAATCATCGTTAATCTTCGAGTCCATGTTGAGGCGCAGCCGGTTTGTATAGAGGATGCTGGTGTTATTGCTGGAGGCATTCTGGAGGACGCCAGGAACCTGAGTTAGATAGTTCGTGAGCATCTGCTGCATTTGCGGTGAGAACTGCCCAATCGATGCCTTCAGTTGGTTGAACGTCAGGCTGCCGCTGTAAAACTGGTATTGACTGTAGTTCTGCTGCACCGTCTGGCCGACGAATCCGGCGAACTGTGTCGGGGTCATCGAGTTGAGGAGGCTGGGATCGAAGGTCATTCCCATGCCGCCCTGGGATGTGGGGGTGAACAGCCAGAGAGTCTTAACCATCAAGTTTTGCAACTGCATACCGTCATAGTGGGCCGGCACGCTTCCCCAGATGGAGTGAGCTTCGAAACGATAGTCACCGGTGAAATTGATGCGGTCCATTGCACCGCGACGCTCGGTCTGAGAAATACGGTGGTCAAGGTCTTTCACCGTAGCGGCAAGCTCGGCAGTGCTTTGCTGCTCTGTCGCAGGTTGCTGTTTGGCTTCATCTTTCTTCTCTTGCGCGGCCTTGTCTTGCGTTGCCTTTTCCTGCGCGGCCAGACGCTCCTCCATGGCGGCAACTGCTTTCTTCATTTGTTCAACTTCCTGCCGTAACTGAGCATTCTCATCGGGCGCTGCAGGAGGTTGCGAGGTGCCAGCCGGTGAAGTCTGAGCTGACCCCATAGACGTGAGCAAGAATATGCAAGTTATGAGAAACGGTAAGAATTTACGCATGACTTTAGCCTCTCGGTCCTTCTTTGGAATGGCCATGGCCATTGGCTAACCACAAGTGGCGGGTTGCTCGGAATCCGCGGCGTGGTCGATTGCAAACCGCTGAATCGCCTTCATCTGGTCCGGAGTGAGTTGCTCCAGGAGTTTGCCACCGGTTTTCGGATGTACCACATTCTTGTGAGACGAAAGCAACTTGAGCTTGAAGAACGTTCTCCACTGGTCCTGTGTGAGGGTCATTGGAGTGTATTGACCTTGCGCTGATCCTTTGTCGTGACAAACCTTACAGTTGTTGCGGTAGAGCTCCTTGCCATTAGCAGTCTGGGCCGCTGCCGAACCGCTCGCTGCAGCCAACAATCCCAGAACGACCATCGTTATGAACCAAGAATGACGCCGTTTCATTTATCCTCCAGACTACTGGTTGCGATACTTCACAGTTTCGATACTTCGCAACTATGAAATATGCTAAAGAATGGAACCTGGACGATGCTGTGACTTGGGGCACGTCGCCACGTGATTTCGGACCCAAAGCGTGATTACGAAAGTGCAGGCGAAAGAAGTGCTACATTGGACTCAATGCGTTCCGAAATAGAACAAGCAGTTCAGCTCTTGCAGCGGGGTGACGATGAAGCGTTGGAACAGGCTCTAGCCTTGCTTCAAGACACTGTTTTTTCCTTCAGTATGAGGGTTTGCGGTCAGCGCCAGGACGCTGAAGACACGATGCAGGAAGTCCTTCTGAAGTCAGTTCCACATTTGCCCAAGTTTGATAGCCCGAAGGCGCTCGTGGTCTGGCTTTATAAGGTTGCGAAGAACCGTTGCCTGATGAGCCGCCGCCGAAGCAAGTTCGCTCCAAATCGGAAGCTTTCTCTCGAAGAACTGATGCCGGATCGGCGGGAATTGGAAAAATTGAGTGCCGAAGGTGGAATAAACCCGGAAAGGTTCGCGATTCGCAGCGAAGAAGCCGGAATGTTGCGGGAAGCAATTCAAAAATTGCCCGCGCACTATCGCATTGTCCTGGTGTTACGGGACATGGAGGGTCTGACCGACGAAGATGTTGCCGAGATCACAGGGCTGCGCGCAGGAACGGTTCGGGTTCGACTGCACCGCGCCAGGCTGTTCGTCCGGAAGGAACTAATGAAAGCGTGGAAACCGCAGGCGGGTCGCAACACCGCCGCCTCTCACGAGGAGCCAAAACCGGTGCGGTGCAAGGCCATGTTTGCCGAACTCTCGAACTATCTCGATGAGCAGTTGGACGATTCTCTGTGCGAGGAACTGGAAAGACACCTCGACGGATGCGGGCCGTGCAAGGTGTTTCTGGCAAGTCTCGAAGCAACAATTGAACAATGCCGGAGGTCGCCGACCGAAAGCCCCTCTGGGAAAACCGCGGTTCGGCTCCGGAAGGAACTCATGAAGAACTACGCCCGGGCCATGGCGACCGTTCGGCCGTAAGCCTAAAGTCATCCTTTCCTTTGGCACCATTCTTTTTTCGAATTTTCCCTGTAACAAAATCCTGCCTTTTTGCATTCATTCGTGTTCCTCGTTGATGGAAGTAACAGGAGGCAATCATGATCAGCGCCAAAGTTGAACTGACTCAAGCACTTAAACAGCAGAGGCAGTTCGTAGCACTCACCGGCAGCGGACACAATCTGCTGTTGGACGATGCGGCTGGTGGAACCGGTCCGAAACCGATCGAACTGGTTGCAGTGGGATTGGCCGGTTGTACGGCGTTCGATGTCATAACGGTTTTGCGCCAGAAATACCACCAGAAGGTGACTGGGTACGAAGTTCGGGTCGAGGCCGATCAGGCAGACCGCCCGCCGCAAGTCTTCACGGCTGTGCGGATTCACCACGTAGTCACAGGCAACGAGATCGATGTCGCGGCTTTGGAGGAGGCGATTCGTCTCTCCGAAGAAAAATACTGCTCTGTAGGGGCCATGGTGCAAAAGACGGCGAGTTTCCACACGACCTACGAGATCGTCGAAGAGAAGACTGAGTGGATAAAGGCGACCCAAACTGCCGGAGCCCGGAGTTGAAGATTCCCCTCAAGTTCGTCGTTGTGGCCACGGTCGCACTGTGGGTTTCGCCAGCCGTTCAGGCTCAACAAACCGTTGATCCCTCGCCCCTGACGCTTCAGCAGGCCGTGAGGATCGCGCTGGAGAAAAACCCGATGCGCAAGGCGGCGGTCGCTGACACTAGAGTATCGTCCGCGGACGTTCGCGAAGCGCGATCGGTTCTCATGCCGCGAGTAACGTTCTCAGAGACTGCGACACGCGGGAACGATCCTGTTTATGTATTTGGCAGCAGATTACGGCAGCAACGTTTCACGGCTGATGATTTCTCGCTGAACAAGCTCAACACTCCATTGCCCCTTGGGAACTTCAGCACGCGTTTCGGAGGAACCTGGAATCTGTTTGACTCCCTTGCCAGTTGGCACGGCGTGAATCGGGCAAAGCAGATGAACGAAGCTGTCGGGCATCAGCTGGAGCGTACCGAGCAAGAGATCGTATCCCGAGTCGTCAATGCATATTACGGCGCATTGCTGGCGACGAAGCAACTGGAACTCGCGGAGCAGGCTTTAAAGACATCCCAGTCGATTCTGGATCGCAGTCAGTCGCGATTCGACAGCGGATTGGTGGTGGAATCGGATCTGCTGACTGCGAAGGTGCGCATGGCGGCGCGACAGCAGGAACTCATTCGGGCCAGGAACAATCTGGACTTGGCTCAGGCCGAGCTGAATACGGCTCTGGGGGTACCGATGGATTCCTCGTTCCAGCCCACGGAGACTCTGATGGAATCCGCGCTTCCGATCCCGCTTCTGCAGGATGTCGAAAAAGTTGCCCTAACGAATCGACCAGACTTGAAGCGCATTCAATCCGAAGAAGCAGCCCAGCGACAAAGCGTTGCGATCGCAAAGTCATCGTTTGGGCCGCGAGTGAATGCCTTCGCGGGCTGGGAGATGGATAGCCCAACGTTCGTGGCAGGCGGTGGAGGAAACAACTGGCTCGGTGGGGTGGAAGTACAGTTCGACATCTTCCAAGGCGGCGCAAAACGGGCGGAACTTGCTCGTGAACGCGCGCTGCAAGAGAAAGTCACGTCGATGAAACAAGTAGCGAGCGATGGCATTCGCCTTGAAGTTCGGCGCGCTTATTACAGCTTGGACTCTGCTCGGCAGGAAGTCGAGGTTGCGCGAGCTGTCATCGCGCAGGCACAGGACAGTCTGCGTATCAACCAAGACCGCTACGACGGCGGGCTTACAACCGTGACCGATCTTTTGGGTGCGGAAGAAGCGGCGCGACGCAGCCAGACGGACTATTGGGAGGCTGTTTATCGGTTTCATACCAGCTTCGCCAGTCTTGAGTTGGCGAGCGGCGCCTTGAATCTTCAATCCCCGGTGGTGATGCCATGATTCACGCAAATTCCATTCTTTTACGTCTAGTTCCTCTAGCCGCGGTTATGGCCGGCGGGCTCACCGGTTGTTCCGGTGATCGGACTGCACAGCCTCCGGTCCCAGAAACCGTGCACAGTGTTTCCGTGATCCCAGTACAAAAAGCAGACAGCCCCGATTTGTTGGAAGCAGTGGGAACCATACGCGCGGGGCAAACCAGCCAGCTTGCAAGCCAGGCGATGGGGAACATCACAGAACTGCGCGTACATGAAGGAGACCGCGTACAGCGCGGGCAGGTGCTGGCGATCATCGACGATGCTCAACCTCGGGCTGCGGTGGACCGCGCCACGGCGGGCGAGAGCGCAGCTCAGCACGAAGTGGCCGCGTCAGATTCCGACTTGGCCCTCGCTCAATCGACTTTGACGCGTTACCAGACTCTCTATGACAGGAAATCAGTCAGTGCACAGGAATTCGATGAAGTAAAGGCGCGATATCAGGCGGCGCTCGCGCATCGCGACATGACTCGCGCGGGTCAGGCAGAAGCGAAAGCAGCATTAGCACAGGCGCGCACGTCGCTTTCATACACGCGGATTCTTGCGCCATTCGATGGAGTCATCACCGAGAAGAAAGCCGATCCGGGCATGTTGGCCAGTCCCGGCTTCCCAGTCTTCACAATCGAAGGCTTGGGGCACTATCGACTGGAAGCTGCAGTCAATGAAAACGATCTGCGCTACGTTCGCATAGGAGAGCAGATAGCGGTTGTGGTGGACGCACTGGCAACTCCGCAGCAAAAAGGAAAAGTCGTACAAATCGTGCCTACCGCCGACGCGGGCAGCCGCAGTTTCCTGGTGAAGATCGAATTGCCTGCTGATCCGCGCCTGCGGTCGGGTCTGTTCGGCCGAGCACAATTCTCCCGTGGGAATCGGTCGGCATTGCTCATTCCACAGACAGCGGTCGTTGACCGCGGTCAACTGCAGGGAGTCTACGTACTTGACCAGAACAGGATCGCAAACCTCCGCTACGTCACCCTGGGTAAGACGGCGGGCTCGGTGGTGGAAGTGCTCGCAGGTCTTGAGCAGGGTGAGCGCCTGGTCGCGAAGCCCGGCGAAGTGGATCTGAATGGCAAGCGCATCGAGGTCCAGCCATGAAAGACCAAGGGGATAAGTTATCAAAACAACCCGAGCATGGTTTGCGACTGGCGGGACGCATCGCTCACGGTTTCATCGATTCGAAATTGACGCCGTTGGTGATCGTGGCCGCATTGCTTCTCGGTGCTTTCAGTATTCTTGAGACTCCCCGCGAGGAAGAACCGCAAATCGTTGTTCCTATGCTCGACGTGTTTGTGCAGATGCCCGGTGCGTCTCCGGAAGAGATTTCGCAACGGGTCAGCCTTCCGATGGAGAAGTTGCTGCGCGAGGTCCCTGGCGTCGAATATGTGTATTCGATCAGCCAGCCGGGCATGAGCATGCTGATCGTGCGCTTCTATGTGGGGTCGAAAGAAGAAGACGCAATTCTTCAGACGTACAACAAGCTGTTTTCCAACTTTGACCGCATCCCACCGGGAGTTTCACAACCGATCATCAAGGTGCGATCGATCAATGACGTCCCCATCATGGCGCTCACTCTATGGGGTAGGAACTATGACTCGTATCACCTGCGACGCATCGCCGGCGAATTGGAAAACTCTCTCAAGCAGCTCGATGATGTTTCCGAAACGTCGATCATAGGAGGCCAACCTCGGCAGGTACGAGTGGTTTTGGATACGCAACGACTGGCCGCTTATGGCCTCACGCCAGCGGTAGTCGCGAGTCAACTCCAGAGCGCGAATAGCCGTGGCGACGTGGGCAGCTTTGCCCGCGATAACCGCGAATTCCAGGTCGAGGCCGGGAGGTTCTTCACGCGGACCGAGGACTTGCAGCAAGTGGTGGTCGGACTCCACGCGGGCCGACCGGTCTACTTGCGCGATGTGGTGGAGAAGTTGGAAGACGGCCCCGCCGAGCCGGACAGCTATGTGATGTTTGCGAATGCTCGCGGTGGTGCGGGCCAGACGGCAGGCGCGGAATATCCCGCGGTTACGATCACGCTCGCCAAGCGGAAAGGCACTAACGCGACGCTCATTTCCGAGCGAGTTCTGGAGAAAGTCACCTCGCTTCATGGCTACGTATTGCCGAACGATTTAAACATCACCATCACGCGGAACTACGGCGAGACGGCAAAAGACAAATCGAATGAATTGTTGAAGCACCTGCTGATCGCGACGTTGTCGGTGACTCTCCTGATCGCATTGGCACTTGGTTGGCGTGAATCCGGAGTTGTGCTGCTGGCAGTACCTGTCACACTGGCCCTTACCTTGGCCGTCTTTTATCTCTACGGATACACGCTAAACCGGGTCACTTTGTTTGCGCTGATCTTCTCCATCGGCATTCTCGTCGATGATGCCATCGTGGTGGTGGAGAACATCGTCCGCCACTTCCGATTGCCTGGCAGTTGCGGGCGGCCCCTCGCAGAGGTGGCTGTCGAGGCAGTGGATGAGGTCGGCAATCCCACGATTCTTGCCACGTTCGCCGTCATCGGCGCCATCCTGCCGATGGCTTTCGTGCGGGGCCTCATGGGCCCATACATGCGACCGATTCCAGTGGGAGCGTCGGCAGCCATGCTGTTTTCCTTGATGGTGGCCTTCGTGGTCTCGCCCTGGGCAGCTCTGCGGTTGCTTCGCAACTACGCAGGTGAGGGCGGCCACGACAAACATGAGACCGAAGGCTGGACGACCCGTTTGTATCGCCGCGTCATGAATCCGCTGATACTGGATGCCCGTCGCCGGTGGGTGTTTCTAGGCGGAGTTGTTGTGTTGTTGCTGGCGGCAGTTGCATTCGTGCCCTTGAAATGGGTGCGGGTGAAAATGCTCCCCTTCGACAACAAGAGCGAGTTCCAGGTCATCATTGACATGCCGGACGGAACTCCGCTGGAGCAAACGACCCGCGTTGCGCAAGCCCTCGGCGGTTATCTTGGCCAGCAACCCGAAGTCACGAATTATCAGATCTATGCCGGCACATCGGGTCCCTACAACTTTAACGGACTCGTACGCCACTACTTCTTGCGCCGTAAACCGAATCAGGCCGACATTCAGGTCAATCTACTGTCACGACACGACCGCAAAGCGCAGAGCCACGAAATTGCGCGACGGCTCCGCCCCGAACTGGACAAGATCGCCCAGCCCTTCGGGGCACGCATCAAGATTGCTGAAGTTCCTCCCGGGCCGCCGGTGCTGCAGACGCTCGTGGCGGAAGTCTACGGACCCGATTACAAGAGCCAGATCGAATTAGCAGCTCAGATCAAGAAGGTGTTCCAGCAGACGCCAGGCGTTGTCGATGTGGACTGGTACGTAGAAGACCCGCAACCCAAGTACGACCTGAAAGTCGATCTTGATAAAGCAGCACTCCACGGCATTTCACCCGCTGATGTGGCACACACGCTACAAGTGGGACTGAGCGGCGCAAGTGCCGGACTTCTGCATGATCCGAGCTCTCGTGAAGACGTGCCGATCGAAGTACGGTTGACGCTCTCCGACCGCTCGGGAATCGAGAACCTCGAAGACCTAAAACTGCCCACTGCCTCCGGAGGGCAGATCGCGCTGCAAGAGGTCACGGATCTCCGGCAAACAACGATCGATACGAGTGTCTATCGCAAGAACCTGCAACCAGTCGTCTACGTGACTGGCGATGTGGCGGGCGGGGAAGAGAGTCCCGTTTACGCGATCATGAAGATGAGCGATGCCATCGACAAAATCAAGTTGCCCGATGGCTACGCGGTAAAGCAGTACAAGGGCACGACGATGCCCGACCGGACGGACCGCTTGTCCATGAAGTGGGATGGCGAGTGGCACATCACGGTGGAAGTGTTTCGCGATTTGGGCCTGGCGTTTGCCGCCGTGCTGGTCCTTATCTATGTCTTGGTTGTCGGCTGGTTCCGATCGTTCGTCACGCCGCTCGTGATCATGGCGCCGATCCCGCTCACGCTGGTCGGTATTTTGCCCGCACACGCATTGATGGGTGCCTTCTTCACAGCGACCTCGATGATTGGTTTTATCGCCGGCGCTGGAATTATCGTGCGCAACTCCATCATCCTTGTCGATTTTATTGAATTACGTCGTTCACAAGGCATGTCGCTGGAGGATGCCGTCGTCGACGCCGGCGCGGTTCGCTTTCGCCCAATGCTGCTGACAGCCGCGGCAGTCGTTGTAGGTGCGAGCGTGATTCTCTTCGATCCAATTTTTCAGGGCTTGGCGCTGTCCTTGATGGCCGGAGAGGTGGCATCCACGGTCTTATCGAGGATGGCTGTGCCGGTCCTATACTACCTCTCTCAAAGAGGACACTCGCTTCCACCAGTGCATCCACATTCACCCGAAAATGTGGCCGAATGTGAAACGCCGCAATGCGAGATTGCGTAGGACCAGCTTGTTTTCAAGGAGAACTATGATGACCGTAGAACGTACACTTCGTTTGATCGCTGGTAGCTTTATTCTGCTGTCCCTGGCGCTCGGGCACTACGTAAGCCCGTACTGGTATCTCTTCACTGCTTTTGTCGGACTGAATCTGTTTCAGTCTGGATTCACCAATTGGTGCCCGATGATGACCTTCCTGCGTAAACTTGGAGTTGGTAGATAGGAAAGAATGAACATGCCCAATTGGGTTTGGGGAGTCGCACTCCTTATCGCCTATGTGGTCCTGACGCAATGGCTGCTGCCAAAACTTGGCGTCCCTACCTGAAGAACGCAAGGCTGCGCCGAGTCTCGGCGCAAAACGGTTCCGAAGGACACGCCTTTAGGAAAACCATGACGACGATAGTGCAGGTTGAGTTTCGCGAGAGTCTGTTGTCAGTCCGTGATGAGATCCTGCAATCACTTGGACATCCAGTAGTCTCTGTTCTCGGTTCGCGCGCCGCGCGCAATCTGGACCTCTCACATGAATCAGTAGGCGTCGTCCTGATTGGGCACGGAGCTCCGTGGGAAGAACGATGTGACCTTGCGGCCCATTTCCGCAAGACTCTCCCTGGAGTTCCCATTGTTGCGTCTCTTCGTCAGCGCGACCAAGATCTGATCGGAGCAGATTACAATTTACGGGCAGACGATCCACCTTTGTGGGTGAGCACGGTCAGACAGGCCCTTGCGGGCATCGGGTAACGCTTACAAGAAGTCAAGGGCTGCAGCCAGTCCCCGGAGTCTAGGACTGTTCGCCGCCGATGGAATCGGTCAATCTCATAAGCAGGTGCGCTATCCGTGCAGAGACCGTGCACTTATGGACGAAATTCGGGTCATTTGGGTTAACTTTGAACGAAGAGCAGATTCCCCAAATTGTTAAAAACAATAAAAACCAAGGTGGGAGAGAGACGAGTTGGAAGGACTTTTTCTGCGCCCAAGGCAGGTGCGCTACCAGGCTGCGCTACGCCCCGACATATATCGCTCTACTGATTCTAAACTACTTCCACGGAGTAGTGGGTTCGAACTCCCTTGCGGAAGGTTTTGTCTTGCTGCGTTTTGGTAGCAAACTGTGTCCGAACTGTGTCAGAAGCCATTAATGCACCCTCGCCGTGTCATGCTCGGATTTTCGACTGAGTTCTGCTCGTTTGCCATCCGATTCAACTTTACCAAAGCTTCGCGCTTCATCTGCAGTTTCATCTGGGAATATTTCTTGAAGACCTTCAGTCTGGCTTAGCGATTGCGGCTTAGCAGACCGGACTGCTGGCCGTGTGGTCTGGCCAATACCGTCGAGAATGAGCAGCGTTCTTAGGCGAAAAAACTCCTATGCGCGGGGATGAAGCGACTCCACCATGGCCCGGATGTCGCGGTTCTCGAAAACAAGTTTCCCACGCTCGCCAGTTTTCCAGACGGCAACATCGAGCATCGCTCGGGCCAAATCGTCGGCCCGAATCACCTGATTAGGGAAGAGCAGCCGGAATGCAGGATAGATTGCGCGAAACAATCGGTAACTGAAATTTGGTTCTTTCCGAGGCTCCACCGGATAGATGTAAGCGGGACGGAAAATATAAACGTGGAGGAACCCGGCGGCGAGGAGTGCGTTCTCGGCCTCTCCTTTATAACGTGCGAAAGGAATCCGACTTCGTCCGGTTGGGTCCGCGCCACTCCCGCTTAAGAATGAGAACGAAGCCTCGGGGCTCCCGTCGCGGAGAACTCGCGCGAACTCGATCGTGTAATCCACGGTTATCCTGCGGAGCTCCGCGTCCGACACCGCCCCCGTATAAGCGCCCAAGCAAAAGACTGCGGCGTCCTTATCCGAGAGCGCCTTCGTGAGTGCGGAGCAGTCGGCGAAGTCTTGGTGCAGAACCTCTTGCAGCTTGGGATGCGAGATGCCCAGCCTCTTGCGCCCGACAGCGGTCACAGTTCCGACTGCGGAGTGATTGAGTGCATAGCGAAGGGTATATCCGCCGACCATTCCAGTGGCACCCACGATCACAACACGTTGCTGTCCTACCGCAGGAGCGTGCGACGGCCCAGAGGCGGTCAGTGAAGACACCTGCTTACTGTCTGTCATTACAGTGGGCGCTCCTCCAGCCAGTCGACGTAGAGCAGCCGCTCCGCAAATAGCCACGAGCCGTCGGCCTTTACGAGCGTATCGTAGTAGCGTAGCTCTGCGATCATCAGCCGGCGCTTTTCACCCTCGACACTAAGGCGATGCGCCACGCAATAGGCCTCTCGCGTGCCTCGGTCAGCGGTTAGGCTTAGGATAGTACTCTGCCCGACGAAGTGCATGGCTGCGGCATACTTGTTCAAATCCGCGAATACTGGAGTGAGCGCCTCGCGCGAGTTCGGTTCCTGAGAAGGCTTCGGGTCCTTGGCGTTCATGTACACGACAAAGTGAGTGTCTGGTGTAAAGAGAGCCACGGATACGGGCGAACACAGTGAAGCACGCCTGGGACACAAGGAACCGGCCGGGCGTTGCTTCAGTCTTTGTAAATGCGGTTAGCACCATACATGTTACGTCAATTGACCGCATTATCTGTCACAGACGGGGAAGGAAACACCGAAAGTATTTTGAGCTGAAGATGCGTTCCAGCACGGTGCTGGTGGTCAGTACCGGATTCCAAGCGTAATCACCATCAATCGCGTGGTTACATTCTTGGTGGGGGCATAGTGATAACGAGGTTCGATGTAGACCCGGTAGCTGGGGTCACCGACCTTTATGGTGAATCCAACGCCGACGTTGCCACCCAACACGCTTGAATCATAGCCTTTGACAATCTGGTTGGGAGTCACCATTCCGGAGGTGCAGGCGAATCCCCACCACATCCAGGCTGGCGTACAGGCGATGTCACTGCCTGAAGTAACTGGTCCCTTGAAACCTAGCGTACGGTAGTACCACCCTCCGCCGCCGATAAGATAGACACCTAATAGCTTGCCTTGCCATTCGTATCGGTAGTTTCCGGTTATTGTATAGAGATTGCTGTGCCCATTGATGCTATTGTCGTTCAAAGCCACCCGAATCGGCTCAAGCGACGAGTCAGATGGATAGAGCGCGCTCCACATGAACTCGCCGATGACTGAATGATGTGGGGAGAAGTTGTAACCACCGCCTGCACTGAGGCCCCAACTAGTGTTAACAAACTTCGAAGTTGGGCTGAGAGGAAGGCTCGCGGCTCCGCCCAGATTTGAGTTTATTTTGTCGGAGTAATCATCTTGCGCGTGAAGAGGGCTACAAACGAGCAATGCTAAGCTCAACCCGGCGATAACCTTCTCTGCACGTCTCATTGTTGCTGGATTCTCCTCCCCGGTGTGCCTTCACGTGGCCAGAGGGAATCAGTGAGCCTGAATAATTCGACCTCCGCTAATCCGGCATCGAAGAGGTGCGATTTCCACCTAAAAGTCTGGTAGTTGATTAGTTGCCGGTCCACCGTCAAATCTGACAGGCGTTTTTTTCGCTGTTTCGTGGAATTTTGCGATAGTAGACGATCCGGCAGCATTGTAAACAGACTGTAAAATTGCTCCACTTTGAACTGGCAAAAATCTCCCCCCGTGGTTAGACTCTAACGCAATTCACCACCAGCCCTAGGAGGTAGGCCATGCCCTGCCCATCGTGCCTATCGAGAAATCAAGTGAAGTTTGCTTCCGAGATCAACATCCATTTCCCCGGCTCCAAGAATTGGACCCAACCTACGTTCTTGGTATTTCCGAGAATATTGGTGTGCTTAGATTGTGGGGCTTCGCTTTTTACAATTCCGAAAGACGAATTAACGAGGCTTGCACAGAAGGGAAAACGCGTATGTGGCGTGGCCGCATAGAGCAATAGCCGGGGACAATACCGTAGCAGTCTTTAGACTTCGACTGTCAGAAGGTATGACGAAAAGAGTCTGGAAAACCAGCGAGTCCGGTTGCAGGGGACTTTTTTCTCAGTCGTTCGTTCTCATCGGGTACGAACTGCTGAATGTGCTGCACAGATTCGTTGGAAGGTGTGAGGGGCCATTCCACCCTGAGCGCTACCCAGCGAATATCCGCACAATATATCCACATCGTTAGTTTTAACTAACTGATTGCCGAGTTCTTCCACCTGAATGGCCGCCTCTACGTTGCCTTGTGCCCATAGGAGATGGACACATTCTCCGAAAATTGCAACGCGGGTTTGTTCTCCCTGCACAGCCTCAGCCGTTTTCGCAATGAGATTACCAAAGAGTTTCAAAAATCGAACTGGATCAGGCCTGCCATTGAGCATGAATGTCGAGAGCGTGTCAGTAGCATCCAACGAGATATATTTGCCCTTCTCAACAACGCTAACAATATCCACGCCAAAGGCCCGCAATCTCGGAAGAAGGCTGTCTCGGTGTGGCTCGGTCGCGACAACGATAGCCGCATTCCCGGCCTTGAGAGCGGCCCCGACAAAATGCGTAACGTCGTCCAGGAAGAACCGATCATCAGAGTAAAACCCAACCTCGTGGTGGCAGACGATCTCTGCGTCTTGGCCTTGCAGCAATCTGAAACCCTTGTTGCCGGGGTCGCTTCCCGAATTTGGTGCATCCGTGAGCCCCGTGAAACTGTGGCCCGTAAACCTGCTGCTCACAAACTTCTCACCCCGAAGAACGGCTTTCACGGCTGTTGGCAGTTCGCTTCCCGCATCTATTTTAACGACGTAGCCCGATGCCCCTGCACTGAAAGCCGCTTGCACGACATCTACGGAAGATTCCTGACTGAGAAACAAAATCTTCGATCTCGGGGCCAGCGCACGGATTCGCCGCGCGGCTTCGAGTCCGTTAACCTTCGGGAGTCCAATATCCAGCAGAATCAAGTCCGGTTGCAAGTATTGCGCCTGTTCAACGGCCTCCACTCCATCCGAAGCCTCGACGAGGGTGTGCAGTTCGATTTCATTCTCAAGGGTCGAACGGACGGACCGCCGAAAAGGTTCAAAATCATCTACTACCAGGATGCTGATTGGGGGTTTAGCCAAGTCTTCTCCGCTTGATTTGATAGAGCCAAGTCACCGCAAAAGGCTCGTGAATGCAAACACAAAAGCATGGCATTACTGAGCAGTATAGTCGTTGCGTCAGGGCAATGTTGTATTGCAGGTGCGGATGTTCAAAACATTCAACAATTCAATTTCAGTCAGAGATGATCAATGATAAAGTGTGCACGCAGAGGGAAGTTTTGGGAGGGATGCAGGAGGTTGTGCGTATGTCCTGCCGAGCCTGCAGATCAGTCAATCAAAGTGAATTTCCCGCGGAACTCAACATCCACTTTCCCGGTCCAGAGAACTTCGAGACGCCGACCGTCTGGATATTTCCGAGGCTTTTGGTTTGCTTGAATTGCGGCTTCACGGAATTTGTCATTCGAGCTGCCGACGTGCGAAGGCTTAAGGCGGCCGGCGCCGCCGAAGAGCAGTCATTTGGCACTTAGGAATCCCTGACCGTCGAGGATTGGCCACATCGGCTCGTCACGGTGCGCAAGAATAGTAGCCCTCACGAGCGTGTATCCGGAGTCCACCGGTGCGAGGTAAAACCTCCACTCGGTGATAGCCAGCATGAGCAGCCTGGGAACGAAACCAAACCGAATACTGCACACCCAATTCGCCCTCTATCCGGGCAAAGACCTGGTCCACAAGCTCAACCTTTTTCAGCACAAACGCTCTGCCACCCGTCGCAGCTGCCAAACGTTCAAGCACTGCATCTCCAGGATGTGAATAGCGTCGGTTGTGGACCGTGATCGCATAGATCGCGATATCGTTTCGCTGTGCTGCTTCAATCGCTTCCTGCAAGCCGTGTAAGCTGTAGTTGTCCTCCCCATCACTTAGAAGGACCAGCAATCGTCGGACAGGCCCTGGGTCCGCGATGCTCATCATTGGATAGTGTGAGGCCGCGTACAAGGCATCGTAAAGAGCTGTCAGTCCGCCTGAGTGGAAGGACTCCAGGTGCGCGGACGTAAGATCAGGGCTCATACCCGACGGCGCCTGCCAGAATGACGTCTTGGCGGCGAAATCCACAACCAAAACCGAGTTCGTCCCCGGGCTCAGCACCCGATCGAGAAAACGCTGGGCGCCTCTTCTCAACCCCGCGACGCCTTTGCTCATAGAATCGCTCCGATCGATCAGCAAAGCCACTTTCAGCGGCACGTCGGAGGGCTGCGAGAAGAGAACAATATCAGGAATGACCCTCCCATCTTCGAGCACGGTCACTTCTTCGCGCCGCAGGTTTCTTACGAGGCCCCTAATATCCTGAACGGTAAGATTGACGCCCACCTCTGCCACGCGCTTGCGAATGGTCGCGGTGCTGACGGCTGTGTCCGTACCCACGCCCTCTGCGGGGCGAAGGGGTGAAAGCGCAGGTCTCCCGGACGAGAGAACGCCAGCGGCCTGCAAGAAGAGCATGCAGAGTAGCAACGCCATGATGTACTCCTCTACACTTGCGGAACACAAACGTGGACCTGCCCGAGGCAATTAGAAGTGGAACTCCAATGTTGCCGAGACGGAGTACGCCCTGTACGACGGCTGGTCTACCCCCAGAAACAGGTACCGCGCCGCCGATGTGTCCCCCACTTGGAAGTAAGGATAAAAGGGGATGGCACCATTTGGGCTCAGGACCGGTGTAGGAGACGTCGTACTGTTAATAATCTGAATGGGACACCCAGGTACAGCTGTAGATGTAGGTGCCGGACTCATACAACCTTGATATTGCGCCATGGGTGAAGTCTGGAAGTCCTTGTTGTCGAATTGCTGGTAGCGGAATTCAACCTTCGGCATGATGTTTCGTGTCAGCTTGTATTTGAACACGGCGACAACTTCATGTGTGCGGCTGACGCTCTCCGGGTAGCTGGTGGCCGCAGTCGTGCCGACCAGAAGGAACCGGCACGGTGAGGTAGACGCTGAGTTCGAACAGTCCGTGCCGGTGGGATTGATGCCGTTAATTCCCAGGAAACGCGACAGCGTATCCGAGTGTCCCGCCGTGAGCGAATAGTAGGTGGTGAGGTATAGCTTTTTCCCAAGGTTGGTATCCGCACCCGCTGTCCAGATGTCCACTTTTTCTGGAGTGGTGCTCTCCCAATCGTTATTGGCTGTATCACAACCTGCGCAGGTCGAGATATCCAGGCCGGTATCGGGGGGTGTGCGATATCGCGAGATCATCCTTCTGTAGTTGTGCTCACGGGAGTACTCAGCAAATAATGAAACCTGCTGCGAGAGGGTGTAGTCTGCATCGAGACCATAGTTATAGGTAATATCCTTCAGGATTCCGTAAAGATAGTATGGGCTGGTCGTGGCTGCCGCGCCCGTAAGGAAATTGAGAGCAGTCGAGCTGTTGGTGTTTCCTCGCTGGTTGTAATTGTCCTGCGTCGTTCCACCGAACGCGGAGAAGCTGAGTCTGTCGGAAAGGTCGTACTCGATCAGCCCGTCACCGCGGTTTCGTACCCGGTGTGACTCGTCGAATCTCCTGCTGCAGCGTTGATCGGCCGTGAAAGCTAGGCTGCCGTCGTTACATGTAAGTGGGGTGCCTGTCGCTGGATCGCTGGATAGATCATCCTGATATTCATCAGGGTTGCGAACCGAATGTCGATACGAAAGGCGAAACAAAAGGTCCTTCCAGTGCGCTACGTCAACCGCTCCCAGAAAGGTATGCTCCACCGAATGTTCCACATCGCGGTGTGAGCGGTCCATCCATTCCACCTGATAGCCGAGCTTTGCTGAGCTCTTCTTCGCAAAGAACCAGTTTCCTGTTAACTCGAAATTCTTACGATTGAACCCGAAAGGGGTGTTCTCTTCTCCGCCCCCCGGGTTGGAAGCATCGCCTTCCGCTGGAGTGAACGTGTGCACCGGAGTATTGTTGTTGTAGTCATAATGACGATAGCCCGCTTTGATCTGGAAGTTTTTCCATGGCAGGCTTACGAGGGTGAAGTTCATCGACAGAGTTTGCTTGCTGCCTCCCAGGTTTGATGCCGGCAGCGATCCCGTTGTAGTGCACGAAGCCCCCGGTGTGCCGCCACACCCGGTAATTGCTTCGTTGGTGGTGTACGGCAAGAAACGCTCGTCCTGACGTAGCCAGCCGGGGCTTATGACTGCCTGCAGGCGCAAATACTTGGTCAGGTTCGTTGCGCCGGCTAAGTCGAGGTAGTGAGCCTGGTTGCTGGGATACAAACTCGATCGCCCAGTCGTGGGGTTTTTAACTTCTGCGCCTACTGGCTGAGTGAGGATGAAGGGATTGTCCCAGGTCATCGACGGGATGTTCTCTTGCAGGAAGGAACCTACATAGGCTGCCTCTACCCCCCAATTGTGCTTACCGTAGTCTCCCCCAACACGTACCAGATTATTGAAGTAGCTGATGGTCTCGGGAAGTTCGACGCCAAATCCGGAGGTAGCGCTGGCGCTCGGACTGGAATTCATGATCAAACCAATTGGCCGGTAGCCGTTCTGGCTCTCACGCCAGTACATACCATTCAGGTTGAGATTTGAAGTAAGGTCGTAGGAAGCAGAAATCGTTCCTGCCTTGCGAGTGATACTGGGGGTAATGAAGTTAAAGTTTGTTACCAGGCCTTGCTGCGCATTCGTGCCGGTGCCGGCAATCAGGGACGGGAGGTTGGTAGACGGACTGGCCTGTAGGGTGGATCGGATTGCTGCGGGAAAACTCCACACGCCGGGTGAGGTCGGAACAAAAAGCGTCCGCGTGGTGTTGCTGTAGACGTGGGGAATCTCGTCGTAGCGGAACTGGAACTTGAACTTGCCATACTGCCCAAAAGTTACCAAGTAGCTCTGGTCGCGATACAGACTCTTCTGTGACTGTGCCCGCACATAATTGTGAGAACCGAGGAGATCATCGAAAGTGGCATCGAGTTTGCGGACGAAGAACCCGTTGCGCAGATCGCGATACTCTTCATATTTCGAAGTGCTCAACAAAGGATCGAACGGGGTTCCGCAACCCAGACAGCCTGGCGAGATCGACGGATTACCCGATGCAGCGGGCCCACCAGGGCCGAGCCTTAGGTCCGGGCGCCCATAGACATCGCCCCACCGGTATCGCACACCGAACTCGACGACATTCGTCTCGGTAGGTTTGTCTTCCGCAGACTTTTCTGCTGCGGGTTTGCCCTGCGCATGAACGCTCAGCGAAGACAACAGGAGAGCAACCGTCAGCGTCACAGACGAGACGATTTTTTGAGATTTCATCGCACACGCCTCCTCAGCGCAGGAATGCATTGCCCGACGGGTGATTCGACCCGTGAATCGATGAATGGCAATTTGTGCAGCCGCGATTGAAGTCGCGGACGGAATTAAGTAGGGTTGGAGTGGTTGGGTGCCGACTGCCGTCGTGACAGGAATCGCACACCCTCGGCATCCGCATCTTCAGCAATTGCGGGTTGCTGGAGCCGTGGGCTTCATGGCAGTTCACGCAATTCTCCATCACTGGCGGGTGCTCCCACAAGAACGGGCCACGTCGTTCGCTGTGGCAAGTCAGGCAATTCTCGTTCACGGTTGTCTGCCGAAGCTGACTTGGATTGGGCGTGCCATGAGGGTTATGGCAACTGGTGCAAGTCACCTTGCCTTCCCGGTATGGCATGTGCGAAGAACGTTGTAGCTGCGCTCGACGCATCTGATGACACCGGAGGCAAAGTTCGGGTTGAGTTTCTTTCAGACTCTCGTTTTCCGAAAGTGGTGAGTTGAAACGTGCTTCGTGGGATAGAGGAGGATGAAGTTCCTGATGTGCCTGGTGACAGTCTACGCAAGCCATGGCCCGCGATTCGTGTGGGCTGCCTCTCCAGAAAAGCTGATTTTTGCGGGAGTGGCATTGAAGGCAGGCAAAGTTTTTCTCGGCTACTGTGTTTTTCGAATCTTCAGTAAAGCGGAAGGGAATCGTATCCTTGCCACCACCCGCCTCGACGTGTGCACGGCCGGGACCGTGACACGATTCGCATCCGCGCGCCTCGTCAGAAGTGTGCGGATGTGCCATCGCTTTTCCCATGGCTGTTCTGTTGAAACGTCGGCTCTGATCCTCGTGGCAGGTGACACAGGTATCACTGCCGACATAGTCGCCGTCAGCCGTGTTCTCTGAGTTCTTCACCGCTTGCGCGGGTTGGGCCGTCTGATCCTGAGTCTGGTCCGCGTGAGCGGCTGCAGTCGCATTCGACGTTGCAGCATTCGATTGCCCTAACGTCGGAACGATCGCAAAGCTCAAGAGTGCGATGATCAATACAGTTCGAGTCCAAGTCCAAGTCATAGACATAACCAGTCTCCTTTTGCGGCCAACAGCCCAACATCGTTAGGCACGTACATTCGTCGGGACTGAGTCACGGTAGTTCTCTATACAGCCACACGTAAATCGGTCATCACAAGGGAGGACTCGAAGCATACTGGTGCGTAATCCAACGTGCGAAAGCTCGGCGATCGTCCACGATCGACTACCCTACTTCAGAGTCTTCACGAACTCTGCAATTGCATTTGCTTGCTCTTCATTCAATCCAGTAATCGCTTTGTTGTGAGGCGGCTTGCTATTCGGTTCGCCCTTGGTGGTGTGCTCCGCGATTTGGCTCGCTTCCAGCTTAGTTCCTTTGAGGGCAGGAGCCTTGACAGTGGGCTTGCCTTCTCCTCCGGCACCGTGGCAGCCGGAACATCTTTTTTTGTAGAGGTTCGCTCCGTCTTGAGCGACCAATGAAGTCGTAACTGCAACTGCAAACATCGTCGTCAACACCACATTCGTCAATTTCATGCTTAACTCCTTTGTCATCGTTCTGGCTTCTTACAGGTCTCTCATTGCTGCACGTCCTCTGAATCATTGCTTCTGCATCTTCGAAATCCGTTCCGCGATGCCGAGCGTCTTCAGGATCTCTGGAGACGCTTCCTCTATAGCGAGGGACTCATGACACGCACTGCAGTCTTGAGTAATCGTTTGGCCATCTGCGGTCGCGTGTGCGCCGTCATGACAGCGAAAACATCCTGGAAAGTCCGTATGCCCAAGATTGTTTGGGTAAGTACCCCAGCTTACTTTCAGATCAGGGAACACGTTGCGGTTATAGATTCGCAAAACTGCCTGGCCTGCTTGCTGGATGTCTTGCGTCCGTCTTGTGTAAAGTTCGGGATAGCTCTGCTGATAAAAACTTACGAGGGCGCTTGGCAGCTTTTCTGCCGCCTCTTGGTTTGAGTGATATTCGGCCTTCAGTAGTTCCACACCTTTCTTTTTGACGAAGGGCAAAGTCACTGGAATGTTTCCGAGGGCGAGGGCTTTGTCCATGCCGCGTTCCGGCAAGTCGAACGTGTGGGTCGGACGATTGTGGCAATCCACGCATTCCATCTCGTATTTCGGCAGAGTCTTGGCGGAGTCCACCTTCGGATCGGAACTGAAAGTTCGGACGATTCCCGTTTCCGTATTCCGGTATTCGACCCAGGGAATGGTCTGACGGGCCCCGTCTGCGGCTGCAAAGCGGACTTGAACCCCCGGACCGAAGTGCGCGCCGTGGATGCCTGAGATGCGACTGCCGCCCACCATCATCATGAGTACGGTTTCCGTGCGAGTGTTTGCTTCGTCGTCTGCGAACTTGCTGAATACACGCAGACGTACGCCCCCCAGTTTCTGTGGCCAATGACAGTTCTCGCATGTTTTCCGGGATGGTACCAGGCGGTTGCTTTCCAGCGCGGAGGGTATGGGTGTCCGGTAAGTTTTGAATACGGTTTCAACCAATTGGCGGATTCCATTCGTCTTGCTGCTGATCCACCCCGCTGCACCGGGCGCTACATGGCACTCGACGCACTCCACCCTGGAATGCAGCGAGTTTTGGTAAGCCGCGAATTCTGGCCTCATCGTGTGACAAGTCCCGCCGCAGAATTGCGGAGTTTCCATGTGCTCGACTGCTCGGTATGTAACTTGGGTTCCGATCAGAATGTTAAGGAGAGTGGTGATCCCAAAGAACCAGGCAATTCGCCGGAGTGCAGTCTTGCGATCAAATGTTGGCTCTGCCAATCCCTTGCGAATCTGCCGCTTGCTCAAATAAATACCGATTGGAATGAGCGCCAGCCCGGCGAAGAAAATCACCGGAATAATGAGGAAGACCACGATTCCAACATAGGGATTATCAACATGGCCACGAATCTGTTGTGGTAGTACAAAGAGCCACGAAATGACGGCAGTCGCCAGCAGCGCCAGCCCCACAAGACTCACCCAATGACGAGTTAGCAGGAACCACGGCGGCCTTTTGCTTGTGTCATTCATAGACCACGGGACCACCCACATTCTGGAGTGAAGGGAGTGTAAGTGGCTTGCGCGGGAGAACCACACTGGCAAAACTGTCAGTTTCCGTCGCGCTAAGACAGCACTAGCATCACGTACACAATTGGGCCCACGCAGTGGATCGAACGCGGGGTCTTAGCGCAAGGTAACTGCGACAGTAGATTGTTTCATTCCGTCTGATGAGAGGTCGGATCATATCTATGGATGGGACTGGCAATCAGGACTGGAAAGTGAGGCCCGGAGTCAGATGGAAGGTAATCCGGCGATAAACGGCCCAACAGGAATCAACCGCCGAGACTGGATACGAGCTGCCGTGGGTGGCAGCACCGGACTCGCGCTCGCTGGCCTTCTCGATTTGCCCACGGTGAGGGCCGCCACCCAAAAGTTCAAACTTGCAAATGTGAGCGAGTTCACGACCTCGTGCAACTTCTGCTCGTGCGGCTGCGGCATGATCGCGGCCGTACGCGAAGGCAAGTTGATTGCAATGGAAGGCGACTACGACCACATCGTGAACCGCGGATCGCTGTGCGTAAAGGGCATTTCCATGTTCGCGACCCACACCTCCGTGAACCGGCTCACGACGCCGCGTTACCGGGCGCCGGGCAGCGACCACTGGGAGGACATCTCCTGGGACGACGCGATCGCGCGGGTCGCGCAGAAGATTCGGCAGACGCGCGACGCGACCTGGATCGCCACCGAGAAAGTCGACGACAAGGAAGTTCCGGTCAATCGGACGGACGCGATCGGCTTCCTGGGCGGGGCGCAGAACACGAACGAGGAATGCTACCTCTTCCAGAAGGCGGCCCGGCTGCTCGGCCTGGCTTACGTCGAGCATCAGGCCCGACTTTGACACAGCCCCACGGTCCCCGGTCTGGGGGCCTCGTTCGGGAGAGGGGCGATGACCAACCACTGGATCGACCTGCAGAACTGCAAGACGATCCTGGTGGAAGGCAGCAACGTGGCCGAGAACCACCCGATGGCCTTCAAGTGGATCCGGAAGGCGCAGGAGAACGGGGCGAAGATCATCCACGTCGATCCGCGATTCACCCGGACCTCCGCGACAGCGGACGTGTACGCGCGCATCCGGCCCGGCACCGACGCGGCGTTCCAGAACACGATGATCAACCACATTCTCGTTAACAAGCTGTACGACGAGGATTACGTCACGACCCATACCAACGCCCTTTTCTTGGGTGATCAGGCGTTCGATTTCACGGACGGCGTTTTCAGCGGGTTCGACGCGGTGAACCATAAGTACCACACGGAGACTTGGGGATATCAGCTCGATGCCAGGAAAAAGCCCCGTGTCGCCAAGAGCCTGGATGACCCCCACTGCGTCTTCTCGCGCCTGAAGACCTTCGTCTCACGGTACACGCTGGAGACGGGCGAGCGGATCACCGGCATTCCGGCCGACCAGATCCGCCAGATCGCGGAGATGATGGCGAAGAACCGTCCGGGATCCATCCTCTACGCGCTCGGCATGACCCAGCACACGACCGGCGTGCAGGGGATCCGGTCGTTCACGATCCTGCAGCTCCTGCTCGGAAACATCGGCAAGCCGGGCGGCGGCGTCAACGCGCTGCGCGGCGAGCCGAACGTGCAGGGCGCGTGCGACATGGCGGTGCTCTACAACTACATGCCGGGCTATCTCAACTCCGCGTCGAACACCGAGCCGACCATCCACGACTACGTGCGCAAGAACGGGATCGCCGACAGCCGGTACCTCGTCAACACGCTCAAGGCGTTCTTCGGTGAGGCGGCCACCGCCGAGAACGATTATGCCTATGCCTGGCTGCCCAAGCGGAACGCTTCCAAGGACTACGGGACCCTACCGATGTTCGAGGATGCCCTCGCGGGGAAGCTGAAGCTCCTCTGGATCGTCGGCCAGAATCCCGCAATCACCGTGCCCAACCTCAAGCTGACGTTTGACGCGATGGAGAAGCTCGAGACGCTCGTAGTCCAGGAAATCTGGGAGACCGAGACCGCGGCGTTCTGGCGCCGGCCCGGCGTCGACCCGAAGTCCATCTCCACCGAGGTGATCCTGCTGCCCGCGGCGTTCTTCATGGAAAAGAACGGCACCATCAGCAACTCGGGCGGCATGGTGCAATGGCGCCATGCCGCCGTGAAGCCCCCGGGGCAGGCCAAGTCCGACGGCGAAATCGTGGACCTCGTCTTCCGAACGGTCCGCGATCTCGTCAAGGACTCTAAGGAGCCGAGGGACGAGATCATCCGGAAAGCCTTTTGGACCTACACCACGGCCGAGGACGTCCTGCGCGAGATCAACGGGTACGCCCTGCGCGACAACCCGGAGACCGGCCTCAAGGCGGGCGATCTCGTCCGCAAAGTCAGCGATCTTCGGGCCGACGGTTCCACGTCGTCCGGCGCGTGGATCTACGCGGGCGTCTTCGCTAACGGCGAGAACCTCTCGAAGCGTCGCGACTCGAAAACGGATCCGGGAGGTCTCGGCCTCTATCCGGGCTTCGGGTGGACCTGGCCCAACAACATGCGCATTCTCTACAACCGAGCGTCATGCGACCGACACGGCAAGCCCTATCCGGGCTCGAAGCCCATCGTCTGGTGGGACGAGAAAGCCAAGCGCTGGACGGGATACGACCTGCCGGACGTCCCCGTCCCGACCGACGGACCCGCCACGCCGAACGGCCAGCGGGCCTTCCACTTGGGCGCGGAGGGCGTGGGGCGTCTCTTCGCGGCGGTCTACTCGGACCCGGACGAGAAGCATCCGGGGTATCCGCGCGACGTGGCCTACGTGCCGAAGGACGGCCCGCTGCCGGAGATGTACGAGCCTGTCGAGAGTCCGGTGGAGAACGTCCTACACCCGAAGGTGAACCACAACCCGCTGCTTAAGTATCCGCGCATCAAGTCCTACCAGCCGATCGGTACGGTCGCGGAGTTTCCGTACGTGCTCATGACATCCACCGTTGCGGAACACTGGTGCGGCGGTTCCTCGACGCGCAACATTCCGTGGTTGAATGAGCTCGTTCCCGAACCCATGCTCGAAATGCCGGAAAGCCTTGCACAAAAGCTATCGCTGAAAACGGGAGACTGGGTGAAAGTGTCTTCGGCCCGCGGCGAACTTACGGTGAAAGCCGTGGTCACACCCAGAATGAAGACCCTACAGGTCGACGGACGTGAAGTGACTGTCGTGTGGATGCCATACAACTGGGGCTATAAGGGGCTTTCGACAGGGCCGAGTGTGAACTACCTCACGATCGATGCTGCGGACCCTGGCGCTGGGACTCAGGAGACGAAGGCCTGCCTGGTCAATGTCGTCAAGGCACACCGTCCCTCCGCAGAAGTATCCAAGCTCGGACGGAGAAGATCATGACGCAGCCGGCAGCCGAGACCCCTATCAAGACTACGCTGGTCGACATAACCAAGTGCATCGGCTGTCGCGCATGTCAGGTCGCCTGCAAGCAGTGGAACGATCGCGAGGGGGAAGAGACCGAGTTGGATTTCAACCTGGGCTTTCAGAACCCTGCCACTCTCAGCGCAAATACTCTCACCCTGATCACCTTTCATGAGCTACCCGACGAGAAGGCTCCTGGCGGGTTGCACTACCTTTTCACCATGCGGCGTTGTCTGCACTGCTTAGAACCAGCATGTGCCTCGGCCTGTCCGACAACGGCCCTGGATCGGCGATCCGATGGGCCCGTCATCTACGATGCGAACAAATGCATCGGCTGCCGCTACTGCATCTGGGCGTGCCCCTGGGGAGTACCCACAGCGGAATGGGACTCGCTGGCCCCGAAAATACAGAAATGCACTCATTGTGCGGACCGGTCCGACCAGCCGGTTCCCCTGGCCCGCAACGGGCATGCACTCAGCCTCGAGGAGAGCAAGCTATACCGCGAAAACGTTGTAACGCCGGCTTGCGTAAAGGCTTGCCCGGCTGATTGTCTGCGCTTCGGGACCCGGGAAGAAATCCTTCAGGAGGCACACAACCGCATTTCCAGCCACCCTGAGAAGTATGTGGATCACATTTACGGAGAAAAAGAGGCGGGCGGGACCAGTGTGTTGTATTTGTCCTCCGTGCCCTTTGAGAAACTCGGATTCCCCGATGTTGGCACCAAGGCGTATCCGGCCCTCTCCAAAATGGCTTTGCATGCCGTTCCCCCAGCTGTGTTGGCTGTGGGCGCCCTGCTGGGTGGCGCCTATGCCGTCTTGAAACGCAGGACATCCGCAATGGCAAAGAGCCGAGTGCAAACGCTACGCCCCGAAGACCAAGACCATCACACCGAGTTCGAGTCCCTCCAGTATCAGCTGTTAACTCCCTTCAATGGGATACTTCTCGCGCTCATCGCATTCGGCGTCGTTTCGCTCATCGCTCGATTCGTTTTGGGGATTGGGGGCAGTACGCATCTGTCCGACACCTACGCATGGGGACTTTGGATCGTCTTCGACCTGATCTGGATCGCTGTGGCCGCCGGCGCGTTCGCGACCGCCGGGTTCATTTACGTCTTTCAACGGAAAGACCTCTACTCCATGGGCCGGTCGGCAGTATTGCTGGGACTGTTGAGCTACTCCTTTGTTACGGTCACACTGATTGCAGATCTCGGATTGCCTTGGCATTTCTATCAGCTTGGCCTGCAGGCTCCCGAACACTCGGCTATGTTTGAAGTGTCGTGGTGTGTAGGGCTCTACGTCACGATCTTGCTCATCGAGTTTTTGCCGGTACCCTTTGAGCGCTGGGGACTCCAGAAAGCGATGTACCTCTGGCAGCGCTGGTCCGACATTTACGTGGCGTTTGCGCTTACCTTGTTCGTCTACTTGCTCTCGCGCCAGCTGGCGTATGCGGCGTTAACTGCAGTCCTATTTTCTTTTCTCGCATGGGCCTTTCGAGCAAGGGATAAAAAGGCTGAGCCCATCATGCTAGCCATCGCTGCGGTAACGCTCTCTACGATGCACCAGAGTTCCCTGGGATCGTTGTTTCTGCTGATGCCGGACAAGCTCGCCCCGCAATGGTGGTCTCCCGTGATGCCCGTCTCGTTCTTCTTGTCCGCGATCGCCGCAGGCACCTCTCTGATTATCCTGATGGAGATGTGGATCGCGAAGGGGTGGAGGAGGCAACTCCGAGTAGATCAACTGGCAGCAATGGGTAAGATCACCTTCTGGTCGCTCCTGGTCTATCTGGTCTTTCGTCTCGGTGATATGGCCGTTCGAGGCCAGTTCCCCGGCGCATTTTCCGGGAGTCTGGGGGCGCTCTTCGCAACCGAGATTGTGCTAGGTGGGCTTGTTCCTTTAGCCCTACTTTCCCGAGCCCCGCAGCGAGCACGTCCTGCGTTTCTACTCGCGGGTACCCTTCTGACCGCAATGGGCGTGACCTTCAACCGCGTGAATGTAGTTCTTTTTGCCATGCACTTGAAAGGACCCATGCCTCAAGTCGCACCGTCGTCCTATGCTCCATCAGTCTTCGAGTGGGGGATTTCGATTGGCCTCATCGCCGCAACGATATTCCTCTTCGGGCTTGGCGCCAGACTCATGCCGCTGCTTCCCAAACAGGAAGCTGTGGAGGGTAATTGATCTTATGAAGCGGGACGTATGGCTGGCGGCACATCCCTATCTGAAGCCAGTGGGGGACTTGCATGCGCTGGTCGATGCGATCGCGGCAGAGATCTACATCCCCGCGGCTCCTATACCGAAATTCGACGAATACATGGTCGACTACCAGGCGGGTATTCCACTGCTCGAAAGTGAGAGAGTTCCCTGTGACTCATTTCCAGCATACGAGATTTTAGACTCTTTCTTGACGAAATTGAGAACATCGAACTTGCCAGCCATACTGGCCGAAGAGTGTAGCGGCTTGCAAGCCGAACTACAGCACAATCGAAATTCGCCGATTCAATCTCTGGCTGGGCGTCTCGAAACAGACTCCCAGGCTACTTCGTATCCAGGACTGTTACGGTATCTGGGCTGGACTGTGCTGGCAATTCATCTGCGTTCGGTAGTGAATGCATTCGGCACTTGGCGGGAAGAGGATGGTTGGTTAAGAAACTACTGCCCCACTTGCGGTTCGCCACCTACTATGGCCCATTTGGTCGCTACAAGTGATGGCCGGGCGCGACATCTCTTGTGTGGCTGTTGTCACACGTTCTGGCGCTACCGGCGGCGTGGCTGTCCATTCTGTGAAGATGCCGATGATCGCCGACTCGCGGTGATATCGTTCGAGGGTGAGTGCGGCCTTCGAATCGACTGCTGCCAAGCTTGTGGCGGTTACCTCAAAACCTACAGTGGCGACAATGAAGAACTTCTGGCGGACTGGACGTCGTTGCATCTGGACGTTGTCGCGCGCGACCGTGGACTGAGGCGCCGGGCAGCCTCGCTGTATGAAATCTAGTCATTGTCCTCCCACGCAAATCAGCGCCGCGAGCAATCCCGCATGCGACGGCCGTTCACGCATTGGAAAACTTTGTCGCCGACCCGCCACTGGTCCTGACAGAGATGGGGCTTGAACGCCCGCGGGACCAAGCCATCTTCACTAAGTTGAACGATGCACTATTTCCGGGAGCAGCCTCCGCTGCAGTGGACGTCGAAATCCGCGGAGGGGAGCGACGAATTGGATGATGCGCTAGCGCTGCCCTGGTACAGCTCGGTTTTCGGCAACATTCATGACGTGCTCATCGGGTAGCAAGGTCGCGTTATGCCCCGAACGTGGCTCCAACATCGGGGCAGCGGGGGCTCACCGATCCAACCTTTGGCGGGGCTGCAGGAACAGCCGTCCAGTACGCCATTCCGCCGACAGCAAGACTGCTGATGGTGAGCAAACACGGAATCGGTTCATGAGGTCCTCCTGACTGGTCGGACGGCGCGATGCGGAGCGGCGAGCGGTATGAGCCTTTGAACCAGGATTCTCCGCTCACATGGTTTGAAGGTCCAGGGATTATTGTTGAAAAATGATTACGTCCACTATCCTGCGGTCAGGTCTCGTGCCTTTGATTTGTAATGCTTACTTCCGGATTGGCGTCACCCGCGCAGAAATTCGTATTATTGCTTAGGTCCCGTTATCTTTTCGACGCGTACCACGGTACATTTCACCTCTTTCCCGGCCGTGGTTTTCAGTTTGCCCTTCTCCCCGTCGACCTCATACTTCACATCGCTGCCCACAACAAAATCAACCGCTTTCACGGAGGTCTTCGGGCTGGTCCGGCAGGTGTAATGGTTCCCCGAAGCCTCGAAAATAAAATCGTACTGCTGCTTCTTTTTATCCTTGGCATCGGTAGTGCCCGCTGGCTGAACATCCTTCAGGATTGTCGCTCCTGCGTCCTTTTTGGCGGCACTTGCAGTGAGAGCGCCGACCATTGTCAAAAGCGGTACTGCGATCCATCTTTGCATGGTCCAACCTCCAGAATCCTACACGCCATTTTATATGAGTGGAGGAAACTCCCGGAAACAAGCACCTGCTCGTTGTGGGCAAGAAAGCCTTCACACCAGCAATCTTCAATGAGTCTAAACGCCTTATAGTTGGTCAGACCGCAGAAATTCCAACATATGATTTCCACAGCAGCAGCGGTTTTCCGGCGTGTGCAAAGCTGCGGTTTCGGGGATGGGGTGCAGTCCAAGGGTCTCCCTTCGCCTGCATCAGCAATAGAGAA
>JBKPEB010000021.1:0-69522 GCA_046728215.1 Acidobacteriota bacterium | reverse complement strand
GGGGTTTGGGGCTTGGGGTTTGGGGCTTGGGGTTTGGGGCTTGGGGTTTGGGGCTTGGGGTTTGGGGCTTGGGGTTTGGGGCTTGGGGTTTGGGGCTTGGGGTTTGGGGCTTACGCCTTCTGCGCGGGGTGTCGTCCTTACGGAACTGGCAATCTTCTCGGGCCTACCTTGGGCTTACGCCAGGGGCTCTATTCTGTCGCTCCTTTGCGGCTGGCACGGGGAGGCATCAGCCGCAATCTCGCTTTCATGGATCCGTATCTGTCCAGAACGTCGCTGGTCGATCTTCTTTCGCGTTTGTGCGACTCGCTATTTCACGAAGCGCTTTACTTGAGCGGTCGTGGCGGCTTGTCGGCAAGTCGTGATCTATTCGAGCGGCTCGTTGTCGAGATGACGCAGTTTGAGGCGATGGGCCACATCTTTCCCTTTCCCGAGGTCTTTGAGCATTTGGTCGAGGCGATCGGCGGCGGTTTTCAGGGCTTCGACTTCGGCGTCGGCCGCGATGGCGAGCAATTGATCCAGGCGTCCGGCAGCGGCTTTTAGGGTTTGCAATTCTGCCGCAGGCAGCTCCTTCTTGGCGGCGTTTTCGTATGTGCGGAGAACCTCGGCAATGTGGTGCCGAACCTCACGTTGGCGATCCTGATCGTTTTCACTGCTCATGGGCCCGTCTAGTCGTCAGTCTGCAGTCGCTAGTCGTCCGCAAAGGCAAGGGCTAGAGACTGCAGACTACTAACTAGACTAGACTTTCTGCACTATGGTCAAGCGCGCACCGGCACGTAAGCGTCCCCGCAAGGCAAAACCTGGTACCAAGGGTTTGCAGCCGTCGGAATGCATTCTTGAAAATCGCAGCGGCGCGATCGCGGAGGTTGCAGACGCGGTCGAGAAGGTCGGCGGCTGCGTTATCGGATCGTACAAGGAGCCGCTGGGCGGACATCCTTTATTGCTCAGCATCGTTCCGATCGACACAGTGGAACCGACGCCCTTTCAGCGCGATCTTTCCGACACGCATCACAAGCGGCTGGCGGATGTGATCAACAAGACTGGACGATTTCTTGATCCGATCATCGCGATCACGGCGCCCAAGGGAGGCTTTTGGACTCCGAATGGACGGCATCGGCTGGAAGCCATGCGCCGGCTGGGGGCGAAGTCGATCACGGTGTTGGTGGTCGGCGACCGCGAAGTAGCGTGGCAGATTCTCGCGCTGAATACCGAGAAGGCACACAACCTGAAGGAGCGCTCGTCGGAGGTGATTCGCATCTATCGAGGGTTGCTCGAGGAAGATGGCAGCCGGCCGGAGGCGCAGTTTGCGTTCTATCTGGACGAGGCGGCGCTGGTAACGCTGGGAGTCTGCTACGAGCAGGCGCCGCGGTTCGCGGGTGGTGCGTACCATCCGATTTTGCGGCGGCTTGAATCGTTCACGGATGAGCCGTTGCGGGTGGCGATCAAGGCGCATGAGAAGCGGGCTGCGTTGGTGCTGGACCTTGAAGAAAAGGTTTCCGCGGCCGTGAAGAGGCTGAAGGAGCGGGGGTTGATGAGTCCTTATCTGCGCGCGTTTGTGGTTGCGCGGATTAATCCGCTGCGCTGGATCAAGGATGAGCCTCCCCCGCTGGAAGATGTGCTCAAGACGATGCGGGATCGGGCGGCGAAGTTCAATGTAGAGAAGGTGAAGCCGCAAGATCTGGCAGGGGCCGCAGGGCCTCCGGATGATGAGGGTGAGGCCAGCGGCTGAAGGCGCGTCCTGATGCAAACCCTTCGTCTAGCCGGCTTTTCGGAAGGTCAGATTGATGCGTCTTTTCCCGAGGAGTGGATGTTCTGCTTCCATTAGGGGCGCGACGCCGTGATAGCGCAGGCGGGCGGGACCTCCCCAAACCACGACATCTCCGTGATAAAGGCGCAGGCGCTGCGTCGAGTCTCCACGAGATTCGCCGCCGAATAAGAATGTTGCCGGGATGCCGAGCGAGACGGAGACGATCGGCTGCTGGAAGTCCTTTTCGTCCCTGTCCTGGTGCAGGGAGAGTTTGGCCCCGGCCTCGTACTGATTCACGAGGCAGGCATCTGGAGTGAAGGACTTGTAGCCCGCTTCCACCGCGGCACTTTTAGCAAGCCGGAGAAAGGACGGGGGCATTTTCGGCCAGCGGCGGCCTGAGTCCGGATCGCGCGGATCATAACGATAGCCCGTGCAGTCGCTCACCCACCCGATGTCGCCGCAGTTCGTCATCGCCACCGACATCTTGTATCCGGCTCGAGTGATCATGTGGCGAAGGGGCGCTTCTGCGATGACGGTCTCCAGGGCGGCCAGCAGGTTCTGCTCGTCAGGCAACGCGAATCCGCGAAGGAACAAGGCTCCCGGGGCGAGAGGGTACTTGGCGGATGGAGTGTCGGCCGGCTCAGCGAACAAGTCCAGCGTGTTGTCGTTACTACTGCGCATCGTGAAAGATGATTCCCAGAGTGTATCGCTCTCCACTGCGGAGGCGGCTCACACCGTGACGCATGTTCACACGATAGGTGCCGCGGGTGCCATGTACTGGACGATGGTGCACGGCGAAGGCGACCGCGTCTCCCTGACGTAGCGGCACAACCTCGACGCGAGACTGCATCCGAGGTCGCTGTTCGGTTAAGACAAATTCACCACCAGTGAAATGTCTTTCCGGCTGGGATAGTAGGATTGCGACCTGGATTGGGAACACTTGCTCACCGTACAGGTCCTGGTGAAGACAGTTATAGTCTCCCCCGCGGTAGTGCAGGAGCAAGGGCGTGGGTTTGTCCTGTCCGGCGGCGTGGCATCGTTGCAGAAATTCTTCGAGGTGTTCGGGGTAGAGCACGCTGACGTTCATTTTCTCGTTCCAACGATTCGCGATGCGGGCAAGACCGGGATAGAGATTTGTCCGAAGCTTCGAAACAATGGCAGGTAGTGGATCGCGAAAATATTTGTACTCGCCCTTTCCGAATCCATGCCTCGCCATCACAACACAACTACGAAAGGCGTTGTCATCGCCGTAGAGCCTCGCGACCTCTCCACATTGGTCTCGCGTTAGCAGACTTGGAAGGCGTGCGCAACCGAAGGAATCGAGTTCGTGCGCGATGGCGTTCCAATCGCAGGGAGGGAAATTCTCACTTTTGCGAAAAGGCGTGTGTATAGCGGATTCGTTGGGCATTGCTGTTGTGGCCATGCGATCCCCCTGAATACAGGGTATCGAAGCAGTAATCGGATCGCACCCCGATTCTTGCGGTCAAAATGGTGAGCGACTTAACACTTGCGATCGCCGCAACAGAGTTGAATCGGCAGCGGCCTGCGGATGGAGTGCTTTGCTCAGTCCGAGTGTTTTAGGCCTTCTGAGTTTTACCTTTCAAATCGTGGCACGATAGACTTTGTGCATGAACGGTTTACTTGTTTTGCTGCTTATCGTGGTAGCGTTATGGATGGGCAGCGGGATTGTGGAGCACACGGAGACCCAGTAGCGACATGTCTTCCGGGCTAAGCAGGACGCTGCGTCTTGGAAGGCAGGTGAACGACTTTCACGGGTTTAGCCTTCTCGAGTTGTTCCTCAAGAGCCTTTTCCAACTCACGGCACAAAAGGAGTAGGCGCTCGCCGTCTTGTTCTTGGCAGGCCTGCTCAGCGATTTGTCGCCAAGGGCGCAAGTGGCAACCTCTCGGTTTCGAACCTGAATGTCGGGGGAAGGGGGGAGGGGCAGGATCGACAGTCATCCGGGCATCCCCGCCCCGATCGATCGTGCCGACCCTACTCCACCACTGGGAAACTAATAGCAGGAAAGTTCCGGGGAGGGGGTACGCCAACATGCGCCACGCCCGCGATGTCGCATTCGCAGAATCGGAGAGAAAGTCTCTGCGACTCCTCTCATTCGAAATACGAAATACCAAGATAGATTTGGTCGCAAGGGTCTATCGGTTTGGGCATGCACTGAGACAAAGCACGCCGTGCAAGATCGCGGGGGATATCAGGAAATTCCTGATCATGTGACAGTGCGAAACCCGTGAAATCCGTTCCAATCCTGATACTTGGCTGTATCCGTTTCCCAAAGGCGGACTCCGGTAACTCCGTAGGGCATGAATCGGATAGACACGTCTTTGTGGCCGGTTACACTGGGTCGGAACATTCATCCTGACGGAACGATTGGTGCTGACATGACATCCCCCGACCCCAATCAAGAGCTGGTAGCTTTGCTCGATAAGCAATTGTGTGCATTGGAAAAGCAAGTCTTCGGGCTCGTCACTGAACCCGAAATGCTGGAGTACGAAGCCAGGCGCGAGCGCATTTGTCAACTTTACAAGGCGATCGTGCAACCGCGGGCCGCTTGACCCCCGGTTTTTGCGAACAACTGCTTTCATGCCCTGCTCGCTAAGGACCCAGCAAGGATCGTGTCAGGCACACCAGTCTGTTCACCCAAATGTCGGTAAATCGTTCGGCTGGAAAGTCGATTCGGTGTGTTTCCTTCAGCGCAATCGCGAATCCAATAGACCAAACAAGATTCAATAAGGCTTCTCGGGTACGCGAGACCTGACAGTCCCGCTATTGAAGTTGAAGGGTGAAGAGGATTTCACTTCCTCTTCCCAGTACAATCGGCAACAAAAGCTTCGGAGCTCGCAATGACGCAAGAAGAAATCCGAATGTCGGAATCCTGTGCCCGCGAACGGCATTGGAAACGGTGGGGCCCTTATCTCAGTGAACGAGCCTGGGGAACGGTGCGCGAGGACTACACTCCGGACGGAAACGCCTGGAACGCCCTTCCGCACGACCATGCGCGTTCGCGAGCGTATCGCTGGAACGAGGATGGACTGGCGGGAATCAGTGACCGGAGACAGACGGTCTGCTTTGCAGTGGCGCTGTGGAACGAGCGCGATCCAATTTTGAAAGAGCGGATCTTTGGGCTGACCGGAAATGAAGGAAATCACGGCGAGGACGTAAAGGAATACTACTTCTACCTGGACTCGACTCCCACCCATTCGTACATGAAGTATCTGTACAAGTATCCGCAGGCAGAGTTTCCCTACGCTCAACTGGTCAGTGAGAACCGCCGGCGTGGCAAAGGAGATCCTGAGTTCGAACTATTGGACACCGGCGTGTTCGCTGAAGACCGTTACTTCGATGTGTTCGTGGAGTACGCAAAGGAGGATGTAGAGGACATCCTGATCAGGATTACCGTTACGAACCGCGGACCAGAGAGCGCGAGGCTTAGGCTGCTTCCGACCATCTGGTTCCGGAATATCTGGTCGTGGGGTAAGGATGATGAGCGGCCGGAACTGCACCAGGCCAGTTCCCTGCCGAATCCGGTCATCGAACTGAATCATCCGGAATCGGGCAAGCGCTGGCTGCACTGTGAAGGAGCGCAAGAGTTGCTCTTCACGGAAAATGAAACCAACGCTCGGCTGTTGTATGGCGCCGAGAATCGCACGCCTTACGTGAAGGATGCCATTCACGACTACGTGGTACAAGGAAATGGCGACGCGGTGAATCCGGCGCACACGGGTACAAAGGCCGCCGCCCAATACAGGCTGACGCTGGGTCCGGGCGAGACAGCCGGAGCGCGATTGAGGCTTACTAATTCGAGTGTCGGGAGCAAGAATGCGTTCGCTGGCTTCGACAAAACGTTTGCGACGAGGTTGCGCGAGGCCGATGAGTTTTATTCGACCATCATTCCGGAGGACCTGTCGGAGGATGCGCAGAACGTCATGCGCCAGGGTTTCGCCGGCATGCTTTGGTCAAAGCAGTTTTATCACTACGTGATCAAAGATTGGCTGCAAGGCGATCCGGGGAACCCGCCGCCTCCGAAGGAGCGCCAGAAAGGGCGCAACCATGAGTGGACGCATCTCTACAATGCCGACGTAATTTCGATGCCGGACAAGTGGGAATACCCCTGGTACGCAGCCTGGGACCTGGGGTTTCACTGCATCCCGCTCGCGTTGGTGGATTCCGAGTTTGCCAAGGAACAACTGATCCTCATGTTGCGGGAATGGTACATGCACCCCAACGGGCAGATTCCTGCCTACGAGTGGGCCCTCGGCGACGTGAATCCTCCTGTGCACGCCTGGGCGGCATGGCGCGTTTACAAGATCGACAAGAAACGCAACGGCAAGGGCGATCGTGCATTCCTGGAACGCGTCTTTCACAAGTTGCTGCTCAACTTCACCTGGTGGGTGAATCGCAAGGACGCCGAGGGCATGAATATCTTCCAGGGAGGGTTTCTGGGCCTGGACAACATTGGCGTATTCGATCGCAGCGCGCCACTGCCTACCGGCGGATACATCGAACAGTCCGACGGCACGAGCTGGATGGCCATGTACACGCTGAACCTTCTCGCGATTGCGTTGGAGTTAGCGAGGGGAGATTCAGCGTACGAAGACGTGGCCAGCAAATTCTGGGAGCACTTCCTCTATATCGCGAACGCGATGAGCCATCGCGGTCACGACAGCATGGGGCTGTGGAACGAGGAGGACGGATTTTTCTACGACGTATTGAGACTGCCAGAGGGCCAGCAGATTCCAATGAGAGTCCGCTCGGTGGTGGGACTGATTCCGCTGTTCGCGGTCGAAACGCTTGAACCAGAGATACTCGACCGTCTGCCGGGATTCAAACGGCGGCTAGAGTGGTTCATCGAGAACCGGACCGATCTCACCAGCAACGTTGCCTGTATGAAAGACGAAGGCATGGCCGAGCGCAGGCTGCTCTCGATCGTGAACCAGGAACAGTTGCGCAGAATCCTGAAATACATGCTCGACGAAGCGGAGTTTCTTTCTCCGTATGGAATTCGCGCTCTTTCGCGCTTCCACAAAGACCATCCTTACAAATTGTCGGTGAACGGCATGGACCACCGGGTGGACTATGAGCCGGGTGAGTGTTCCACAGGATTATTCGGCGGTAACTCGAATTGGCGCGGGCCGGTCTGGTTTCCGCTGAACTATCTGTTGGTGGAATCGCTGCAGAAGTTTCACCGCTATCTGGGAGATGCCTTCAAGGTGGAGTTTCCTACCGGATCGGGAAAGCCATTGACTTTGTGGGAGATTGCGGGCGAGCTGTCGCGGCGCATGACCAGCATCTTTCTGCGCGATGCTGATGGCAGACGGCCTGTCTTCGGAGATCTAGAAAAATTTCAGACGGATCCGCATTGGCACGGCCTGATGCTATTCCACGAATACTTCCACGGCGACTCGGGCGCGGGTGTGGGCGCCAGCCATCAGACGGGGTGGACGGGCATTGTCATCAAACTCCTGCAGCAGAGCGGTGAGTCGCACAGGAAGAGCTCGACCGGATCGGTTGCCACCGTAAGCGCAGACTGAATAAGCAAGCAGATTCACCCGGCTGCTGGCGCTACTTCGTGGCCTCGGCATGCGCCAGGATCGTGGCAGCGCTGGACGCCATGGATTCGTAGTAGCGGACGAAGCGCTGCGGTTCCGTCTGCTGATATGAGCTCAGGTTGTGCGCCCAGCGGAAGCCGATGGGCTGATATAAGAGTTCGACCTTGATCTGATAAGGTCCGCCGGAATTGCCAACGTCTACTGAGTAACGGATGCGGTCTCCACTTGCAACGAAGGTGGGATCTTCGGCCGCGTCGCCAATCACAGCAATGTCTTTTTCTGCTGTAGTTTTGTCAAAGCCAGTCGGGAGCAGGCGATTGTCCTTGAGATAGCCGACGGCGGCGATCAAGCCCGTGGTCACTTTGCTCTCGGAATCCTTCAAGATGGATTCGAAGATTTCTACCTGATCAGGCATGCTGATTGCGCGATAGTGCGGTTCGAAGCTGGACTTGTCGGTGTCATTGTCATTTCCCTGAATCGATCCGTCAGGATTCAGGCCGCCCGATTCGAACACTGTTTGTCCATTGTGGTCACGAACGAGGAAGTGCAGCCACGCGCGACGCGACGGGTACGCTGTAGGCAGCTTGTGCCCGGTAAGGTTCTGGATAACAACTTCCGCCTGAAGCTTGCCTCCAGCGGCATTCACGTTCTCGAGGCTAACGCGAGCTGACTGAGACTGCAGAAAGTTGATCGCTTCATCGGCTGCCGTAGTAAGTTCGTTCGGTAACGCCGCAACACCGAGTTCGTTGCGGTAGCGATTCAGCATTCTTTGCATCAGAAAGTTCCCGCCGACGAAGACATGCTGATGCAATCCCGAGCGCAGAACGCCCAACACCGAACTGACCTGCACCTGCTCAGGAACCTCGGGCATGTGGCATCCCTGGCAACTGGATTTGCCGGGATAGTCGCTATGCAGCCACTCCAGGTACGGCATCTGCTCGGGCAGCGTACCCACAACCTTACCCCGCCCATCTCGGGCAGTGGTGTACAGCTGATGGCAAGAACCGCACAAGGCCGAGTCGCGGATGTGCTCCGCCGAGCTGGGGAGAAATCCTCCGGTAGAAGTATTCATGATGTGCTGATTGCCGGTAGTGATAGCAAAGGGCCCGTATTCCGATCGATCGTTGTTCGTGGCTGGCGTTTGGATTACGAATCCTCCATTGAAGCTTTCCCGGGTACCCAGTTTCTCCTTACTGATCTGATGGCAGATTGTGCAAGTGACGCCGTCCTGCGCTTCCAGAGAGCCCTCCTTCTCGTCGGAAAACGGAAGATACGCGAAAACTTCGCCCTTCTCTCCCCGTAACTTTGCCTGATAGCGCGAGACGGGCATGTGGCACACAGAGCACTCGTCTTCGATGTCGCGTTCGGCTTCGGGATGGTCCAGTATTTCGCGCCGAACGCTGGCTTGCCAGTAGGGATCGCGGGCAGAATTTGCCATGATGCTGGACCGCCAGTTCAGACCAATAGACACGTCCCGGCCGGAGGGAGTGGTCAACTGATTGTGGCACGCGAGGCAGCGGTCGGAGGTATGGAACTCGGGCTTCAGCGGGGTGGATTTGTCGCGCCCACGCATGACTTCCGGCAGCCAGAGCACCACTGTCAACGCCACCAGTACGCACCCAAGACTCTTCTTCATTACCAGCCTTTCGTCAGTTTGCCGTCTGCCCAATCCCACAATACGTAAAACACAAGCTGCTTCTGTCGATCGTTGGTATTGGTGACCGGGATGCGCAGCCCCAGGTTGGCCCGGATATGCTGGCGCCGACTGAGCGTGACCTGCATTTGCGGAAGCACGTCCCAATCGGTTTGGGCACTGTTCACGAGATCGCGGTTGGCGAGGAACTCCATCATTGGGGACCACATTCGGCCCAGTCCGCGACTCGCTGCAAAGCTCTGCCCGATCGCAGAATTGAAGAATAGTGCCTGCGGCGCAATGTCGGTGTGGAATGGAAGCTCGGCGCCAAACTGAGTTTGCACAAACGTGTTGGTACGGAATACCTGATCGAAAGCCGCGAACGTTTCGAAAGTGGTGGTACCTGAACCGAATCCTCGGGAGCGGCTGCCACTGGGGAGGAGAACCCCGCCTTGCAAGCTCAGAATCGAACCGCTCTTGAGGCTGCTGAACATCACGTGCTTGACTGCCAGCGTCACGTCGCCAACGCCCCCGTACCAGACGTGGTTCTGGTCCTGGAAGACGATGGGGACATCCACTTCGATCTGGTCCTTCCTCCCAAAACGCTGCTCGTGGATGATGTGCGTTTCATTCCCGGGTGCGCCGTGCACGTTCACCCTTGTGGAGAGCACGACCTCGTCCTCGGGGTAGGCTTTTTCGGTGACCAGCGCTCGGGGAAGATTCAGTTCACCGCGCGGCCAGCGTTGGTTCGTGCAGAAATGGCGCAGGTAGGCGACGACATCGTCGATCTCCTCAGACGCCAGGGCCTTCCCGAAGGCGGGCATGATCTGGGAGAAGCCGCGACTGGGGCCGCCGTTCTCGATGACGGCCTTGTATGCGGAGTTCACCTCCGGACTGGTCTGGTCGCAGCGTGTGAAATCGGGGAAAGTGTCAGGCGGCTTGAATCCGGTGAGGGATTGTTCCGTGCCCTTGCCGTCCCCACCGTGGCAGGTTGCGCATGCGGACTTGTAGACGCGCTCTCCTTTTTTTGCATCCGCCTTGAAGGAGTAGCCAAGATATTGCGCGCAGGCAAAAGACGGCAGTGCAGCTCCCAAAAACAAGACGATAAGAATTCGATTGATTTGAACCGACACGCTGGGCGACATGCGGGAACCATGCTAATGCCTTGGAGGTGGTTTCGTGTGAAACGGTTGTGGATAGCCCCGATCTGGGGATGGGTGGATATCCATTTGGATTTTAAGGGGGAATTTCCTTGTAGCCGTCTAGATGCCTTTCTCGCAATACCGATATAAAGAACCCTATTAGAATTTATTGGGAGTGTTAGCTAAAGCTATAGTTTAATTATTTGATAGCTGCGAATCTTTCGGTACGTTGGGCTCGCGAACGCCAGTCAAGACATTCGCGTCCCGCATCTAATTTGGTTCAGTATCCTTGTCATTGATTCCGACGCTCCAATTTATTTCGGCAAAAGAGAACAAGAACGCAAGTCAAACGATGAACACTAAACAGGTGAGGAACCGGGGAAGTTCCGGACAATCCGCCGGGGATCCGCTGCAGTTGTTTCACGAAGCGGTGAGAACCTGGTTTCTCGATGTCTTCGAGAGCCCGACGCGCCCTCAAGCCCTGGGCTGGCCGGCAATCGCGCGCGGCGAGTCAACGCTGATCCTTGCGCCCACGGGAACCGGAAAAACACTGGCTGCATTCCTATGGTGCCTTAACCAGCTAATGTTCTCTCCGCCTCCGGAAGAGTTCCAACGTTGCCGGGCACTCTACATTTCGCCGATCAAAGCGCTGGTGGTGGATGTTGAACGCAATTTGCAATCACCCCTAGTCGGGATCGCGCATGCCGCGCGCCGGCTTGATATTGAGCACTACACGCCGACCGTCACGATCCGTACCGGCGACACGCCATTGGCGCAACGCGCGCGCTTCCTTCGTCATCCTTCCGACATTCTGGTTACGACGCCCGAGTCACTCTACCTGTTGCTCACTTCGAACACCCGGGAAGCTCTGGCTTCCATTGAGACGGTGATCATCGACGAAATCCACGCGCTGGTTCCGACGAAGCGCGGATCCCATCTCGCGCTGTCGATCGAGAGGCTGGAGCAAATCTGTGGGAGAAATTTGCAACGCATCGGCCTTTCGGCCACACAGCGCCCGCTGGAGGAAGTCGCGCATTTTCTCGGCGGAGTGGATATTTCAAAGCAGCATGAGCCGGATGGAAAGGATGAATGTCTGATCCGTCCGGAGGAATCGATCGCCGAGTTTCAGGCGCCGCGAACAGAGTCGTTTCGGTCAGTCACGATCGTCGATGCCAGCGAGCCCAAGAAACTTGCGTTGAAGGTCGAGGTCCCGGTCGACGACATGGCGAGACTCGACCAGTTGAACACGTTGCCGAGCGGTCCGGCGTCCCAGGGACCAGTGCGGGCATCGATGTGGTCAGCGATTCATCCCAAACTGCTCGACTTGGTCAAGTCGCATAGGTCGACTCTCCTGTTTGTGAATAGCCGTCGTTTAGCGGAGCGCATTTCGGGAGCCATCAATGAACTGGCGGGTGAGACGCTGGTGCGCGCGCATCACGGAAGCATGGCGGCCGAGCAGCGCAAGGACATCGAGGAACGGCTCAAGCTAGGCACACTGCGCGGATTGGTCGCCACGTCTTCCCTCGAACTGGGAATCGATATGGGCGCCGTCGATCTGGTGGTGCAGATCGAATCGCCTCCTTCGGTGGCCAATGGAATGCAGCGCGTGGGCCGAGCCAGCCATCACGTCGGGGCTGTGAGCAACGCCACTATCTTCCCGAAGTATCGCGGCGACCTGCTAGCTTGCGCGGCACTCACGCGCGCGATGTACGACAGCGAAGTGGAATCGGTGCGCTACCCGCGCAATGCTCTGGATGTGCTCGCGCAGCAGATTGTCGCGATGGTCGGCATGGACGAGTGGGACGTGAACGAACTGTACGACGCGATACGCGGCGCGGCTCCCTACGGAAGCCTGACGCGCGGAGCGTTCGACAGCGTCCTCGACATGCTGTCGGGGCGTTACCCATCGGATGAATTCGCTGATCTGCGTCCGCGAATCACCTGGGATCGCATTGCGGGGAAAGTAACCAACCGAGAAGGCGCGCGGCGGGTGGCGGTCATCAATGGTGGAACGATCCCGGACCGAGGCCTGTACGGTGTGTTTCTTACGGGAGCAACAAAGGGCGCGAGAGTGGGCGAACTCGACGAGGAAATGGTTTTTGAAAGCCGCACCGGCGACACCATCATTCTGGGTGCAACGACCTGGAGGATCGACGAAATCTCGCACAACCGCGTCGACGTCTCTCCGGCGCCCGGCGAACCCGGCAAGATGCCGTTTTGGAAGGGCGATGGACCAGGACGTCCTGCGGAGTTTGGGGAGAAGATCGGTCGCTTGGCACGGCAACTGGTCTCGTTGCCGCGACCCGTTGCTGTTTCCAAGCTGATCGACGAGCACAGCCTTGACGAAAACGCGGCAGAAAATCTGCTTCGATATCTGGAAGAGCAGAAGCTTGCGACCGGGCACGTTCCGAGCGATCAGGACATCGTCATCGAGATTGTGCGCGATGAACTCGGAGACCGACGCATTTGCGTGCTCACGCCGTTCGGGAACCGCGTGCACGCGCCCTGGTGCATGGCGGTGGCCGCAAAGATTCGCGCTGAGCGGGGCTGGGAAGTGGAAAGTCTTTGGTCTGACGATGGATTCGTGATTCGCCTGCCTGGCAACGAGGAACCGGTCGAGACTTCCCTGCTCCTGCCATCCGCAGCTGAAGTGAAGGATCTGGTGTTGCGTGAGTTGGGATCGACGTCGCTATTTGCCGCCAAGTTTCGCGAAGCGGCGGCACGGGCGTTGCTGTTGCCCAAGCGACGCGCCGGTCAGCGTGCGCCACTCTGGCAGACGCGTAAGCGGGCGGCCGATTTGCTGGCGGTGGCTTCGCGGTATTCTTCGTTCCCCATTTTGCTGGAGAGTTACCGGGAATGTGTGCGCGACACGTTCGACCTGGCGAGCACAGCCTCGATTCTCGCGAAGATCGCTCGCGGCGAAATTCGAGTTACCACACTGGAACCGGCGAAGCCCTCGCCCTTTGCCGCTTCGTTGCTGTTCTCTTACGTTGCAAATTATATCTACGATGGCGATGCCCCGTTGGCGGAGCGGCGCGCGCAAACGCTCTCCATCGACCAATCTCAACTCGAGGAATTGCTCGGCGATACTGATCTACGGGAGCTGCTCGATCCGGCTGCCATCGAAGAAGTCGTAATGCGGTTGCAGCTGTTGGACGAGGAGTACCACGCACGCCATGAAGATGCGATTCACGACATGCTGCTGCGAGTGGGAGACCTGAGCGAGGCGGAGATTGCGGCACGCAGTGTGAATGTGAATGTCAGCCAGGCTCTCGCCAATCTCTCAGGAACCCGGCGCCTCCTGCGAGTTCGACTCGCAGGAGAGACACGGTACGTCCCCGTCGAGTACGCCGCTCGCTATCGGGATGCCTTCGGTGCGCCGCTGCCTCCGGGTTTGGCTGAGATCTTTGTGCAGGCGACAAACGATCCGTTCGGCGAGATCGTCAGACGGTATGCACGCACGCATGGCCCCTTCACGGCCATGGACCTTGCAAAGCGTTACGCTCTGGAAAGGACGGCGATCGAAACCACGCTGCACGCTTTGCACGCACAAGGAAAATTGCTTGAGGGCGAATTTCTGCCCAAGGGTTCCCATCGCGAATGGTGCGATCCCGACATACTGCAGCAGATCCGACGCAAGAGCCTGGCGCACTTGCGGAGGGAGATCGAGCCCGTCGAGCAGCAGACACTGGCTCGGATGCTGACGCGATGGCAAGGCGTGCACGTCCCGCGCAAGGGGTTGGACGCTCTGCTCGATGCGATTGAGATTCTGCAGGGAACAGCGCTGCTTGCCTCCGACTTGGAGCGCGAGATCCTCCCCGCACGCGTTGCAGGATACCAACCTGCCGACCTGGATATGTTGATGGCGGCAGGCGAAGTGGTGTGGACCGGCGTGGAGCGAGTTGGCGATCGTGATGGACGAGTCGCGCTATATCTCCCGGAGGCCTTGCCCCTACTTGCACCACCGGCGGAGCTGACGGCAGACCGCGCATTGGTCGGTGAACGCGCGGCTGAAATCGAAGCCTTCCTGGCGAGCAATGGCGCCTCTTTTTTCTCGGATATCCGCGCGGCCTGCGGAGGAGGGTTTCCGGGCGACATCCTGGATAGGTTGTGGGAGTTGGTGTGGTGCGGCCAGGTGACCAACGATACGTTCCACACAGTGCGGGCGCGTCTCTATCCTTCTCCTCGGAAGAACGAGCGCAAGGAGGGGCCTCCGGGTTCACCCGAGTTTCTGCGCCGGCTGCGCGTTCGCAAATCGGGTGAGGGCATTTCCGGGGGCCGGTGGTCGTTGCTGCGGAGTCGCAAGGCGGCCACGATGTCACTTACGGAGTGGAGCGCGAATACTGCGCAACAACTGCTTACACGGTATGGGATCGTGACGCGCGAGACCGCGCTCTCCGAAAATATTCCCGGCGGTTACAACACTGTTTATCCGGCACTGAGGAAGATGGAGGAGTCGGGATATATTCGCCGCGGCATGTTTGTCACCGGCCTGGGGGCCGCGCAGTTCGCCATGCCCGCCGCAGTTGACCTGTTGCGAAGCCTGCGAAGTAATCGAAGTGAACCTGAGTCGATCGTGCTGGCCGCGACCGATCCGGCGAATCCCTACGGCTCCATTCTGCCCTGGTCACAGTCGGAGGCGCAGGAGACGGAACCCACTGCCTCGCATGCCATGGCACGCGTCAGTGGGTCGTCGGTGATTCTGGTAGATGGTTTGCTGGCGGCTTTTCTGCGTCGCAAAAATCCTTCGATAACGGTCTTTCTGCCGGAAGCGGAACCCGAACGCTCGCAGGTCGCGAGCAAACTCGCTCGTCAACTGGCAGAACTCGCTGTGCGCCGCCAGAAGGATAGCCGCTCCGGGCTGCTTATTTCGAAGATCAATGACATTCCTGCGAAAGAGCACTTCCTGCAGCGGTTTCTCGACGAAGCGGGATTCTCGGATACGGCCAGTGGATACCACATGCGCCGTGTGGCAAACATAGCCACCCCCATCAGCGAAGATGAAGAGACTGATGTTTCTGAAGAGCAAGATACGCCGGAGACAGCCTAGGTGCCCGAGGGCGATACAATTTTCCGCGCCGCACGCACACTGAACCGTGCGCTCGTTGGCAGCGTGGTCACCCAATTCGAGACAGTATTTCCCAGACTATCGCGAGTTGACTTCGACGAGGGTATTTGCGGACGTACCGTGGAGCATGTGGAGGCGAGAGGTAAATGGCTTCTTGTTCAATTCTCTGGGGGACCGACTCTTCTCAGTCATATGCTCATGAGCGGCAGCTGGCACATTTACCGGCCAGGAGAGAGTTGGCGACTGCCCCCCTCTGCGATGCGCGTGATGCTTGCTACTGAATCGATTGTAGCGGTCGCGTTCAATATCCAGATTGCAGAGTTCCACACGAAAGAGTCTCTGCGACACAGAGCCGGATTTGCGGGACTGGGACCTTCATTGTTGGAGGACGATTTTGTCCCGGAGGATGCCGCAAAGCGACTATTGGCAAACCCGGACCTCGAGGTGGGCGAGGCCCTGCTCAAACAGTCCGTTGTGGCTGGAATCGGAAATGTTTTCAAGTCGGAAATTTGTTTCGCCTGTGGTGTACATCCGTTTAGGAAGGTGGGTTCCCTCATTCGCCGGGAAGCGATTGATCTGATGTCAACCGCGCAGAGGTTCCTTCTTGCCAATGTGATCAATTCCGCCGGTCCGCAGATCGTAACGTACACCGGCATGCGCCGCACGACGGCCCGCGGAAATCCTAGCGAGGGCCTATGGGTTTACAAAAGGATGGGCAAACCATGTCGGCGGTGCGGCGCGCCGATCCAGTCTAGCAAGCAGGGGCTCGACGCCCGAAGTACGTTCTGGTGCGCACAGTGTCAGCCGCTAAGAATTTCGGCTGCTGGGAAAAGTACGGTCGCGTAACAACTAGCTGGCCACCGGCAAAGAGAATTGGAATACCGATCCCCGGCCAAGTTGGCTGGTCACGCTGATTTTCCCTCCATGGAGTTCAACGATCGCCTTGGCGATAGCCAGCCCCATGCCGGTGCCCTGGACCAACATCCGCTGATCGCGGCCCCGATAGAATTTCTCGAAAATCATCTGCTGCTCCATGTCGTCGATGCCGGGACCATGATCGGCGACGCTGGTATGTACTTCCAAGCCTTGTAAGTCGGCCGTGATGTGAATAGGAGTCTCCGGCGGGGAATATTTTCCGGCATTATCGAGCAGATGAGTAATCACTTCAGTGATTCTCTCGAAGTCCATCCGGACAGGCGGAAGATCCGCGGGTACCGTGATTTCGACAGAATGCTGCCGCAGCGCAGGTTGCGCATGCTGGATTGCGAGATCGATGGCTTCTCGAATAGGACGGGCCTCGAAATGAAACTGCAGTTGCTGCGCGTCGAGCTGCGCGACTTCGGCCGCTTCGCCAACCAGCCGGTTCAGGCGATCGCTCTCTTCGTTGATGACCTTCAGCAGGTCTTCCCGCTGAGGCATATCCAACTGGATATCTGATAGCAGTGTTTCGGCGGACGCTTTGATCGAGGTTAATGGCGTGCGAAATTCGTGCGTCACAGAATCGAGGAGCATCGACCGCAGGCGATCAGTCTCACGGGCCGCTTCACTGCGGGTCAACTTATCCACTGTGTGCGCGCGTTCAATCGATATCGCCACCAGGCTGCTGAGGGCCTCGAGGCTTTCACGCGAGAGATTGCATCCGGCGAGCGCCACCGATCCTACGGAGCGTACGCCCATTCGAAGAGGGCTATAACAAATTCGGTGTTCCCGATCGAGCACCGGCTCGCCACGGTCGCTGATCGATTTCAATTGATCGACCGGAAAGATTTTTCGACAATACCCGTCAAAGAAATAGGTCTCCTGCCTCCCTTCCAGATAAACGGCTGCGCCTTTGACATCAAATGCTTCCACCAGGAATTTGGGGATGCTATTCAGCAACTCGAACACGTTTTCGGTCAACCACAACTGCTGGCTGAATGCGTAAAGGCGTTCCACTTCGCGGCGGCGCTGGTCCGCGTGTAGCGTGCCGCGGCGTGCACGCTCGGAGAGTTGACTGCCGACCACGGCGGTGATCAGAAAGGAAATCAGGGCTATCCAGTTCGGAGGATCCGCGATGGTAAATCGGAAAAGGGGCGGCAGGAAAAAGTAGTTGTAAGCTATCGTGGCGAACACCGCTGTGAAGATCGCGTAGCGCAAGCCCCACACGGCGGAAATCAGCAACACCAGCAGCAGAAAGGTAAAGCCAACCGTAGCCGGGTTGACATGGAGCCAGCGAAAGTACACAAATACGATAGCCGTCAGCACAACCAGCGCTGTGCTGAAACGAACAAGCGGATTGTCCATCGGACGCTTCAAGGTCAGTTTCACGAATGACTGAGGATAATACACAACATGGCTAAAACGCCCGAGCAATGGCTGGAAGAGACCGGTCCTGCTGCGAAGCCTGCAATCTTCAAACTGTTCCTGGGGTATGCGCCTGGCGTTGGGAAAACCTTCAACATGCTCAGTGAAGGCATCCGTCGACACAGCCGGGGCGAGGATGTGGTAATCGGCTTTGTCGAAACACACGGGCGGGCGGGCATCACGGAGTTGGCGTCAAAGCTGGAGACGATTCCGCGCCGGAAGGTGGAGTACCGCGGTGCAGTATTCGAAGAGATGGATGTCGACGCGATACTGGCGCGCAAGCCAAGGGTCGTGCTGGTCGATGAACTCGCGCATACGAATATCGAAGGCGCAAAGCACGCCAAGCGCTACCAGGACGTGATGGACCTGCTCGATGCGAACATTGACGTGTTGTCAACCATGAATGTGCAACACATCGAAAGCCTCACGCCAACGGTTCTGAACATCACGGGCATCCAGGTACGGGAAACCGTGCCTGACTGGGTGATGCAGCGCGTCAATGAGATCGTGCTGGCCGATCTAACGCCCGAAGCGCTCGAGAAACGTATGCGTCGTGGAGATATCTATCCGCTCGAGCGCGCGGAGAGAGCGCTCGGCCACTTTTTTCGTCCGGGCAACCTGATTGCCCTGCGCGAGTTGGCCTTGCAGCAGGTCGCTACAGCAGTGGACCGTAGTCTGGAGACTTATCTGGAGAAGGAAGGCTCTGGCAAGAGCGTTGTCCTTCGCGAGCGCATCGCGGTGTGCGTCAGTTCCAGTCCTGCGGCGCAGTACCTGATTGCCCGGGCAGCCCGCATGGCGCACCGCGTGGAAGCGGAGTTGTATGTCATCTACATCGACATCGGCACGGATGAGAGTTCAGAGGACAAACGCAGCCTGGCGCAAAACCTGCGCTTCGCCGAAAACCTGGGAGCCAAGATCGTGCGGGCCACGGGAAAGAACGTTGCCGAAGAAGTTGCCAAGTTGGTTCGCGAAAAACACATTACCCAGGTTGTCTTCGGGCGATCGGCACAGAGCGGATGGCGCCGGTATTTCTACCTTTCGGCCATCCACAAATTCCTGAGAGATGCCCCGCCGGTCGATGTGCACATTGTGACGCAGGAAATGAAGTGACGCGATGCCGAATCCCGACCAGACAAAGAATATTCTTGTAGTCGACGACGAACCACAGATCACGCGTGTGCTCAAGACCACGCTGTCCGCAAAGGGTTACGGTATTCGCACCGCTTCCGACGGTGAGCAAGCGCTCCATGAGATGAAGAATTGGACGCCCGATCTGATCATCACGGACTTGCGCATGCCCAACATGGATGGGCTGGCGTTGTGTCGTACCGTTCGCAAGGAATCCCGGGTCCCCATCATCGTGCTGTCGGTGAAGGGCGAGGAGGCGGTCAAGGTGGAGGCGCTTGATGCCGGAGCAGACGATTACGTCACGAAGCCGTTCAACGTAAACGAGCTGTTGGCGCGGGTGCGCGTCGCGCTGCGGCGAAGCGCTCTTCCGGAGGAACCCGAGACCCCGCTCATCGACGTCGGGAAATTCCGCATCGATATAGCGGCTCGCAAGGTGCAAGTCGGCGACCGCGAAGTCCACCTCACTCCCAAAGAGTTCGACTTGCTGATCTATCTCGCCAAGCACGCCGGGAGAGTCGTAACGCATCGTGCCCTGCTGACAGCTGTGTGGGGACCGAGCAGCGTACAGCAACCCGAATACTTGCGAGTGTTTGTCGGACACTTGCGCAAAAAGCTGGAAGCCGATGAAAGCACGCCGCGCTACATCCTGACGGAGCCTTGGGTTGGTTACCGGTTTGAACCGGGAGAGTGAAGAGCCAGGTAGTTTCGGTTACCTGAACCCGCGGGTCGTGCGGCTGCTCCAGATCGGCGCGTATCTTCCACGTCCATCCTGCCTTCGCGAAACTCCACTGCAATTAGGGTAGCGTTTTCGTAAAAGGTTCGCAAAGCTGGACCCACTGACCTTCAAATCGAAGTTTCTTCCTTATTTTTACGAATTTTTTATGAACCTTTTAGACGGGGTTTATGTCTCATCATTTCGAATTGGTTGTTCAAATCAATTATGAAGGTTCGGGCGTGCTTGAAAAACTCTTGCATAAATTCTTTTGTGCTTACCCATGTACTGAGGCGCGTTTCATCCGACGCTTTGACTGTGTTGTGCCTGGTTGCGCTGGCCTCGGGGCAATCGCAACCGGTCGAAACCGCCATGGTTGACCCGGAAGACGCTGGCCAGCGGACCACTCCCGTGAAAACAGCTCCCTCCGACGCGGCGAATGAAGAAGTTTTGCAGGAACTCAGCCGGATGCGGGCTCGCATTGAAGAACTGGAAGCGCAACTCAAGCACCGCTCGGAGGCCTCGGCGGCAGCGGGCACCCCCGCCCCGGTGGGAGCAGAGAAACTAGTGAGCAGCGCTGCCGCTCCTCCTGTCTCCTCCAGCATCGTGAAAGACCAGGAACCGGAGAGCGACAAACCGGCTTCCGAAAAAACCAAGAAGGTGGAGCCTTTTGCCTTTGCAGACTGGACCTGGTTGAATGGCAATCCGAGGACGAAAGAACCGGCCTTCGATTCGAAGTTCTTCACGCCGGAGGTTCGCGTTGACGTTGCCTACCACTACGATTTCAACCATCCCAAGGACGACACGATTAGCGGCTCCAGCGAAGTATTTCGCTCGAATGAAATCAGCCTCACTCACCTGGGAGTCGGCGGTGACTTTCACTACAACAATGTTCGAGCACGCGTCTTCAGCCAGCTAGGTCTGTATTCCACGGCGACGCCGCGCAACGATGCGAGCTTTTCCCGCGGACAGTGGCAACTGGACAATGCTTATCGCTACCTGAGCGAAGCGTATGGCAGGTATCACTTTGACGCTCTGCATGGCATTAACGTCGATGCCGGGATCTTCTTGTCCTATGTGGGTCTGTTTAGCTTTTATCAATTCGACAACTGGGCATACCAGCCTTCCTACGTTTCATCGAACACGCCTTGGTTCTTCACCGGCATGCGAGTCCAGATCTTCCCCACCGAGAAGGTGAAGATCGAGCCCTGGATTATCAACGGCTGGCAAACCTACGCGCGGCCCAACGGCCGCCTGGGGCTGGGCGGTCAGATTCTGTGGCGCCCTACACCGTGGCTTTCGATTATTTCCAACAACTACGGCGTCGGCGCTGACGCCGTCGGAATTCCGAACCGCACTCGTTATCACACGGACGACAGTATCGAAGTCAAGTATTACGATCATCCCGAGCGCTTTTTGTCGAAGATGGCTTTCAGCCTCACCGGTGACCTAGGCTGCGAATCCGGCGGCGGCGTCAACTGCACGACCAACAAGAAGGATGCTACGGGCAAGATCGTTGCGTTCAAGCAGAGCTTTCTAGGCTTCATGCTGTACAACCGTTGGTGGTTCAACAAAGATCGCTACGCGTTCACGCTCGGCGGCGGCAAGATCAACAACCCAGGCCGTTATCTCGTCCTTCTACCCCCCATTAATGGAGCCACAGCCATTACGGGCACGCCCTACTTCACGGAGAATCCCGGTGATCAGTTCAAGGCGTGGGACATCTCCGGAACCTACGATTACATGCCGAGCCAATACATCACGTTCCGGTGGGAATTCAATCACCGTCACGCCAATGTTCCGTACTGGAGCGGGCCGGGCGGAGTGACGCCTCCGGGAGGGAATAACGGAATTCCAGGAACCACGATTCCGGGATGGTCTCCGGATCTAAGGAAGACCGAGGATCGAGCCACCATGGGAATCCTGGTGAAGTTCTAAGTTGCAGTCAGTGCCGGCGTGGCGACGCTCGGCGTGAGCTTGGTGGTGGGGCGCAAAGAGGGTTCGTGGTGATCGTGGTTCAAAGTTTTGTTTTCGGAGACCGTTATGCAGGATGTTCTTTGGATAGCCGTGACGCTCGCATTTTTCGCAGTGTCGATTGCCTATGTACGCTTTTGTGAGCGCGTGAAGTGAAGAGGACGAAATGAGCCTTGAATCGATGATCATTCTGGCGGTCAGTGGGCTGACCACGGCGTACCTGGTATACGCACTGCTGTTTCCGGAGAAGTTTTGACATGACGCTCAACGGTTGGCTGCAGATCCTGCTGTTCCTGGTGCTGGTATTCCTGGTGACTAAGCCGATGGGCGTCTTTATGACTCGCGTGTTCAATCGCGAAAAGACGTTTCTGGACCCGGTCATGCGTCCCGTGGAACGGCTGCTGTATCGCGTGACAGGAGTGGATGAAGATCACGAGATGCGTTGGACGGAGTACGCGATCTCGATGCTGCTCTTCAGCCTCGTGTCTATGGTCGTGCTGTACCTGATGCAACGGCTGCAGGGCTATCTGCCATTCAACCCGCAACACTTGGGAGCCGTGAATCCATCGCACCTGGCGTTCAACACCGCTGCTTCATTCACGACCAACACGAATTGGCAAGCTTATGCCGGTGAGACCACCATGACCTATTTCACGCAGATGGCCGGTCTCGCGTACCACAATTTCGTATCCGCGGCGGTCGGTATCGCGCTGGCGATCGCGTTCATTCGCGGAGTCGCCCGCCGCCAGATGCAAACCATCGGCAATTTCTGGGTCGACATGGTCCGCAGCTGCCTTTGGGTACTTTTGCCGTTCTGTGTGGTCGGCGCGCTGGTACTCGTGTCGCAGGGCGTAGTACAGAATCTTCGTCCCTACGACAAAGTGAAACTGGTCGAGCCGATGCAGGTGCAGAAGGTAGGCGCCGACGGAAAGCCGGTGGTCGATAGCCAGGGCAAACCTGTAATGGATACCGTCACCGAGCAGACCATCGCGCAAGGTCCTGTGGCATCCCAGGAAATCATCAAGGAATTGGGGACGAATGGTGGCGGTTTCTTCAACGCGAACAGCGCGCATCCCTTCGAAAATCCGACGCCCCTTACCAATCTGATTCAACTTGTCGCGATCTTTGCCATCGGCGCCGGACTCACCTACACGCTGGGGAGGATGACGGGCTCGCCGCAGCATGGATGGGCGGTGTGGGCGGCGATGGCGATTCTGTTCGTGGCTGGCGTAACGGTCGCTTATTGGGCGGAGGCAAACGGCAATCCGTTGCTGGCCGGAGTCGATCAACACGCTACCGCGCTGCAACCGGGCGGCAACATGGAGGGCAAAGAAGTCCGCTTCGGCATCGCCAACAGCGCGCTGTTTGCGACCGTCACGACCGACGCCAGTTGCGGAGCCATTAACGGTTGGCACGACTCTTACACACCGCTGGGCGGGATCGTTCCGCTGGTGAACATCATGCTGAGCGAAGTCATCTTCGGTGGCGTAGGCGCAGGAATGTACGGCATGCTCATCTACATCGTGCTGGCGGTCTTCATCGCGGGACTGATGGTAGGACGTACACCCGAATATCTGGGCAAGAAGATTGAAGCCTACGACGTAAAGATGGCGATGCTCGTCGTCCTGATCTTTCCACTGGTGATTCTCGCGTTTACCGCGGTATCGAGCGTCCGAGGCTTCGGAACCTCGAGCATTCTGAACGGTGGACCGCATGGCCTGAGCGAAATTCTGTATGCGTTCACTTCCGGGGCCGGTAACAACGGTTCGGCTTTTGGCGGGCTGACGGTCAACACTCCCTGGTACGACACCACGCTGGCCGTGACCATGCTGGCAGGCCGGTTCCTGATGATCATTCCGATGCTGGCCATTGCGGGCAATCTGGCCGGCAAGACCTATGTGCCGCCGTCTCTGGGGACGTTCCCGGTGACCACGCCGTTGTTCACCGTGCTTTTAATTGGCGTGATCCTGATCGTGGGCGCACTCACTTTCTTCCCTGCTCTTAGCCTGGGCCCTATCCTTGAGCATCTGCTCATGATGGCTGGCAAGACTTTCTAAAGGACGCCCTTATGGCAATTGCCTCGCAACCATCTACGCTTCCACAAGTACAGCAGGTGCGGCTCGGCCATTCGCCGATGAAGCCGCGAAAGAAGGCGATCTGGGAGTGGAAGATTGTCCAACGCGCTCTTGTCGACGCAGTTCTGAAGTTGAATCCGCGGAAGATGATGGGCAACCCGGTCATGTTCGTGGTCGAGATTGGGAGCGTGATCACGACCGTGCTGTTGTTCAAGGGCGGACCAGCATTCAAGTTCGATCTCCAGATCACGCTTTGGCTATGGTTTACCGTGCTCTTCGCGAATTTCGCCGAAGCCATGGCCGAAGGCCGCGGCAAGGCGCAGGCCGACACTCTGCGCAAAGCGCGCTCGGAAACCATCGTAAATCGAATCCTGGTTGATGGCCAGATCGAGCAGGTGGCGAGTTCGAAGCTGAAGGCGGGCGATCTGGTCTTCGTGGCTGCGGGAGAGTTCATTCCTTCCGATGGCGAGATTCTCGAAGGCGTGGCCTCGGTGGATGAATCTGCCATCACGGGTGAATCGGCGCCAGTGATTCGTGAAGCGGGCGGAGACCGGTCGGCAGTTACGGGCGGCACACGGGTGCTTTCAGACAAGATCAAGGTGAAGATTACGTCCAATCCGGGCGAGACTTTCCTTGATCGCATGATCGCGTTGGTGGAGGGCGCCGAGCGGCAGAAGACCCCAAACGAGATTGCGCTGAATATTCTGCTGGCCGGGCTCACGATCATTTTCCTGCTTGCGGTTGTGACACTGCAGCCATTTGCAATCTACTCGGGCTCTCCGCAGACAGTGTTTGTGTTGGTCTCTTTGTTAGTGTGCCTGATCCCCACCACCATTGGTGGCCTGCTTTCGGCGATCGGTATCGCCGGTATGGACCGCCTGGTGCAGCACAATGTTTTGGCAATGTCCGGACGCGCAGTCGAGGCCTCCGGCGACGTCAACACTCTTCTTCTCGACAAGACGGGAACCATCACGCTGGGAAATCGGCAGGCATCGCGCTTTGTTCCCGCGCCTGGCGTGACGGAACAGGAACTCGCAGATGCCGCACAGCTCTCCTCCCTCGCCGACGAAACCCCGGAAGGCCGCTCAATTGTCATTCTGGCCAAGGAGAAATACGGCCTGCGCGGACGGGAACTCGCATCCCATGACGCGCATTTCGTTCCATTCAGCGCGCAAACTCGCATGTCGGGTGTGGACTTGAATGATTTCCAGATTCGCAAAGGCGCTGCGGATTCGGTTGCCGCCTACATCACACAGAACGGCGGCAGAATGCCTGCCGAGTTGAAGGTGGTGGTGGACGACATCTCACGATCCGGAGGTACGCCTCTGGTCGTGGCGGAAAAAGGTCGCGGTGCTCTTGGAGTGATAGAGCTCAAAGACATCGTCAAAGGTGGCATGCGAGAAAGGTTCGACCAGTTGCGTGCGATCGGTATCCGCACTGTCATGATTACTGGCGATAACCCGCTGACAGCTGCGGCCATCGCGCGCGAAGCAGGCGTCGACGACTTCCTGGCACAGGCCACGCCCAAGGACAAGATGGACCTGATCAAGAAGGAGCAAGCCGACGGCAAGCTGGTTGCTATGACGGGTGACGGAACCAACGATGCTCCGGCGCTCGCGCAAGCCGACGTTGGGGTTGCCATGAATACCGGTACACAGGCCGCCAAGGAAGCCGGAAACATGGTGGATCTCGATTCCAATCCCACCAAGCTCATCGAGATCGTGGAAATCGGCAAGCAACTGCTGATGACGCGCGGCGCGCTGACAACTTTTTCGATCGCCAACGACGTTGCCAAATACTTTGCCATCATCCCGGCCATGTTTGCCGGGACATTCCCGGTGCTGAACGCGTTGAACATTATGCACCTGCAGACGCCGCAATCGGCAATCTTGTCAGCAGTGATTTTCAACGCTCTGATCATCATCGGGCTGATTCCGCTCGCCCTTCGGGGAGTGAAGTACCGGCCCATGGCCGCAGCGATTCTGCTGCGGAATAACCTGCTGATCTATGGCGCGGGCGGAATCGTGGTGCCGTTCATCGGGATTAAGCTGATCGACATTGTCATTACGCACCTGGGACTGGCCTAAGGAAAATTCCATGATTAAGAAGAATCTCGTGACCGCAGTACTGATGACCATCGCCACCACGGTGCTTTTAGGAGTTGCCTATCCCCTGGTCGTGACCGGTCTCGCGCAGGCCATCTTTCCTCGCAAAGCGAACGGCCAAATGATCCAACGAGGGGGGCGGAACATAGGGTCGAGCATTATCGGCCAAGGGTTCTCCGGGACTTCCTATTTCCACTCCAGACCATCGGCTGCTGGAAATGGCTACGATGCCGCGAACACTAACGGATCGCAGCTGGGGCCCACCAATCAGAAGCTGATTGATCGTGTGAACAACGGCGTGGCCGCGGCCCAGATAGATCACTCCGGGACTGATGTGCCCGTGGATCTGGTAACGGCCTCGGCATCCGGCATCGATCCGCACATCACCCCGGCGTCGGCCGAGTTTCAGATCGCTCGCGTAGCCAAAGAACGAGGCGCGACGGTCGACCAAGTCCGCTCGCTGGTGGCAAGACACACGGAAGGACGGCAGTTCGGTTTTCTGGGTGAAGCCCGTGTGAATGTTCTCGAACTCAATCTGGACCTTGACCAGAACTTCCCTGTCCGAAAGCAAGCAGCCTTGCGGTAAGCGACCAACGGAAACCGGGCAAATATCGCAGAGCCGCTAGAAGCTCCACTTTACCGCAAACTGTAGCACGCGCGGGCCGTTGAGCGCGTTTATGCGCTGCAGGCTGCGGAATCCCCCCGCACCCGAGCTCGGCACCAGGTAGCAGGTCTGGTTGACTTGCGGATTGTCCGGATTCCCGCAAGTGTCTCCGAATGGCAAGTACTGGATCGCGTTCACGCCGTTTCCGTTTTGCACGTAATAGTTGGCGTGGTTCAGTACGTTGAACGCCTGGACTTGCAACGAGATATTCTGGCGCTCGGTGATGGGAAAGCTGCGGGCGATGCCAAGGTCGATCTGCTGGGTCCAGGGCCCATAGAAGGAATTCAGACCTGCAAACGGACTTGGTCCGGCACCGTTAATACCCAAAGCTGAGTTCGCCGTGCTCTGCAAAGCCGCCGTGTTGTTCAGAATATTGCCGTCGGCTTTCTCGCACGGATCATCGATTTCGTCGTCGGTAGGACACGCTGCTGCTAGCACAGCCGCATACGGACGTCCGGAAGCAAACTGCATGGCCGTGCTGATCGTCCAACTCGAGAGAATCGTTCTCAATGCCTGAGATCGCAACTTCCGCTCCAATCCCGGTTGATAAACGCCCGCAATGGAAAGCCGATGGCGTTGATCGAGCAAGTAGGGTGCATGTGTGTTGCGGAAATCGAACTGGTTGTTGAAGTCGACGCCGCGCGACATGAGATTCTTCGAGAACGTATACGCGGCGATGAAACCCAGCCCGCCGCGAAATCTGCGCTGCCCTTGCAGAAAGAACGAATTGTAATTATTCACGCCGGCTGAGATCAGGGCATTGATTTGTCCGAAGGCAGGATTGATCCGATGCTCCTGCAACATCCCTGAATCCAGATTAGGCATAACAACCTGGGGTCCGTTGCAGTCGTCCACTTCGGCGGCCCCTTGCGGGCATACCACGTAGGTGGTTTGGCCCACGGGCGGCTGCAGGTTCAGGTCGTAAGCGCTGGAGGAAAGAAGATGAACTCCGTGTGTCCACGCGGTTCCGATAGTGACCACCGTGTCGGACAGGACTTCCCTTTCGACCTGCAGGCTTCCCTGAATGATGTAGGGATCCCGGAAATGTGAATCGACGAGCGAAATATCGGGAGCGGAAAACAGATTCGGATCACTGATCTGATTGGGAAACGCCGTTGTCTGATCTTCGGGAGCGAGGTTAGGGTCGTAGGCAACGGTCGCCGACGCCTGCTGTGACAACAGGCCATTGGAGACCACCGAGTTGCGGTAGTTCAAGCCGTTAAAGTTCTCGTAGAACATTCCAAAACCGGCGCGGATAACTGTTCGGTCGAAAGGCTGCCAGGCTAGGCCGATTCGCGGAGCAAGACGCTGATACTGGTTAGGAAATCTTCCTGTCTGTGGAAACGCTGGATTGACTTTGGGCTGCGGATAAATTTGAAAGTCTTCCCGCAAGCCGAGATCGAGTGTCAGCCGCGGACGGACCTGGTAAGTATCGGCGACATAGAATCCGAGGAACGGAACGTTGAAGGAAAATTTCGGATTTCCGGAGCTTTGAAAAAACGTGTCGTACCGGCCGAGCGCAAAATTCGTCAAGCTGGAAAAGTTGTAAGTTCCGCGAAAAGTTCCGTTCTGGCGAGTGGCATCGGGATCGAAGCCACCAAACGCCAGATCGGCCAGATGCGTGTGGCTAAATTCAACTCCAAACTTCAGAGTGTGCTGGCCGTGGATATAGGTGATTCTATCGGATACCTGCCATAGGGCCTCATTGGTGCGGCCGCCCGCAAAACCGGCGTTGCCGAGCTGAAGCGTTCCGCCTTCGTCCGCGTCCCCTGCTCCTGAGAACAGCAGGATCGCGGGAAGCACGGGGTCGATCAGGCCGGTCGGCGTGAAGAACTGGTCGTCACGCGAGAAGCTACCGTGCAATTCATTCAGAAAATTGCTTCCGACTGTGTGACTCCAGCCGGCGGCCGCCTGGTAATCGCGTACGTAAGCATTCGCCAATGTGCTGCCGCCGAACAACGACGTCTGGTTACCGACGATAGCTCCGCCAGGCGAATCGAAGCGATTCCAGTTCAGGCTGAGATACCAGCGGTCGTCTTTCGCATCACGATAGTCAATCTTCGAGAACAGAGCCCAATCGTTCCGGTATCTGGGACGCGTTCCGAGGCTCGAATGAATCGCGTTCAGCGCGTTTGACACTTGTTGGAGGTAGTCAGGGTCGTCTGGATCCGGCGTGTTGGTTTCGCCCGGGACTGGGAGCGGTGCGTTGGGCGCCGGAAGCACTACATCATCCTCTATCCCAAAATCTTCCTGGGTCACTTCGGCGAATCCGGGATTGATGACCGAGATCGGATTTTTTTGGCGCTGCTGTTCGTAGTCTATGAAAAACCACGCGCGGTTCTTGACGATCCCGCCGCCGACCGATCCCCCGAACTGCTGCAGGATATTGACTGGCCGCGGAATCCCATTGGCCTTGTTGACCGCGTCGTTGGCTCCGGTGCCGGAGTTGCGATTGTAGTAGAACGCGTTCCCATGCGAAGCGTCGGAGCCTGAGCGGGTAACGACGTTGACGAACCCCGTTCCGGCTGCGCCGTATTCGGCGCGATAGGGCGATTGCGCTACTTGGAATTCCTGAATGGCATTCTCACCGAAGATGTACGGCACACGCTCACCACCGCGGGCCGCGCCGAAGTAGTTGCTCGTGGCCCCTGCGCCATCCACCGCGAATGAATTCGCGCCATTCGCATTGGCGTACCCGGTATCTTGTCCGCCTTGTTCGCCGGCAAAGCTCACCAGTCCCTGTTCACCGTCAGGAGAAGCGTTGGGAACGAGCAGAGCAAGATCCAGAAAGCGACGCCCGCTGAGAGGCACACTGTCGAGGAGGGAGCGGTTTATGACTGAACTGAGACTTGAATCTTCCGCTCGCAGCAAGGGCGACTCCCCAGTCACGGTGACCGATTCGCCGCCAGCGCCCGGAAGCAACTTGAAGTTTACCGTTGTCGTCTGCCCAATCTGCACTACGACATTCTGAACAATTTCCTTTTGAAATCCTGGGGCAGACACCTCGACCACGTACGTACCGACACCGGGCGAGGGAAACACAAAACTCCCCGTGCTGTTGGTCGCACGATCAAGCCGCTGCCCGGACGCCGGTGAGAACAGTACAACCGTGGCATCGGGAACAACAGCACCGGATCGGTCGCTGACAGTACCACGGATCGCGCCAGTCACGACCACGGTTTGCGCACTGGAAAAACACGAGTAGAGGAAGAGAAATGCAGTCAAGACACTCGCGGCTGGTCGCTTCATATCATCTCGATCTTTCTGGTTGCGATGAGGAATGCGGTGCCGCTTGGGAACAGCGACACCGCGATCTGCGATCGTTCGTTATTTTCCCGGCTTTCGATGCGGAATGCCTTCCGACAACTGGATCGCTCGACGCAACTCGACTTCATTCAAGTCTGGTCGGCTGAAATCCATCGTCTTTGTCAGCGCAGTCCAGGTTGCGTTCGGTGTTCCATCGAAAGTGACGGGAGTCAACGTATACGGCGTGAAATCCGGAATGGGCGTGAAGAGATCCCGCAAGTCCGTCGCAGCCGCATCGTACTGGTTGAGCGGCGGAATACCGAGAATCAGGTTCACAGTCTTGAAAATGCTTCCCAGACTGTAGTGGTTCTTGCTCAGATACTGACGCTTGATCCAGGGGCTGGCTGCGAGGAAGATCGAACGCGTGCCGTTCACGTGATCGAATCCGTTCTGCGGGTCGTCTTCAACCACGAAGATCACAGTATCCTTCCAGCACGGGCTGTGGGAGATCAAATCTACGGTCTCGCCTAAAGCAGCGTCATTGTCCTGAACGAAGCGCACGAAGGACCAGGCAGGGCCATTGGGATTGATATCGAACGCTCCGCCGCCGTGATCGTTGGGGTAGTAGAGGTCTACATAACTCGGCAACTTGCAGACGTGGTCGTTACGATTCACGTACTTCGACTCGAATAGCTGCTTAAAGCGGCCGAAGCGCGTGAACCGCGTAGGATCCTCAGGCAACAAACCATCAGGGATGTGCGTATTGAATTCCGGGAAGAAGTGATCGCTGTGGTCGCGAAGAATCTTCTCCATCGGCACGTTCACGTGGTGGCGGATGCCAGTCGGCTCCGTCCCCCCGTCCTCGTCGACGATTGCGAATTCGTATCCGTTGCCGAAGTTAACGAAGCTCTTCTTATTGCGCGCCAGGTGCGCGAAGATCCCACCATGCTCGTCGAGGTCGTTGGGTTCGGCAGAAGAATTCGCATCCGTGAAGCCTAGGCGGCCTGGGTAGGGCACAAATACGTTGGGATCGTCCCCCGCGTCGTTGCGCTTGCCCCCGTAAGAAGCAGGCCAGTGGGTCTGCTCAAATTCGGTGGTGAAGTTGTTGTTCAACCAGCGGTGACCGTCAGAAGACACCGAGGGCTCCAGGAAGAAGTTATCGCTGAACGTGAACTGCAAAGCCAGTTCGTGATGATTGGGAGACGCCGCATACCCGAGAGAAAACGCCGGATCCCCATCCACCGGTTGGCCCTTGCGGGTTTGGATAATATCGCCCAGCAGCAGGTCGTGGGTAGCGTTCTCCTTATTAATAAAGATCACATGCTTGATCTGCGCACTGGCAACACCGGGTTCGGAAGGAATCGGGTTTGGATCGCGGGGCACGCGTGACGGGATGAATCCGTTGTTAGCTAGCACCCGGAGGCTGTAGGCGGTCAGTTGCCTAGACGAAGGTACCGGTATGATGTTGACCGTTCCCAGTGTGCTGGACCTGGGCGAGCCCAGGTCATTTGGCGGCCCATCGCTGTTGGGTAGCGCACCGCGGCCATTCGCGCTGGCGACATACAAAACGCTCCCGTTCTTGCTCACCGCCACACTGCTCGGCCACCAACCGGTGGGAATCAATCCGCGAACCTTGGGTTCCTCCCCCTCTTGGTTGTCTCCCAGACGGACCACGGCGATGGCATTGATGCCCGCTTCCGCGACGTACAGCGTTTTCTCGTCGGGGCTCAGCGCCATCGCGACAGGCTGCACACCCTTCAGGTGATGATCCACTCCGCCGAAAACCGAGAGGCTGATACGCCGCAGTTCCCGGTTCGTGCTCTTACTGAAGATCGAGATCGTGTCGTCGCTTCCGTTGGCCACGTAGATAGCCCGGCTGCCGATAACGACCGCGTTGGGATGGCTTCCTCCGGAGGTCTTGATTCCCTCTTCGACATCGCCGATTCTCGGTCCCGACTTGACCGTCCGCAGCAGTGTGGGATCAGTCGGATTCGATGTGTCAAATACAAATACCGAGGAGGATTCCGGAGCATTAGGGCCGCCCAGTCCAGGTACGGTGAAAGTCTGATCCTGAGCAACGTAGCCGCAACCGATGCCGTCCGGGAAACTCAATGCCGATGGCAGGTTTCGCGGGTCGACTTTGTGAATGGTGATCTGGCGATCAGAACCCGTCTCATCGGGAAAACCTGCTCCCGGATAGCACAGCGGGAAGTCGACGTTGTTGTTGCCGACTGGGTTATCAGGACGAAGACTGGCGTACTGGAAAACGCCTACGTTCGTGACGTAGAGCCTGCTGTTGTCAGAGGACAGTGCAATGCCGAACGGATAGCGGCCAACTTTGGCGGAGCTCGCGACGGCCGCTAAGTTGTCCGGCTCCATCAGATTACCCTGAGCATCGACGCCGGTGATGATCTTGGTGGTATCGATTACAAACACTTGAAATCCACCTTGATCCGTCGTGTATAGATAGCGGCCATCACTGCTGATTGCCAGGCGGCCTGGGAAAGTTCCTTTGAACCGCGTGGTGGGGCCATTCACCACGTTCATGCCGCCGGTCGGATGCGCAGTAGTGTTCAGATTCACGGTTCCGACGATTTTGGCCGAGGCTGTATCACCCACCCAGACGTTTCCGTTCTCTCCACCGCCCACATAGAAGCGCGATCCATCGGGAGAAAAGATGACGCCCAGAAATGTCGCATTAAGCGGAATCAGAGTCGTCTGCGGCGAGGCACTATGCAGTCCGGTGATCAGGTACACAGAGAAAGGCACGATGCCACTGTTCACAGTGGCTAGTGAATTCCCGTCTGCCGAGATCGCGAGGCCGAAGGGTTTCGGGGCTCCAACCGCGAATTCTGTTCCCACAGGAGTCACGAAACGGCCGTTGGGCAGAACTGCGCCGTCATAGCTGCCGACCGGCACGTGCAGCGTGGCTGGCAAAGTCCCGGCAGGAGCTTTGTATTTTATGGATTGCGAATTGTCAGCGGCTTGAACAACGGCCGTGAAGCTGCCCGACGTGGCAGCGGTCAGCAACGCAATCCGAAGCAGGAAACTGAGCTTCGTGGTGCGTGGAGTCAGAGAGGACTGCTTCGGATAGATCATTCTAATCTCCTGGTGGGTTAGTCTGGCCACCCACATGATTCGGTACGGGGAGCCTGACCGGAACCTTCGATTACGTTAGGAACGTCGGGGAAATGGACTCGTGGCAGGATGCACCCCGATCCATGGAAAGAAAAATAGGGCCATTGCTATGTGCGTGTAGCAGAGATAGCAATGGCTTGTTACACGAAGATTACCCGCTGTTTAAATTCACGTAAATCCGACGTCAGTTTCGGCGGACAACTTAGGGACATCGCCGTTACGAATGACCGCCGTCTTGTGCATCCTTGGGACAGAGAGAGTCGAGCTGGGAACAAAACTGACGGCGCTCTCTGTCCCTCGATGCTGCAATATGAAAGCAAATTACTGGCCGCCGCCTCCGCTGCTGACTGCGTCGGAAGTGGGGGTATCCGTTTGCGACTTCAGCAATTGCTCGCGGTTCTTGCGAAGATCGAGACCCGAGCGATTTGTCGGGTAAGGTTTGTCACCCTTGAGCCCGCGCCAGATCACTCGATTGAAGACTTCGGGATCCACTCGATCTTCCTTGCTGAAATCAAAATTCTTGGTTCTCTCTTCCCACCATGCCGCATCGTGCGTCGGTTTCGGGATAGATGCCAGATTGAGCGTGGGCGGAGGATCGAGCGGCAAAGTCGTGTTAAACAGAACTGGCGCGGGTGTGGCGTGGAACGTCCAATGCTTTTGGGTGACATCGAAAGCATCGGCCATGGGCCGCAGGCCCGCGTCATGTACGCCGAGATTTTCAAGTCCCAGAACTTCTTCGATCGTCCGCAGGATGCTCGCGGTTGCGTAGTGGGTGGAAACCACAGCACCGTGCTTCAGGTAGGGTCCGGCGACGAAAACGATACTGCGGTTGGCGCTGACGTGATCGGCACCATCCTGGGGATCGTCTTCCACCACGAACACCAGCGTGCTGTCGGCGTACGGACTATGCGCGATCTGATCCACGAGCAAGCCCACGGCATAGTCGTTGTCGGCAGCTTGCAACTCCGGCGTGTTTACGCCGTAAATGGCCGCACCGAAACTGCCGAAGTGATCGTGGGAGAAGCGCACTAGGGATAAAGCCGGGAACGAGTGCGCCTTCACTTGCTGCTGGAACTCTCGCGCCCATTCCTGGTAGCGAAAGAAATCCGGGAAGGCGTTGTCGTATCCGCGGAAACAGAAGTCGGTGCGAGCGATCAACGACGGGTGCGCGGGAAACGCCACCTGCACGGGTGGATTCACTCCGCACGGATCCGTAATGTTTACGTCAATCTGGAAGCCACGGCCCAGGTCCAGGAAAAAGCCGTAGTTGCGAACAGACAAATGCGAACGGATCGCAGCGTCCCAGATGTAGCCGAGACCTTCCTCGCCATCGGGGCCGTCCGCTGCCACTTCGTTCGCGGTTCCAGGAAGGAGATTGGGATCGTTCAGATACACAGGCTGCCATGCCTGCCGTTGCGCGACTCCACTGATCCCGACGTTCACATTACGATCGGTACCTTCGCTGTCATACGCAGAGCCGCCTTTTCCGTAGTTGATGACCTGACTCTTCTCTTCGAAATCCAGCGCCCGGCCTGCGGTCGACCATTGCCACCCGTCCATGCTGCCGTTACCGGTGTCGTAAAAGTTGTCGAAGTCGACGAAGGTCGTAGCAATGGCGTGCTGATTGGGCGTGACTGATTCTGGGAACTGCGTAAGCGCAGGATCTCCGTTGCCGACCGGCAGGTCTCCGAGAATCTGGTCGTACGTGCGGTTCTCCTTAATGATGTAGACGACGTGCTTGATGTGACCGCGCAAGAAGCGCATGGTCGCGCCGTCACGCTGGCTCAGCCGCAGGTTGAACCCGTTGTTCTGTGCAACCAGCCTGGTTAACTGCTGAAGGTCCGTCGTGCTCGGAACAGGCGCCACCAGCAGACTGCTATGCATGTTTTGCCACGCATAGTTGTTTCCCGAACCGTTTTGTGCCGCAGGATCTACGCAGGCCGAACCATAGTTTCCACCAGCATTAATGAAGCGGCAGTTCAGCGGATTCGGCCCGGTGTTGCTCTTGCCGTTTACGACATAGAGCGTCTTTCCGTCAGGACTTACGCTCGAAGAGTTCGGCTGCCATCCGGTTGGAATCAATCCAACGACGAACGGCTCTTCCCCCAATCGGATCACCGCCACGTTGTTTGTGCCGCCATTTGTGGCATACGCAGTTTTCTCGTCGGGAGACAGGGCGACGCTGTTGGGATTACTCCCCTTCGGTGCATTTTCCCGTTCCCCTAACAATCCGTATGGCGCCGTTGTGTTCACGCGACTCACGACACGGTTGGAATTCGTGCTGATGGCAACCAAGGCGTCCTCATTGCCCACGGCCACATACAACCGAGTCTGTGCCCGGTTCAGGAGCATCTTTCCCGGGTTGCCTCTCATCGAAATGCGCTTCGTGAGGGTCAGAGCGCCACCGGCCAAGTGAAGCACGTCGATCTCACGATCTCGCGCACTCGACACGTACACGGTGTCACTACCCTTGATTGCTACTCCAAAGGGAAACTCTCCTCCCGGTACACCCGTCTGCGCCGGATTGATGAGGCCTGGGCGCAAGTCGAATTCCGACAGCACGACGCCATTCACAACGTCTACTGAAGTAACGGAGTCGGTCTCCCAATTCGCGATGACGACGGTCTTTCCATCCGCGGTAATTCCCAATCCGGCGGCGGTGGGTCCGGTTTGCGTCTCGAGGTTCATCAGATTGCCCACATGATTGAGAGGAATCGGCGTGCCCACTTCCGCCCATTGGCCGGCAGTTACGCCATATGTATGCAGGTTATCGTCGGGCCCCCCGGCAACGTAGAAGCGGCTCCCATCCGGACTCCACACCAACCCGCCGAATGCTCTGGGCACGAAGACGACTTGCTTCTTCAGCGGCGCAGTCGAATTGGAGATGTCATACACAAAGACGTACTCGTTGGAATCCTGTAGTTGAACCACACCGTTCGCGTCCCGGAGTTTGTTGAAACCACTGGTCAGGATCAAAAGGGTCTTTCCGTCCGGGCTAATCGATGTGGTTTGTGCTCCATCGACCGCGCGGTTCGGATAGTCCGGTAGATCTACCGTCAGCGTTTGAAATATGGAACCGGGTGCCGCGTCAGGCGTGATGGTCGCGCCCGTTGGGAGTACGTTGGATTGCGACGCAGCTTTCGCCGGGGCAAAGCACATGAGACTCGCCGCAGTCAGGATGGCCGCGCTAAGAACTCGAATGGGTCCACTAGGTATCCGCATTACATCCTCCATATCTTTCACTAAGGATCTTTCAGAAGAAAAGACGCCTGAAGTGGCAACGTGAACGGTCGTAGCTCTATCCTGATAAGCGCGGAATGTTGAGGGTGAGTTACGAATTCATGAATACTTTTGCACAGAGGTTAGAAACGAGGACCGCCCTGATTGGAATGCGTTCACAGCGGCCTCCTCTAAAGTAATTACAGGATTTCCTGTAGTCCTTCGAAGTGCCTTCCGCGTCGACCGCGGAGTTGAGTTGCCATTGTCAAAATACGAAAGTCTTGCTCCCGAACAATTAGGCAGCTATACGTTGAGATCTGTGCCGGTGAACGTATTCACCGACAGCGACCCGAGGACGAAACTGGCGAACATCAAGTGTAAAATTCTCTCTAGAATTTCGCGGTTTTAATAGGATATTCATATGCGCGAAATGCTCGCGTAACACGGCGTCCATACGCTTTCTCGAGTCAAATTTACTCAGTCGAGTCCCCAACGTACAAAATCAGGAGGCAGTTGCATGGAAACGTACGCCACACCGAAATACTTCCGCCACGTGACCCAGCGGTTCTTCTTGCTCGGCGTTCTTGTTTGTCTGATCGCCGCCTACGCTCTCGGTGAAGGTCCTGGGCGCGATTCCAAGCTGCGCTCCATCAAGCACATCGTTGTGATTTATCAGGAGAACTGGAGCTTCGATTCCTTGTATGGCCTGTTTCCAGGAGCCAACGGTCTTGCGCAGTCCTCACCAGCTTCTCTGAATCAGACTGATCGCTTCGACCAACCTCTCAGCGCGCAAACGGGGCAGCCGTTCAGTCTGATCTCCGGATCACTGCAGTTGACCACGCCGCCGCAACCGATCAACGCCGGAGCGATTGATACACGCTTTACGGCCGGACTCAATACCCTGCTTCCCTATGACGTTTTGAAAAATTCAACCCTGCAGCCGAACGACACTACAGGCGACCTCGTTCATCGCTACTGGCATGAACAGTCGCAAATCAATGGTGGCGCCATGGATTGGTTCGTCACTTGGAGCGATAACCCGGGCCTGACCATGAGCTACTTTGACGCGACCAACATGCCCGAAGGACTGCTGGCTCAGAAGTACACCATGGCGGATAACTTTTTCCATGCGGCCTTTGGCGGATCGTTCCTCAACCACCAGTTCCTCATTTCTGCAGCAGCTCCGGTATACCCGAACGCCCCGGTGAGCATGCAGGCGACTCTGGATACGGACGGACAGCTCCTGGTGGATGCGACTACGGGCAAGATCGTGCACGATGGCAACATCACTCCCATCGGGGGTGTTTCGTTCATCGTCCCCGGAGCGACGTTCGACAAGAATTACGCCGTGAACACAATTTTCTCCGCGAACCTGGTTCCGACATTTTCCGCCGTCAACGCTGCCTTGCTGCCTTCCCAGAATGATAGCGACCCGTCAGATACTTCACGCCCGTTCATTCCAACAATCGGGGATCGTCTCAGCGCGAAACACATCAGCTGGAAGTGGTACTCCGGCGGCTGGGACAATGCCTTGGCCAGCACGGTCAGCAATCCCGCTAACAACGGCGTCGTCCCTCCGAATGCGCCCGTCGATCCTCTGTTCCAGTGGCACCACCAGCCCTTCGCCTTCTATGACAACTACGCTCCGTTCAAGAATGGCGCGCGCAACCCGGTATCTGCCGCACACCTGCAGGATGAAAATAACTTCTTCCAGGATCTGAGAAGGGAACACCTGCCATCGGTGGCTTTCATTAAGGCGCTGGGTCCCGACAATGAACATCCTGGATACGCCGGCCTGTTACAGGGTCAGCAACACGTTGCTGATCTTGTGAACGCGGTGAAACACAGCGACTACTGGGAAGACACGCTCATCGTTGTAACCTACGACGAGCACGGCGGCCGTTGGGATCACGTGTCGCCGCCGGTCACCGGCATCTGGGGCGATGGTTCACGCGTTCCTGCAATCATCATCGGACCGCATGCCAAGCGCGGCTTTGTGGACCATACGCAATACGACACGCTTTCGATTCTCAAAACGATCGAGGAGCGTTTTGGACTGGAACCTCTGAGCGATCTCGACGCTCACGCTAAATCGCTGAAAAACAGCTTGCGCTAGAAGAACCGGAGGGATGAAAGCAAGACCCTGAGCCTATCCGCCCAGGGTCTTTATTATTGGGGCCCAGCAATTGTGTCACGGTTGGGAACCGGCAATGAAAACGATCAGAAACTCGGTGAGTAATTCTTATCATGAAGGGTGCGCCCTCTGACGCCGTCCTCTAAACACCGTGCGTGACACACTCGTGGTGACGCGGTTGAGCCACCGGTACCCAGTGTCATAGCAGCAAACGTCGCACACCCATAGCGCACGAAGGTGATGCGCGGGCCGGGAACAAGGGCATCTCCAGGGTGCTTCGCCAATGCAACTCTGGATTTAAAGAGCCCGTTGGGTGTACGATTCTGCTGCCCTTTTTAGCAAGCGACTCGAGTTTAGCAAGCGACTCGAGAAGACGGCCTTATCGTTAGCAAGCCAGTAAGGTAAATCCGGGAGTCGAAGCTCACCGTTCGGGGCCGTGCAGACCGAGCGCCCAGCCTCCGAATCACGTTCCCGGCCAGCGAGGGGGAGCCATGTCATCTGGTCGGAAACGCTATTCCTTCCGCTGTGAACCGCCACATTGCTTTCTTGTGTTATTGCAACGCTCATACCCTTCTGTTGTGCTACCCAAGGTCAACCCGTACGACACGGAGCACTGGGACGTCACGTTTGAGGGGAACTAATGAAATTCTCAGACACGATTGAATTGGTGCTGAAGAGCAAAAGTGACAGGCGAGTTCTTTTTGTTACTCCCGATCAGTCGGTCTACGATGCGATTGAGAAAATGGCCGAGGCGGGAGTGGGGGCGCTGCTAGTTATCTCTGACGACAAACTGGTCGGCATCCTGTCGGAACGTGATTACGCTCGCAAAGTGGTTCTCAAGGGCCGTTCCTCGAAGGAAGCCCTTGTCAGCGAGATCATGACAAGCCCGGTGGTCTTCGTGACTCGGCAACAAACCGTCGATGAGTGTATGGCCCTCATGACCCAGCACCACTTTCGCCATCTTCCAGTTGTCGAGAATGGCGACGTAGTGGGAGTGATTTCAATTGGCGATCTGGTGAAGTGGATTATCTCTGGTCAGGCACAGGTTATTCAGGAATTGGAAGGCTACATTGCGGGAAGGTATCCCGGTTAGGAGATTGCTATGAAGCAAACCTTCACCATCGCTATCGGAGGCGCCGCCGGTCAGGGAGTGGCGACCCCGGGCGACATCTTTGCAAAGATATTCAGCCGCCGTGGATTGCACCTGAACGCCTACAACGCCTATCAGTCGATCATCCGCGGTGGTCACACGTTTCTCACGATTCGCACCGGTCCGGAAAGAGTCACGAACATGGGCGACCGTCTCGATTTGCTGATTCCGCTGAATCAGGACGCTATGGATCGTCACCTCAGACTACTTCGCGAGGGGGCTGCCTGTATCTATAACGCCGATACGATCAAGCCGGGCCCCGCCGCGCATGAGACAGCGCTCTGCCCGTTACCAGTCTCAACGTTGGCTGACATCACACGAAACAAGGTTGCCCAAAACACGCTGGCGTTGGGTGCCGGCCTCAACATGATGGGTATCGGCTTCCAGGCGCTCGAGGAGGTCCTTACTGAACAATTCAAAAAGAAGGGAGCTGCGGTCGTAGCAGAGAACGTCGAGATCGCTCGCGCAGGTTATGATTACGCGGCTGCCAATTTCAAGCCCTTCGCCTGGCCGCTTCCCATGACCAACAACCGCTATGCAGTGCTTAGCGGCAACATCGCGATGGCCATGGGGGGCGCTGCCGCGGGGGTGAAGTTCTATTGCGCCTACCCGATGAGTCCTTCGACGGGTGTTCTGCATTGGATGGCAGCTCACGCCCGCAAAGCAAACATCATGGTCCGCCAGGTGGAAGATGAAATCGGCGTCGTGAACATGGCGATTGGGGCAGCACATGCTGGCGTCCGCTCGATGTGCGCGACCTCAGGCGGTGGCTTCGCCTTGATGAGTGAAGGACTCGGACTGTCGGCGATGATGGAAACGCCGGTGGTGGTCATCGACTGCCAACGCGCCGGGCCATCTACGGGTGTCCCCACTAAGACCGAGCAGGGTGATCTCTGGCAAATGTTAGGCGCGGCCTTTGGCGACTATCCGCGGGCCATCGCGGCTCCTCTCGATATTGGAGACTGCTTCAAGATCATCCCGGAGATTTTCAACATCGCGGACCGCTATCAGTGCCCGGGCATCGTGCTCTGCGACCTGCTGCTCTCGGAAGGCCGGCTGAGCGTAGATCCAAAAGACCTCGACTTCGCCCCGGTTGTCGATCGCGGCGAACTGATCACAGAAGGTCCGTCGACAGCGGGAGCGAACGGTGACGGAGTCTATAAGCGCTACAAGATCACCGAGAGTGGCATTTCCCCGCGAGCCGTGCCGGGTGTCCCCGGCCACACCCACACCGCCGCCAGCGACGAACATGATGAAGACGGTGTGCTGATCAGCGACGAATTCACCAATCCGACTAAGCGCCGAGCCATGATGGAAAAGCGCATGCGGAAGGTTGCCGGCATCGAGGCCGCCGTTCCTGCACCCGAACTATGGGGGGCACGGGATGCTGAGGTCACCCTGATTGGCTGGGGCTCCACCAAGGGCGTGATCGAAGAAGCCTGCGAGATCCTCACCGAGCAAGGCATTCGGGCCAATCAGCTTCAGATCCGCTGGCTTGTCCCGCTGCACGGCGATGCAATTCTCGACATCTTGAAAGATGCACGCCACACGATCATCGTGGAGAACAACTACAGCGGCCAGTTCGCCCGCTACCTGCGGAGCGAAACGAGCTTTGTCCCGAACGGATACATCCGGAAGTACGACGGTGAACCGTTCATGCCGCACCACATCGTCGAAGCAGTGAAGGAACAGCTGGCCGGAAAGTCCAGACTCTCCGTTCCCGCGCATGAAATCCTGGTTTAGGAGAACCGAAATGGCGACCGTTTTAGCAGATACCAAGCGTTTGGCGATGGCCGACTTCAAGGGCAAAGTGGATCCCGACTGGTGTCCCGGATGTGGCGATTTCGGGGTGCTGGCCGCCGTTGAGAAGGCCTTGGTCGACCTTCAGATTCCAAACCACAATGTGGTCACCATTAGCGGCATCGGATGTTCGTCCAACTTTCCAGGGTTCATCAACACATATGGCATGCATACGTTGCACGGCCGGGCGCTGGCCGTGGCCACTGGGGTAAAGCTCGCCAATCACGATCTGACGGTCTTAGTGACCGGCGGCGACGGCGACGGCTTCGGCATTGGGGGCAATCACTTCGTGCACAGCATGCGTCGCAACGTGGATCTGCTTTACATCGTGATGGACAACCAGATCTACGGCCTCACCACCGGTCAGACATCCCCAACCAGCCGGGTGGGCATGAAGACCAAGAGCATGCCCTTTGGCAACATCGAAGCGCCCGTCAATCCGATTTCGCTCGCGCTGGCGGCCGGTGCTACTTTTGTCGCTCGTGGTTTCAGTGGCGAACAGAAACACCTCACCGAGCTGATCAAGCAAGGCATCCAGCACAAGGGTTTTTCGTTCCTCGATGTCTTCAGCCCATGCGTTACTTACAACCACGACAATACCTACCAATGGTTCAGGCCGCGCGTGAAAAAGCTCGAGGACGACACCGCTTACGATCCCGCCCACTGGCTGTCCGCAATGGAAAAGTCCTTGCTTTGGGGCGATGAGATTCCGATCGGAAAGTTCTTTGAGCGCAGCGACCTTCCGACCTTGCACGGAGCTGAACCGGTATTGAATGCAGGCACCCTTTTGCATGGGGACACGCGCATACCGCCCGACGTGGCTCGCTCGTTCGTTGAGGAGCTAATGTAGCGCACGATTCTTTCGGCCAATGCACCAATCACTTTTGCGTTCCGGCCGAGCGCGGGCACGCTCATCAGCTCCCGGCGGAGCTCCAAAGCTGCAGTGTTCGAAAGAGACGCATCTCACTGCGCTGCCGCTTGCCACTGCAGCCCCGCTTTCGTTCTTTTTGCAAGGACGTGGTATTCCTCAAAATCGAGTCCCCTGATTGCTTTTTCCAGTTAACCGTTTACCGCACTCAGAGATGAATGATCTTTGGAGAGGTGCGGCCTGGTCCTGCGAGCCAGTCACAAATTGTTAGTCCAATGTGAGCAAGTTCCTATCGCACGAAGAAATGTTGGAGCGCATGCCGGGATTGAACGCAGACAGATCGATCGGGTCGGTAGCATATTCCGACGGCCAGTTCGACGACGCGCGATACAATATTGCGCTTGTGGAGACGTTCACCAGAGTTGGCGGCAACGCCCTGAATCATGCCAGGTCGCGGATTTCGTGTGCGGCTCTAATGGAAGGATTTCTGGCGTCGTAGTTGAGGATCAACTAACCAAGCAGACGTTCATCGTAAAAGCCAATATCCCAGTAAACGCTCGGCGGGATTGTCCCGTAAACACGCTTTATCGTCGCGCAGTGGCCAATCTGCTACTGACTGAGCGGTATCGCAAGATTTTCGGAGGAGCAGCTTTGGCACACTTCATCGGCGCAATTGATCAAGGCACGACTAGCACACGATTCATTGTCTTTGATCGCTCCGGACGTACCGTGGCAATCTCACAGAAAGAACACGAACAAATCTACCCGAAGCCGGGATGGGTGGAACACAACGCCGAGGAAATCTGGCAGAACACACGTGCGGTTATCGCCGAGGCGATGGCGAAAGCGAACCTCCGGCCACGAGACTTGGCCGCGATTGGAATCACTAATCAACGCGAGACCACCGTCATTTGGAATCGAAAGACCGGCAAGCCGGTGACAAATGCGCTCGTGTGGCAGGACACGCGGGTCGGCGATTATGTTCGAAAACTCGCGGAATCAGGAGGGCAAGACAGATTTCGCAGCAAAACCGGCCTACCACTCACGACGTATTTCAGCGGCCTGAAAATCCGATGGATCCTCGAGCACATTGAAGGCGTCCGGGCAGCCGCCGAAGCGGGTGACGTCCTATTTGGCAACATTGACACTTTTCTGGTCTGGCATCTCACTGGTGGCAGCCAGAGTGGTGCACACATCACGGATGTGACCAACGCCAGCCGAACCCAGTTGATGGACCTCAACACCCTATCGTGGGACGCGGAAATTCTGGAGACGTTTGGAATTCCGCAGTTCATGCTCCCGACAATTCGTTCCAGCAGTGAAATGTACGGGACGGCAAAAGAACGTGCGGTAGAGGATGTGGCCATCTCTGGCATACTCGGAGACCAACAGGCGGCGCTGGTAGGCCAGACCTGCTTTGAGCCTGGAGAAGCAAAAAATACCTACGGCACGGGTTGCTTTCTGCTGATGAACACCGGTACGCGAAAAATTGATTCGAAGTCTGGCTTGCTGAGCACCGTCGGCTACAAGCTTGGCGATCAACCGCCGCATTACGCGCTTGAAGGAAGCATTGCGATCACGGGCGCTCTGGTTCAATGGGTTCGCGACAACCTCGGCCTGATTGAGAAGAGTTCAGATATCGAAGCGCTCGCACGCACGGTAGAGGACAACGGCGGCCTGTATTTCGTACCAGCATTTTCCGGTCTGTACGCTCCTTATTGGAAAGATAACGCCCGCGGCGTAATTGCCGGGCTCACACGTTATGCGAACAAGGGGCACATTGCCCGCGCGGTCCTGGAAGCAACCGCATTTCAAACCCGGGACGTGGTCGAAGCAATGGAAAAGGATTCCGGTATCAAGCTGGATGTTCTCCGAGCAGACGGTGGGATGGTCGTCGACGATCTGCTGATGCAGTTTCAGGCGGACATTCTCGACAGACCGGTCATTCGTTCGGTAACGACGGATGCGACGACGGCGCTGGGCGCGGCCTACGCGGCCGGTCTGGCGGTCGGGTACTTCACAGATCTAAAAGATCTCCGCGCAAACTGGGCCGTTGACCGCACCTGGAAGCCGAACCTCACAAATGGAAAGCGGGACGAGATGTACAAACTGTGGAAGCGGGCGGTAAACAAATCGTTCAATTGGGTGGATTGAGGCAGGCGGAGTATTAGGAAAAGGAGTCCAAATGCTGGGGAAGTGTTTCGGAGAGTTCATGGGTACGCTCGTGCTGATACTGCTGGGCGACGGCGTCGTCGCGAACGTTTTACTCAAGCGCTCGAAAGCGGAAGGCGCTGGCTGGATGGTGATCGCAAGCGGCTGGGCCTTCGCCGTCATGGCGGGGGTGTTCACGGCAATCGCTTTCGGCAGCAGCGACGCGCACCTCAATCCGGCGGTGACAATCGGCTTTGCCGTATCGACTGGACACTTTGCCAAATTCGCGCCGTACCTGGTTGCGCAGATGGCAGGCGCATTCGCAGGAGCCATACTGGTCTGGCTCCACTTCCTCCCGCATTGGGAGCAGACTCCTGATCAGGCGCTGAAACTCGCTTGTTTCTGCACCGCACCTGCGATCCGTCGATTTGGCGCAAACCTGATCAGCGAGATCCTCGGAACTCTCGTGCTGGTTTTAGTGGTGGGCGCGATCTTCTCAAAAGCCGTGGCCGATTCGGGACCTGCCTCAGGTTTGGGCCCATACCTGGTTGCCGCGCTCGTATGGGGAATAGGACTTTCTCTTGGCGGCACCACTGGCTATGCCATCAATCCTGCTCGCGACTTGGGACCCCGACTAGCCCACTCCGTGTTGCCTGTCGCAGGAAAAGGCGCTTCCGACTGGGGCTATGCTGTCGTCCCCGTTCTGGGCCCCCTCATCGGCGGTGGACTAGGTGGACTGCTCCTACGAGCCGTAGCCAGATAGGCAAGTCCAGATATAGGAGACTCAATATGACGAGGAGTGTGCTCTCTCCACGGAATCTCCAGAAGGACGGGAACAATTCTGCCTGGGAAGGCCGCTAGGAGAAGAATCGAAATCCGATAGGGGCAAGCCGCGATTCACAGCCATTGGCCTTCGGAGAATCGGATCAGGAATAATGGTGAATCATGAGCAAACTGTCAGAGCAAGTGGGTAAACTAGGTGCTCAATGCTAGAGCCAATCAGAGGAGGTAAGAATGCCAGCACGAAATCCTGAAGAAATCTGCAGTCTGTTCAAGCGATACATGGCCGAGGGCGATATTGATGGCTTGCTCAGCGTCTACGATCCGGAGGTTGTCTTCCTGAACCAGGCGGGTGAACTAATTAAAGGCAAGCAAGAACTGAAGCAGGAGCTGAATCGCTTTGCGGCCGCACGGGCTCGCTTTGACTTCAATATCGCGCAGGTCATCCAGTCAGGCGACATCGCGCTAATGCACACCCGGTGGAATATCTCCGGACCTCAACAGATATCCGTGTACGCAATCGAGGTCGCACGCCGCCAGCCGGACGGCACGTGGCGCTGGCTCATGGGAGATCCGTTTACAGTCGGCAAACACGCACCTCGCAAGACTGCCGCTACTGGAAACTCAATGGAATGAGCCGTGCCAAACTCAAGTTTTGCAGTTTTGTGTTGTCTGCATCATCCGCGATCTTTGAGAAATTGCGACGAATCTGTGCCCACAATTACTCGAGCTCCCACGTTCGTCCGCATACTCAGTCTCAGGCCTGCCACGATGGATACGTCCAAATGTCAAGAAACTTGCACAGGGTGGGCTTGACGCCTCGAAATTGGGCTCCTAGACTTTGAGCCACTATGAAACTCCAGCATCAGCTCCCGCAGAGGCACGAGATCGAAATTCATACAAAAGAGATTGAGAGACAGACAGAAGAGCGCAAATTGAGCGTCCTGAAAAACAGGTTGCAAGCAAAGATTCTTCAAAGTCAACAGGATCGCGGACAGCCCTCACTGTTCGCGCGCGCTAGTTAACGACGCCATCCGCAAACAAACTGCTCGCGGTTACAACAAATCTTTGTCTTGTGCTTGCGATAATCGCCGAGATGTCATGCCGTGACTATCGCTTGGTAGGCTTCCTTAAAGTCCAGAATCATGTGAACGACCGCTTCGTCGCCGATTACGGTGTTTATCATCGTGTGGTAAATCGCGCGATCCGGCCATTCGGCATTGAAATACTTTTGAATAAAATCGGCGCGTTCGCGATCGACGCTATCCACGAGTTCTTCGGCTTCCTGCTCGCTCTTGCCGCGAGCCAATAGGCGGCGCACTTTGTCTTCTCTTGGGGCATAGAGAAACACACGCAAAGTGTCGGGTCGGTTTTTGAGAAACTGTTGTGAACCCCTGCCTACAATGACGCAGTTTCCGCGTTGGGCAGCGTGTTCAACCACACGCCTCGTAGTCCTGAGAATAGTCTCGCTATCGACGAGGTTAAGCTTGGGCGCGTTGATGCTGCCCTCATAGCTTCCCCGGAGAAAAGACTTGAAAAGCCGATAATACAGTGGGTCGTTGCGTTCTTCGCGAGCTTCAACCACCGCCTTAGGGCAATTCGCGAGTCGCGCGATCTCCTCAGTCAACCGCTGGTCCCACAGCTTCCAGCCGAGCCGGTTCGCTACAAGCTGAGCGACATCGCCGCCGCCGCATCCGTACTCGCGTTCAATGGTGATGATGTTGACCATGAAATCCCTCTTTGCATCCGCGTATGATTACGTATGGATCGCGAGCACCGGGCAAGGCCCCAACTGGATCACTCGATAGGTAGTCGAACCGAAAACAGCGCGGTCCATAGCGTCGCCTCCACGCGCCGTCATAATTATGAGGCTTGCTTGCCCTTCACTCGCATGTCGAACAGTCTCGTCGTAGGGTTTTCCGAACCGTACTGCCAACCTCACATTGAGATTCTGGCGTTCTGTCTCTGAGAGTAGTTTATCGAGTTCTCTTGTACGCTCGGCAATAATCGCCTCCGCCCTGGTCAGATCGGGGGTGTCCTCGGCCACATGCAACAACGTCAGGTGTGCGCTATACTCCGCGGCCAACGAAATCGCGTACCCACGCGCTCGCTCAGAGTTATTCGAAAAATCCGTGCAGTAAAGGATCCGACTCAAACGATGGCGCCCCTCGGGGCCAGTGGTCAGGGCTTTGTGGGAGGCATTGGATACTACCAGTACCGGGCATGTCGCCTTGCGTATGACTCGGTCGGTGGTCGAACCCAGCACCAGACGGTCAAATCCGCGTCGGCCATGTGTTCCCATGACGATCACTTCTATGTTCTCATTTTGAGCACATGAAAGAATACAGTTGGAAGCATTTCCCTGGTGAATGACCAGTTTCGGCTGAAGTCCATCTGTTGAATACTCCCTTACGAACCGCTGCAGCTGCACCTCGCCGCCTTCGCTCAGAGCTCTAGAGAATTTCGCATAGTCAGCCTCATGGGCGGCATAATCGGCGAACGGATACTTCCAAAGCTCGACCACGTGCAGCGCAACAATCCTGGATTTATAGTACTCGGCTAGAGACAGCGCGTATTGGTACGCCGCATGGATTTCAATTGCATGACGTCTATTCGGCTACGTGCACACCACCACTGGCCGGATCATTCCTCTTCAACATAAAGCTCAACAAGAACATGATGCCTGCCGCGACGCACAGGACCATGAAGGTGTCAATGTACGCCAGGCTCGCCGCCTGCCGTTGCACCGATTGATAAATCCGCGCGTAGGCGGTAGTGATCGCTTCGTGTTTTCCAAGCCCGCCATTGGCAAAGTGCCGACTCAATCCTCGCGCCGCATCCGCAAAATTGGGGTTATCAATCCTCGCATTCTCCACGAGCCTCAATTGATGAAATTGCGAGCGGCGGGCGATCACGGTTGTCACCAGCGACGTTCCCACGCTGCTACCCATGTTGCGCATGAAGTTCGCGATACCCGCCACAGAGTTGTTCTTCTCCGGCGCTATCCCGATGTAAGCAACGAGCGTAATCGGTACGAAAAGGAAGCCGAGGCCGATGACCTGGAAAACGCGCAGCCACACCGCTGCATTAAAACTCATCTGTAAATCGATTCTCTTGGTGGAATAGAACATCGCCAGCGCCAGGGCCAGCCAGCCGAAAGCAATTAACCGGCGAGCTTGAACTTTTGTGGTCAGTTGACCCACTATTGGCGTTTCTAACAGTAAGACAACCCCTCCGGCAGAAAGAGCGAAACCAGCAAGTTCTGAGGTGTACCCCAAAAGCGTTTGGAGGAACTGAGGCATCAGGACGAGACTACTGAACAGCAGGACGCCAAGCATGAACAACATCAGACTCGCACCTGCGAAGTTGATGTTCTTGAACATCCGGACATCGATAATTGGCGCTTTTTCGAACCACTCCCAGACTACTAAGGAAATCAGACAGACGGCTGAAATCACGGCCAGACTCGTGATAAAGCGCGAACCGAACCAATCGTCCTCCTGACCTTTATCCAGCAGAATCTGCAAAGCACCAATGCCAACAGTCAGAAGCGCAATGCCCACGTAATCGAGCTTGACTCCGGCCCGCTTGAGCCGCTGTAAGTAAGGAGGATCCTCGACAAAACGCCGCACAAGCAACCACGTGATCACGCCCACCGGAAGGTTGATGAAGAAAATCCAGCGCCAGGAATAGTTAAATGTGATCCATCCGCCCAGAGTCGGGCCAATGGTCGGCGCCATAATGGCGGTGATTCCATATGCCGCAAATGCAAGCCCACGTTTCTCTGGCGGAAAAGTGTCGGCCAGAATGGCTTGTGCCATCGGCTGCAATCCGCCGCCACCCGCCCCTTGCATGACGCGAAATAGAAGAAGAAAGCCGAGACTCGGGGCCAAGCCGCACAGTAGTGAACTGACTGTAAAGATAGCGAGGCAACTCATGAAGAATCGTTTGCGTCCGAATGCTCCGGCAAGCCAGCCCGTCATGGGAAGAATGATGGCGTTAGAAACCAAATAGGACGTCAAAACCCAGGTGCTCTGGTCATTGCTCGCGCCCAAATTTCCGGCCATGTATGGAAGTGCGACGTTGGCAATGCTCGTGTCGAGAACTTCCATGAATGCGGCAAGCGCGACGACGACGGCGACCAACCAGGGATTGTAGCGTGGCCGCCAGATGTCCTGGTCGAGTGTGAGCGCGGCGGTTGTCATCTGAGGTATACGTCTGGAACTACATTCATGCCTGGGCGAAGCCTTCGGTCCCGATTTTCGCCAGGCTCGAGGACAATTTTCACCGGCACTCGCTGCACAATCTTTACGTAATTTCCGGTGGCATTTTCGGGCGGAAGCAAACTGAACAGCGGCCCCGTCGCGCCGGCGATGCTGTCAACATGGCCGTGCAGAGTCCGCCCGCTTGAATCCACGTGAATGTCGGCTTTCTGTCCGACCTGCATGTGCTTGAGTTGCGTTTCTTTGAAATTGGCTGTGACCCAGACTTCATCGAGAGGCACAACCGTGAGTAGTTGCTGTCCCGATTCGATGTTCAACCCGATCACCACAGTTTTGTTTATCGCACCGGCGACGGGAGCAACGATCTTGGTATATTGCAGGTTCAATTCCGCCAGCTGCACCAGCGCTCGCTTTTCCTGAACGTCGGCGATTGCGGCCTGCACTCGTGCTTTGGTCGATGACACTTGTTGTGGACCTGTTTGTGCGTATGCATGATTGGCAGCGGCTTGCGCCACGCGGCTCTGAGCCTGTTGCACGAACTGCTGTGCGGCAGACTCACTCGCTTGGGCGGCTGCGACATTGGCCGTGCTGGATCTAGCCGAGGCAACCGCCTGATCATAGATCTGCGCTGACACTTCGCGCTTATCGACCAGTAATTTGTATCGGCGCAGATCGTCTTGGGCTTTTACATCGTTGGCTTGTGCAGCCTCCACCTGTTGATGCGCGGCAACCAGTTGCTTTTCAGCTGCGGTGACTGCGGCGCGCGCATCCTCGATCCCCGAAGCTGTGAACTGCAACTGGCTCACGGTATTTACGGACGTAATGGGCACCGTGATGTTGAGAGATTGCGCTGTCGCTTCCGCGTTGGCCAAGTTTGCCTGCGCCTGTGCCAGCGCAACCTGATAGTCGGTTGGATCAATCTCGACCAAAATGTCGCCTTTGTTTACCCATTGGTTGTCATTTACGTTTACGCGAATCACATAACCCGAAATTCGCGCGCTTACCGGATAGAGATGCACATCGGCTTGAGCGTCGTCCGTCGATTCGTAGCTGCTCAAGTAATGCCACACGAGCACGCCGGCAACGACGAGCACCACCGCCGCCCCCAGAATCACGAGATTTCTGCGACGTTTACGGTGTGCCTCGGGTGAATACTTTTTCTCAGGCGGTGGCGCGGAATACACGGAAGCCCCAGTTTCGGGAAGCGGAGGAGAAACGTCTTCGTCTGCCATCTTATTTTCCTGGAAAATATTCCTTCACGCCCTGCTCGCCAGCCCCAAGGGCACGAATGAGGGAAATTTTCGCGAAGTTGTACTTGTATAAACTGGAAATGTGTTGTTCGTGCGCGCTGGCTACGGCCTCTTGCGATTGGACGACCTCTACTGTGTCGGTAACGCCGGCGGTGAAGCGGTCCCGCGATTGCGTCAAGGTTTGATCGGCCAAATCGATGTTGCTGCGCGCGACCTTTACCTGCTCCGCAGATGATTGCAGGTTGAGCAACGCGGTGCGCACATCGGCCTCGATTTGCGCTCGCAAGTTGTCGAGCCGCTCGCGAGCCTGTTCGAGCCGGGCATCAGCTTCCTGAATATCGCCATGAACCCTGTTGCCAGTGAAGATCGGAATAGAAAGCGTCCCGCGCACGTCGTATACCCGCGTAGCATCGGAGGGATGAGCGCCTCCCGTTCCGTAATCTGCGCTGAACGAAAGTGATGGAAAGTAGCCGGCGACTGCCGCCTGGCGCAACAATTCAGCTGCACGGACCGCACTCATGGCCGAACGATAGTCAGAGCGCGATGTGTAGGCACGTGTGAGGGCCTCGTCAATCGTGATATTTTCCAGTGGCAGATATGGCGATTTGTCGGCGAGATCAAAGTCCTGGCTGGGCGCCAACCCGATCACTCGCGCCACAGTGATCTTCTGAATTGCAAAGTCGTTCTTTGCCTCGATCAGCTGTTGCTGGCGCGTCTGGAGTTCGACTTTTGTGCGGAGCGCGTCGATATCAGCTGCAGTGCCGGCGTTGACCTGGTCCGTTGCCTGATCAAAGAGCGTCTGCGCCGTCTGGACCTGCGCTTCATCCGTTGCAATCCGAGCTTCGTCAGCGACAGCCTGAAAGTAAACGTACCCGACCGCCAGGACCACAAGATCGTTCGCATCCAGTTGTGCGTAGTCAGCCGACTTAAGGCTCGCACCCGCAGCGCGGACGGAACTGATGGACTTCCAATCGAACAAAGTCTGGGTCACGCCTGCCCGTGCGTCGAAGTAGGAAAATGGCCCGACCGCCGGAGAAATGTGAAAGACATTCGCGGCGGCGTTACCCAATCCGACCTGAGCAAGGTTGACCTTCGATTCCGCCACGTAAGGAGCCGCAGCAACCTGCGGCAGCAGGGCGCTCAGTGCCTGCCACCGCTGTCCGCGGGCCGCGCGAGTCTCGGCGCTCGACAGCAGCAAGCCGAGATTGTGCTTCAGGCCAAGACTAATCGCGTCTTGCAACGACAGCGACATTCGCCCAGAGACGAGTTTAATGGGCACGCTGCCAGAAAAAGGATTCGGTGCCGTTGTCGCTGGGATGCTCTGACCTGAGGCGCTCGAAATGGAAGTCGAATACGTTTGCGCATGACACATCACTACCCCACATAGCAACGCTTTTGCGCACAAAACACGCAGTGGGGCTCCTGAAGGAAGCACCAACAACCTCCTTAAGCCAGATGTACTCATCGAAGAGCCCACGAAACCTGCTTTCGCGAACCAGTTGATCCGTGTTCTTACATCACTGCTTCGGTTTGACCTTCGCTGTGAAGCTTGCAATCGCGTCGTTCGGGTTCACATACTCAAGGCGGCTCCCTGGCTGCAGGCCGCACTGAAAGTCACGGGCCAGGGTCGATCTCACCATCCAGCACGGGCAGCAGGACTTCGGGTCAATAGGATCCGGCTCACGACCACGACCCACACGAGACCAATGATGGGTGAGACGAACCGCGAATAGGCGCCGTACGGTGCCCAGAATCCATCACTCAGCCAAGTGGTGCCGCCCAGCAAGACGAGCGCGACTGCTGCGACCCCGGCAGCGAAGAGCGCGTTCGAGATCAGCCTCGCGCGCCAGAGCCCGAACGCTGCAGCCATGATCAGCATCGCGCGCGGAAACGAAATACCACCCCAGCCCACGCCAAGTCGTTCAGCCCCGCTGTCAGCGGCTGATTTCCAGAGCCTGCGATCGAGTACGCGAGGGCTGCGACCAGCGTGATGAGCAGGAGGAAAAGCGCTCCCAACGCTGCGCTGGAGGCGGTAGCCGCTGCGCCCCAGCCGTCTTGCCCCGCATCCGCCAAGGTCGGCCGGAGCGCCGCCGCGAACCACATCAGGTTAAGGATCGCCAGCCCGAAGAACACCGCAGCGATCAGGATCCCTGTGCGCCCGCCGTTGTAGAACGCGACGAGTGCGTCAGCCGACGCGCCGACCTTCGGTTGATGGCCGTAGGCGAAGTACGCGATGATAAAAAAGAAAATGGATTGGATGCCGCCCGTGCGCCACAAACGTTCCCAGAACGCAGGCGTGGCGTACACGCTGGGGGATGAGGTCATGGCTGTCGTGGATGCGCTCACGAGGATCTCCTCTTGACCCGAAGATGAATGAAACTCCGCCGCCGGCCCGCGATCGGCCAAGCAATCGGGTCCAACAACCGCTCTGCTAACGGCTGAACGCTATTCTTATCGGTTGCCTGGAGGGCAAGCAATTAGACGAAGGTATTGGCAATACCTTCGTATCAGTCGTGGATGGGCCAGGCGAGCCATGGCTGCGATCACCCTAGTTTTCAAGTCTCGGCGCGTAGATAGAGGCTATCGCCTATACGTCGAACGTAAGATGGAAACCGATCAGAAATAGCCAACAATGCCCCTTGCCGAGGCTCTCGCTTGCATTTCGGACGGTCATTTTGATACCTGTAGTAGATCGCAGCGAAGAGGGCAACCAGAATTCCGCCTAGAAAGTCAGGTTGTCTCGCAAGGGAAGATCACAGGCTTCGCCTGCCAGGCCGGGAGTGCGGCTGTCTGGCTACGCTTGCACTCCGGCGGAGACGATGGACAGATCACCGACTGGTCGTCGGTGTTGCTTACTGCCCGGCTCTGGATTCAAGCGCATTCTTCACGATCTCCTGGGCTTCGCTGACGAGTGAATGGAGGTGTGCTTCGCTGTTGAAACTCTCCGCGTAAATCTTATAGATGTTTTCCGTGCCGGACGGCCGTGCTGCAAACCACCCGTTCTTTGCAACAACCTTCAGGCCGCCAATAAGGGCATCATTCCCCGGTGCCCGCGTAAGTTTGGCGGTGATTGCCTCGCCCGCGAGATCCGATTCTTTGACCGCATCGGGTGAGAGCTTTTGTAATTTCGCTTTCTGCTCGGGTGTGGCCGGCGCATCAATGCGTGTGTAATATGGCGTGCCGAATTCTGCCGTTAATTTGCTGTAGTGCTCGCCGGGATCCTTGCCGCTACGCGCGGTGATCTCGGCAGCGAGCAGTACCATGATCAGCCCATCTTTGTCCGTTGCCCATGCAGTCCCATCGTGACGAAGGAAGCTTGCTCCCGCGCTTTCTTCTCCGCCGAAACAGAAGGAGCCATCGATGAGTCCCGGCACAAACCATTTGAAGCCGACCGGCACCTCGGACAAGCGGCGTCCGAGCTTACTGACGACGCGGTCAATCATGCTGCTGCTCACCAGCGTCTTTCCTACGATGACATCCGGGCGCCACTGCGGCCGATGCGTGAGCAAGTACTGGATCGCTACAGCTAAATAATGATTGGGATTCATCAATCCCGCAGTTGGACTGACAATTCCATGGCGGTCTGCGTCGGTGTCGTTCCCGAAAGCCAGCCGGAATTGATCTTTCAACCCAACCAGACGGGCCATGGCATAAGGACTCGAACAGTCCATACGGATTTTGCCGTCGTGATCGACAGTCATAAATGAGAAAGTTGGATCGATTGTTTTGTTGACGACGTCGACTTCCAGTCCGTAGATCGAATTGATCGGCTCCCAGTACGGCAGCGAAGCTCCGCCCAGAGGGTCCACTCCAAGTTTCAGGTGAGCATTCCGGATCGCGTCCATATCGACGACGTTTCTGAGGTCACGAACGAACGGCATAACAAAATCTTCCTGGTGTGTACTGGCTGTGCGGATGGCCCTTTCGTAGGCAACGCGCTTTACATCTTTGTTTCCCGACCGCAATAAATCGTTGGCACGATTTTGCACCCAGCCGGTTACCTCCGTATCGGCGGGGCCGCCGTTGGGCGGGTTGTACTTGAATCCTCCGTCCTCGGGCGGATTGTGCGACGGTGTGATTACGATGCCATCGGCGAAGTGTTCCTTCCGTCCGCGGTTGTAGACAAGAATGGCGTGCGAGATAACGGGCGTCGGGGTTACGCCGTCATCTTGCTGAATGATGGTCTCAACACTATTTGCCGCCAGCACTTCGAGAGCAGTGCGCTGTGCAGGCTCTGAAACTGCGTGAGTGTCCTTCCCCATGTATAAAGGACCATTAATTCCCTGCCCTTTGCGGTATTCGCAGATGGCCTGCGTAATTGCCAGGATGTGCGCCTCGTTAAACGTGCCGTGAAGCGCTGAGCCGCGATGTCCGCTTGTGCCGAAAGCGACCAACTGGTTACGGTCGGATACGTCCGGCTTGTGCTCGTAATAGTCTCGTTGCAAGCGTTCTGGGTCGATCAGCAGTTCCTTCGGCGCGGGTTTCCCTGCGAGAGGAGAAATCACCGGACCTTCTGCGATGGATTGGTTTTCTAAGGTATGGGGCATGGTTCCGCCTTCCAGATCTCGGTTGCATACTCGTGAATGGTGCGGTCGCTCGAGAACTTTCCCGAGCTGGCGATATTCAGGATGGCTTTTCGCGCCCACTCGGCGCGATTGGCATAAAGATCCCCGAGCCGATCCTGCGCCAGAACATAAGAGGTGAGGTCTGCCAGGTGCATGTAATGATCGCCGTTCGTGAGCAGTGCGTCGCGAATTGGAGTAAATGTACCCGGCTCATAACGGCTGAAATAGTCAGAAAAGATGAGGTCCAGAGCCGCTCGCGTCTCGGGTTCGTGTTCATAGTGCCAATGCGGGTTGTACCAGCCCTGGCTGTTTTGAACTTGCTCCACTGTGAGGCCGAACAGAAACAGGTTCTCTTTTCCCGCTTCCTCGGCCATTTCGATGGTAGCGCCATCAAGAGTGCCCACGGTCAGAGCCCCATTCATCATGAATTTCATGTTGCTGGTGCCGCTCGCTTCGTACCCCGCCGTCGAAATCTGGTTGGAGACGTCGCTCGCAGGGATTAGACGCTCCGCAAGGGAAACATTGTATTCCGGTAGGAAGACCACCTTCATCCGGCTGCGCACCAGTGGGTCTCCATCGATCGTGCCTGCCAGATTGTTGATGAACTTGATGATCAGTTTGGCGAGCCTGTAAGCGGGAGCGGCCTTCCCTGCAAAAAAGAACGTGCGCGGTGCCATCTCCAGGTTCGGATTTTCCCGCAGGCGGTTGTAGCAAACGATGATTCGCAGCGCATTCAGCAGTTGCCGCTTGTATTCATGGATGCGTTTGATCTGGCAGTCGAAAATTGTGTCAGGATCGACGATCTGGCCAGACGTCGTCTTGAGCCATCCAGCAAATTTTACTTTTGCCTCGTGTTTTGACGCATGGAACGCCTCCTGAAGACCGGAATCGTCAGACAGCGCTTTGAGACGGCTTAGTTGACTCATGTCTGTGATCCACTCATCACCGATCGCTTCTGTGATTGCGCCCGACAATTCAGGATTCGCCTCCAGCAACCAGCGCCGCGGCGTGACGCCGTTGGTCTTGTTGCTGAAACGCTCGGGAAACATTTCCGCTAAATCCTTGACGGTAGTTGTTCGCAGCAGTCTTGAGTGAACAGCGGCGACCCCGTTCGTGCTATGCGAACCAACAATGGCGAGGTTTGCCATGCGAATCTTCCGTGTAGGCTTTTCTTCCACCAGGGTGATGCGTTCAACCCGGCCTTCATCTCCAGGGAATCGAAGGCGGACCTCATCGAGCAGCCGGCGATTGATTTCGTAAATAATTTCCAGTTGCCGCGGAAGCAGAATTTCAAACCACGCCGCCGGCCATTTCTCAAGTGCCTCGGGCAGAAGAGTGTGGTTGGTGTAGGCCAACGTTTTTCTCGTAAGATCCCAGGCCTGATCCCACCCGAGACGTGCATCGTCCAGCAGGATACGCATCAATTCAGCGACTGCCATCGAAGGATGGGTATCATTCAGTTGGATAGCTGCCTTCTCCGGCAACTTCTCCCAATCAGTGTTGTGCCGCAGAAAACGGCGTATCAAGTCGGCCAGGGAACACGCGACCAGGAAGTATTCCTGCATAAAACGGAGTCCCTGACCGGCAGTGGTGGAATCGTCGGGATACAAAACTCGCGTCAGCGATTCCGCTTCGAGCGTTCCGGCCAGCGCACCCACGAAATCTCCTGTGCCGAATTCTTGAAAATCGAAGTAGTCGGGGGCAGAAGCGGCCCAGAGGCGGAGAGTGTTAATTGTCTTTCCTCCGTAGCCAACCACCGGACGGTCAAATGGAATTCCGCACAGGCTGGAAGGCCGATTCGGAATCACCTCAAGCTTTCCGTCCCGCAGTTTGAAGCTGCAGTTCAGCTTAATTTCTACTCTTTCGTGCAGCCGGCAAATTTCCCATGGATCACCGTCGCGCAACCAATTGTCGGCATTTTCCTGTTGCCAGCCGTTTACAAAGGATTGCCGAAACATTCCGTACTCGTAGCGCAAACCGTACCCAGTAGCCGGTAGCTGCATGGTGGCCAAGGAGTCGAGGAAGCACGCCGCCAGACGGCCCAAGCCTCCGTTTCCCAAACCTGCGTCCGGTTCCTGCTCGATGAGCTCAAGCCAATCGACTCCTTTTTCTTTGACGGCATGCTGGACCATAGGGTCAAGCAACAGGTTCGTGACATTGTTCGCCAGCGAACGCCCAAGCAGAAACTCCATGGACAGGTAGTAAATCCGCTTCGCATTTTGTCGCTCATAGGTGGTCTTAGTTTTCACCCAGCGCTGAGCCAGGACGTCACGCACAGAGCGCGCGAAAGCTTCGAATCGTTCTCGGGCGCTCGCTACCTTTGGGTCTATCGCGCGATCGAAAATCAGGTGTCGTTCGTAGAGTGCGTCTTCCGTCCCGGCGAATTGAATCGAATCGCTGCTGTATTGCTGAAGAAGCTCGGAAACACTTTTCTTTTTCGTGGCCATCGGGACAACTTTTGCGGGATTTGGCGGCGTGACGATTTTTGTGTTCATTCTTAAACCTCGTGTTTCGGGCAATATCCTTAGCTGTGGTTAATTGCAATTAATCAGCAATTCATTTTGGCGCACTACGTTCCAAGGTGGTGGTCATCATTCCAGAGCCGGATGACGGGCCGGGACAGATTATGCTCATAGCTGAGTGCACTGAGGCTCGCCGGGCTTAGCAGAAAATACCTGCCACCAACTCCCGCACCGAGGCCCAGCCAACGCGCAGTGAACACCCGAATAAAGTGCCCGCTGGAAAAGACCAGTACATCGCCCGCAACATGACGGATGCGTTCAACCACACGGTCCGCCCGTTCGCCGATTTCTGCGGGCGACTCACCCTCCGGGGCGCCGTCACGGAACAGGTCCCAGTTGGGGTATTTCTGGAGGATTTGCGCTGAGGTCAGTCCTTCATACTCGCCGTAGTCCCATTCGACCAAGTCAGGATCGCTCTCTGCCTCAGCTCCAAACCCGGCCAGTTCGCACGTGCGTGATGCACGCTGCAATGGGCTGGTGAACACTTTTGCGAAGCTCATTCCCTTAAGCCGTTCGCCAAGCCGCGTGGCATTGCGCTCGCCATCGGGTGTCAAGGGTAGATCGGTGAGTCCCGTATGCTGGCCGGAGTGAGTCCAAGCTGTATTGCCGTGCCGCGCGATGTAGACGACTGGAAGTTTCTCCATCATGCTGCTTCTCAGGTTTGCACCTCGACCGGCCGCTCAAGTTTCTCTGATCTACTATTTGATATTTAAACACCGAACAGGGAACGCGCAATACTTCCAACTACGGCCACGAACTGTCAATCATATTAAAAGTTGATGACACTTTCCTCATCTTGGATCCAAACGCCAGATAAAATAGCTCAACTTCTTTCGGGCGGTTCGCACTCGTCGTGCCAAAATCGGCGGTCAGGCGGCCGTTTCCAGCGTCTGAACTATTTAGGCGATTCACGGGGTGCGTTGCCCGGTGCAGAGGAGCAAAACTGGACGCAATGTCCGCAGTTGAGGAACTCGACCGCCGCTTCGGAATTCCAGGAGTGGCCAGAATTTGCAAGGGTAACGGCGGTCTGCCGCTAATCCAGATCACTGGTTCTCGCGCCGAAGGCGAGATGTATCTACATGGCGCACAAGTGACCTCCTGGAAGCCGGCTGGGTACGACCAGGTTCTCTTTCTGAGCACAAAATCGCGCTGGCAGGAAGGCCACGCGATCCGCGGAGGAATTCCGATTTGCTTTCCGTGGTTTCGCGCCAAGGCAGACGATCCGAAAGCCCCTGCACATGGATTTGTGCGCACAAGAATTTGGCAGCTCGAGTCTGTTGCTGAAGATGACAGTGGAGTCTGTGTGAGCATGTCTATCGAGAGTGACGAGCAAACGCGGCGCTGGTGGCCTGCGGAGTTTCGCCTTATGCATCGCGTTGTCTTTGGTCCCGAGCTCACCCTGGAGCTCGTCTGTACCAACACCGGTAAGACCGGTTTTCGGTTCGAAGAGGCCCTGCATACATACAACCGAGTGGCCAATGTTGCGAATGTGTGGTTGCAGGGTCTGGATACGGTACATTTCCTCGACAATACCGAGTCGAACTCGGCTAAGGTGCAGCACGGTGACGTGAAGATTGCCTCGGCAACTGACAATGCATTTCTAGGCACTCAGCATGGCATTGATTTGATCGATCCGGGGTTGCGCCGTCATATTCGGCTGGAGAAGGCCAATTCGATGACTACCGTTGTGTGGAATCCCTGGCGCGAAGGCGGTGCGCGATTGACAGACTTAGCCGATGGCGAATGGACGCAATTCCTCTGTGTCGAGGCGAGCAATATCCTGGCGGCATCTGTCAGTCTGGCGCCGGGAGAGGAACACAAAGTGACGGCGGTCCTGAGCGCAGGGAGACTGTAGAGAGCTGACTCTACCGGTCAGGAAGCGCGGAAGTTCACCTCCCTTTATCAGAAGGAAAGATGTGCCCCGGGCCTGCGCTCCCCGTCGATCTCCGAATCCCCCGCTGATAATGATAATAATGACTTTCGAGCGCCCATTCATAATGCTCTTCCACTCCATTCCTTCTCGACTTCCGGTCGATTATTCCTAGGTCGAAGTAGAACCACAACCGATCTCGGCGCCACCGAATAATTCAGCGCTTGCAGAGGCTCACCACCCTCTGAGAAATCGAAGGGACTCGGCAAGGCAGTATCCACAATTCGCATCCACTCTTGTGCCGTTCCTTCTTGAACGCGAAAGTCCAGCTTTTCCCAGTACGCGTTGATCATTACGTAGATGTCATCATCGACTTGCGAATCCCCGTGCAAGCAAAACACCAGAGTATGAGAGTCGTGCGAAAGATCAGCTTTCTCTCCGGTTCCATACCAGGTGACATCCTCCCGCCAGAAACGGCTACGGCTTAGGGAGGGATGGCGTTTACGAAAGGCGATCATGTTTTTGAAGAAGCGGAAAACGTCCTCATTCGCTCGCAGCTGGCTCCAGTCCAGCCACCCGGTTTCGTTGTCCTGGTTATAAGGATTGTTATTACCGAATTGCGTGTTCAAGAATTCGTCGCCGGCCCGGAACATTGGGATCCCGTTCGAGAGCATGAGCAGGCAGAAGAAATTCTTTACCTGCTTGCGCCGCAGGGCCAGCACTTCATCAGGCACCCCTTTATCGCCTTCGTAACCACAGTTCCAACTGTAGTTGGCGTCGGTGCCATCCTGGTTATTGTTGCCATTCGGCGAGTTGTGCTTTTTGTTGTAGGAAACAAGATCGTACAGCGTAAAGCCGTCATGCGAAGTCACGAAGTTCACGCTCTGATAAGCGTGATAAGCATCGGCTCGGTCATCGGGGAAAAGATCATCGCTGCCGTAAAGACGGCGCATAAGGTCCGGCACCATTCCCGTATCACCTTTGACGAAACGGCGAACGTCATCGCGAAAACGCCCGTTCCACTGGAGCCAGGTTATGCCGGGAAATCCGCGGCCGAGTTGATAAGCGCCGGTATCCCACGGCTCCGCAATCAACCGCAACTTGCCCAACTCTGGATCAGCCGCAATTTCAGCGAAGATCGGAGCATGTCCCCAGTTAAGAGATCCATCTTCATTTCGACTGAAGACTGAGGCCAGATCAAAGCGGAACCCGTCGATGTGCATCTCGCGCTTCCAATAGCGCAAGCTGTCCATCACCATTTTGCGCACGTGACCCCTGCCAAAATTAAGCGTGTTGCCCGTTCCTGAATAATTTGCGTAAGGGTTGCTCGGGTCGGGCGACGTCATGTAGTAGCTGGCGCTGTCAAAGCCCTTATAGCTGTAGATTGGACCGCGATGATCTCCTTCGCAGGTGTGGTTGTACACGACATCAAGCACGATCCCGATGCCTGCCTGGTGAAACGCTTTCACCATGTTCTTGAATTCAAGATGCTGTGCGTCGGGCCCCGCACTCGAATATTGCGAATGTGGCGCAAAGAAGTTCAACGGCATGTAACCCCAGTAGTCATCTTCCTGAGGATCCCGCTGAAAGACCGGCATCAACTCGACAACCGTAATCCCAAGCTCTTTGAGATATGGAATTTTTTCGACCAGTCCGGCATACGTCCCGGCACGAGATGGATCCACCCCTGAGTTGGGATTTTTCGTGAAACCTTTCACGTGAAGCTCATAGACAATTGCGTCCGACTCATGGTGCGGAGACTGGCTTCCCTTCCAATTGAACGGCGAGTGGCTGGCTGGCAGAACGCCGAGCGGGGCTTTCCCTGCATTGGATCCCTCTCTCATAGCGAGCTTGCGATCAAAAGCCGGTGGGAAAAATACGGATGTCGCGTAAGGATCAAGCAAGACCTTCTGCGGATCAAAGCTATGAATGTACGAAACCGCCTCCCCCGAAACCGAGTATCCGTAATAGTGGGCCTCGCCAATTTCGCTGAGCGGGATGCGGCAATGCCAAATCCGGCCTGACTTGTTGCGGAGAAAATCGAAACGGTAAGCCAGCAGTGGATTTATCAATTCAGTGGCGGCGTAGAGCAGCAGCGTGACACTCTCAGCATGCTCAGCGTGCACAGCGAAGTTGAACGCTTGTTCCTCATCAATCCAGGTGACGCCAAGCGGCAGCGGACTGCCTTCGGCCTGCTCCCACGTCGAACGCTTTCGCAATGCAGAGGTCATTTGTCCAGCGCCCCTATACTTCATCTTCTATCACCGGCGAGTCGCTCATTCCAGCAAGTTGGAGCAATCTTCCTTCCAAGTCCGTCGGTTTCAAATCCTCCCTGCGAACCCCGGTGAATCCCGTATTTCTCCAGCCGAGTGGCGCACGGAGGACTCTCTCTTGCCTGTCCCACGTGAATCATTGCGGCTTCTTTTTTAGAGAACTGTTGCTGGGCACGCCCGCTTGGATCGGATGAGGCGATAACACCAGAGCCGCAAAAGAAACAATTGGACAGTGGTATTGGGGATACTTGGTATCGGACAAAAAGAGATCTGCCGGTCAACGTACCTCGATCGAGCATGATTCGTATCGATTGAACGGTTCTTCGGACCACGATAATGTAGATGCCTGTTTTGGTGTCATTCCTAGCCGAGAACTAGACGATGAAGAAGGCGACAGCCCCAATAGATATCGGGTACCGCAAGCGAGTTGAGGAAGGGTTGAAGGCGCGCGAACGCGAATTTGGCGTAATAATCAACGCTATTCCCGCGCTGGCGTGGTCGGCGCACCCTGATGGATCTGCGGAATGCTTCAACGAACAGTACCTCGCTTATGTGGGACTCTCCCTGGAACACTTGCAGGGTTCAGGCTGGACCGTTGCGGTTCATCCGGACGATCTAAGCGCTCTGGCTGCTACGTGGCAATTAATTATGTCCTCAGGCAAGCCGGGAGAGGCCGAAGTACGACTGCGCCGCTTCGACGGTGAGTATCGATGGTTTCTGTTTCGTGCTAACCCAGTGCGCGATGAATCCGGCTCGATACTGAAATGGCTCGGGATCAATACTGACATCGAAGACCGTAAGCGTGCCCAGGAAGCGCTAGCTGCTGATGAGCGTGATCTTCTGCGTACGGATATCGATGATCGCAAAAAGCCTGAGGAGGCTCTGCAGTCGAACGAGCGCAATTTGAGCCTAATGATTAATGCCATCCCCGCCTTGATTCACAGCGCCCGCCCTGACGGATATATCGATCTTCTGAACAAAGGCTGGCTTGATTTTCTCGGACTTCCTCTCGAAGAAGTCGTGGGATGGGGCTGGACCAAGACGTTCCATCCCGATGATGTCGATCAATGCGTAGCCAAGTGGCGAGCGGCTCTCGCTAGCGGAGAGCCGTTCGAAGCGGAAGCTCGCACGAGACGCGCCGGTGGAGAGTACCGCACGTTACTGCATCGCACAGCGCCGCTGCGCAACCAGCACGGAAACATTGTTCGTTGGTATGGAACCAGTTTCGACATCGAGGACCGGAAACGGGCGGAAGCGCAGGTCGAGCAGGCCTACCTTCGTCTCGCCGAAGCCCAGCGGCTGAGCAAAACGGGCAGCTTCATCACGGATTTGCTGGCGGACGACCACGACTGGTCCGAGGAGGCCTTCCGCATCTTCGAGTTCGATCCCTCGACCAAGGTCACGGTGCAGATGATTCGGGATACTGTCCACCCAGAGGACCTGCCGACGTTCGACGCTGTGATCGCGCGCGGAATGACGGGTGCCGATGTCGATTTTGTATTCCGGATTGTGCCGCAAGGTGCCGTGAAGCAGATACGCGGCATGGCCCGTCTCATGGCAAAGATCGGAGGGCGCCCCTTGTTCATCGGCGCTCTTCAGGACGTGACGGAAAGCAAGGTCGCCGAGGAGGCCCTGGACAGGGCCCGTTCTGAGCTTGCCCACGTGGCGCGTGTCACGACGCTGAATGCGTTGACCGCCTCGATCGCGCACGAGATCAACCAGCCGCTCTCGGGCATCATCACCAATGCCAGCACATGTCTTCGGATGTTGAACGGTGCCCCTCCGAACGTTGACGGTGCGCGCGAAACTGCGCGGCGCACCCTTCGCGACGGCAACCGCGCCTCGGATGTGATCACTCGATTGCGTGCGCTGTTTAGCAAGAAGGAATTCACGTTGGAGTCGCTGGATCTGAACGAGGCCACGCGAGAGGTGATTGCATTGTCACTGAGCGATCTTCAAAGGAATCGGGTGATTCTGCGGTCGGAGCTCGCGGAGGATCTCCCGCCCGTCATCGGCGATCGTGTCCAGTTGCAACAAGTCACGTTGAACCTCCTCCGTAACGCTTCCGACGCGATGGTTGCTGTTGAGGACCGCCCACGGCAACTGCTGATCAGAACCCGGCGAGAAGAAGACGATCGTGCGCGTTTGAGCGTGCAAGATGCCGGGACCGGCGTCAATCCTCAAAATTTTGAGAGGCTGTTCGAAGCTTTCTACACAACCAAGACCGGCGGCATGGGTATCGGGCTGTCCGTCAGCCGCTCGATCATCGAGAGACATCATGGCCGACTATGGGCCGAGGCGAACGACGGGCCAGGTGTCACCTTCTCGTTTTCTATTCCTAGCCGCCCAGAAAGCGCCACGGGCGCCGCTCCGCTGACCAACTCGTGACGGCTGCGGCATGATGGATTGCTCTAGCAGATTGAGCTAGGATGGCTGGCGCAGGAGGGGACCATGGCTGGTTCTACCGCAATTGCTTCCGTTAACGACATCCGGGCGTTCATCGATGAGTATTTCAAAGCATGGGAAGGAACCGATGAGGAGCGGATTCTGTCCTACTACGCCGAAACCGTGTCGTTGGAGATTCCGGGCACGATCATAAACGGAAAGGCAGCCCTCCGAGACCAGTTTGTTCGCCCGTTTGTCGCCGGATTTCCTGGAAACCGTCACATCGTGAAGAACATGATTTTCGGCAAAGACGACGTCGTCGTCGAATGGAGCTTTGAAGCCGCTCACAAAGGGCCGTTCGCTGGCACTACTGCAACCGGCACTGCCGTGAAGCTGCCCGGTTGCGGCGTGTATCAACTCGACCCGGTGAAGCGACAGATCACCGCGGCCCGCATCTAGACCGGTGTCAGCCGGACTGATTCGACAACGGACGCGGCATGATTCGCTGCAGGGTGACGAGCAAAGAAGCAATACCAAGGTACAATGGACGCCACTGGCGGAGTGGCGCATTGTCTTGTTATGCAGTCCCCTCAGGGAAAGAGCGCCCCCGAACGTCCACTTCTATCCGTAGTTGACGATGATGAGTCGGTACGCGAATCGCTGCCCGACCTACTGAAAGAGTTCGGCTTTGCGGCTCGAGCCTTTTCGTCTGGGCAAGCGTTTCTCTCGTCCGATTCGGTGGATGAGACTAGGTGTCTGATCCTCGATATCGCGATGCCGGGAATGTCCGGACTTGATCTTCAACAGGAATTGAAGCGTCGTGGACAAGCGATTCCTATCATCTTCATCACCGGTCAGAAGGACGAAGACATCGGGAAGCAAGCGCTCAGACAAGGAGCCGTGAAGGTTCTGTACAAGCCGTTTAGCGACAGCGCTTTGCTTGATGCCGTCACTGCGGCACTTCGCGCGGAATGAGGGCCCACTGTGCAGATTCTGGGGCGTACAATCAGTTTCGCCGTCACGCTTGGTCATGAAGTGGGGGTCATCACCAATGGCGACTGCCAAGCCCATCGTGTTCGTTGTTGATGACGACATCTCCGTGCGCGAGTCGTTGGAACTCTTGATACATAACGAAAGCTGGCAGCCGAAGATGTTCGCATCCGCACAAGAATTCCTCGACTGTCCCCGTCCGCTTGTTCCGAGCTGCCTACTGCTTGATATTTCTCTTCCGGGCCTGAGTGGTCTCGACCTGCAGAAGCGTATCGCCGTCGAACGGACCGACATGCCCATTATCTTCATCACGGGCTACGGCGATGTACCGAAGACCGTGCAGGCGATGAAGGCAGGGGCTGTCGAATTCCTAACGAAACCATTCAATGACGAAGTACTGTTGACGGCGGTCCGTCAAGCCCTGGAACGAAGCCGTCTGTCTCTCGCTCAGGAGAGCGAGATGCAGGAGCTCCGGGACCGATACGCGTCACTTACCCCTCGCGAACGGGAGGTCATGGCGTTGGTCGTCTCCGGTCTGTTGAATAAGCAGGTCGGTGGCGAACTCGGCATCAGCGAGATCACAGTGAAAGCACACCGAGGCCAGGTGATGCAGAAGATGAAGGCCAACTCGATTGCAGATTTGGTGAAGATGGCCGGGAGACTCCATCACAGCGCTGCCATTAAGCCTTCAACGAGTTTTGCCTAGCCACGAATCACAAAGCCACCGCGAGTGTCGCCTTCATACAGGAACATATCTTGAACGCACCAGACCCGGTCTCAATCCCATCCTTTCTCGCCAGAACAGCCGGCCTAGCCGGTGCGATATGATCTTTTCTTAGAGCTGTGGCCGGACCGGGATCCCCGGTTTACTTCTTCTTCGGGACCCTCGCTCCCTTCTTCCGAGCCTCCGACAGGCCGATGGCTATCGCTTGCTTGCGGCTTTTTACCGTGCCACCCTTGCCGCTTTTTCCCGACTTCAGCGTGCCACGCTTTCTGCGGCGCATTGCGCTGGCCACTGTTTTGCTTGCACCTTTACTGTAGCGGCGTCGGCTGGATTTCTTCTTCGCTGGCATCTATTCCTCCTGGCGCTTAGAGGTAAGAATCTCGGCGACGGTTGTGCGCAAGATCGAGTCGCAACACGCAGAGATACGCTCAGCCCATCTTTCAGCTTCGGCAATACTTCTTTGCCGCTGGTGGTTGACTCTCGCCTCGCAACCGTTCTCAACGTAGCTTGTGTTTCGTGGAAGGGTTGACTCTTACACTTGTGAATGTGGTTAGGTGTCGGATTTTCCAGCGAGAGGAAGGGTCCCAGTGAGTCGGCACTGAGGCAGACACAATCGAGCAAAAGCCCTGATCAGTCTCTGTAACCGCAGAGTTCGCGAAGAACATCCGTGAAGGACGCGAATAGTAGAAGGTCCCTCTGGTGAGCTGTTTCACCGGCGACTAAGGCATCCGTAGTCTAAACTACGGGATCCGTGCGTTGAGCGACCGGGTTCTCCGTTTCGAGTTGGCCAAATCGTTGGCCAGTGAAGCCAATCAGGTATTCCATCCATCCGGATGAGCTCAATGAGTTCGTATAATCGCTGCGTGATGGGCCGACTTGGTACGCTTTCGTTGGGTTGGCTCTTCGATGGCAAGCGCGGTCCATCCGATCGCCTCCTTCCACGCTGGGTTTTCCTGCGCGCACTCGGAGCGGTGTATTTCTCCGCATTCTTCTCACTGGCATTCCAGATCAGGGGTCTTATCGGGCCGGAAGGGATTCTGCCTGCAGGCAGCTACCTGCAGGCTGTTGCGCAAGCGCTTGGGCATGTGCAGCAAATCTGGTACGCCCCAACGGTGCTTTGGTGGTCAAGCAGCACGATGATGTTGAATGCATTGTGCTGGCTAGGCATGTTGGCAGCGCTTCTTCTGGTCCTGAACCTCTGGCCGCGCGGAATGTTACTGCTGTGTTTCGTTCTTTTTCTGTCGTTCGTCAGTGCGGCACAGGATTTTTCTGGATATCAATCCGACGGCATGCTGCTAGAGGCTGGGTTTCTGTCTTTATTCCTTGCACCGCGCGGCTTCTGGCCGGGACTCGGTCCCGGATCGCTGCCTGCGCGAGCCAGCCTGTTCCTGCTGCAATGGGAATGGTTCCGCATCTATTTTCAGTCGGGACTCGTGAAGCTGATGAGCGGCGATCCGCAATGGCGCAACTTCACGGCGATGGATGAGTACTATCAGAACGGTCCGCTGCCCACCTGGATCGGCTGGTACGTGCAGCATCTCCCGCACTGGTTTCACGCCAGCAGCGTCTATGCCACTCTCGCGCTGGAGTTGGGGCTGGTATGGATGATGTTCCTTCCGCGACCCTGGAAGATCGTATGCTTCTTCATCGTCACTCCGTGGCAGGTTGGTGTGATCCTGACCGCGAACTACGCTTTCTTAAATTACCTTGTGCTCGCCATGGGCTTTCTGTTGCTGGATGATCGATTTGTGCTCGGGATGTTGCCGCAGGGATCGAACATTCGGAATGCACTGAGTCGCGCTTTGGCGGATGCACCTCAGAACGCCGCGCCCGCGCCTGGCGAAGGAGGCCGGTCCGTCAGGGCACTCATTAAGGTCGGCGCCACTGCTTTCATGCTGACTTGGATCGGCTACGCCACCATTGCACAGTCGATATGGACATTCACGAGAACGCCCTTTGCTACCTTACCCGTGAGGGCGCTTGATCCGTTCCGCGTTGCCAACACCTATGGCCTTTTTGCCGTGATGACACGGGGACGCTACGAAATAGAATTCCAGGGATCTACGGACGGGCAGAACTGGGTCGCCTATCCTTTCCGCTATAAACCACAAGCTTTGGACCAACCACCGCGGATTTATGCTCCTTATCAGCCCCGGTTCGAATGGAATTTATGGTTTGCCTCGTTAGGTTCGTGGCGGAGCTACCCGTTTGTTCCGAGCACCGAGGTGCGATTGCTGTCGAACGACAAAGACGTGCTTGCACTGTTCGCATCGAACCCCTTCGGGCGGGAACCGCCTCGGCAGGTGCGAGCCATGCTCTGGCAATATTGTTTCACGACCATGGCCGAAAAACGTGCCACCGGCTTATGGTGGAAGCGTCAACTGATCGGGTTGTATGCCCCGACTCTTGAACGCACCGCGACCGGGGAGATCAAGGTGATCGATATGGCAACCGTCTCGTCAAGAGCAGAGTAAGCGGATCGCGGATCGCGAATGTCCAGAACAACCAAGGCGTGCGTCATCGGGGCAGGCCCGAACGGACTGGCAGCGGCAATCGTTCTGGCGCAGGCCGGATTGCCCGTGCACATCTTCGAAGCGGAATCCACACCGGGCGGGGCTCTGCGCACCATGGAACTGACGCTGCCCGGATTTCTTCATGACTTCGGCTCTGCCATACATCCGCTGGGCGCAGGGTCTCCATTCTTCTCTTCCCTGCCCTTGCAGCAACACGGACTGGAATGGGTTCATTCGCCCGCTCCACTTGCGCATCCGCTCGACGATGGCACGGCCGTCGTGCTCGAGCGAGATCTCAAAAGCGCAGCTGCGGCCCTGGGGCAGGATGGACGCGCCTGGACGCAGCTCATGAAGCCATTTGTGGAACACTGGAGCGAGTTTGGACCGGAAGTGCTTCGACCCATGACGTCGATCCCGAAGCATCCGTTATTGCTGGCACGCTTCGGAATGAATGCGCTTCTGTCGGCGAAGCTGACTGCCAACCAATTTCGCCACGCTCGAACGCGCGCCTTGTTTGCCGGACTGGCGGCGCACTCGTTTCTGAGTCTGCACGAACCGCTGAGTGGAGCATTCGGCATGCTGCTGGGAGTGCTGGCCCATGCAGTCGGCTGGCCGTTTCCCCGGGGCGGGTCGCAATCTCTGACAAACGCCTTGTGCAGCTATCTCGCGACGCTCGGGGGAGAGGTAAAAACTTCGACGCGGGTAGATTCGATCTCCGCTTTGCAGGGTTACGATCTGTTTCTCTGCGATGTGACGCCACGGCAACTTCTTGCGATTGCCTCGGAGCAACTCTCGGCGAGCTACAAGCGACAACTAAACAACTTTCGCTACGGGCCGGGGGTGTTCAAGGTCGACTTCGCGTTGCGCGAACCTATTCCCTGGAAATCTGCTGACTGTTTGCGCGCAGGCACCGTTCACGTGGGAGGGAGCTTTGATGACATAGCGGCCTCGGAGACAGCGATGAAGAACGGGCAGGCGCCCAAGCGGCCTTTCGTCCTGCTGGCCCAGCTCAGTTTGTTCGATCCGTCACGAGCGCCCGCAGGCAGTCACACGGCGTGGGCTTACTGTCACGTTCCCAAGGGATCGACGGTCGACATGCTTCCGCGTCTTGAGGCCCAGATCGAGCGCTTTGCGCCGGGATTTCGCGAGACGGTGCTGGCCCGCCACGTTTTCTTTCCCGCAGACCTCGAGAAGATGGATGCCAACCTGATTGGAGGCGACATCATTGGCGGACAAATGGATGTGCGGCAGGTCTTATTCCGTCCAACGTGGAGGGGGTACGCGACCTCAGCCTCCAACATCTATATATGTTCATCTTCCACACCGCCGGGCGGCGGCGTGCATGGCATGTGTGGATACAACGCGGCCACGATGGCGCTCAAGAAAATGAACCTGGAAAAGAGCTAGCGAAACACTATTGAAGAGAATGAGCGGCCTGAGACATAGGTGACACATTGTACCGGACACATGGGTGACACTTTCTCCCCGTAATGGGGAGGGAGTGATGGCTTGGAAGGAGTGTTCGGTGATGGATGAGAGATTGCAGTTTGTGGCTCGCCGGCTAGCTG
>JBKPEB010000020.1:0-121187 GCA_046728215.1 Acidobacteriota bacterium | reverse complement strand
GCGGTCGTGCTGTCCCATCATGATCAGCAGGCCTCCGACCATCAAAATCAAACCGAGCATGGTAGATGCCTTCTTCTAACACGCCTCTGTTGAATCTGAGCCTGCTAATCGACGTGACTTTTTCAACACCCACGCCTGATTTCAACAGCGATCAAGCTGCAATAAAGTCATAGTGGATGTAAGATTCTGTGCTGGGAGGGCTTATAGCCTTGCATAAAGTGCTCCCAGCGTTTGTGATTCTCTACCTCTTCGTGAGTGTCGCGCCAGCACAGGCACCGCTCCCGACATCGACACAAGCACAGCTCGCAACCGATGCCCGTCTCGAAAGCATGACGATAAACGACTTCACAAAAGTCGTCTCTCAGGCGCAGGCTGGGCAACGAGAAGCCCAATATTTGGTCGCTTTGGCTTACGATGTAGGCCGACCTGTAACTCGCGACCATGTCGCAGCCGCGAGCTGGATGCTCAAGTCTGCCGAGCAGGAGTATGTACCTGCTCAAGCTGGAATGGGCAAGCTGTACATCGCTGGCGTAGAGGACAATGGGCCATTACCTCACCGCGCTGACGCCGAAAAATGGTTCAGGTTAGCTGCTGCGCAAGGGGACGCAGATGGCCAGTTTTGGCTGGGAAGAGCGTACCAGCGGGGATGGTTTGGAGGATTTGACGATCGAGAGGCCCTCTATTGGCTAACGAAAGCCGCCGCACAAGGACTCCCCATCGCCCAGTTCTCTTTGGGCCAGATGTACGAAGAAGGCGAAGGCGTTCCCGAGAGTGACTCGTTGGCCGCCAGTTGGTATAGCAAGGCAGCGGACCACTCTCCTGCGTATCTGTCTGGAGTGTGGGAAGCTGAGGTTCAGTTGGCTTACATGTATCGCGATGGCCGACTAAAGGACAAAGTGCAAGCGTACATGTGGTTCGCAATCGTCGGCTCCTCGGTTGACCCCTCAAGTGACGAAGATATGAAACAAGTCGCCCGGCAGATGACAAGAGCGCAAATCGTTCAGGCGCAGCGTTTGGCCAGGGATTGGATCAAGCGGCATCCGTGGCAACGGCAAACGAACGTTTCCACTTCTGCGAGCCCCACGCTCTAAAGCCACGAACCGAAGTTCCGCTAGTGGTTGCTGTCGTAACATCCCCATAACGCTCAAAACCCCTCAATGCGCGTAATCGCCTGCTTTCGTCAACAATCCGCGCCTATCGGCACCGTTTGTTCATTGAGTCAGGCTGTTTCCTTCGGCGAAGGAGTTCGCCCGTGTGCTGTTCTTCACTACCACGATATCTCTCAAGTGGAATGGGCGTACAATAAGGCGCGCATGATGTGGGAGTTGCGCCATGCCGACAAGCAGTCCCGCCCCGCCAAAAGTTCATCGTCTCGGCATCGTCCTTACACCAAGCGGCACCCGTTTTTTGTGTTGTAAGGACTGCACACTATCAATTGAGATCGCTGAAGGCTCCGACGCAGCGATGAAAGCCGCCAGAAATAAAGCGAAGACAATTGCTTGCACCAAAACTCCCAATGCGTTCTCTAGCGACTGGGGAAACCGACGTGGTCTGGGCTGAATCTGGTGCTTTCGTACCTCGGACATCGCCGCCCCACTCGGCGCAGTCAACTATGCTTGCCATGTGTTGCCGCGATCAAACATATCCGGGGACTGGACTCTTGCGAAGGGCGGCCGATCAGCGCGGTGTCGGAACTGGTTTCCGGATGAAGCCGAGTAGTTCGATTTGGGCAGGTGACAGGGACACTCCTGTAATGCTGTAGTAACGATTTGTATCCAGTTCCCTTTTGGCCTTCTGAAGTTCACCCTCACCCACACCGACGCTCGCCAGTTTCCGCGCAAGTGAGTCCCACGAGGGGAAGTTTGCCGACTGTACCGAGGCGCTTGGGCTGGCCTCTCTCGCGATCATGAGCGTGTAGGTGGCGGGGCCGTTGGGTAACTCGGGAGGATGCGCCAGCATGTGCAACCTGTACAATTCCATGACACGATCATTCCTACGGAACCCGGTGGGGGCCTAGGACCGGCAGACTCTCAACGAGAGTGTGAAAGCCAGGATGCTGGCCACCCAGAAAGTAGTGTGGCGTATCAGCCTGAGACCGAACCATCGGGTAAAAACTCGAATTTTTAATCTTGCGCTCTTGCGATTTGCAGCAGAAATATCAATGCGGCGAGGCGAGCAATAAAGTGCTCGCCTTGTGCTTGATGCAAAATCCCCATTTCACTCACAACCCATGGGCCGGGGGTAGGCCGGACCTCGCCCTATCAATCGGTCGCGGGCATTCATGTTCATAATTTTCGGTTCGTTTTATACCCTACAAATGCTTATCTTCGCGGTGAGAAGGCCCGTGGCAGATCGCTGTGGTATAGTTCCCCGCCTGCCGACGCGGATTCAGTTTATGAGCTACTGTGGAGTGGTCGAAGCGAGGAACCTGGAGGACGCATTCGGCACGACGTGTGCTCGTCAAGCTGCTTCCAAGTGCTGCGATTGCGGGACCACGCTTTGCTCAGGTCACGCCCAACGCTGCGCCCACTGCAACTTTACGTTCTGCACTTCCTGCCTATCATTCCACCAGGCCGAACACGCCAAGCCTGCCGCTGCTGAGAAGTCCCCGACACGCAAGCGAAAGAGCGCCTGAAGACGGACATTAACGAAGGAGTCCCGAGCCAGAGTGCGTGAGAGCAGGTAAAACGACAGGGGACATCAATCACTAATGATGGTGGGCCATAGAGCAAGGTTTACAAGGGCGACGGCCATCGCCAGCACAAGGCAGACCCGTACGAGTCATTCGTAGCTCCAGGGCACGAGTGGCGCCGCTTGTCCGCGCCGAGTTCATCCCGCTGGGATAAAATGGAGCTCGAAGGTGATTATTATGTCTTCCTCCTTTTCCGAACTCTGGGGGGAGGATCAAGGTCAGGACATCGCTGAATTACGCGGTCGTGCTGGCGGTTATCCTCGTTTTGGTTGTGGGCACAATACGGCTGGTCGGTTCCAACGCCAACACTGTCCTCTCGCAGGCGGCTAGTTCAATTCAGTAGTGGCGCTTGTTGCGGCTTCACCATCCTCCATTGCGCTAGGAACACCCCGTCCTCGTCGTACTACACTCGGTAGTAGCCCCTCTCGAAATCTCGGAGCTCTCCAATCACAACATGAAAATTCACGTTTGCAGCGTTTGTGGGGGCTACGGTCGGTTCGTAGTAACTGATTTGCAAACTCACCCTGCTGGGAGTATCATTCCCGTTAACGGGGCCGGGAACCTCCGGAGCGACACACCCGCGCTTGTGGATGACCGAGAGCTAGCTAGAGACTCAATCGGCTCAACCACCCCGGCCCCACGATGACAAAAGGATATGGGCCGGGTAGTGAAGAAAGCAGCCTAGACCGGCTAGCCAGGGAGCCTCCCCCAAGGCTGCCTGCCCGGCCCATCAGAAGAGACTCCATCCCTAACGCCTATTTATGAAGATGGCTTCTAGGCTCCTGCCCAGTTCGGCACATTGGTGATATTCGCAGTCGCCATGCAATAAATCCCGCCGATACTCGCGAAGATCGGGACATGAGCGGTAGCCGTGGAGCTTACTGGCCCCTGGCTGGTGCAGAAGCTCTTTAAAGTGATGGCGGAGTTAGTGAATAGGACCCGGCATTGTCATTACCATTTTGCTGGAGTCGAGACAGAACAGAAATTCCATTTCGCATCTAGAACACCGAAGGAACAGCAAGCGCTGTCCGTCGTTATCGATTTCCTGCGCCAACTGCGTCAGCTCGCCTTTGCAGTTGATGATTCCATCGGTGTCAACATCGCTGTGCAGCATACTGACCTCTAGCGAGCCGTCCAGACTCACTGTCAACGAGAATGGGGCCGTAGCCTAGACCCAGCCTTGCGCTCTCCGTTCCAGCTCAGACAGAATGGGGTCCATTGGGATGTGTTCCATGTCCCTGAATGAGTCCTCTAGCTGGCGCACCAGATCAATGTTGTCCAGCAGGAAGTTGGCGAAGAAAGTGGCGACGATGTAGCTAGCCTGTTCTTTGTCGCTGTGAGACACCACCTCCTCTAGGCTGGGCGAAAACCGCTTCCATACCTCCCACAATATTTGCCGGGCTGCGTGCTTGGCCGTAGCATCTGGGTCCCGTTCTTGCGCCCCTCCCACCAATGAGTAGGAAAATGTCCGCCCGCCTTCGGACACCTTGATGGAAACCGGCTCCCAAACGTGGGAAATACCAGTTTCCTCGATGAGCCGTTGCACAAACGCGTTCGGATCAAACCCGAAACGCTCGTCTCCAGCGATCATGTAGCTCTTATGTTTCAGATACCGGAACGGGAGTGTTGCCGCGATTCGGAACACGGCTTCGTGCAGAGCTTCACCGTGTTGCCATGGAGCCAGAAGTTTGTAGATGGTCAACGTGTCGATCATGTGCCGACGGCTCGAAACATCCGAGAATTCTGCTTCGGGGCTAAGCGCTGCTTTCAGACCTTGCAGCCATTCGCAACCATTGGCCCCCACCCGGGTGTGAGTCCGCTCATACTCCCACATGCGCTTGATGTCCTCGGGATCGACCGACGGAATCAACTCACCTTCTGCGTAGGTCTTGAATTTGGGGATATCGGTGTCTGCCATGGCTGCAGCTTGCTCCCGTCCGGCATTGACTGATTCTTTTGAAAGAAGTGCGATTAGGCGACGCGAGCCCTGAGGTCGATACAGCCCATGGGATCGACGGTGATTTCCCACTCTTGGAGCAGCCATTCTGGCATGTAGTATCGATTCTTGTTATTTTCACACCAGGCTCGTAGCGGGGCTGAAGTGGTATAGGTCTGCTTCGTGAGTCCCAATTGTTTAACCTGCAATTCGAACTGCGTAGCGATGGCAGGAGTAGACTGAATGAACTTTCCCCAGTTTGGATTGCCACGTCTGCAATGCGTAGCGATTGGGACGAGGAGTTTCGTCATGGCCCAAGAATCATACTCCCGAATTGCTCCCGTCCGGCAGGGCTGTCAACCGGGATTCCAGCTCTCCCAGTCTCACGCGGGCCAGCGTCTCCGTTGGCCTCGCATAAAGAGCCAGACTTTCATCAGCAGGTTGGATCGACAAGCCCGCCGTCCGCTCGACCTTTTTATCCAGAAGCCCGCTCTATGGGTGATCCGGCGCGCCTCACTCCAGGCCTGAAGTTCAATCCCACACGACGATGCCGCGCCAACGCCTCGATCGAGCGCTTCTATCTACCTTGTCCTTAGTGCCTTAAAGGAGGCGCCTGAGTGTTGTTTGCGATGGCGATATCTTTCTACTGATAGGAAGTAGGAGCACAAAAGGAGCCTTTATATATGACGCGAAACGAGCAGCCCGGTCAGACGCCGGTTGAGTATGCCCGCGCTAATGGCCTCACGGTCGATTGGATTTACAGACTGGTTCGCCTGAACAGGCTTAACCATGTCCGGCTCTATGGCAGAATCTTCATCACCGAGCCCAAGCGAGCTGGAGGGCAAGCGCGATGAGGCCAGCCCCAAAGCCCGAGCGGATACGTGCCCGCAACGACGCGGCCTTGATCGAGGTGCATCGCTTTGACGATCGCCCCAGTCTCACAGAGAGCACGTTCAAGCCTCTCTGTCTGAACGTGGCGGCCATCCACAGCATAGAGCCATTCACCTCAACGCACTATCCAGGGGTGAAAGCCCGGCTCTACCTACGAAAAAACGGAGGGAGCGGCTGGGACCGGCTGGAGTTGTCCGAGAATTACCCGGACCTAAAGCGGCTGATCCAGCAGTCCCAGAAGGAGGGGTTTGCGACGCTGGCGACGTGAGCCGAATCGCCTGTAAATCGCATCAAAACAGCAGAGCGAAACGTTTCTCTTGCGGCGACTCTCCAAGTTTGGTCTTGGGGAGTGGGCGAAACGGAAACGTCCTAGCTCAGGCTGGGAGCAGTTCCGTTTCGGCGGGCCAACAGCTCTCCGAATAAGTAACTCAACTTGAGGAGAAAGTCATGCCCCGCGTCTCTGTCCGGCTCAAACCCACCCATCGCCCCTCTGTCCTTAGCGCCGCCCAAGTTACGATTGAGCTAGCCGACACCACCATTGAAATTCACGACTGCTGCGTCATGCGCAACCGGCAGGTGATTCTATGGGCGGCCCTACCTAGCTACTCAATCACCGCAGGTAAGCAGTATGAATACCACCCGAGTGTTGTTCTATCGCCCGCCCTACACCGCGAGGTATCGGAAGCAATTTTGGCGGCTTATGAGAAAACTCTGCCGACTAAGGGTGGACGATAATGAGCCCCGATTTCAAGAAGCCGCAGGGTAGCTTTCTCGAATATGTAGGGCGAACAGAGTCACAACCCGAGAGCTTCGGGGTCCTTGACTGGAAGCACGCCTTCTGCATCGGGAGGAATCGCATCGCCCTTGGCTAGCTGAGTTTTTCCGTCAGCGTCGGTGTAGGTATAGAACTTGGCGCGATCACGAATGCGCTGGCCTGACTCCTGGCCCGCCACGTGGACCTGTAAGTTCGTAGCAGGCGTCGGATTGGCGGCTTGATAGGAGCGCGCCAACACGTGTTCCTCGGGCGTGATTACGCCGCGCTTGAGACCCTCATCCAAGCCTTTGCTTAGTCCGGTCGGTCCCGTGGCCAATCCAGCGGCATCGAGCTTGCCTACCACCGCCTGAAAAGCCAGTTTGTTCTGCTCCTGAGTGGGCGCTTTGTCCTTGTCAGGTTTGACGTTCAGGCCTGGCACAGTCCTGGTGGTGCCTGCCTCTGGTCCCTCTGTTTCCAGCACAACAGGCTCGCCCTTGTCACTCTGCAAAGTGGTGGCAGCGTATTTGGTGGGCTCTGGCTTAACCTCGGGATGACGCGCCTTATAAGCCTCGGCCCTATCTTTTTCTGCCGCAGCTGCCGACTTGGATTGCTCCTCGGCTCCAGTCAGTTCCCTCTCCGCGTTCGACACTTGCAAGTTGCGGTTCAGAATCGGGCCGGGGATATTAGCAGCGAGGAGATGGAGAGAGTGCTGCCGGAATCAAAAAAAATTTGAAGGTGGTGTTTCGAAGTGCTGGGACGAAGATGAATGGGAACGCGGCGCCTCGTCATGGTACAAGCCGGGCCAGATGCAGGAGTTCTGGCCCCATGTCGCATATCCGGAGGGGCGGGTACACTTCGCGGGGGACCACACCTCTCCGTGGATTCGCTGGATGCAGGGTGCTCTGTTTTCTGGGATCCGGGCGGCGCGCGAAGTGAATGAAGCTGCCGAAAACGTGGCGTAGAAAAGAGGCCCAGCTCCAGAGTACGCAAAGGGGTTTTAGGGTGGAAGGGCAATTTCCAATTTTCACCCGGTGCGTCAGAGCAATGGGTCCCATCTGGAGAAAAAGGCCACCCCCCTGGCTTGAAGGTAAAGCCTCTCGTCGTTTAGAAAAATCCATTGCCCGAAGCCAAGCAAGTTTCGAACGCGTGCCAACTCCTAGAGAACGTGTGCCGCGAAGTTGCCTCCTTCCGACGGAAGGGGATTGCTTCAAGGGTATGATTGTGGGCGACAGTCTCAGTCCTGCAGGCACCAGACCACGGGACTGAGTTGTCTCGATACTTCATTGCGTAGATCCATGGCTCCAAATCGCCGAACCAGGATCGGGGCCGGAGGGGAGTGGTGACTGATTGTCATTCCGGGTCTGTCGGATCGTCGAATAACACTCCGAGCTTGATGCTGCCGTGGCCAACCTGTGGGAAGCCGGCCGCATTGCGATTGCCCGGATCCAAGTTCGATGCGGTATCGTCGGGCGGAAACAGGATGAGCGAATTCAGAAACTTTTGAATCGCATCCTGGGCCAGAGGAGGCAGGGCAGCATACGCGTCACGCGACGGCTGCGCCTCGCCGCCATGTCGCAGAATCACGTCGTGCAACGTCATGCTGCGTCCGTCGTGCCCGTACGGGGCGGTCGATCCGACCCCCCAAAGAGGCCGAGTGAGAAATTGGGTTTGCATGGTTCCGTCCCAATTGCGCTCGTAGAAATTGGCACCCAGGTCGTGGCGCTTGAAATCGGTAAATATGTTTCTGACGACAAAGGAATTTCCGACGGGCTGCTTGAGAGTGGGGAAGCCGGAGCTGTCGTCGAAAGTGGTAAACAAGGGCGTCGCGGTCGCAAACAACTCGTTGAAAATTCCGTTGACCGGATCGTAAACGGTCTCCACATCCGCTACCCGCCGATCGTGGTTAATCGTCAAATCTGACATGTGACACGTGGCGCAGCCAATACGGGCAAATGCTCGGCGGCCCAGAACAGTCGCATCGCTCTGCTTGTCCAAGCCCGGCTTGAAGTAGTTCAGGAGGTAAAACTCCAGGTGGTCCACAAGAGCCGGATCGATTTCATTTCCGTTGGAAGGATCAGGCGCGGGCGGCGCGTCGATCTTGTCTTTCGTACCGTCCAGAACCATGCCTGACGGTGTCACGACCCTGGCGCCTGCACTGGCGGCAAGGAGGTCCGGATCGCTGGAGGCTTCCAACCCCATTTCGTTGTGGAGCGCACCAACGATGAACTCACGAATCGACATGGTGCTGCCTTCGGCAAAAAACGGACGCACGCGCAGATCAGGATTGACGCCCTGCACTCCGGACGCGTCGATGGAACCATCGATGTTGCCGGTGATTGTGCCGAAGCTTACGCCCTTGGTAAGGAGCTTCAAGGTAACCGAGCGATGCTTTTGTTGTGCCTGAGTGATCGCCTGATCGTGTATTGCGCGCAGATCGGTCGTCATCTCGTCTGCCAACATTTCCTTCAGGCCCAGCCCAAAAAGATGCCCAGCATCGCGGCTGTCCGGGCGAGTGACAACGTTGCCGCCAACGCCCGCCGACCCCCGTGGGCGGCCGTGACAGGCAGCACAGCTATCAGAGAGTCCGGCGCCGATCCCCTTGTTGGAGTTGAGATCCCCGACTCCGTCCCCGTTCGCCGGTCCCTGGCCCTGCAAGCGGGTGAATTTTCGTTGGAACAACTGCCGTCCCCTGCGGATCGACCGAAATGGGTCACGCTGGATGAGGAATACGGACGATTGCGGCGTTGACCAATTCCCGCGTCCCGCACCGATCTCGTCCAGCAGCGACTTGTTGATTCCTGCCTTCGCAGTACTCGGAGCTTGCGTGTTATCGATCATCTGAGAGTGTAGCTGAGCGACCAAAAAGAGCGCCACAGCCGTTCGAGTCAGCAGCGACCACACATGCTTACACATGGATCCTCCATGGAAGCCAGAGAGGGGGAATTCCCCGGACAAATTTTGCGAGGCATCATGTGCATAGTTGGAAGTACTGGCAATAGCGGGTACCTGTCGGGGGTCTTACTTTTTCATTAAGAGTTAACTTGCGGGGAACACAGAACCTATCGTGGAAATGAGAAGGATCGTTGTAGAATGTCGGCCACCCTCCCCGGGGGAAGCTGTGGCTGTGGACCCGCCCAAGACTCAGGACGTCATCCAATTCGGCAACGAGATTGAGCTCGACCTGCGCGCCTATGAACTGCGCCGCCGCGGTCGTGTGCAAAAACTCGAGCGCCTACCGATGGACATACTGATTCTCCTGATCGAGCGACGAGGAGAACTCGTGAGTCGTGACCAGATCGCCGAGCGGATCTGGGGTAAGGGGGCGTATCTCGATACCGACAACAGTCTAAATGGAGCGATCCGGAAGATCCGGCAAGCTCTGAATGATGATCCCGAAGCACCACGCTTCATCCAGACGGTGACGGGCCGGGGATACCGTTTCGTAGCGCCGGTCATTGAGCCGACAACGAGTGAACCCATACCAGAGGAGATGCCGCAGCGAGGGCCCGAGGAGAAGCCCGCGCCGGTCCTCCCATCAAAACTTAACGGCTGGCATTGGCTGTGGGTTGGACTGGCGGCGGCTGTAGTAGGGGTGGGCGGTCTGCTGTTCTTCTGGCCTCGTGCCGGGCAGTCACCGCGCCTGCCGTTTGAGTCGGTGAAGACCCTCCGGCTGACGAGCACAGGAAAGGTTTCGAAGGCCGCGATTTCGCCGGATGGGCGGTACATCGCGCACACCGTGGTGGTGGCGGGGCAGGAATCTCTGCGCGTACGGCAGGCGAAACTGCTGAATGATATCGAGATCGTGCCTCCGCAAACTATGCGTTATCTCGGGATTACGTTTTCGAACAACAGCGAAATGATTTACTACGTGGCCCATGCCAAAGGCGACGAGCCCGGCACCTTGTATCATGTCGCCGTCTTGGGTGGAGCGAGCCAGAAGATCAAGACCGGTTTGGATTCGCCGGTGACGTTTTCGCCCGACGGCAAGCGATACGCCTTCGTGCGCGAATCGGCGCACGAGAGCAGCCTGATTCTCGCTGAACTCGATTCCGACAAGGAACGAGTGCTCATCTCGCGAAAATTGCCTGAAGTTCTGGATTACCCGGCGTGGTCGCCGGATGGGCAGGTGATCGTGTTTTCGGACTACAACTCGGTCATTGTCAGTACAACGGGCAGCAATGCGCATCTTGTCGAAGCGCGGGTCGAGGACGGGGCCGAACGTGTGGTGTCGAAGCAAGTTTGGGGGCATATTAGAAAAGTTGCATGGCTTCAGAATGGACGCGCTCTCGTATTGAGCGCACGCGGCCCGGTGGAAGCTGGGCTGACGCAACTTTGGTGTGTGACGTTTCCGGAGGGCGCGGCACGTCAGATCACTGAAGGCACCCAAGGCTTGAACCTGCAGACGGAGGCAAGCGTCTCGGCTGACTCCCATCAGATCATCACGGTGCAGCAAAGCACGGTGTCCAGCATCTGGCGAACGGACAGTCACGGAGAGAATCCCGAGTTGATCGTGCCGGGGGAAAGCGGCACATCGGGCCCGGCTTGGATCCCTGGTGGTGGAATCGTTTTTGAGGAGGAGTTGCAGGGACAGCGGAGTATCTGGAGCGTAGACGCCAACGGGAAGAATCGCAAGCAACTCCTACCCCAGGGAAACAGTTATGACCACTCCGCGTCAGGGCGGGTCGGGAAGCTGGCATTCATTTCGGATCGGAACGGTGCGCCCGCCGTGTGGACCATGGATGTGGATGGCGGCAATCTTACGATGGCGGCCACGCCTACGGGCGAGCCGGTTCCGGACGGAACCGTTCCGCAGGTATCACCGGATGGAGAATGGATTGCATTTGCGTCAGCGGGTTCGGGACATTGGACGGGCCTGTGGAGAGTGTCTTCGCATGGCGGGAAGCCCGTCGAACTGAATGACAAGTTGTGGTTCAGGCCGGCGATTTCGGCGGACGGGAAATGGATCGCCGGATTCTACGATGACAGCAGGCTGAGTACGCAGACCCTTCCTTCCAACATCGCGATTGTTGCAAGCGAGGGCGGATCACCGTCGAAGGTGTTTCCAATCCCCTTCTCCGTTCGAATTTCGGGAGGCCTTCGCTGGAGTCTCGACAATCGCGAGCTGTATTACATTAACCGCGGGAATGACGGCGACAACGTTTGGGCTCAGCCCGTCCATCGAGGCGCGGCCTATCAGGTAACACATTTTCAAGGACTGAGTCTTTTCAGCTTCGATTGGTCCCCTGACGGGAAGCACCTGGCCTTCAGCCAGGGAATTCAGGCCAGCGATGTCATGCTGGTCGAGGACCTCGAGAAGCGCTAGCCCCGAGTCGACGAGAGGCATGAAAACGCGACCTGCCCTCACGGCCATGAGATGGAAGCGCCAGGTCGACAATCAGGTGGCAGCACCGACTGCAATGAGAACGCCCAGCGTGCACCGAGCCCATCAAAAACGTTTTTCGAGAGTGCGGATGGAGATTATGAGTCCCCTGCTCTAACCGCTGAGCTACGGGCCCGCCATCCACACAATCGATTCATTCTAAATTACGAGGCCGCCCACCAGCGCATTGAGTGGATCTCCCGGCATTTTACAGACCAGCGGCAAACACCCTTGACAGAGACGGTGCTCTCAGTCACTATATGGCGTAACGCGATATGACGCGTGACGCCATATATGGATCCAGTGCCCCTGACTGAACCGGTGTTGCTTGTACTACTGAGCCTGGCGGATCAGCCTCGGCATGGCTACTCCATTCTCAAGGATGTGGAACAAATGAGCGGCGGACGCGTGAAGCTCAGCACAGGCACACTCTACGGAGCTTTACGACGTTTGCTTGACGAGGCCTGGATCGAACGTGTTGAAGAGGATGAAAGCCCCCGCGACCGACGCCCTTACCGGCTCACCTCACGCGGACGCCGCAATTTGCAGCTGGAAGTTGAGCGCATGAGGCAGTTGACCAAACTCGCTGGCCTCCGCATCGCGCGAAAGGAGGCCTGACCGGGATGACCTGTCTTTACCGATGGTTGCTATACCTGTATCCGCCACCTTACCGACGTGAGTATGCGGCCGAAATGATCTCTGTGTTTCGCGATGCACAAGCCGACGTCCGGGTGGAAAGTTTTCGCGAGCGCATCTCGTTCTGCACTCATGAAACGCTTGGCTTGCTCGCCGGCGCGGCGCTGGAACATCTACGAATCTTGACTGGTCACAGTCCGTTCATTTCGTTCACGAGGTTTGACATGCGTCCGGAATTTCGTTTCCCGAAATCTACCGTCGTCCTGATGTCCGTTATTTTTGGCGGGTCATGTTCGCCATGAAGGAGGCCAGCGACGTCCAGGCGAAATATGGCTCTGCATCCGACTCGATGTGGCGTACCTTCCCTGGATTTGCAGGGCTGACGTTTACCTTCACCCTCGTGACGGTGGCGATCGTGTGGACAATTTTGTTTGCATTAGGACAGAGCGGAGTGCATCGTCTGGCGAACATTCAGCCTGATACGAAGCAGGAATAGTCCGTCCCTGGGCGAGCAGAAATGGCTGGCACAAAGGAGTTGCTGCTCGACTACTTTCTCCCCGACGAACTGGCTGCACCCGGCCTATCCTGCTGGCAATCGTGAGTTTCTTGTTTGTCTTCTGCTTCTCCGCCTGCAAAAATCTAACATCCACGATATCAATCACTTGCGCCAAGGCAACCTGAACCACCCCACTTGCAACTAAATACTTAGTTGACGTCGCGCTTAGTCGGGCGTCATTATGAATGGCAGTTTCTGGCGGATTTGCTGCCCTCGAGACTTTCATTTCCACCAACCCAGGAGGACCTTTGGCCCGCACGCAATCAGCGACCTTGACTGAAGCGGAACTGCGCATCATGCAGGTGCTTTGGGATAAGGGGCCAGCCACGGTCCAGCAGGTGCTAGAAGCCCTCCCCGGCGACAAGCCGCTGGCGTACAACTCGGTGCTGACGATTATCCGGATTCTCGAGAAGAAGGGCTGCGTCCGCCACGTGAAGGATGGCCGCGCGCACATCTACCGGGCCGTGCTGAATCAAGACGAGGCCAAGCGCACCGAGATTCAGCATTTGTTGAACCGCTTTTTCCAGAACTCGCGTGAGTTGCTGGTACTGAACATTCTCGAAGAACAAGGCATTGACGCCGACGAACTGGCGCGCCTGCGCCAGATGCTGGACGAGAACCGCTGAGGAACGATGAATCCGCTGAACTTCCATTTCGTCGCGCAGATGTCGGTGGAACGGCTGCTGAACTGTGTCGTGGAAGGTATCGTGATTGCGATGTTTGCCTGGGCACTTTTGCGGCTGGCGGGGCGACGGAATTCGGGTACGCGCTTTGCTGTGTGGTTCTGTGCTTTGCTGGCAATTGTGGTGTCGCCGTTTGTGGAATCGTCGGTGAAGAACCCGGTGGCCCCGTCCGCAGGTGCAGCGTTTACGATTCCCGGATCTTGGTCCACGTATTTGTTTTTGGCATGGGCGGTGATTGCGGCGGTCGGATTGGCGCGCGTCGCAATGGGCTTGATTCATCTTCGCAAAATACGGAAGAGTTGCCTTCCAGTCGATCTTAAGAGCGTCGATCCGATGACCGCGCAGACTTTGGCGGAGTTTGATTCGGTGCGTCCGGTAGAACTTTGCACTTCGCATACTCTGCGGGTGCCGACCGCTGTGGGATTCTTTCGGGCCGCGGTGGTGATCCCGGACTGGGCTCTCCAAGAGCTTTCTCCCACGGAATTGCACGCCGTGGTTCTGCACGAACTCGCGCATCTGCGGCGTTGGGACGATTGGACCAATCTCGCACAGAAACTCCTGCGGGCATTGTTCTTCTTCCATCCCGCGGTGTGGTTCGTGGAAAGCCGGCTTTCGCTGGAACGCGAGATGGCGTGTGACGATCTGGTGCTGTCGCAGACCGCAAACCCCCGGGCTTACGCGGAGTGCCTGGTGTCGTTGGCGGAGAAGAATCTCTGGCAGCGTGGCATAGCCTTTGCACAGGCGGCGGTGGGGAGGATGCGACAGACCTCGCTGCGCGTTCTGCAGATTCTCGATGTGCGGCGATCGAAGGCCGTGGCCGTGTGGAAACCCGCTCCGTGGCTGGTGGCGGGATTTTCCGTGGTTTGCCTGGCAGGGGCGGAACATGCACCGCGGCTGGTGGCATTCGCATCGCCGGCTGCACCAATGGCAGTGGCGACTAGCTACTCGGTCGATCCGAGTTACGTCCCTCCCGTGACTCCGGTCGGCTTTCACGAACGCATCGCAGTTGCTCCGGAGGCAAAGGCGAAGCTGGCGGCCGCGAAGCTTGCTGTTACGAAGGCCGCCCACGTTCGAAACAAGCAAACCTCGGTGAACGTGACACGGGCGTCTTACCGATCGGAGCTCGGGTATAGGGCATTACCTCAGTCGTCGCCAACCGTCGTACAGGCATCGAATTTCGCTCGGGGCAACTCTGCGCGAGTCATTCAAGCGAGCGCAGTTGAATCTAAACAATTCACTGTCATGCATCAGGCGGTATTCGTTGTCGTCGATCAGCAGCAAGCCGGCGATCGCGGGCCGATGGTTTGGCGCGTGAGCGTGTGGCGGTTGATAGTTGCGACGCCGGTCGCAGCGCCGGTCGTGTCGGAGACTTCCCAAACATCGATCTAAAAAGTTTTGGGCCAACAGGAGCGAAAGTTTAGCTTTAACAACTAATGAATTAGTTGATATGCGAATCAGCAACAAGGAGAGCAAATAACCATGATGAACTGGAAGCAAATTGGCCGGCTGGCGATTGCGCCCGTGCTCGCACTGGGCATGGCGGCATCGCTGACGGCGTACCACACAGCCAAACCGGTGGTGGCGAAGGCGGCAACCCCCGCGCCGAGTGCCGCTCCCCTCGACGACAACAGCGTAAGTGCACTGCTCGCACTCGACCAGGCAATGGAAACTCTGGCGGCCCGGGTCACGCCCGCAATCGTCAACGTCGCCGTCACGTCAAAATCCAAAGCCGATGAACAAGCACAAGCGGAAATTCCGGATGACATGCGGCAGTTCTTTGGTCCCGGCTTCAACTTCCGCCAGCAGCCACAGGGTCCGCAGACTGAGCACGGTATCGGCAGCGGCGTCATTATTTCGCCCGACGGTTACATCGTTACCAACAATCACGTGGTCGAGGGTGCGGTAGATCTGCGCGTGACCATGAGCGATCGTCGCGTGCTGCCCGCGAAGCTGATCGGCACTGATCCCTTAACGGATCTGGCCGTGATCAAAGTGGAAGGCAAAGACTTTCCGAGCGCCCCTTGGGGAGATGCGACCAAGCTGCATCCCGGACAGACGGTGCTTGCCTTTGGTAATCCGTTCGGACTGCGATTCACCGTGACGCGCGGCATCGTGAGCGCACTGAATCGGCAAAACCCCTCCCCGACTGACGCGCGCAAGCCTGGGCAGTTCATCCAGACCGACGCGGCCATCAACCCAGGCAACTCGGGTGGACCGCTGGTCAATGCGCGAGGCGAAGTGGTCGGCATCAACACCTTCCTGATCTCCGGATCTGGAAGCTTCTCGGGAATGGGCTTCGCGATCCCGACGCAGATCGTGCGCCCGACGGTGGAAGCGATCATGCGTGACGGCAGGGTCAGTCATGGATACATGGGGCTCGGCATCACCGACGTTACGCCCGAGAACGCGAAGTTCTTCGAGTCGAAGGACAACCGCGGTGCGATCGTGACGCAGGTGGAAGGTAACTCGCCGGCGGCGAAAGCCGGACTGCAAGTCGGCGACCTGATTACTTCTTTGGACGGCAAGGAAGTCAGCGACGCTAGCTCGTTGCAGGTCGCGGTTGGCCAGACTCGTCCCGGCACTACCATCAAGCTGCACGTGATGCGGGATGGCAAGGGCACGGAAATCCCGGTCACGCTCGAGAAGATGGGCGCGCGCGACAAGGGCGAAGACGAGACGGCGAGCGCGGAAACGGGCAAGCCGCGCTGGGGCCTCGGGCTCGGCGACCTCACTCCCGATGTGCGCCAGCAGTTGCGTGGCGGCAATGACCTGAAGGGCGTGGTCATCGAGCGCGTTCTTCCGGGCAGCCCCGCCGACAATGCCGGCCTCCGTCCGGGAGATGTGATTCTGAGCGTCAATCGGAAAGAAGTACAGTCGGTGGCTGACGTTCAGAAAAACCTGGGAAGTATTCCCAAGGGACAGGACGCGCTTTTGCTCGTCTGGTCGAACGGCGGAAATACATTCCGGGTGTTGCATTCGTCGGAAGGTGCGTAGAGAAATTCGGATTCTCGAGTAGCTTTCGTCGAAGTGGTGAAGGAGGAGGGCACGCTCACAGGGAAGGAGCGTGCCCTTTTTTGTCATTGCGGCCACTTCGGTCGCAACGGCGTTAAACTTCGGTGCGGAGAATTCAGCATGCGAAGAATCTTGCTTTCACCCTTGGCTGTCGTGCTTGTCCTTGGAAGGCTTGCCGGCGCGCAGGAAACTCGGGCGCAGTCCAAGTCAGTTCCCGATTCCATCAACCTTATTTGGAAGAGCGTGGCAAAGGATTTCACTGCGCTTGCCACTGCTGTGCCTGAAGACAAGTGGGCCTTTAAACCGACTCAGGGAGCCTTTAAAGACGCTCGCACATTCGCCGAGCAGGTGAAGCACGTGGCGTGTGCAAACGAAGCGTGGGCGCAGAAGATCAAGAAGCAAAAATCGCCCGAGCGCTGCGACATCGGTGGACCAAATCCGGCAAAATCAAAAGCGGAGATCCTCGCCTACCTCCGCGAGTCGTTTGTGCAGATGGACAGCGCCATCGCCTCGATCAACACCGACAACCTGCTGGAGCAAATCCATAGCGAATATTGGGGAGATGACCGGCTTTCCGCGATCACGGCCGCCGTGTGGCACATCTCCGACCACTATGGACAACTGGTCGAATATCTGCGCATGAATGGCCTAGTGCCTCCGGCGAGTCAGTAATTCGATGTGATCGTTCAATCTGTGAGCAGCACGATACAGAAGGATAGAGCGTTCAGTCGTCCGCGGAATCTTCACTCTCTGCGTTAGTTACGGACGCGATTCAGCCGAAATGTGCACTTGCCCTTCGTTATACCAGCCGTCGGACTCCCGACCGGCGATCGCGAAACGTATGGCAGGCTTGAGAGTTCTAGGGTCGAGCATGGCGACGCGAAAGTCGTATGTGCCTTCGGGCAATGTTTCGGGAACGTAGAGACTTCCGTCGAAGACGGCGTCACCGGGAACCCACTTGCGTACGTCCACCGGAACGTTGATCACAGCGCTGGCGTTCGCTGAATGCAATTGAACGACTAACGGGTAATTCGTATACGAGGGGGCCACTCCTGCATTCAGCCACCACATGTGAATGGGCATCATCGACCCGGCCACCACACTTTTGGGATATTCGAGACGGCGCAACAGGAAGCGATATCCGATTTTCTTCTCGAACTTTTCGAAGTCCGCTTTCCATTCCGGGGGGATGGGGGAGGATTTCAGGTTCACCGACGTGACGTGCCATCGCAGCGCCTGTTCCAGAATGTAGTTCAGATCGAAGTGATCACGCTTCCATTCGGACACCGTCCCGCAGACTTCCAATGACACTGGGCGCTTCTGCCAGACATCCTGAATACCGGAGCGCACGACTTGCTGCGGATACACATCCAACATTTCCGGCTCGAAGTAGGGGTTGTCAGACTTCACGCGCAGGTCGCCGAGACAATCGAGCCGCCATCCGGCACCGCGACTGGTGCCGTACGTGAGGGCTTGGGGCTCGTCGAAGTTCATCAGCAGGGTCGTATTCGGAAACGCGTCGAACCAGATGTCGATCAGCGCCTTCTGATACGAGAAGGCCGGCATGTAAGGACTCCAGCCCTCGCCCCAGTAGCCGACGGAGGAGATGTCGACGCTATCGAGGTAGGGATTTCCGTCGTAGCGCTTCCCTGCTTCGGCCACCAACTCACCCCAATATTTGAGGAAGAGCGGATCGGAGAAATCTGGCTGCCAAATGTTGCCATCTTTGTCGGTGGGCTTGTTGGCGCGGCGCGCGCCCGAGTTCTGATACCACTCGGGGAGCGGATCCTTGTTGGAATATGGCATGAGGCGGATGGCCAGCGTTTGTCCGTGGGCGCGGGCTTCCTCGAGAGCGAGGTCGAGGATGTCCCAGCGATACTTGCCGCGCTCAGGTTCGAGCGCAGTCCAATACCAGCGGAGATAGGCGATCGTGGTGTCGGGAAAATCGGGCTTGGTTGCGGCCTGGGGAAGCTTCATGACCGGGCCGAGTTCGGACCATTCCAGCGGCGGATTGGTCGCTTGCCCGTTGAAGCGATTGAAGGTGGTGATACCGATCGCCGGATTTTGGAGAATGTCGTCGATGGGCGTGGGGCGGACGATGACGGTGTTGCGCTGGGCGTAGCAGAAGCACGTTAAGAATGCGGTTGCCAGTAGCCACACTATTTTTTTCATGGGTTCTCTTTGCGGCGATGGTTTGCCTTCGGCGGAAAAGGTAACAGAAAAAGTGCGCGCGGAAGAAAAAAGCGGAGGTCACAGGTATTTCTAGTGGACGTGGGTTCTTGCACTCGAGCGGTGAGGGCGGTAGCATCCCTTCATAGGGATGTTTCGTTCCACGTTCGTGTTCGCTCTCGTCTTTGCGTGGACGGCAATTCCTGCTTTGGCCTGCTTCCCAAACGCCACCATGACGCAAGCGGAGATGGCCTGTTGTAAGAAGATGGCAGGCGACTGCCACATGGGTGCAGCTCAGCACCCTTGCTGCAGGACGAAGGTAGATCGTGCAACTCCAGTTGCGACGTTAGACCGTATACCAATACAAGTCCATCCATCTGCAGTGGTAATGTTGTTGGATGTGACCCTTTCGCTCGAACAGCCGCTTGAACGTGCATGCGCTAGCAAACTCCGAGGTCTCCCGCCACCTGCACCACCCGGCCTGAATTCCGTTCTTAGAATCTGATCTTCGTTTGTTCTATCCGCCTGCGCGGAATCGCGCAGGTGTGTCATTAGAGCATCACGGAGGAACACATGAAACGAGCGCTGATTCTGCTCGTGTTGCTTGCATTGCCTCTACCGGCGACGGGCGCGAGCCATGGCCCGGTTTTCGGCCTTGCAACGCCGACGAACTCCCAAGGCGAGTGGAGCTTTGATCAGGGAATCTTTGGCCGAAGCACCAGTGTTGGGTCGCAGGCATCGATTCGCGAACTTGTCGGGTACGGGTTCACGCCGCATCTCACGCTGTCATTTACGCTTCCCGTTGTGGTTGGCGACACGCGCCTGCCGCCCACCAGAATTCAGCCGGGCGATGATTTTGATTCCACCTTGGCATGGCGGTTTCAGCACAGGGCAACCAAGATCGGCACTCGCATTGAGAGCACCGCATTCGCTGGTCTGGTTGTTCCCGGCCCCCAGTCTGGATTCAACAGCATCACCAAGACCACGAACGTCCCCGGCTTTATGGTGGGTTCCGTCACCGGCCGAGCCTCGCTCAGTCACTACGTGTGGCTCGGCTACGTTCACCAAGTTTGCGGAGCACAACGGCGACAGGCGACCCGATGTTTTCGACTACAGCCTGGTCTACGGATATCGCCCCTCGAAGTGGAGGAGAACACCTGACAAATGGGACTGGAGACTCTTCGCCGAGCTGGTGGGTGAGCGATCGAACCGTTTCCAGCAGGGAAGCGTGACTGTGGCGAATACGCAGGCCCATCAGGTTTTCCTCGGCCCTTCAGCGCTTGGAATCTACCGCAACTACACGATCAGCTTCGGCGCTCAATTCCCCGTCTATCAAGACGTCGGGAACGTGTGGCCAAAAGAGCGGGTGCGTTTCGCAGTCAACTTCAGTTATCTGCTGTTCCAGCATTCACACCAGGAGATGAAATGAAAAAGACACTTGCGCTGTTCTCGACACTCCTGTTGTTGGCATCTGCATCCGCGGAAATCAAGTCCATCGACCTCTCGATCTTTGGCATGGATTGAGAGGTCTGTGCACACGCCGTGCGCGTGTCCTTGAAGTCGGTGTCGGGTGTGGATTCAGTTGACGTGAGTCTCGCGAAAGGACTTGCTGCCGTGAAGATGAAAGCGGGTAACACGGCCACCCTCAAACAAATACAGAATGCGATCACCAAGAATGGGTTCACGATGAAGGAATCGGCGGCAACTGTTGCGGGAATAATTGTCGTTGCAAATGGCAAAGGCCAATTGCAGATTTCAGGCTCGAATGAACTGCTGGCTCTCGTGCCGGAGCCGCAAGCTTCAGGTGATGCAACCTCGTTGAGCGGGAAATCCGTGCTGGTCGAGGGCGTGATCCCGGAACCGGCGAAGGGCAAGTCGCCAGATTCGATTCGCTATCGGTCAATCAAGGAAGAATCGCAGAAATGAATACGGCAGCAACACCGAAAACACGACGTTCAGGGGTGCTCAGCTACTTCTCCCTGTTTACATCCCTGAACACTCTGCTTTGCTGTGCATTACCTTCGTTGCTGGTGCTGTTCGGGTTGGGGGCATCGGTCGCATCGATGCTCTCGTTCTTCCCTTGGTTGACAGCACTCTCGCGGCACAAAGTTGTGACGTTCAGCATATCTGGCGTCCTGATTGCGTGCAGTTTTCTGCACACCTACTACGTTCTTCCCCGGTTGAGACCGGAGGAATGCCTCCCGGATAGTCCCAACACATGTGTGGAGGCTAGCAAGCTCAGCAGAATTCTTCTTTGGGTCTCTGCGGCGATCTATTCCGTGGGCTTTCTGGTTGCGTTTGTGCTCGGGCCGATTTTGTCCAGATTAGACGGGCTGTGAGCGCTCCAGATGCGGGCTGGGATTGTTGTCGGTGGATTCGCCTTTTTCGCTTAACGATGTAGTGGGATCGGCGACTCCGAAGCCTACGGCAGGCCGGCCTCGTCCGCCGGCGCGTTCGGAGAAATTTTCAGCAGGGTGTTGAGATCTTCTTCCAGGCTGGCACGGGTCGACGCGTCGATATCTCTGAAGCGAAAGGGCTGCAGGCATCCCTTGGTCGCCCACATGGGGAATAGCATTTCCGCTTTGCAGCGAACCGTGGTGGCGCCTACGTGGAATATCACCTCGACTACGATGCCCTCGTCGAGCGGCTTCTCCAGCTGAAGGAGTCCGCCGTTGGCGGAGAGCTGGTTCAGGCGGGTCCGGATTTGCCGGCGATTCTGCAGCTGCAGGAGCGCGAGCACGGAGCCGCCGAGCTTTACGCGGGCGCCCCGCTTCTCCCGTTGCATTTGTGGAGCCTGGGACATAGCTGCCCTTTAACTATCGCATCGCGGCGGCGGGCGTGAGGAGGTTACGAAAGCTCCACTCCCACTCGACTATGTCCCATCGTGGGCCTTCTGCAAGCCTTGGATATCGATCTTGTCCATCTGCAGCATGGCGGTCATGGCACGCTTCGACTTGACTAGGTCCGGATCCTGCAGGAGTTTTCCGAGAATCGTAGGGATAATTTGCCAGGAAAGCCCGTACTTATCTTTCAGCCAGCCGCATCGTTCCTGTTTGCCGCCTTCTGAAAGCTTTTGCCAAAGTTCGTCGACTTCGGCCTGCGTCTCGCAATTGACGAACAGCGAAATGGCGGGCGTGAATGTGAACTGCGGACCGCCGTTGAGCGCGATGAAGTCCTGGCCTTCGAGTTGAAAGCTGGTGGACATCACCGTGCCCTTCGGCGCGGGACCGCCCTCGCCGAACCGGCTGATGCGGGTGATTTTTGAGTTCTTGAAAATCGAGACGTAGAAGTTGGTGGCCTCTTCGGCCTTGCCATCGAACCAGAGAAACGGCGTGATCTTTTGCATAGACAAAAAGCTCCTGATATTTGGTCGATCCGGCTAGGATTTCTGTGAGGCCACGAGCGTCTCGAGACGGTCGTAGCTGATCGCAACTCCGCTCTCCATGGGCGACTTGAGGACTCCATCGCGCGCCTCGCGCGATTCGTACGTCAGCGTCTGGGTCATGAGAGTCCTCGCGCCCTGCTCGACCAGCAGGATGGTGCCCAGGCCTTCGCCGGGATACCAGCTCTGATCGAACCTTTCGGTGGCGACGATGCGTTCGGGCGCAACGATTTCTTTGTAGACTCCGCCCACACCCATCTCGTCGCCGTTGTCACGACGCCACACGTAGCGGTAGCGGCCGCCCACGCGGAACTCGATCTCGCAGACCGGCATGGACCAGCCGGGCGGTCCGAGCAGCCATTGCCGGACCAGTTCCGGTTTGCTGAAGGCGTCGAATACCAGGCGGCGCGGGGCGTCGAAGGCGCGGGTGATCACGATCTCGCGTTCTCCGCGGGCTTCGAGTTTCAAGGCGTTCATGATTTGTCTCCTTATCGTTGGTGGCGGCGCCGCTTCTTCTCGTTGGACTTCATCTCGTCGAGCAAGGCATCGAGGCGTTGAAAATTCTCTTCCCAAATTTCCCGGTAGCGTTCCAGCCACGCGTTGGCTTCCTCCAGAGGCTTCGCGACCAGGCGCCGTGGACGGCGCTGGGCATCGCGGCCGCGGGAGATGAGTCCGGCACGCTCGAGCACGCGAAGGTGTTTCGAGATGGCGGGCTGCGTCATGTCGAAGGGCTTCGCGAGTTCGTTGACCGAAGCTTCCCCGGTGGCCAGACGGGCCAGAATGGCGCGGCGCGTCGGATCAGCGAGCGCAGCGAAAGTGGCGTCGAGGCTGGAAGAGGCATCGCGTAAATAACCTTCTAGTTTCATAACCTGTAGGTAATATACGAAGAACATTTCTGGTTGTCAAGTGGCTGCGCCCGGCTCTTTGCGAAATCGCCGAGAAAAGCAGGTCCTTCGCTTCGCTCAGGATGACAAAGTTGATGGGGATTCGATTGGCTGAGGATGACAAGCATCGGGGAACTTCGATTGTTCCGAGGCGGTACTCAGGTACAATGGCGCCGTTGGAAATCGTGGAATTCCCTTTATTAAAACGTAACACTATCCAGGAGATTACCGTGCGCCTTGCGCGAACCTTCGTCTCAGCTTTCGTGAATTTTCTCTGCACCTCCTTTCAAGCGACCACCCGCCGGCGCCGTATTGCATTTCTTATGGGCACCACCCTCCTGGCGTTGGTCGCGGTGCCGGCGTACTCGCAGACAATTCGTGTCGACATCACGCCTGATCACGTGGCGAACAAGTTTGCGCCGAACCAGGCCCTGGGAGCCGGAATCGACCGGATGTCGGCCTCGGCCATCGACAAACTATTCACGCCGGAAGCCCTGGACCGTGTGTTGAGCGCGGGTTGGCAAACCGTCACGTACCGGCAGAACACCGAGCTGCACATCGAGGCATGGCACTGGAATCCCAAAGGTACCTGGAGCGATCCGAGCGGCAAAGGTTATTTCACGGGCAGCGCTGAGCCAACGGAACTCATTCGCAACTCGTACGGCTATCCACTGCCGCACCGCGGAGCGACGCGCAATGACGGAACGGACGCCACCGGATACGGCCGAATTACCGATGGCGATGTGAATAGTTATTGGAAGAGCAATCCGTACCTCACCAAAACCTTCACGGGTGAAGACGACTCGCTGCATCCGCAGTGGATTGTGGTCGACCTGGCGAATCCCCTGGCCATCAACGCGATTCGGATTGCCTGGGCTGATCCTTATGCGAAGCGCTATCGGGTGCAGTACTGGACGGGCGATCAGCCGATCACGCATCCGGACAAGGGCACATGGATTACTTTCTCTGGCGGAACGGTCGAGAACGGCCAGGGTGGGACGGTGACACTGGCGCTCACCCCGGTGCCGATGCCGGTGCGCTACCTGCGGGTCTGGATGACGGAATCTTCGAATACCTGCGACACGCACGGTTCGGCGGACAAGCGCAACTGCGTGGGTTTTGGCATTCGCGAACTCTATATCGGCACTGTCAGCGCAGGCGGCGAATTCCACGATTCCGTTCTGCACACGCCGGATCAGGCACAGACCACGACCTGGTGTTCGTCGGTCGATCCTTGGCATGAGCCGGCAAATTTCGATCCCAAACTGGGCGACCAGGTTGGGCTCGATCTCTTCTACACCAGCGGCGCGACCCGCGGCCTGCCGGCGATGATCCCGATCGCAATGGTATTCAACATTCCAGAAGACGCGGCCGCGCAGATTGCCTATCTGGAAAAGCGGAAGTACCCGATCTCGTACGTGGAGATGGGCGAGGAACCCGACGGTCAATTCATGCTGCCGGAAGATTACGCGGCGCTGTATGTCCAGTTCGCCGACGCGCTGCACAAGGTCGATCCGGGGCTGAAGTTAGGCGGACCGGTCTTTACCGGGCAGAACGAAGACATCATCGTCTGGCCCGACGCCCAGGGCCGCACTTCGTGGACGCGGCGCTTCGTGGATTATTTGCGCGATCACGGTCACTTGAAAGATCTGGCATTTTTCTCGTTCGAGCACTATCCGTATGTGCCTTGCACAATCACCTGGAACAGTTTGTACGACGAGCCGCGGCTGGTAAGCCACATCGTCGACGTCTGGCACGAGGATGGCGTGCCCAACGATGTGCCGCTGTTCATTACCGAGTCCAATATTTCGTGGCAGAGCGACGAGTCGTTCGTCGACATTTTTGGAGCGCTCTGGCTGGGTGACTATGTGGGCGCATTTTTGACCGCGGGCGGAGACGCCATCTACTACTTCCATTACCTGCCCATGGGAATTCACCATGGTTGCAACAATTCCATGGGCACGTTCGGCATGTTCTCGACGACGGAAAAGGACCACCAGATCGTGCAGCCAACCTCGCAGTACTTCGCCAGCCAGCTGATCAACCTGGAATGGGTGCAACCGGGGAGCGAAGAGCATCGCCTGTTCCGGGCTAAGGGCGACCTGGAGGATCCGGCCGGGCGCTCCCTGGTGACTGCGTACGCGGTGCTGCGTCCAGACGGGCAGTACTCCCTGCTCGTAATCAACCGTGATCAGTGGAACGCTCACAAAATGAGAATCGTGTTCCGTGACGAAAGAACCAAGTCAGACGTGTTCTTCAGCGGACCGGTCGTCACCACGACCTTCGGATCAGCGCAATACAAGTGGCATCCCGATGCCAAGGGAGGGTCCGCGGACCCGGATGGACCGGCAGTGAAGGCATCGGTCAGCGCAAACGCGGAGACGTACTTTGAACTGCCGGCAGCCTCGATGACGGTCCTGCGGGGGACGCTGAACAAAGCGAGCAAGTAGCGAGCAAGTAAAGTTCCCTGTTCCCGGGCCGGCGCATCTTGGCGCAACCGCCCGTTTGCTGGGGGGAAGCATATCCGGAATTGGATAGGGTTCGGTTTCTTCGGAACACCTGCATGGTGCTATCTCTTTTGCCTCCTTTTCATCGCGGCACCTACGTTCTGTACCGGGTTACGAAAGTTTTCCACGATTCCCCTAATTGATTGGATTTGCACAGGTTAGCTGCTAATTCTAGAGCGAGGCTCCTGTGTGTCTTTCTGGCCCCGGAAAGAGAAGGGCGGAGCTGTTCATAGCATAGGGATGGCAAACAAAGCACAATCCTGGGGTTCCATGTCGTTGAGCGCCCGCTTGTATGTGGGCGCCATCGTGGCCTTGGGCACGGCGGTTCTGGGCGTGGCTGCGTTGCACCCCACCAGCCACCAGCCGATGAGGTTCTTGTGCTACCTGTTGGTAGCGGTGGCGGCCTCGCGACTGAAAGTAAATTTGCCCGGCATTACGGGCACGATGTCCGTCAACTTCCTGTTCATCCTGCTCGGCATTCTGGAGCTGAGCTTCGCGGAAACCCTTGCCCTGGGTTGTGCCGCGATCCTGACGCAGTGCTTCTATCGTGACCGTCCAAGGGCCGTGCAGGTGATCTTCAACACTTGCGCCACGGCATTTGCAATAGGGCTCGCTTATTGCGTGTATCACGTGCCGATCTTCAAGGTGCAAACCAACCCGGCGGTGTTGCTGGTGGCCACGGCGGCGACCTATTTCGCGGCCAACACGTTGCCGGTGGCAACGATCATCTCGCTGACCGAGCACAAATCGCTGCGCCGTATCTGGGCGGATTGCTACTTCTGGTCGTTTCCGTATTACCTGGTGGGTGCCGGCGTTGCCGGTCTGGTGAGTTGGCTGAACAAGATCGTCGAATGGCAGACTTCGCTTCTGATTCTTCCGGCCGTGTATTTGATTTATCGCTCGTACCGGCTGTATCTCGCCAAACTGGAAGATGAAAAGGGCCACGTGGACGAGATGGCGAACCTTCACATGCGGACCATCGAAGCGCTGGCTCTGGCCATTGAAGCAAAGGATCATACGACCCACGACCATCTGCAGCGCGTGCGCGTGTATGCGATCGAAGTCGCAAAGGACTTGCACGTCAGCCCGGAGGAGATGGAAGCATTGCAGGCCGCTGCCTTGCTGCACGACATCGGCAAGCTGGCGGTGCCGGAGCACATCATCTCCAAGCCCGGCCGCCTGACCCCGGAAGAGTTCGAGAAAATGAAGATCCACCCCGTGGTAGGGGCAGAAATTCTCGAGCGCGTGCGCTTTCCTTATCCAGTAGTGCCCATCGTGCGGGCACACCACGAGAAGTATGACGGGACAGGCTATCCATATGGCCTGAAGGGCGACGAGATTCCCATTGGTGCGCGGATTCTCAGCGCTGTGGATTTTCTCGATGCGCTGGCATCGGACCGCCAGTATCGGCGGGCGATGAAGTTGGACGAAGTGATGGAGCGGCTCAAGAAGGAGTCCGGCCGTTCCTTTGATCCGCGTGTGGTGGATGTATTGCGCCGCCGTTATCGCGATCTCGAGCGACTGGTGGTGGAGCGCTCGGAGTCGGTGCCGTGGTCGAGACTTTCCACCGATTTGAAGGTCGAACGAGGGCTGGCCCCCGCCGCTGGATTCGTCGAGACCGGGGTGAAGGAGAATCAGGAAGCGACCTTCCTGGCCTCGATCGCAGCTGCCCGGCAAGAAGCGCAGACCTTATTCGAACTCAGTCAGGACCTTGGGGCCTCTCTCAGCCTCGATGAAACCCTATCCGTATTCTCGGTGAAGTTGAAGCGATTGGTTCCGTACGACTCGATCGCAATTTACTTGCGGCACGACGACATCCTGTATCCGCAACACGTCAGCGGTGACAACTTCCGGTTATTTGAGTCTTTGAGAATACCGCTTGGGCAGGGTCTCTCGGGCTGGGTTGCGCAGAACCGCAAGCCGATCATTAACGGCAATCCCTCCGTTGAACCGGGATACTTGAACGATCCCACGAAATTCAGCACGCTGCGATCTGCGCTGGCTTTGCCCCTGGAAGGATTGAGCGGCGTGATGGGCGTGCTCGCCCTCTACCAGGCGAGCCCGGACGCGTTTACATCCGACCACCTGCGCATTCTGTTGGCGGTCACCTCCAAGATGGCGCTGGCCATCGAGAACGCGCTCAAGTACCAGCAGGCCGAGAACTCGGCGACCACCGACTTCCTGACGGATCTGCCGAACGCGCGGTCCCTGTTTCTGGAGCTGGACCGCGAACTGGCTCGCTGCAAGCGCAAGGAAACATCCCTCACCGTCATGGTCTGCGACATGGACGGCTTCAAACAGATCAATGACCGTTTCGGACACCTTGAGGGAAACCGGGTGTTGCGCTTGTTTGCGCAGGCGTTGAAGCAATCCTGCCGTGAGTACGACTACGTCGCCCGTATGGGTGGGGACGAATTTGTGGTCATCGCTCCGGAATTGACCGCCGATACGGCGGTCAAGAAGGCCGACCATTTGCGTGAACTCGCGCGCCAGGTTGGACAGGAAATCTGCCAAGAGGACATTCTGTCGCTCAGTGTGGGGCGATCCGTGTATCCCGAGGACGGGCTCGACGCAGAAGAGCTACTCGCCGAGGCAGACCGGCGAATGTATCTCGAAAAACAGCAGCAGCCGAGCCGGAAGAACCGTCGGCTGTATCCCCGAATGAAGGGCCGCATTACGATTGAATTTCGTCCGGAGGGCAGCGACATCCCGGTGTTGGGGAATCTGACCAACATCAGCCTGGGCGGATGCTACGTGGAGACGAGCGTCATAATGGCACCCGATAGCCGGCTCATCCTGAACTTCGCGATAGACGATGGACCCCTAACCGCCGAGGGTAGCGTGGTGCGTTCGGATCCGGGTATGGGATTGGCAATCAAGTTCAAAGAGGGCAATCGCGACAACCGCGCCCATCTGCAGAAGATTCTTGAGTATGTCGAGAATAAGACTCGTGCCTACGACTCGGAATATTTGACGAGGCTCGGACGGAAATAACTCGCTTTCGGCCTTTCGACACCGGATGTCCGCCCCTGCCGGGCTGCCTTGACACACTATGCTGCTGCTTTCCCAGCACTACCGTGCTGGGCCTTCCCGTTCCGTGGCTCCGGCACTCTTCTGCGAACGCTACCCCTCCGGTTTTCAGCCTCGGGCCGACTGTTCCGGGAGAGCTCCCCAGTGTCTTGCACGCATGAGTCGAATGGCTGGCTACGCGCAACGGGGCCAGCTGCTAGGAGAAGTTAGCGGCGGCCGGGGTGGGCTTCGCCCTTCGACGAGAATAGCGAATACGGCCAGTTCTTTTTGCGGACCGGATCTTCTTGCGGGGCGGCGGGAGTTGGGACGACAGCTTCATCACTTTCCCAGTCTGCTGGTGGCTTGAGAATTCCCCAAACATTGCCGGGAACTTCGAGTGCGAGTCCAACCAGAAATGCTTTCCCATCCGTGCCCAGGGGCAAACAGTTCGCGACACGAGCGTTGGTGGATGCACCCCCCGGCAAGCCGTCGAGCAGAACCCGCGTTCCCGGTTCAAGAGCACGCGAGAGCTTTATGCCACAGCCTTGCGGGTTCACGACCAGCGTATGCGAACGCTCTGCGTAAACTTCGGCAGGAGCTAAAGTCGCGAGACGTACCGGAATTTCGATACGTACCCGCGTCATCCGTCTCGGAGCGCCGGGTTGTGATGAGGCGGAACTCATGGAAAATGGAAGCCGCGACCGGCTTCAACTTTCAAGTGTGCCAAATTCGGAGAGAATTGCGCTGCGATATCGGAGAAGCGCTGGTCACGAAAGTAACCAGTGGATTTACCCTAGACGCCCGGTCAGAGCATCATCGGCAAGATTTGCACCAAGAGGTGGGCCGGAGGCCATTCCTGCTTTGCGAAGCATGTTCGCGGACGGGATCCCCGTCCGGTGAAAGGACTTCTCGCAATCAGAGCTGGAGGGTCCGCGCATGCTTCCTTCCATGTAGGCCAGCCTCGGGCAGCGGGAACACGAGCCGGCGTGGGAGCAACTTGAGCACACGGTCAGGTCCTTTACCCGGATCGATCGCACTTCGTTCATCCGCGGAGAGCGGTACCAGATGTCGGCAAACTTCTGACGGCGCACGTTGCCCGTCGGCAGCGGGAACTGCACATAGGGAAATACATCCCCGTAGGGCGAGATGTAGCACGCGGTATGCCCGGCACTGCAGGAGTAGCCCTCCATCACGTCGTCGTCTACAGGCGCCGGAGCTTTGCAGTATTCCTCCACGTTGCCCACCAGATCCGGATTCGTGAACAAGGTCTCCAGTTCGTCTTCATTCACGCGCAGGCTGAGAATGGAAGTATCCCCATCCAGCTTGGGTGTGACGGTAGGGTCCAAGGTGTAGGAGACGCCTAGCTCTCTCGCCAAAGCGTGTGTACCGGCTTCATCCTGCCGGTTGACGGTCATCAACACATTCGACACCGTGACCTTTAATCCCTGCGACTTCAAAAACTTGATCGAATTGACCGTCCGCCGCGTTGCCGTTGAAAATCTCAAACAATTTAGTAGAACGACAGCGTGCCTTCGATGCGCGCACGCCGCAAGGTCCAGGTAAAGAACAGCAAACTGCTCGGGACGAGCACGAGGGCGAAGGCCGATAGAATCAGTAGTTCATGCGCAACGGCGCGAAGCGGTGCGCCTTCCAGCAGCGCCATGCGCATGGCTTCAAGGGAGTGCGTAATCGGAATGAGCGCTCCCACGTCGCGCAGTGGCTTAGGAAGCGTTTCCACGGGAAACATCGTGCCGGTGAGAAACCATACGGAACCCAGCGCCCACACCACAGCAGATCCCTTCTGAATGGCCAATTGGAGCGCAGCTGCAAGCAGCCCAATGGAAATCGCGATAATGACGGAAAGAAGGAAGACCGGAACCGATGTGGCGAGATTCAGGTGAAGTGGAGCACCAAAAACCAGTCCGGCTGCCAGGTAAAAAAGGAGAGCGACGGTATTCGCGGCAAAGGCTGACATCGCGCTCAGGAACACCAGGACCGAGGGTGCAGTGGGCGTCGTCATCAACACCTCGAGCGTTCCCGTCTGTTGCGCTTCCTGCACGGTTTGCAAGAAGGAATGGACACCCATCAGCAGGAAAGTGAAAAAGCCCGTCCCTACCAGCAGAAATGAGAAGTATTCCAGGCCCTCCGGACGAAAGCCCGGACCCACTGCACGCGAAAGGTAGTAGAAGGCTGCGAGTTCGGTGATCGCGCCTGCCGCGCTGAGCAGGAAGCCGGTTCGATAGCGCACGGCGGTGAGCAAGTCGCGGCGTACTATCTCGATAGTTTTGTCCAAAATAGAAGGCATCGTCATCGCAGGCTCCGTGCCGCCACGGCCTCGACTTCTTCGAGTTCGCCGGTCGTCTGGAAGTAGAAGGAGCGAAGCTCATCCACCCGCATGGTCGCCGACAATTTGCGCTCCGCCGCGAGCGTGCCTTTGAACAGAATGGCGACATGATTGCCGACGGCAACCGCTTCGTTGAAATTGTGGGTGGTGAGGATAACAGTGGTTCCCTGCGCGGGGAGCTCGCGAACCAGGTTCCAGAATTGCGCGGCGGATCCTGGGTCGAGGCTGCGCGTGGGTTCATCGAGCAGAACCACGGCGGGTCTTTTCATCAGGGCACGCGCAATGCCCAGCCGTTGGTACATGCCGCTGGAGAATTTCATCACCAGCGTATCTGCCGCATCGGAGAGGCCGGTGCGGGCAAGCAGTTCGTCTACCCTCCCGCCGCGGATTTTACGAGGCACGTCATCGAGGCTGGCAAAAAAATCGAGGTTTTCATGTGCTGACAAACGCGGGAAAAACGAGCGCTCCGTCGCAACCGCAAAACCTACCCGTTCCCGCACGGCGCGCGCGTCTCTGCAGGTGTCGTATTGCTGCACAAGCACACGGCCTTCGTCGGGTAACAGCATCGTGGACATGAGCTTAAGCGTGGTGGTCTTGCCGCTCCCATTCGGACCGAGCAGGACAAGCACGCTGCCAGAGGGCGCTTCCAGCGTGATGCGGTCGAGGGCGCGCGTCTCGCCTTCCCGCTCACGGCCCAGCCAGTTGAAAAGTGCCGGGCGATGCCGAAAAACCTTGCTGACGGATTCAAGCCGGACTGCAGGCATGTGAAAAGTCGAGGCGACGAGTGCGAAAGCATCTGTATTATAGAGGCCGCGCGCTAAAATCCCTCACGTTCTATGAACGCCGCAATCTCCTGAACAGGCCGCGAATCGCCCGATGTCACCTCTTCCTTCTCCGATCGCGACGGCTGACCTTCCGACCGGATCCGCCGGTTCAAGCCTCTCCGCGGAGTTCCAATTGCTACTCAGATGTTCGTCTCCCACGACGGGTGGATCGGCGAAACTCAATGCGCAATCGCTGGTCGAGAGTGCCCCTGAATGGCCCAGAGTATTGCAACTGGTGGAACAGCACGGCGTCGGTCCTGCCCTTTATCCCGCCCTGCGTAACGACCCGAAGGTTCCAGCGGCAGTCACGGATCAGCTTCGAGGAATCTATGAATACCACGCGCGCAAAAATCTAAAATTCGCCGGAGAGCTCCTTCGCATTCTCGATTGCCTGGACTCGCACGCGATTCCGGCCATTCCCCTCAAGGGCCCGGTACTTGCGGAGCGCTTGTTTGGGGACCTTGCGCAACGTGATTTCTCGGATCTCGACGTGATGTTGCGAGCAAAAAGGACGTAGAGCGCGCCACGTCGGCAGTGCGAACGCTGAACTATGTTCCTCAGATGTCCCTTTCGGTAGCATCACGGGGCGCGTATCTCAGGAACGGGTACGAATACACCTTCGATGGGCCCGCGGGGCGCAACCTGCTGGAGATTCAATGGAATGTTCTCCCCCGGTTCTATGCGGTCGATTTTGACTGTGACGGTTTTTTTGAGCGCGCAACGACCGCACAGTTAGCTGGCCGAACGGTGCGCACCTTGTGCGCAGAAGACTTATTGCTCACTTTGTGTGTGCATGCCGCAAAGCACACGTGGTCGCGTCTGTGCTGGTTACGCGATATCGCGGGCGTGGTGCAGTGCCAATCGATCGATTGGGAACAGATTGCGGACCGCGCCCGGGAACTCGGCATTTCTAGGATCGTCGGCGTGAGCCTACTGTTGGCACATGACCTGCTGTCTACCGATGTCCCTGATCGCATGCAAGAGCTTTGGCGTGCCGATCTGGCCATCGAACGATTGTCAGCTGAGACTATCAAGACTATGCGGGGCGCGGACGGGACCAGCACCGAATCGCTGGGCTACTTTCGACAGATGATCGTCCTGCGCGAAAGAACGAGGGACAAGATTCGATTCCTCCATCGCCTTGCGCTCACTCCGGGGATGGGAGAGTGGTCGGCGATCCGGCTGCCTGCACTGCTGTTTCCGCTTTATCGCATCGTGCGCCTGTTCAGGCTGATGGGGCGTCTGCTTGGGGGGTCGCGGGGCGACATGGCACGATGACGTCGTGGTGATGCGCGCGTTACAAACTGGCATTCTTGCGGGTGCGCGTCACTCCAGCCCGGAGGCCACGCTCGACACTCGCGGTATAACCCGCCCTGTCCATTTCAGCCATCACCGTCGCTGCAATCCCATTCGGAGTCGCCGCCTCATTCAACAAGGCTTCAAGCGATTCGTTTCCTTCGCGCCAGGCAAGAATTCCGTCAGCAAGCGCGTGTGCGGCGGCGACGTAGGCGGACCTACGATCGAGCCCTAATTTTTGCGCAGCCCTCGCAAGCGCGGCTAACGCGTGATAGCCATGGCTCGCCGAGTACGTCACCGTGAAAGCATCAAACCTGCGTTCGGGGAGTTCCAGCACAGGGCCGACGCGTCCGAAGAAGCTTCTGACTTGGCGCCGCTTGTCTGGTTGAAGGCCGCGGGGGAACGTCAATGCCGTCAAGCCGCGACCAGCGCGAGAGGCCGGACTGGGCATGGCACGCGCCCAGGGGACGGGGAGTTGCCTCTGCAGGTTCGCGAGCGGGATGCCGGCGGCGAGACTGCAGACGACGAGCCCGCTCGCTCTGCGCTTGGGATCGCTGAGCTTGGGAAAAGCTTCCTTCAGGTTCTTGAGAACTTCGCGAACGCCGTCCGGGCGCACCGCGATCATTAGCAAGTTCGCTTGTTGCACTGCAGTCACGAGATCCGGTTCGGGAACAATGCCGAACTCCCTCTTAAGCGCGCGGAGTTTGTGCCCGTTGCGGTCATGCACCACGATTCGCGAACGGTCGCCATGAAGCCGCACTCCCGCAAGCAATGCAGATGTGATCCGCCCGCCGCCAAGAAAAACCACACCTTTCATGAGATGTCCGCGCACGCTTCATCGGCGGCTGCAATCAGGGCCTGGACATTTTCCTGCGTGTGCGCAGTTGAAATGATCCAATGCAGTCCGTTAGAAGGCGTCATGTAGATACCCCGATCGAGGAGGCGATGGATGAAGCGCGAATACTTCTTCGTGTCGACGAACCGGCAGTAATCGCGGTAATTGTGAATGACCGGCTTATCCGTGAAGTAGATCTGGAACATGGGGCCGAAGCCCTGCACGATGACCTGGAGGTTGCGACGCCGAAAGACGTCGCGCAGGCCGGCGATTGCCGAGTCGCCGATGGCGAAGAGTTGCCGATAAGCGCCATCGGCGCTCAACAGATCGAGGTTTGCCGCGACCACGCTCATCGTGAGGCGATGGCCATTAAAGGTACCGTAGTGCAGGACCATGTGCTCGGACCAGCGCATGCGATCAAGGATCGAGCGCGGACCGGCCACCGCTCCAATGGGGAATCCCGCGCCCAGGGCCTTGCCGAAGGTCGAGAGGTCGGGCCTCAACTTGTAGAACTGTTGGCATCCGCCGGGCGCGTATCGGAAGCCAGTGACGACTTCGTCGAGGATGAAAAGCGCACCGTAATGGTGGGCCAGATCGCACATCGCCTGCAGATAACCGTCACCAGGCAGGATGCAGCCCATGTTGGCCATGATGGGCTCGGTAATGATGGCCGCCAGTTCGTGGCCCTGCTTGCGCAGAATCGCTTCCAGCGCCGGCAAGTCATTCCACGGGGCGACGAGGACATCGTCAAACACCGACTGCGGAATTCCTTCCGAGTCGGGGATTTTGGCTGGATTTTCGGGCGGGCCGAGTTGCTCGAACGGATGGCTGTGACCGTTGAGGCAATAAGGATCGTACCACCCGTGATAGTGGCCTTCGAATTTGAGGAACTTCGTGCGTCCCGTGTACGCACGGGCGAGGCGCAAGGCGAGCATGGTCGCCTCGCTGCCGGTATTGGCGAAGCGCACGACCTCGGCGGACGGAACCATCCGACGGAAGCGCTCGGCGGCTTCGCCCTCCGCGGGCGTGGCCGCAGCGAAATGCGAGCCTTCGGCGATGGTTTGGGAGACGACCTCGACGATCTTCGGATGCGCATGTCCATGAATGAGCGCGCCGAAGGACATCATGAAATCGACGTACTCGTTGTCATCGACATCCCAGACATGAGAGCCGCTGCCACGTTCGAGGGCGATGGGGCCCGGGGCATATACGGCTGCGCCACGCGAGGGGGAGTTGACGCCTTCCACCAGCGAGTCCTGAGCGCGGGTGAAATATTCCGCGGAGCGAAGGCGGCGTTTGGTATTGGGATTCAAGCAGCAGCCCGATTTCGGATTTAGAATTCGGATTTCAGATTGGAGATCTCAGATTTTAGATTCAGCATTCGAATCTCCGTGCAGATTCAATGTCAGTCTGCCGTCCCACCGCCGTCCACCACCAGGGCCGCTCCCGTCATAAACGAAGACTCGTCCGTCGCCAGAAAAAGAACTGCTTTGGCAATTTCTTCCGCACTACCCACGCGTCCCAGCGGGCGGTTGGCGCAGCCGGCGATGTAGTCTCCCCACTTCTGGCCACGCATCCTGGCGTCCTGCGGAAGCATGGGCGTCTCGACATCTCCGGGGCAAATGCAATTGACGCGAATACCCTGCCGGCCGTGGTCGATGGCCATGGCTTTCGTCATCAGCACGACGCCGCCCTTCGAAGCACAATAGGCAACCGCCTTGTCTCCGCCCACGATGCCCCAACCAGAACTGTTGTTGATGATCACGCCCCGGCGCTGTGCGATCATGCCGGGCAGAGCGGCTTTCGACATCAGGAATGTACCTTTTAGATTGATATCGATCTGCTCGTCCCATTCCTGTTCGGAACATTCCAACGTGTCATGCGGATAAAAGATTCCGGCGTTATTGAATAGGACGTCGAGGCGGCCGAAGGTGCTAGTGGTCTCGCGAACGGCCCGCTCGCATTCCGCAGCTTTGCGAACATCGCTGCGCAGAAAGATAGCCTTGCCACCCGCTTGCAGGATGGCCTCGGTGACGGCGTGCCCGCGCTTCTCGTTGCGTCCGGTAATGGCGATGCGGGCGCCTTCGCGGGCGAAGAGCAGGGCCGTGGCTTCCCCGATCCCGGACGTACCGCCGGTAATCAGCGCGACTTGGTTCTCCAAACGCATTGAACACGAACGGCCTACAGGGTACACGAAGCTGCTGTGCAAGGTTGCCTCAAGAAAATCCTCGAAACCGCCGAAAGAAGCAAGAGAGGGATCAAGTTTCCCCATGCTTGGGCGTCGGAGCGAGCCCAGAGTTCGCAATACCCTGCGAGTGCAGATATCGGGAATCGACGCCTGCTGCGAAGAGTTCTCGGAAAACGCCCTGGCCGTCAATCTAAGCCGGGCAGGCGCTTTAGCGTGCGGAGTGCACGCAGGGTTGCGATGCGGCGATTTCATTACCGTCCGGTATGGAGAAAACATTGCGCATTTCCGGGTCATTTGGGTGCTGGAAAGCGGCATCGGCGGGAGCGCGATCGCCATCCATCGAGTGCAACACGAACGCTGTCCGTGGGAGGAGGTGTTACACGAAGAAACGGTGGGGCATTAGTACCGATAAGAACTCGAAGAAATGCCGGAGATAGTAGCTCATGACAGTGCAAGTGCGAGGCAATACCCGGCGTTACAAGCGCCATTCGATCGATGTGCCAATCCGCGTGATCGTGCATCGTACTAGCAAGACCACCGTGTTTATGGCACGCGGACATGAGTTGAGTGAAGGGGGGATGGCTCTTACCGCCGGCGTGGAATTGAAGCCGGGCGATGAAACGGAGGTCGAGTTCACACCCGTACTCGGGCATGCCGATTCGTATCCGAGGGATTGTCCGCAACCGGTCCGGCTACCGATACGGAATGGAGTTTGTCGCGGCCGATGCCCGGGAGTGCGAACAGGTAGACCGCCTCCGGCTGATGCTGGCGGTAATGAGTTCCACCTGACGCTGACGCGTGGCCGACTCTAGCGACTAGCCAACCCACCAGCCGTCTCCGCTCCATCACACGTGAAAACTTGGCCAGTAATGTAGGAGGCGTCGTCGGAGGCGAGATAGGCGAACAGGGCGGCGATCTCGTCGGGCTGCGCGTGACGGCGTAGCGGGATCTTGCGGTTCACCTGTTCCAGCATCTCATCGGTGTACTCGGCACGTTGCATGGGGGTGAGCACGTAGCCGGGAGCAATGGCGCAGACGCGGACTTTCGGGGCCAGTTCGAGCGCCATGGTCTTGGTCAGCTCAATCACTCCGGCCTTGGTCGCGTTGTAGTCGGCGTAGAAAGGCTGCCCGACGATACCGTTAGTCGATGCGGTCTGCAGGATCACGCCGCTGCCACGATCCCACATGTGCCGGGCCGCCGTCTGGGCAACGTAGAAGACCCCGGTCAAGTTGACCGCCATGGTCTTGTCCCATTCTTCAGGGGTGATATCCAGAAATTTGTGGCGGATGGAGATGCCGGCGTTGTTGATGAGGACGTCGACCGCACCCATAAGCTGTACCGCCTGTGCAAACGCGGATTTGACTTGCTGCAGGTTCGCGACGTCGGCGGCAACGGTGCCTGACAGTTGCGGAAGCTGCCGTTGAATTTCGGCGCGACCTCTTTCGTCGCGGTCCAGCACGACTACCTTTGCGCCTTCCTCAAGAAAACGGCCGGCGGTGGCGGCACCGATGCCGCTGGCTCCTCCGGTAATCAGGACACGTTTGTTCTGCAGACCGCGCATTCGGCCTCCGGGGTAGTGGGTCAGGATATAGGTTTGTCGCTTACGAGGAAAGGTTTCACCGCATCGTGTTTTGGGAATCTTTCTTGATCGCCGGCAGCTTGTTGATGAAAAAGTTGATTTGCCGCCCAGAAAAAGTCTTTAACCGCAAAGGACGCGAAGACAGGCCGCGAAGGACACTAAGAAAATCCATGCGCCTCTTCTTTGCGAGCTTTGCGGCTGTTCTTTGCGAACTTTGCGGTTAAAGGCCCTGTCGCGGAGCTTCTGAGACACCTGAAAAGCGCGACAAAAAGAGTCACGGTTCGTTAGTCTCAATGAGAAGGTGAGTGGTACATCGCGGAGGACTGAATTTGGCCAGGCCAGACGGAACGGAACGCCCGCAGTCCGGGACAGTGGTGATCACGGGCGCGAGCCGCGGGATCGGCGCCGCTACGGCGCGATTGGCGGCGGCCCGCGGGTTCGCGGTCGCGGTGAACTATTCGAGCGGCGAGAAGGAAGCCGCAAAGGTCGTCCAGCAGATTCACGAGATGGGTGGAAGGGCGGCCGCCGTCCAGGCGGATCTCGGTCGAGAGTCGGATATTGTGCGGCTATTTGCCGAGTCGGACCGCCAGTTGGGCCCCTTGCGAGGGTTAGTGAACAACGCCGGGGTGACCGGCGGATTTTCTCGGGTCGAGGCTGTCACGGCAGAAATGCTAGACCGGCTGTTCGCGGTGAACGTCACCGGCGCGATCTTGTGCGCACGGGAAGCCGTGAAGCGGATGTCCACAAAACATAGCGGCCATGGAGGCGCGATCGTGAATATTTCCTCGCTTGCCGCCCGAACCGGTTCACCAGGAGAGTGGGTGCACTACGCGGCGAGCAAAGGAGCCATGGACACGTTCACGATAGGTCTGGCGCGCGAGGTGGCCACGGAAGGGATCCGGGTCAACGCGGTCTCGCCGGGGTTGGTCGAGACCGGGATCCACGCAGCCAACGGAGAGCCCGGACGGCTGGAGCGGTTGAAACCCACAATCCCTATGGGTCGCCCGGGAAGGCCGGAAGAAGTCGCGGAGGCGGTGGTGTGGCTCCTCTCTTCAGCAGCGTCTTATGTGACAGGGTCGGTGCTGGAGGTGGGCGGCGGGAGGTGAAACAAATTGAGTAATTAGGAAATTGAACCCCGACAGCACTTGCCGTTCAATTCCTCAATTACTCAATTTCCCAATTACTCAATGCTCCTCAGAATCCCGGCTTCCCTCGGAACAGCATCACCAACTCGATCACCAGGATGACCACAACCATGAGTTCCAGTACGAATGCCCGGCTTTGATTGAACTGGTCGACCATGAAGTGATAGAGCTCTTCAGCCGTCTTCAGCTTTTGCTGGACCAGGTTCTTGTAGTCGGGCACACCGATCTTCGAGGCCGCCAGCTTGTACAAACGGGCGGAGAACATGTCGCTGAGAAATTTGATGGCGTTGTCGGCGTGTTCGGTAAGTTCGTCGACGTCGAGCAGGACGGTGTGCAGCTTAGTAGCTGCTCGGGCCGTGCGCCAGCGGGACCACAGGCTGTTCCCGCCGGTCTCAAGGAAGTCGTAAACACCTTCTAGCTCGCGGGTGAGCAACTCATCGTAGTGGCGGAACTCCAGCAGCTGCGAATTCGCATATTCGAGCAATTGAATGGCAGTTTCCGCACCTGTAACTGTGTCGTAAAGGAAAGCTGCGTTCCAGCCAATCACCGCCAAGTCATTGGGGTAGTAGGAAATCCGACCCTGCAGGATTTCCTGGCGCTCGCCATCGGAAAGCGGCAAGGTCTCCCCGCGGACGATCTGCGCGATTTGGTCTCCGAAAGTTCGCAGCACCTCGTTGGCGGCTGGTTTCGAATGCATCTCGCGCACGTGGAAGATGAAGTAGTCCTCGTGCAGCCAATTGTCGTAAGGTTTGATCAATGCCGGGCGGGCACGCTCAAGCCGCTTCTTGACGATGCGCGAGGCGAGCGCCGTGAAGTCGGTATCCCACACCCAGCGGCCCGACAGGCGCACCAAGTCGTCCCATTCCCCCGAGAATGGCAGTTCGAATACCACGCTCAAAACGCCGTAATCGTAGTACTTGATCTGGGCGTCGAGCCGCTCTCCGCTATCGAGCACCAGTGCCTCGACCGGCTCAACCACCGGAGGACGCTGGTACTGGACATACCCGGGCGCGGGGTGTTTGAAACTGGCCCCCGCGGTACGGGCACTGAAAATCCTGCGCAGTTCGTCCACGCGGATCTCTTCCGCCACGTCGAACTGAATGAGAACCAGGACGGACCCCTGAAGGGTGGTTTCGGCCCCACGAGTGGGGACCGCCTGCAGCTTGATGGAGTCTTTTGAGACCCCTTCGACAATCGTTTCACGTTCCATGATGTTCACTCTGGCTCCCGAAAGGGCAACGACCGGGAGCTAAATCGGGACGCTTTTCACGGGTGGCGCCCCAAAAAGGCTGGTACGGAATATTGTCCCAGAAAGTCCCGAGGCTGGCGAGGGCTGGGCGTTCTCTTAAGGCTATAGAGGCTTAAGGCTTTAGAATCAATGATTTCGGCTGAGGCGCCACAACAGTGTACCGGCGGCGGTTAGCCCCGCGACGGTCATAGCCGCGCTTCTCATCGATTTTTGCATTTCCGTCTCATGCTGTCGGACGCGGCCGGCTTCCGGATAATACCCTGGCGTGCCGCCCGGACCCTCGCGTAGTGCCATCTGGAGGACCTCCGCCAGATGGAGCGCATGGCGGTCGGTTTCCTGGGAAATCTGCTCCCGGCAGCTGAATCCATTGGCGATCACGAGCCAGTCCGCGGGCGCCCGACGGACCGCAGGGAGTAATTCGAGCTCTCCGATCGCCAATGAAACCTCGTATTTGTCCCGCTCGAACCCGAAAGAGCCGGCCATCCCGCAGCAACCTGGAGCCGGAGTATGGGTTTCGAGACCCATCCGAGTTAAGACCGCCTGCTCCGCATTCATTTTCAGGACGGATTTGTGGTGGCAATGTCCATGGACGATAGCCTTCCGCTCTAAACGAGGCAGAGGGATCAGGTCCCGGTAGTTCTCGAGGAACTCACTCAACAGGAAGGTTTGGCGCGAGAGCCGGTGGGCGCGTTCGTCGCGGGGGAAAAGGTTGCAGAGTTCATCCCGGAAGACGGTGATGCAGCTGGGCTCAAGCCCGACGATGGGCACGCCCGACTCGATCTCTGGGGCCAGAGCGTCAAGAATCTGCAGCAGCAAATCCTGCGCTCGGTCGAGCATGCCGAAGTCGTAGAGAGGCCGCCCGCAGCACAGATTGCCCTGCGGCAGTTGCACGCGGAAGCCGGCTGATTCGAGGACATCCACGGCTGCCTTGGCGGTGGCGGGCGAGAAGTAATTATTGAACGTGTCAGGCCAAAGAACCACGATGGGCCCGTCGACGTGGAGCGGCCGATGCCGACGGAACCAGCTCTTGAAGGACTGCGGAGCGAACGCTGGAATCTTCCTCTCACCGGGGATACCCACGACGAGTTTCGCAATGTCACGCAAGAATGGAAGTTGGGTTGTCAGATTCGCGAGACCGGGCGCATAGGAGGCGAGGCGCGCCCAAAGGTCAATATTGCCGAATGCATAGTGATTCAGCGGCCGCAGGCGGCCTTCATGATAGTGCGCGAGGAATTCCGCCTTGTAGGTGGCCAGGTCAACCGACACCGGACACTCGGTTTTGCATCCCTTGCAGGAGAGGCAGAGGTCGAGAGAATCTTTCACTTCCTCGCTCCGCCAGCCGTCGCGAATGACGTCGCCCTGCGCCATCTCCCACAACAGGTGCGCGCGTCCGCGAGTGGAGTGTTCTTCCTCTCGGGTTACGCGAAAGCTGGGACACATAACGCCGCCTTCGTGATGGCGGCACTTCCCTACACCGACGCAACGCAAAGTGGCGTGCGCCAGGCTGCCATGATCCTGAGGAAACTTGAAATGGGTGGGAGGGCGCCAGGGATCGTAGTCCGGGCCGAGACGAAGGTTTTCGTCCATGCGGTAGGGCTCGACCAGCTTGCCCGGATTCATCTTCCAGTCGGGGTCCCACGCCGCTTTGAATTCGTTGAAAGCTTGAATCAACTCCGGTCCGAACATCTTCGGCAGCAGTTCTGCCCTCGCTTGACCGTCGCCGTGCTCGCCGGAAAGCGATCCTCCATAGCCCACCACCAGGTCGGCTGCCTCATTCATGAACTGACGAAAGCGGGCGATGCCCTCCTCGCTCTCGTAATCGAAGTTCAGGCGGGTATGAACGCAGGCATGCCCGAAATGCCCGTAAAGCGTGCCGTGATACCCGAACTGCCCCATCAAACGCTTGAGGTCGCGCAGGTAGCCGCCGAGTTTCTCCGGAGTGACGGCCGAGTCTTCCCAGCCTTCCCAGCTAAGCGGCTCGCCCGGCACGTGCGAGATCACCCCGAGGCTCGATTCACGAACGATCCAGATATGTTGGGCTTCAGCATCCGTACACAAGCGCATGTTAGGCGGATTGGAAGATCGGGACAGTGCCTCTATGAGGCCGCGTGCTTGCGCTTCCACTTCGGCCTGCGTTTGTGCGCCGAATTCCGCCAGCAGCCATCCGCCACCCGGCGGTAGCAGAGCCAAACCTTCTGAGTTGATCCCGCGGCGCCTCGTATATTCGGCAAGCAGGTCGTCGATGCCTTCCAGTCCGATGGGCTTATGCGCCATGACCTCAGGCACATGATCGGCAGCCTGGAAGATATCGGGGTAGGCGACGACAACCAGCACACGCTCGGGGGGACTTTCGACCAGACGACACGTAGCTTCAAGAATGGTGACGCACGTTCCTTCCGAACCCACTAGGGCACGGGCGACATGAAAACCGTTCTCTGGAAGCAGGTAGTTCAGGTTGAATCCGGAAACCCGCCGTGGAATGTTGGGATATCGACTACGGATGAGGTCACCGTAGGTATCCGCAATCGATTTGAGCTTTGTATAAATCTCGCCCCGGCGCCCTCCGGCACGGATGATCTGCTCGAGTTCTTCGGGTGAGGTCGCGCCCACGCTTAGGCGCAAGCCATCGTAAGTGAGTACGTCGAGGCTCTCGATATTCTCGTCGGTCTTTCCCGCCATCACCGAGTGCACTCCGCAGGAATTGTTGCCGATCATGCCGCCCAGCGTGCAGCGGTCGTGTGTGGCCGGATCGGGCGCGAAGGTCAGGTGATGCTTCTCCGCCGCGCTGCGCAGGTGATCAAGAATGACGCCGGGCTGGACGTGCGCAATCTTGCGGGTTGGATCGATCTCAAAGATGTCCGCCATGTATTTGCTGAAGTCGAGAATTACGGCGGCGTTGCAGCATTGGCCGGCAAGCGAAGTTCCTCCACCACGGGAGAGAACGGGCGCCCCGTGTTCACGACAGGTTGCGATGGTGACGACTACATCTAGGTCGTCACGAGGAATGACAACACCAATCGGCACCTGGCGGTAACTGGATCCATCCGTCGCGTAGAGAGCCCGGCTGCTTCGGTCAAAGCGCACCTCCCCCCGAATGCCAGCGCGCAGATCCGCTTCGAGCTCGGCGATATCCACCGGACTGTGCTTGGCGCGGTGCACGCGTTGCGCAAATTCGTTTGCGCGCTCCTCGGAAATGATTGGCAGCGGATCGATGGGGTTCATGAAATTGGATCGTTGCTGTCCATGTTCCAGCAAAGCCACGGCTCGTGGCAAGGACCTTGAACTTATTCCCGAAAAGTCACGGAAAACGAAAGACCAATGGGTAATGCGCTTGGGCTATAATCTCGGCGCCGGCAGAAAACGCGCCGCGGCTCTCTGAGAACGGATCGCCGGCGCATCCAGTTCCCCCACCTCTACCGCAACACGGGCCCCATCTTCATGGAAGGGTAAACCGCGTATGTTCTTATCTCCCAAGAATGGCTCTTTCGTCCTCACTCTACTTCTCCTTCTCTCAGGATTTACAGCGTTCCAGCAGACCCCGGCGCCATCCGACCCGGCACAGAAAGCTCCAGCAGCCGACGCCTCCAGCCCGCAAAACACCGAGACCCCAGACATCCCCGAAGAGCCGCCAGAGGATGAACTGGCTCCCGCAGCAGTCAAGCTGGACGTTTCCCACGAATCTCCGCTTCTGCAGGTGCTCTACAACGCCACGCGCGAGACGAAGGAGAAAGAGATCCTCGCGCACCTGGAACAGGCCAAGGCTCTGATCGAGTCAGGCGCGGACCTGAAGGCGACCGATCCCCAAGGCCGCACCGCGTTGCATTGGGCAGTCTTCGGTTCGAGCTACAGCAATAAATCCTCGGTTACCGTTGCCTACGAAGGACTCGCCGACGCGATGATTCAACGCGGCATCGACATCAATCACCAGGATATCTATCAGGACACGGCGCTCGACTACATGCTTTACTCGCCGTCGTTTGAGATGCAGACCCTGCTGATGGAGAGCGGCGCCACGAGCGGATTCCTGGTGGCAACTTTCCGGTTCTTCGACGAGATGGAGATGCAATCCCCCGCCTCCGATGTGCCCAAGGCCGTGTCGTTGTCGAAGCGCGCCGATCTTTCCCCGGGCGCCACCATGAGCGTGCGCCTGACCACGCCTGTATATAGCGATCGTTCGCGCACCGGCGACCCCATCGAGGGCGTCGTTACTTATCCGCTGTGCAAGGACGGCGAAAAGATGGTCTGCAAGGAGGGCGAACTGGTGGTGCCGCCAGGCACCAAGGTCAACGGCACAGTTCTGTTCGCTACCAAGGCGCCGGACAAGTATTCGCGCCCCCGACTGGTGCTGGATTTCTCAAATATTGTCCACAAAGACGGCAAATTCTCCCCGCTCTACGCCCGTGTGCTCGAGGTGGACAATGCGCGCGAAACGGTCCGCAACAACGAAATCCTGGGAATCATCCAGCCGCACGCCACGAAGAAGGCCTCGCTGATCTTCGCGGGCTTGAGCGCCGCCAATCCCTTCGCCGGGTATGCCATCAAGGGCGTGCAAACTGTTTACGGACTCTCCATTCGTCGAGAAATTCTTTTTCCGGCCACCACTGACTTACAGATTCAGGTCGTGCGTCCCTCGATGCTGAAACAGAAGGAATCCTGGGCGGGATGGCCGGAGTTGGAAATGGATCCAGAGTTGCAAAGCATCGTACAAAATGCGCCCTTGCGAACCTCGGCAACCAACAAGACGCCTTCGGATCTGACCAACTTGATCTTCCTCGGCAGCAAGCAGCGCCTCACGTCCTCGTTTGCGGAGTCGCACTGGATTGAGGCTGTGATCTCGGCGTCAAAGCGGCTTTGAAAGTGGCGACGGCAACGATGCGCAATACGGGCTACACATCGGCGCCCGTGTCGACCCTGCTCCTCAACGGCCAACCGCCGGATCTGGTATTCCAGAAATCACTCAACACGTTCGCCAAGCGCCATCACATCCGCATCTGGAAACTGAAGAAGACCTACAAGGGCCAGGACGTGTGGATCGGCGCCGCCACGCACGATATTGCCACGGAGAACGCCCGCGGCTACACCAAGTGGACGCATCGCATCGACCCGCACGTCGACCGTGAGCGCGACTGGATTCAATCCGACTTGCTCTTTTCCGGTATGGCCGTCGCCTATGCAGACGTGGAACGCCCGCAGGCGCCAAAGAAAGCCGCCAATGCGACCGGCGACGACATCCTTACCGATGGCAAGATCACTGTTGTGGATCTAGGGGTTTCGAGGAGTCCGCAGCAGTCACCCGAACTGGCCCCGCGCTCTGCCGGACAGGGCGGAAAGTAAACTCGCCCAGAGCAAAAGCTCTTGACCGCAAAGCGCGCAAAGAAAAGCCGCCAAGCACGCGATGGAAACTCAACCGGTTTTCTTGGCGTCCTTCCCGGCTTGCTTAGCGAACTTTGCGGTTAAGAGCTTTTGGCAGTGGCGATCCTTAAGTCCAGAGTCGCGTAGTGTAGTCGGCCATGGTCAAGGCCAGCAGGATCAGGAAGAAGAAGATCGCGGTCACGATCACCAGCTTGGTGAGTTTCTCGTGCGCGTACTTCACGTGCATGAAGAAGAGCACAACCAGGATCGCTTTGGTGGTAGCGATCCCCAACGCGACCACGGGATTCAGCGGACCCATGTCGATCTGAGCTGCGACGACGGTGAGGATTGTGCCTACCATAAGGGCCAGCCAAATCCCCACGTAGAGCTTTACAGAAGAAATGTGTTCTGACATGGCTCCTCACTTGTGGCGGTCAATCAAGTACAGCAGCGGGAACAGGTAAATCCAAACGATGTCGACAAAGTGCCAGTAAAGTCCCCCATTCTCAAGCGGCGTATAGTAACCCGGTCGGTAAACGCCCTTATAAGCCTTCCAGGTCAGGTACGCGAACAAGCCTACCCCGATAATCATGTGCAGGGCATGCATGCCGGTCATCGCGAAATACAGCGAGAAATAAATCTGCGCGTGGTGCTGGTTCACAGGCACATCGGGATGGCGCGGGATGTGGCCATCGAGATGAAAATTCGCCATGCCGGGAACGTGATGCTCGTCGAACTTCTGCTTGTATTCAATGGCCTTGATGCCCAAGAAAGCCACACCGAGAATGATGGTGAGCAACAAATAAACGGCAATCGCCTTCTGCTTGCCCACTTGCGCGCAGCGCACCGCCATGGCGACGGTCAAGCTGGAGCCGATCAGCACGATCGTGTTGATCGTACCGAGCTTGAGATCCAGGCTGGAGCTGGCAGCGGCGAAATCTCCGAAGTACCAGTAGCGATACACCAGGTAGGCGCAGAACATGCCGCCGAAGAACATGATTTCGGTGATCAGAAAAATCCACATGCCTAGGCTGGCGGCATCTTTCTGCTGTTCTTCGGTCGCAAAGTGATGCAGGAGAGCTGGGTTCTCGTAAGCGACGCCCTCTACAGCAGGTGGACTATTGTGCAACGGGAACCCCCTCTCTCTGCTTGTCGAGTTCGTCGTAGTTGTAGGCTTCCCACGTCACAACGGGCTGCTCGTCGAAGTTGAAGGTCGATGGTGGCGACGGAATGGTCCACTCGAGGCCGGCCGCATTCCACGGATTGTCGGGCGCCGGTTTGCCGTAGCGCATCGACCAGAGGAAGTACACCATCGGCAGCAGGTAGCCGACGGCGAGAATGGTCGCTCCCGCCGTCGAGAGCACGTTCAGAATCTGAAATTCGGGCGAGTGCGAGTAATCCCAGTATCGGCGTGGCATGCCCATGTAGCCCAGCACGAATTGCGGGAAGAACGTCAGGTTGAATCCGACAAACACCAGCAGCGCAGCCAGCCGTCCCCAACCTTCGGGATAGAGCCGGCCGGAAATCTTGGGCCAATAGAAATGCATGCCGCCCAGGTATGCCATCACCATGCCACCCACCATGATGTAGTGGAAGTGGGCGACCACGAAATAGGTATCGGTTACGTGAACGTCAACACCGAGACACGCCAGGAACAATCCGGTAAGTCCGCCGATCGTGAACAGCCCGATGAAGCCGAAGGCGTAAAGCATCGGAGTCTGGTAGGTAATGGACCCCTTGTACATGGTGGAGGTCCAGTTAAAGACCTTGATGGCGGATGGCACCGCCACAAAATAGCTGAGTAAGGAAAAGATCATCGCAGCGTAAAGCGAGATACCCGCCACGAACATGTGGTGTGCCCACACCAGAAATCCGACAACGGCGATGCCCAAGAGTGCCAGCGCCATCGCCTTATAACCGAACACACGCTTGCGCGAGAAGCAGCACACGATCTCGCTGACGATCCCCATGCCGGGCAGGATCATGATGTAGACCGCTGGGTGCGAGTAAAACCAGAACAGGTGCTGAAAGAGCAGCGGGTCTCCGCCCAACGCTGGATTGAAGATGCCGAGATGAAACACACGCTCCAGCGCGACCAGCACGATCGCAATCGCAACCACCGGGGTTCCCAGCACCTGGATGATGCTGGTCGCGTAGTGCGCCCAGACGAACAGGGGCAACCGGTTCCACGTCATTCCCGGGGCGCGCATCCGGTGCGTCGTGACGATAAAATTCAGTCCTGTAAGAATCGAAGAAAAACCAGAGACGAATACGGCTAATGCAGCCGTCACCACGTTGGTCTTCAAAAATTCGGTGCTAAGCGGCGTGTAAAAAGTCCAGCCGGTATCCACCCCGCCATTCAGGATGGTGTACAGCATCAACACTCCAGCAATCATGTACAGATACCAACTCAGCAGGTTGATGCGCGGGAACGCGAGATCTTTGGCCCCGATCATGATAGGGAGGAGGAAGTTGCCGAGCACCGCCGGTACCGCGGGGATCAGGAAGAAGAACACCATCACCTGGCCATGCATGGTGAAGAGCTTGTTATAAGTGTCGGCCTGCACCAGGTCGCCGTTCGGCGTCAGCAACTCCAGGCGGATCAGCAAGGCGAAAAAGCCGCCGATGAAGAAAAAGAACGTAATCCCCATCAAGTACAGCAGCGCGATCCGCTTGTGATCGACCGTCAGGAGCCACGACTTGATGCCGTACTCGCGGTTCAGATACGTTTCGCGTTCGCCCGATTCCAATACTGCAGTTGCCATGCTCGTCACCTAAGATGCTTACGGTTTCGGCGCCGCGGTAGCCATGCTTCGTCCCGCGGACGAATTCGACTGCTGGCCCAGAGACTTCACATAGGCCACCAGTGCGTTGAGTTGCTCATCGCTGATCTGTCCCTGAAAAGTCGGCATCACGGGCTTGAACCCGTTCACGATTTTTGCGGTCGGTTGCAGGATCGACTCGCGCAGATAATTGTCGTCCGCCACCACGGTGCGCCCGTCTTCCAACAGCACGGGCTTGTTGTACACACCGACCAAGTTCGGGCCGCGCCCCTGCGTGTCTGCCCGATGGCAAGTCACGCAGCCAAGTTCGGAAAACAATCTTTCGCCCGTGACCGCGAGCGGTTGGCTTCCGCCACCGCCCATCCACGCTTGATAGTCCTTCGGTTCCATTACGACAACTGAGCCGACCATTCCCGAGTGCTGCGTGCCGCAGTATTCGGCGCAGAACAGGTGATACGTTCCGGGCTTGGTGGCGTGGAACCAGACCACGGTGTAGCGGCCCGGCAGCACGTCCTGCTTGATGCGGAACGCCGGCACGTAGAAGCTGTGGATGACGTCCTGGGAAGTCATGATCATCTTGACGTCGCGGCCCACGGGCACGTGCAACTCATTGATCTCGCGTTGTCCCTCCATGTGTTCGAACTTCCACATCCACTGCTTGGCGACAGTGTAGACCTCGGCGGAATTCTGGGGCGGCTTGCGCTCCATGAAATAGAGACGCGCGCCCCACACGAAGAACACCATGAATACGCAGAACGGAATCACCGACCAGGTGATTTCCAGTGCGTGCGAACCATCGATCTGCTCCGCGCGCTGACCAGCCTGCTTGCGATAGCGCACCGCAAAGAATATGACCATGGCGAAGATCAAAACGGTCATCATCGCCGACACGACCAACAAAAAGATGTAAAGCGCATCGACGTTGTTTGCCATCGTCGAAGCGCGTGCTGGCCAAAGTGGCATATTCTCAAACATGGTTAGCTGACCCGTCCCGCTCCCTGTGCGCCGTGAGCCGGACCACGGCGAATCAGGACCACAATAATGGTTCCAAGAAACAGCATGGTCGCGATCCCTGCCAGCCGCAGCACGCGCAGAATCGTGGCGCTGTACTTCCCTTGCTCCGGATCGTAGTGATAGCAATAGAGCAGCATCTGGTCGACCACGTTGCCGATCTTTCCCGCACCCGCCTCCACCAGCCCGAGCCGCAAATCCTTCGGCGGATACTCCACACCGTAGTAGTACTGTGCAATCTTGCCTTGCGGCGTCAAGATCATGATCGCCGTGGCGTGCGCAAACTGCTTGGTCTTGTCGTCGTACTGATAGTCGAATCCGGCAACTTGCGTGAGCGTGTTGATTGCATCCTGCTTGCCGACCAGGAAGTGCCAGCCCTGCTCGCCTCCCGCACGGTTGTAGCGTTTCAGAAACTCGGATTTCTTCTGCGCCGCCATCTCGGGCGTCTCATTGGGATCGAAGCTGACCGTGATGACGTCGAATTCCTTGCCCACTTCGAACTTCATCATGCGCAGCGAATGTTCTAGCCCGCTCAGGACTTCGCCGCAGAGCATCGGGCAGTTGTAATACACGAGGTTCAGGATCAGAGGACGCTTGCCGAAGTAGTCGGCCAGATGCACCTGGCGGCCGAGGTCGTCGGTAAAGGCAAGGTCGGGCGGAATCTGCTGATTCAAGTTCTGCCGGATGCCCACATTCTTCAATCCGGGAGGACGGACGTTGGCCGGCGGGGACATGATGCCGCTGGTCATTCCCTGGCCGAAAGCGGATGCGGCCAGAAGCAAGGTTGCCGCGATCGTCCGGATTTTGATTTGCCTGCTCACTACGAACTCCGTTGCTTTCGCCCCTGCGGGCGTTTGTCTTTTCGTTCTCGCTTACCCAGCGCTGCCGTGCTGGGCTAATGAATGCCGCCGCCTCCGGCGGCTCTTTCAATCTCGCTCGATGGACCGCTACTTCTTCGGCGCGGCGGCCGCGTTAGCGGCCTTGCCGCTGGTTCCGGCCTTACCCGCACCCGGACTGGCTTTCGGAGGGTTCGCGGAACCGGTTCCAGCCATCCCTGCGCCTTGCGGCAGCACCGGCAAACCTCTCTGCGCCAAAATGTCCATGGCTCTGTCGATCGGGATTCGGACTACGCCGTTCTTCTGATCCACAAAGTCGTAACTCGCCAGAACGTCGTTCTGCTTCTTCAATTCATCGATGTACTGCGTCTGCTCGCTGTATTCGAGGACCGGCTTCGGAAACGTCGCCTCTGCCTTGTCCCGAATCTGATCGCGCGTCATCGTCTGCGGGTCCATTTTGGTGTCTACCGCCATCGGATTCGCGGGCTGCTGATGCGTACGATCGTAGTGATTGAGATAGCCGTACATACCCACCACGATGAAGTAGATGACGACTACGACGACCGCCAGCCCAGCCATGAAATACATGACACCCATGGCGCTGAGATCTTCTTGCTCGAAACCGCCTTCCGGATTGTGTGCGCCGCCCAATCTCTCCTCACTCATGTTCGGGCTCCAACACTTGCTTTGCGTACACGTCGTAAGCAGGCAGCAGCGGGATCGAACTCAGGTTGTGGCAGAAGTACGCGATCCAGAGGCCGCCCATCGCAAACGGGATCACCAGGTCGGCCCATGTCACGTGGAAGGTCGCGGAGAAGTTCGGTTCCACCAGCCAGAACAAGTCCACATAACGCACAACCAGCAGCCACGCCGCCAGCCAGACCAGACGCGTGATGTCGCGCTTGAACTGCCGGGAAAGTAGCAGAAAAAACGGAACGGCAAACTGGAAGGTGACGAGGAATAGTCCGACAAAGCCCCATCCCCCGTTCAGCCGCCGCAAATACCAGGTGATCTCCTCCGGCAGGTTGCCCGCCCAGATGATCAGCCACTGCGAGAACGAGAAGTAGGCCCACACCATCACGAAGGTCAGCATGAACTTGCCGTGGTCGTGCACGAAATCTGGCCGCAGCAGCAGCGACATCGGTTTGTACTTAAACAAAATGCGCTCGATCACTACTGCGAAACACAGCGCGGAAATCAGTTCGCCCGCGACGAACAGGAGTCCGTAAATGGTCGAGATCCAGCTCGGGTCAAGCGACATCACCCAATCGATAGCGGCGAACGAGATGGTGAACGCGTAAAGTATGATGCCCGGTCCGCTGACCACCTTGAAGCGCTTGCTGTTGTCGCGCATCGGCGGCGTATCTTGCTCCTTCGACCAGCGCGTCAGCAGGTACGAGAGCAGGTTCCAGATGGCGAAGTACAGAACCGCGCGCCACACAAATCCCGACCAGCTCAAATATCCGAGCGTCACGAACTGGTGCTTCGCCAGGTGCTCGCGAATGGTGGGATTCTCGATTGATTCCAGCGGCATGGCCCACGGGTAAATATGGCGCCATCCGATGAAGGCAATCGGAATGAACAAGGCGGTCATCAACGGCACAGTGCGCATCGCGGCGCCCAGCAACCGGCGAATCACCATGCCCCATCCGCCCCCAGTCAAGTGGCGGATCATCAGGATGACCATCGACCCCAGGCAGACGCCCAGCCAGTCCATGTAAGAAATGAGATATCCGCGGAAGAAGACCTGCGGATTAGTGAACGCTAGCCCCACTGCGATCACCGAGGCCAGCCCACCGATCACGAGCGAGCGCCGCCCGATCTGCTTGATGATCGGAGGCGCCGACAAGTCCAGATTCGTCGTGGTATGCGGAGCGCTCATTTCGACTCCTCGTGGACGGCTTCGGCGGGCGCCACACGCGGCAGAGTTGCGCCTGATCCCGGATCGAGAAACTTCGGCGCTTGCGACGGAATCTCGTGGCCGCCTGCATCGGCCGGGGTGGCGTGCTGGCTCAACTGGAGCGCCCGCACATAGGCCACGATCCGCCAACGATCTTGCGCAGAAATCTGTGACGCATACTCGGGCATGATGCCGAAGCCTTCCGTGATCACGCCGTAGAAGTATCCCAACGGCGCTTTCTCCAACCGATCGATGTGAAACGACGGAGGCTTCCGGGCAAATCCACGCGACGGGATGTATCCGTTGCCATCGCCGACGCGCGAATGGCAAGGCGCGCAGTAAATGTTGTAGCGCACCTGTCCGCGCGCAAGATCCTCCTTCGTCAACGCGAACGGCATGTAGTCGCCGGGATTGTTGCCGAGCTTGCCGGTATACAAATACGTATCGTCGCGCAGCTCGCCACGTGCCACCGTGCCTTCGACCAGCGGCCGCGCCGAGCGGTGATCGGCAAAGAAATCGCTCTTCGCCAGCGGATTCTCCCGCGGTTGCACATGCATATCCAGACGGCAACCTGCCAGCGCGACCACGAACGCGAGCGGAGCGAGTTTGCGGAAGCGCAGCACTAGCTGGGCACCTCCCAAATCGAACGCGGCGCGAGACTTTCCAGAAACTGGCGCGTGCCCGACGGACTGTACTTGGGATCGGTCGAAAACACGATCAGAAAGAAGCGATCTTTGGTCGCCATCACAAAACGCGGCACGTTGAACACCGGGTGATACGGCATGGGCAGCCCGTTCAATGCCAGCATCCCCAGCACGGCCGAGATGCCGCCGAACAGGATCGTCATCTCAAAGGTAATCGGGATGAACGCCGGCCATGAATGGGGAGGTTTCCCGCCGACCATCACCGGATAATTCACTGCGTTCATCCAGTACTGCATCAGGTATCCGGTAAGACCGCCGGTGATGGCGCCGATCAACGTGACCAATGGCACCCGGTTGGCATGGAACCCGATCGCCTCGGCCAGTTCTTCCATCGGGAACGGGCTGTAGGCATCGATCTTCCGGTATCCTGCTTCGTGCGTTTTACGCGCTGCTGCCACCAGATCGCTGGCCGAATCGAACTCCGCCATGATTCCGTAGTTGGGGGTGGTTTTCATTCCGGCTTCACCTCCGCCTCCGGCAACAACGTACGCATTTCAAAGATCGAAATCATCGGCAGGATGCGCACAAACAGGAACATCGCCGCCAGGAACATACCGATCGTACCCACATAGGTCATCCAGTCCCAGCGCGTCGGGTAGTACATTCCCCACGCCGAGGTCAGGAAGTCGCGGTGCAGGCTGATCACGATGATCACGAACCGTTCGAGCCACATGCCCACCAGGATGACCAGCGAAACCAGGAAGAGTCCAACGGTGTTGGTGCGCAGCTTGCGGATCCACAGCACCTGCGGGATCCCGATGTTGCAGGCCAGCAGCATCCAGTAGAAGAAGGCGTACGGACCATGCAGACGGTTCCACAACAGGAACGAATCATACCGGTTGCCGCTGTACCATCCCATGAAAGCTTCGATCCCGTACCCGTAAGCCACGATCCATCCCGTCGCCAACATGACTTTGGCAGAGTTCTGCAGATGGCGGTCGGTGATGAAGTCTTCCAGCCCATACAGCTTGCGGATCGGGATGGCCAGCATCAGGACCATGGCAAAGCCCGAGTAGATTGCTCCCGCGACAAAATAGGGCGGGAAGATGGTTGTATGCCATCCGGGAACTATGCCGATCGCGAAATCGAAGCTCACCACGGTGTGCACCGAGAGCACGAGCGGAGTGGCCAGACCGGCAAGCAACAGGTACATCGTTTCGTAACGGTGCCAGTGGCGGGCCGAACCCCGCCATCCCATGGCCAGCATGCCGTAAATCATCTGCGCCCAGCGGTTCTCCGATCGATCGCGCAGGGTCGCCAGATCAGGAATCAAACCGACAAACCAGAACATCAGCGAGATGGTGAAGTACGTCGAAACCGCGAACACATCCCAGACCAGCGGACTTCGGAACTGGGGCCAGTACTGCATCGTGTTCGGATAAGGCACGAGCCAGTAGGCAAGCCACGGACGCCCGGTATGTACCAGAGGGAAAAGTCCCGCGCAGGCCACCGCAAACAAGGTCATCGCTTCCGCAAAGCGATTGATCGAATTTCGCCACGACTGCCGCAGCAAAAGAAGGATGGCGGAGATTAGCGTGCCGGCGTGCCCGATGCCGATCCACCACACAAAGTTGGTGATGTCGAATGCCCAGCCAACCGGAATATTGTTGCCCCAGATCCCAATCCCCTTCAAGAACAGGTAGCCCAAGGCAAACAGCAGCATCATCGTGATCAGGAACGCCAGTCCGAAGCCGACAAACCAGCCGTTCGAGGTTGGGCGGGTCAGGACGATCGCGCTGATCTTGTCGGTGACCGTCCCGAACGTATACCCGGGCTCGATGACCGGGGCTCGCCTATTTGCCAGCTCGACGTCGTCCATTCGGTCTGCCATGACTTAACTGCGCTCCCCTGCTTCCAGCTCCGGGCTGGGGTTGCGAACCTCGGCCAAGTAAGTGGTCCGCGGCCGCGTGTTCAGGTCCGCCAGCAATCCGTAATTGCGATCTTGCGTCTTCAGTTTGGCGACCCGGCTCTCGGGATCGTTGATGTTGCCAAAAATGATCGCGCCCGCCGGACAGGACTGCTGACAAGCGGTCTGCAGCGAGCCATCGTCCTTGATTTTTTCGTCGGCGCGCTCCGCGTCGATACGGCGCTCGTTGATGCGCTGCACGCAATACGTGCACTTCTCCATGACGCCGCGGCTGCGAACGCTGACGTCGGGATTACGCATCAGCTTGTACTGCTCGGTATCCCAATCCTGGAACAGCAGGAAGTTGAAACGCCGCACCTTATACGGACAGTTGTCGGAACAGTAGCGCGTGCCCACGCAACGGTTGTAGACCATGTCGTTCAGGCCTTCTGTGCTGTGTACCGTCGCTCCGACCGGGCAAACCACCTCGCAGGGCGCATTCTCGCACTGCATACAAGGAACGGGTTGCAGGAAGGCTTTTGGATTGTCGCGGTCACCCTGGTAATAGGCGTCCACGCGCAGCCAGTGCATGTGCCGACCCTTCACAACCTGTTCCTTTCCAACTACCGCGATATTGTTTTCCGACTGGCAGGCGACGATGCAGTTGTTGCAACCGACGCAGGAATTCAGATCGATCGCCATGCCCCACGCGTAGTCCTGCTTCGCATAGTCGATGTTCGGGTACAACGTGAGTTCTCGCTGCGGTTGTTCTTCCTGTGCGAACTTCGGCTCTTTGCGATATTCCTCAAGACTCGCTTCGCGAACGAGCGGACGGGTCGCGCCATTGGGCGTTTCCATCGTCTGGTAGCCCTGCGTAGAGGCGAGTTTGTAAGTGCCGCCGGTCTTAGTGAGCTTACCTCCAGTCGCGATCCACGGTGCCGAGGTCGTGCGCAACGGATAGACATCAAAGCCCGCACCCGTTCCCGCGCGGCCCGCGCGTGTGCGGCCATAGCCCAGAAACACGGTTACGGATTGATCGGGATGTCCCGCCTGAATCCAAACAGGCAGGGTGGCTTTGCGCCCGTTCAGTTCGAGCGTAACCATATCCTCGGTCTTCACTCCTACGCGCTCCGCCATCTTCGGACCCACCAGCAGCGCGTTGTCCCATGTCAGCTTCGTCATGGGCTTGGGAAGTTCCTGCAGCCAGCCATTGTTGGCGAATTGCCCGTCGTAGACGGAAGGATCGCGGCGGAAGTTGACTTCGAGGGAATTGGGGTCAGCGGACGTCGACTTGGCCGAAGGCGCGGACTTTGCGGTGACGGATTTCGGCGTGTAGGTGGTGCCTTCCACCCAACCGTCGTGCAGAGACTTCCGCCAAAACGCCTCGAAGTCCGCACCCGAGTGCTGGTTCTGCCAATAAGCCCGTACCAGCTCGTAGCCAGAAATATCCGAGACGCCCGATAGAGTCGAGACGAGTTCGTGCGCACTCTTGCCTGCATACAGCGGCGCAATCAGCGGCTGCACGATACTCACAGTTCCGTCGTACGCCCGCGCATCGCTCCAGGACTCCAGGGCGTGGGTCTCATTCACATGCCAGTGGCAATATTCGGCGGTCTCGTTCGGGTAGAGCCCGTGATGAATCCGGAGAGAAATCTTCGAATCCTTCAGCGCGTCGGCGAAGCCCAGGTCGACCGGCGCGTCGTAAACCGGATTCCCGCCCAGGATGACGAGTAGATCCACTTTGCCCGCGCGCATGTCGGCGACGAGATCGCGCAGAGATTCTGTCTGATTGACGGGATTTGCGTCGACCGGGTCGATGTAGAAAACGGTTTTGCCAACGTTGTCCTGATTCAGCCAATGCGCAAGGGCATGAACCGCTGGGGGTTGGTGATCGCCGGCGATCACCAAACTCGAGCCCCGATGAGCGGCAAGATCTTGGCGGACCCTCGGAGCAAAGCCTTGCTCGCTCTGCGGGTCCTTGGTAATGAACAACGATCGAGCAAGCATCTCGACTTCTGACGCTTTCACCGGCAGCCGATGATCCGCCTTCGCCCCCGTCGATGTTGGCGTGCTCTCAATCGCATAAAACCGGCTCATCTTCCCATCCGGATTGCGCCGGCTGGCAAAGTCTCGAATGTAGCGCGTGTTCCCGGGGAATCCGGCATAAAGGAAGTCGGCATCCAGCGAGACGATGACGTCCGCTTTCGAAAAGTCGTAACGCGTCTCAACCGGGTGCCCGAACGCGAGTTTTGCGCCCTCGAGCACGTTGTCGCGGTTCACCGGCTCGTACACATGCCACTTCGCCTGCGGATAGATCTTCAGAAACGCGCGCAGTTGATCGGCCAGCGTCGGCGAGGAAATCGTCTGCGTCAGAATCCGGATGCCCGCGCCGCCCAGACCTTTCTGTACGGTGAGAGGGCCCTTGGTCTCCCGCACAAACGCTGACCAGGAGTCCACGTCTCCGTTGTGCTTGATGGTCTGCGAGCGGTCGGGGTCGTACATGCCCAGAATCGCGGCCTGCGTGAAGATGTCGGTGCCACCCAGGCTCGCAGGGTGCTTGTCGTTGCCTTCAATTTTCGTGGGACGTCCGAGATGGCTTTCGACCAATACCGGACTTGCGTATCCACTGAGCGTGATCGCGCTGGCATAGAAACGTGCACGCCCGGGAATGAGCTCTTCCGGCTGCCGCACGTAAGGAACGATCGGTTCGAGCGGAAGCTTGGTGCAGCCGGTCAAGCCGGCCATGGCCAGCGATGCGCCCATCAACTGCAGAAATCCGCGACGCGAAAACGAATCTGCCCACTCCGACGCGCCCTTCGGGAACTCGCGGTGCAGCATCTCCTGAAACTCCGGAGTGCCGGCTAGTTCTTCCAGGCTGCGCCAGTACTCGGGGCCAGTCGTCTTTTTCAGCTGCTCTTCTACAGCCGCGCGGTCGAGCTTCTTGCCCGGGCAAACATCCTCGCGCCTGGTTTTCTGTGCGTCTTCCATCTCTGTTCCCGGCGGGGTTCATCCCGCCTGCGAATTCCAAATTCCTAGCGGTGGCACGTACTGCAACTGGTAATGTCCAGCACGCTGCGCAACTTGTATTTTGCGACTAACGTTTTGCCGAGCGATTCCTGGTCCGCGTAGCTCCGGCCGTCAAATTCCACGTTGCGCGCCGACGAGGGCTGCTCGTAGCGCATGTTGAAGACCTGATTCCGCGGCCGCAAATATTTTTCGGGCGCGCGATGACACTCGAGGCACCACTCCATCTGCAGCGAAGCGTACTGGTACATCAGAGGCATCTGGTCGACCGGGCCATGGCAGGTGTTGCAACCCACGCCCTTGCTGATGTGAATGCTGTGATTGAAATACACGAAGTCGGGCAACTGGTTGACCCGCGTCCACTGCAACGACTCGCCACTCCGGTAGCTGGCGCGCACTGGTTCCAGCATCTTGGCGTTCGTCCAGACCTGCGAGTGGCAATTCATGCAGGTCCGGGTCGGAGGAATTCCCGCGAAACTGGAGACTTCCACCGACGTGTGACAGTAGCGGCAGTCAATGCCGAGTCCCGTCACATGGTGTTGGTGACTGAACGCCACGGGCTGCGGCTTCACCACCCCGGCGTACGTCACGTAGGGCGACCGCTGAATCTGCATCAGGGCCCAGCCGATTCCGGCAACGATGAAAACTGCGCCGTAAATCGACGCCCGGGACAGCGTGTTCGTGCTGCGATGAAAGATCTGCATCGAATCTGGTTCCGCGATGCGGAAGGCCGACGCCGACCTCCCGGACATTCGCTCACGCCAAGGTTACGTGCTACAGACTGCGGTGATGGCGCTCACGGAAACTGGTGATTATAGCAGTTGAGTTCGATTTACAATCCGGCTACAACCGCCGATATGAAAATTCTTTGGAGAGTTGATTGCCGTGCGAAACGTTGTTTCGTTTTCAACGGCAGCGAGAGCGAGGACTCATTAAAAGTCCCCGCGCGTCCCGTCGATGGTTCGTCCTTAACGTAGATTCATTACCATGAGTTTCGGTTCGGTCATTTCTTCGATCGCGTATCGCAAGCCTTCGCGGCCGATGCCGGAATCCTTGATGCCGCCATACGGCATGTGATCGATGCGGAACGTTGGCACATCGCCGGCCAGAAGCCCGCCCACTTCGAGTTCTTCAAACGCCTGGAACATAAGTTTCGCATCGCGCGTGAAGATGCCGGCTTGCAAACCGTAAGCCGAACTGTTGATCTGGCGCAACGCCTCATCGAATTCGTTGTAGGGCTCCACAGTAACGACCGGTGCAAAGATTTCCTGGCAGTTGACCTTCATGTCCGGCCGCGTGCCCGTCAACACCGTCGGCTCCAGCACGGATCCTTTGCGGGCTCCACCGCACAGCAGGCGCGCACCGCCGCGCACAGCTTCCAGAATCCAGTCCGCGGCCCGGATCGCATCACTTTCGCGAATGAGCGGTCCCACGTCGGTAGTTTCGTCCAGCGGATCGCCAATTTGCAGCATCTTCACGCCCGCCAGGAAAAGATCCATGAACTTGCCGTACACCGATTGCTGCACGAGCACGCGCTGCACCGAGATGCAGGTCTGTCCGGCGTAGCCGAAGCCACCAGCCACGCAGCGTTCGGCAGCGTACTCGATGTCGGCGTCACTATGAATGATGACCCCCGCGTTGCCGCCGAGTTCAAGAATCACCTTCTTCTTGCCGGAATTCTTCTTGATCTGCCATCCGACAGCGGCGCTCCCGGTGAAACTGATCATCTTGATGCGGTCGTCAGTCACCAGCAGACCGGCATCGTCGTTGGAGAGAGGCAGGACGTTCAGCGCCCCGTCGGGCCAACCCGCCTGCTGCACGACCTCCGCCATCAGCAGCGACGAAAGCGGCGTCTGCGGCGCCGGCTTCAGCACCATGGGACAGCCGGCCGCTATCGCAGGAGCGACTTTGTGCACCACCAGGTTCAGCGGGAAATTGAAAGGAGTAATCCCGGCGATCGGACCCAGTGGAAAACGTTTCACGATTCCCCATCGCCCCGCCGTGTATTCCTGCCAGTCCAGCGGAAGATATTCGCCATAGATGCGCGTGCTCTCTTCCGCAGCGACGGTAAAAGTGAACACAGCGCGGTCGACTTCCGTGCGCGCCGCCTTGATGGGCTTGCCCGCTTCCTGGCACAGAATGCGGGAGAATTCCTCTTTCCTTTTGGCGATGCCCTCAGCCACCCTGCGCAGAACGCGCTGCCGCTCGAAGGCGGGAAGTCGACGGGTCGTGCCGAACGCCTTTACCGCGGCCGCAATCGCGGCTTCCGCGTGTGCGCGCGTCCCCTGAAAAACACGACCCACGACGTTTCCGTCGTAGGGCGCTTTCACTTCGACAATGTCGCCGTCTTCAATCCACTTGCCATCCACCAGAAACCCGTGTGTCGCAATGTCTGCGATGGTCATCTGTGCCATGGTGCTGTAGCGGACCTCCACCCCGGGTATTTCAAACTCCGATTATAGGCTCAGCCTCGCGTCCTTCGCTCGGCTATCCACGATAATATTCGGTGCCATGGCAGAGCGCGAAGCGAAGACACTCGTCGAACTCACCGCAGCCTTACGCACACGCGAGGTTTCGCCCGTGGAGGTGACACGAGAGTGCCTGGATCGGATCGAAGCACTCAACCCTGGGCTGAACGCGTTCATCACGGTGACAGCCGATCGGGCACTCGAACAGGCGTCCATTGCCGAGCAAGAAATTCTCCGCGGCGAATGGCGAGGCTCTTTACACGGCGTCCCGATCGGACTGAAGGACCTGATCGACACTGCCGGCATCCGCACAACCGCCGCCAGCGAATTGTACAAAGACCGCATTCCGACGGAAGATGCCGAAGTCGTACGCCGGCTCAGGAATGCTGGCGCGATCACCCTGGGAAAGCAAAACCTGCACGAGTTTGCCTACGGCGGGAGTTCGATGATCAGCTTCTTCGGCGAGGTCCACAATTCCCGGAAGCCCGAGTACATAGCCGGAGGATCTTCAGGAGGCTCAGCCACCGCAGTGGCCGCTGGTTTGGGCTACGGAGCAATCGGCACCGATACGGCAGGCTCGATTCGCGAACCCGCCGCGCTCTGCGGCGATGTCGGCCTGAAGCCGACTTACGGTCGCGTCAGTGCGCGAGGCGTGATTCCACTGTCAAAATCGCTCGACCATGTCGGCCCGATCGCTGCAACTGTAGCGGACGCCACGATCCTCTTTCGCGCGATTGCGGATGGCGATGGAGTGCCCGCCGAAGATTTCTTGAACACCTGGGATCGTGCGAAATCCACGTTACGTGTTGGCATGCCGAACTCGTTCTTCGAAGACCTGCACCCAGAAGTCTTGCACGCGGTTACAACGTCCTTGCCAGTCATCGCCGCACTGGGAGCAGAATTGCACGAGATCTCCCTCGTACCTGACAATGACCGCACCGTGCAGGCCGCCGAGTCTTATGCCTTCCACGCCGACACGGTGAGAACAGATCCCCAGCTGTATCAGCCCGAAACCGTCCGACGCATCAAGACGGGAGAGAAAATCTCGCAGCAGGAATACCAGCGGAAGCTCGCTGACCTAAAGGCGGAGCGCGAGAACATCCGCCGCGTGTTCGAGACAGTGGACGTGATCGTCACACCCACTACACCTGCACCCGCGTCGAAAATTGCGGACCTAAAACAAAATCCCGAACTACTACGCCCTCACGAACTCGTGCTATTGAGGAACACTCGACCGTTTAATGTCTGGGGATTGCCGACGATTTCCATCCCCTGCGGGCTGACGAGCAGCGGGCTCCCCATTGGGCTGCAAATCGCTGGCCCGCCCGGGCGGGAAGACCTCCTCCTGGAGTTTGCATACGCATGCGAGGAAGCCATCGATTGGTCAGGAAAGATCGATGCGCGCCGGCAACTCGGCTATTGAGGGCGTTCCCTTAATTCACGGTCCGCACATCATCCGGCAGCATCAGTACAAACGTGCAGCCCCCGGCTTCCTGCGTACACGACAACACACCTCGCCGCAGGATTTTCGCCGGCGTGTCGTCCGGAAAATTAATGGTGTATTTCAAATGCTGCAGCGCACCTTCGAGGGTGCGCAATTTTTCTTCGCCGCTGATGAACTTTACCTTGTCGACCGAGGCGCCACTGCTGGTGGTGCCGAGCAGCACCCAGAATTCGGCGCTCCCGTTGACGGGTGGCTTGTCGTTCAGTTTGGTGGTGCGCATCTGCTGCAGTTCGTCGTGATACTTGCGGACCATCGGATCCACTTTCTCATCACCGCCCAGCAATCCGCCCAGCCGTCCGCGTGTTTCCGGAATCGGCCGCAGCCCGCTCAATGCCATCGCATAGGTCCGGATGGCTTTCTCCTTATCGCCGCGCTTCTCGTAAATCTGGCCTAAGTGGTCGCCCACTTCGCCGTGATGTCCAAGGCTCCACGCGGCCGACACATACTTCTCAGCTTTGTCGAGATTTCCTTCCGCGTAGTAGACCCAACCCAGCGTGTCCCAGTAAGCGATCAGCGAGGGCACCAATGCTAGGTCACGTTGATTCAGTTGATCCAGGGAAAGATTGCGCAAACCCGCCGCAGTCGATGCAACAGCCGACTCGGCGTACTGCTGCGCTTTGTCCAAATGCGCATTTTTCAGCGAGAGTTGGTAGGCGATGTTGTTCCACACCAGCGGCGATGCGGAAATATCCACCGCCCGATCGAACGCCGCCAGCGCCTTGTCATCCTGGCCGAGATTCAAATATGCATCGCCCAAGCTCACCTGCAACCCGGCATCATCCGGAGTCAGCGAAGCGGCCTTCTCCAGTTCTGGCGCTGCCAGGTCGTACTTGTGCCACTCGGCATACATCGCGCCCAGGTTGGCGTGAGCAAATTTGTCGAGCGGATTATTTTCGAGCTGTTTGTGGAACGAGTTCGCAGCGTCGTCGTACTTGCGATCCTGCCAGTACGCGCGGCCCAGGTTGTTGTAAGCAAACTCGTCGTAAGGATTGACTTCAAGCGCCTTCTGGAACGCGCCCACCGCCTCGGTGCTCTGCCGCAATGACAGATAACAGAGTCCAAGATTGTTCCACGCGTACTTATTCTTCGGCTCGACCTCGACCGCGCGCTTCAGCAACTGGATGGCGAGCGGGAAATTGCCATTCTGCATCGCGGTACGCGCGCTCTCATTGAGATCGTCCGCCTTCATATCGGGCGGCGGAACCGCCGGGCCGGCGGCGTTGTTTTCTACCGCCAGGTGCTGGCCGAGGTCGGAAAGCACGGCGCGCCGGAACGAAAGGTAATCTCCCGCGCGAGCGGCGGGGAGTTCCCTCTCTCGCATCGTCATGGTGCGCTCGGCAGTAAACACCGCACCGTCGAGTTTGTAACTGGCCGAGTACTGGCCGTAATCGCGCTTCATCGAAAATGGCAGTGGCACATGACCCGTATATTTCGCGGGCAATGTGAGCTTGATGCGATATGTGAATTCACCCGGCGGCCCGAACTTGATCGGCTCGGCGTCAGCTCCCGTGTCTTCGTCATCCGCGTCGGTCAGGCTGAATTGCGAGAGCGGCAGGTCGATGTCCGATTTCTTCTTCGACCAATCCAGGAAGTTCGCCTTAGAAACCTCGTAAGAAAACTGGAAGGGCTGCTTGGTGGCCGCCGGATCATCCACCTTCAAGTTCGTGATCTCACCGTCCAACCCGCCCATCGCGTTGATGTTCTCCACCAGATGCTCCCATTGCGCGCTGGGCACACGTCGGAAGATGATGCGCATTAGAAGTTCCGTATCGCCGCGCACCACATAACTTACTTTCGCGTTCAGCTTGCCCAGTTCGTTGATGGTCCCATCGATCGTCTGCACCTGCGTATTGGCCATCGGCGGATCAGCCGGCGTCTCTTCCAGGTGTGCCGCCCCCTGGATCGGGATCACCAGCCCTTGTTTCTTGCGGATGTTGAACGACAACAGTCGGAATGGTGCGACCTCGGTGGTCGTGTCCATCCACACTTCTTCCTTCCCCATGGGCAGTACCGTGATGACGTGATCAAACTGCGAAGGAGAAGGAACGTCCGGATCGAGTTTGCGGCTGGAATTGATCAGCACGGACGAGGCGTGCATGCCTTTGGCCTCGAGCATCGATGCCAGCAGCGTGTGCTTGTCCTTGCAGTCACCGTATTGGTTATGAAACACGTCGGAAGCTGCGTGCGGCTGGTAGCGGCCGAGTCCAAGCGACAGGCTTACGTACCGGAAATTTTTGGCTACGTAATCGTAGAGAGCTTCGACTTTGTCCAAATCCGTATTCAGGCCCTTGGTCAACTCGTCCGCCTTGGCGTGGATTTCAGGCGTCGGCTGTCGGCGGTCATGATCGAGGTTGGAGTACCAGCGGCCCACGTCTTCCCAAGTTCCGAAGGTCGTCAGCTGAACGGCTGGAACGTCGTCATCGGTTTTTTTCTTCCTTTTCTTCTTCTTGTCCTTGTCCTTATTCTTGTCGTCGTCCTCGCGTTCCAGGTGCGAAGTCGTCCAGCGGTAGATCCGCCGCCCATTTTCCTCGGTAATCGTGGGCTCAAAGCCCGGCTTGGTCTTGAGCTTGATGGTCCGATCCTTTGGGATGTTGACCTCAAGCTGCTCGTCAAGCACGATGTTCGTCTTGTCGAAGTCGTACTCGGTCCAGAACTGATTCGGAGCAAGCGGCGTGTGGATCACCGTCGCGATATCGTATTCGAGCACCTCTCCCGGACGCAGGCCCGGGACTGTGATGTGCTTCTGCCGGTAGTCGGTGTATACCGGCGCCTCGCGCGCTACCGGTGCGCTGAGGTCCTGAACGGAGTCGGCGGGGGCGGTCACGACCGTGCCGTCTTTCTTGCGAACGCGGACATACGGAATCTCCACCCGTTCATTTGCCGAACTGTAGCCCATCACCACCTGACCCCACTGCTCGACGCCCGCTTCGCTCTGCACTCGAACGCGCGCAATCGACTCCTTGCGCCCGGTTCCATCGGCCTCGAAGCGATAAAGCGTGCGCACCTGCTCGATGACAAACCCTTCTTGTGAGTAATCCTTCTTGTCTTTTTGATCGCTGTCGGGCTTCGAGGTTTTGTCGTCCGCCGGTTTCGGAGCCTTTTGCTGCTCGGGTGACTTGACAGGCTCCGATGGTGCCACCGGTGACGGTTGCTGCGCGGCCAGATTGGGGAGGAAGCTGGAAAAGAGGAAGACGAGTACAGCGAAACGGCGCATAGGTTAGAGGTCCTTGGGCGTTTGTACCGTATAGCGCGGGAGGGCGCAAGGGGGAGCAGGGTTCCGCTGGTAACACTAAAAGACGAGCGGCGGTGAGTTACATCCCCGCCTCCACCGGACTGCGTTCGCAGGCCGTACGCGAGTCTGCGTGAAACTGCAGTTCGCAGAGCCTGTTAGGGAACGGCCGCTTTCACAGCGGCCGTCTTCTTGCTTTCATTTCCCAGGACATCCATGGCCGTAACCGCATAGGAATAGGTACTCGTATTCGCAACCGTCGAGTCGTCGAAGAGAGTCGAGGCCACCAGGTTTGGATTGATCTTGGTCCACGTGCTGCCGTCCGGACCGCGATACACGTTGTAGCCAGTTACGGTGGTGGTCGTGGAAGGCTGCCAGGCAAGCTCCACCACATGAACGGCTCTTGCCTGGATCGCCACGGATGCTCATGCGTTGTCAGATTTCTTAGCAGATCGGGGAAGTGCAGCACCTTTTCGGCTCAGGAGGTTTAAAACCAGACGCGTCCGGAAGCGTGCACAGAAGCATTTTCAGGCCTTCACACCTCCAACTCTGCCCGCACCGTCCCATCCTCCAAGTCAATCTCCATCCGAAAACCAAGTTTCTGGCAGATCGCGCGCATCTCGTGGTTCTCCGCGAGGATGGTGCATTCGACGTGCTTGAGCTTCTCATCACGAGCCACGGTAATCAGCCGCCGATAGAGCTCGGTTCCCAGCCCTTGCCCCTGGTAGCGGTCGTCGACCAGCACGGCCAGTTCGGCTTCGTTGGCGCCGCCGCGCAGTTTGCTCAGTCGTCCAATCGCGAGGATTTTGGGCTGCCCGTCGGCACACTTTTGCTCGGCGACGAGTACCATCTCGCGGTCGTAGTCGATGAAGCAAATCCTCGTAAGCCGCTCGTGCGCGGTGCGCTGGCTTAGCTTTAGGGGCTGGAAGTATCGCAGATAGACCGTCCGTTCCGAGAGCGCCTGGTGTAGCTGAATCACCAGTGGCTCGTCCTCAGGACGAATCGGACGAATGTCCACCTTGTCACCATTTTTCATCGTCCAGGGCTGAACGTATTGCACCGGATAAGGACGAATCGCAGGCCGCGGCAAGCGCTCGTCCGGAATCGCTGAATCGTGGAGAACGACGCGCGCGTCCAGCGCAACAATCCCCTCCGGCGATGCCAGCACTGGGTTGATATCAATCTCGCGAATGCGCGGCTGCTCGACCACGAGATGACTAAAACGAACCATGAATTCTTCCAGCGCTGCCAGGTCGACCGCCTTACGACCGCGCACGCCTTCCAGCGCTGTGAACACTTTCGTCTGTTCCATCATCCGCCGCGCCAGCGTCGTGTTCAGCGGTGGCAGGGCTAACGCACGGTCCCTGAAAACCTCCACTAACTGTCCGCCCGTGCCGAACAGCAGTACCGGACCGAATTGCGCGTCGATGCTGCTCCCCACGATCAACTCGTAGCCGTCGCGCGTTACCATTGGCTGCACCGAGACACCCAGGAAGTCCGCTTGGCTCGCCTTCTCGCGTACCGACGCTTGAATCGTGCGATAGGCCCTGCCTACCGCATCGGCATCGCGCAGGTTGAGGCGCACTCCGCCAACATCTGTTTTGTGCGTGATGGTTTCGGAGAGCAGTTTGACGGCGACCGGATAGCCGATCGTGGTCGCCTTCGACGCAGCATCCTCCTCCGTCTTCGCGATTTCGGTCTGCACCGCGGGCAGCCCATAGGCCGCCAAAACTTGCTTCGATTCCACCTCCGTTAGCAAAGTGCGGCCGGCACGCGAGGCGGTCTCTAGAATCTTTCGCACGCGCCCGCGATCAGGCCCCTCATCCTCCTCACCCCGCAGCACCGGCGTCTCATACAATCCGCGCAGCGCGTAACTGTACCGCCACATGTAGCAGAAGACTCGGGCCGCCGTATCGGGAAACTGGAACGTCGGAATCCCCGCCTGATTCAGCAGGTCAACGCCGGCAGCAACCTCGGATCCGCCCATCCAACTCGCAAGCACCGGCTTGCCCGTCGACTTCGCATAGGGCTTCAGGTGCTCGGCGGTTGCGGTCGGTCCAGCCATGCCCTGCGGACAAGCGATCGCCAACAGACCGTCGATATTGGGATCGTTCGCCGCAATTTCCACCACTTTCGCATAGCGCTCCGGCAGTGCATCCCCCAGCATGTCGATCGGATTGTTATGGCTCCAGTGCGGCGGAAGAATCTTGTTCAAGGCCTCCATCGAGGCTTCGGAAAGCTGCGCCAACTGCCCGCCGTTCGAGAGCAAGCCATCTGCCGCCAGCACGCCAGGACCGCCAGCATTGGTCACAATCGCGAGCCGTGGCCCTTTCGGGCGAGGCTGCTTCGCTAAAACTTCCGCCATATAAAAAAGGTCGGCGATGGTCTGCACGCGCAGCACACCGCAGCGTCGGAACGCTGCATCGAGCACCTCATCGCTGCCGGTAAGCGATCCGGTATGCGAAGCCGCTGCCTGCGCCGCCGCCTCGGTTCGTCCCGCTTTGATCACGATGATGGGCTTGTTCAGCGAGACTTCGCGGGCCGCCGAGAGGAACGAGCGCGCATCCCCCACCGACTCCATGTACATGATGATGCTCTGCGTCCGCGGATCATTTCCCAGGTAATCAATCAGGTCGCCCCAATCCACGTCGAGCATCGACCCGACCGACACAAACGAACTGAAGCCCACCATCTCCTTGCGCGCCCAGTCGAGAATCGCTGTGCACAACGCTCCGCTCTGGCTGATGAATCCCACGTTGCCGGGGCGCGCGATCGTCGAAGCGAAGGTCGCATTCAAGCCGTTGATCGGATGCATTACACCCAGACAGTTTGGCCCGATCACGCGCAGCCCCGTACCCTGGATCCGCTCCAGAATCTGCCGCTCGAGTTCCTTACCCTGCTCGCCATGCTCCTTGAATCCCGCGGAGATCACGATCGCGCCGCGCACTCCTGTCTCCACGCACTCGTTGATGATCGCCGGCACGCTCATCGCCGGAGTGATGACCACGGCCAGGTCGACGGTCTCCGGCAGGTCCCGCACACTTTTGTAGGCTTTAATCCCCAGCACGCTCGCCCGCTTGTCGCTGACTGGATACACCGTTCCGCCGAAAGGGCTGCTGACCAGATTCCAGAGCACGGCGCGTCCCACGCTGCCCGGCCGGTCGGTTGCGCCGATCACCGCCACACTGTGGGGCGCGAAGATCGCATCCAGCGGATGCGCTTCCGAACGCAACACATCGTGCACACGGTCCTGGATCGGCACGGTCTTGCCCGCCCTGCTGACCTTGTTCGCTTCCCCGGAACTCTTAAGCGGCGTCATGGTCCTGGAAGTGTACCGCTGTGCGATGGTTCGGTCTGTGACTCAAAACACGTCATACAAACCATTGTTATCTTTCGCTAAACTTACGAACTCGACAGTACATTTTCCGCTTGATTCCCATAGCGTCTCGGCTAAAATCTTTCGGACCCAGGCACACAACTCCAACATCGGTCGGTCTCGCAGGAGTGTGTGCTCGAAGGGTACACGTTAGTAAGTTCGAACAAGGAGAATTTAGGAATGAAGAAGCTGCTCACGCTACTGTTCGCAGTTGCGGTTGCCCTCTCTCTGACGACTTCCACCTTCGCCCAGGACACACCGAAGAAGGACGACACCAAGAAGGAAGAGAAGAAAGAGAAGAAGGCCAAGAAGGAAAAGAAGGAAAAGAAGGAAGACAAGATGAAAGACGACAAGATGAAGGACGACAAGAAGTAGTCCTTCCCTTGCATGCCTTCCGCTGCCCCGGCCACGCGGCCGGGGCATGTTTTTTGCGGAAAAAGCGACCGCACTGACCCAAAGAACGCAACACTTTGCCCTCCCAGTGCTCGCTTTCCTACAAAAATTTGACATCCCTATCGAGCAAAACCGTAGTAAAATCCGCGCAATATCAACCTGCCAAGTGGCAGTGTGGGGATACGCGATCGCGATCCACGTCTTGATTGCGACGCAATGCGAGGAGGGTGCATGGAATCTCGGGCCCCCGAAAGTATGTCTTCCGCCGTCTCACCATCCACAATCGCCAAGGCGCATACCTGTGAAGGACGCAACTTCTGGGTCCTCACCGCCTACGGCATCTCAGGGCTGGCACTGTTCGGCGTTCTGGCTTATTACTTCAGCGACTTCGTAGCTCACTGATTTCTCTCCGGCTGTGGAGAACCTGCGTGCAGGCTGGCGAGGTAGTGTGTCCTCTTCCTCCGTAACCCGCGTGCATAACTCCGGCATGCTACAATGAGCCCCGTTTTATCCGTTGCTTCCGAGTTGTTGTCTGGTCGGTAGCTCCCCGCACTCTTTCATTCGACGGAATCGAATTCGCTTGGCTCAGGACCCCGCAAAGACCGCCGCCACCGTGACCTACGCCGATGCCGGCGTGAATATCGATCGCGCCAATCGAACGAAGCAGCGCATCAAGTATCTCGCTCACAAGACCTTCACCAAGGGCGTGCTGAGCGAAATCGGCGGCTACGGTGGATTGTTCTCGATCGCCAAGACCTATCTCGACCCGGTGCTGGTCTCCAGCGTCGATGGCGTCGGAACCAAACTGAAAGTCGCCTTCGAAATGAAGGTCCACCACACCGTGGGTGCCGACCTGGTGAACCACTGCGTGAACGATATCGTGGTCCAGGGCGCCGCCCCGCTCTTCTTTATGGACTACCTCGCCACCGGTACCTTGGAGCCGGTGGTCGCCGAAAAGGTCGTCGAGGGAATCGCCGAGGCCTGCAAACACAACGGCTGCGCTCTCATCGGCGGCGAAACCGCCGAAATGCCCGGCTTCTATCCCGAAGGTGAGTACGATCTCGCGGGCTTTATCCTGGGCGTAGTCGAGAAAGACAAGATCATCACCGGCAAAACCGTCGAGATTGGCGACATCGTGCTGGGCCTGCCCTCGAACGGCCTGCACACCAACGGCTACTCGCTTGCTCGCAAGCTATTGTTCGAAGTAGCGAAATACTCGCCCGAAACTTACGTCAACGAACTCAAGAACAAAGTTGGCAACGAGTTGATGCGCGCCCATAAGAGTTACTGGCCGCCACTTAAGAAGATGATTGATGCCGACGTGATTTCCGCCATGGCCCACATCACCGGCGGAGGCATCACAGAAAATCTGCCCCGGGTACTCCCGCGCGGCATGTCGGCCGTGATCGAGGTAGGCAGTTGGCCCGGATTGCCCATCTTCGAGCACCTGCAAGTCCTGGGCAACGTCCCGCAAGACGAAATGCTGCGCACCTTCAACATGGGCCTCGGCATGTTGCTGGTAGTCAATCCAAAAAAATTCAAGAAGGCCCAAACCCTGCTCGAGCGCGCCGGCGAGAAGTACTACAACGTAGGCCGCATCGTGAAGGGCGAACGCAAAGTGATGTACTCGTAGGCCCGCTCTCGATCATCTTCGATTTGTCATCCTGAGCGAAGCAAGGCGCCAGCCGAGCGCAGTCGAAGGATCCCGCGTCCGCCAAAGATGCCGGAGGACCTTCGACATTTTCAAGCACGAGCCTGTCTGACCAGTCCGTGAGCGTCGAAAGCTATTCTCGCGCGTGGTGCATTTCCGTTACCTGATGAATAATGGACCGAATCCCATGCACAACCTCGGCATCCTTCTCTCCGGACGAGGCTCCAACTTCGAAGCCATCGCCCACAACGTCGCCGCCGGAAAAATCCCCGACACGCGCATTGCCGTCGTCATCTCCAACAAGCCCGATGCCGGCGGCCTCGCCACTGCGCAACGTCTGGGCCTGGCCGCACTCGCCATCCCCTCGAAGGGCATGCCGCGCGAAGAACACGACCGCGCCGTAGTCGCCGCCCTGAAAGAGCACAGAGTCGACCTGATCTGCCTCGCCGGCTACATGCGCCTGCTCTCACCATGGTTCGTGCAGCAGTTCCCAAGGCGCATCCTGAACATTCATCCTTCCCTGCTCCCCGCCTTCCCCGGACTCGAGGCCCAGGAACAAGCCTTCGCCTACGGAGTGAAAGTCTCCGGATGCACCATGCACTTCGTCGACGAAGAGCTTGACCACGGAGCGATTATCTTGCAAAAGGCCGTGCCCGTGCTCGACACGGACAACGAACACACGCTGGCCGCGCGCATATTGGAGCAGGAACATGTCGCCTACTCCGAGGCGATACAGATTGTGCTGGAGGGGAGGTACGAGATTGTCGGGAGGAGACTTATTCGAAGAATCCGCTGACCTCAAACTACAGAAGTAAGTAACTCAGGGTGGTGGACTGCCCGGCACCGGCCTAAACGTCGGCTCCGCTCATAGTCGCGCAGTGACGCCAGAGACTAGCCCCACACGTCAGGGCGGGGAACCGTCGGCCACGAGCACAGAGTTCTGCAGGCACGGCACTCACCCGAGCACATCCCTCTCTTCGAATCGCACTCCGGATTTTCGGAGGAACGTGAGAAATTCATCTTCGAACGATCGGGCTCGATGATGCTCTTCCTGATTTTCCGTACGCCTTCACAGTGTCGGAGCATCGACGGACTCACGCTGAACGCCCCATAGCCCTTCTGCCACTCGATCCCTATGCCTTGCTCTCCCATCCAGCGGGAAGAATTCGCCTTGAGCTTCTGTAACCGCTTCGGCGAGTCGAACTGTCGGAGGCATTGTCGTCAAGATGGGAAGATGGTTCCCCGTTCCGCCGATCGCCACCGAGTCCAATCCCAGCCTTCGCAGAATGCCCCCAACATAAGCGATGAGTCTTGGCTGGATTTCGACCGGAACTAAGTCGCGACGATCCTTCGTGCTGAAGACGACATGAGTAAACTGGGCAGAGTATGTGTGGCACATATCTGTGCCCAGAACTGCGCTTATTGTGTTGCGTGTCTGTGAGATCCGTCACAGGCTCGGTGGCAATCTGAACACGAGACAAACCTGTTGTCCCTGAAGGGACTGCTGCATTTGTATACCCTACCCCGCACTGACGTGCGGGCTAGCCTCTGTTGTCGCTGCGCGACTCTCCCCTCTTCGATTCCCCATCCGACCAGAACCTGAAGATAGGCACATAACGTCTCCGCCGTGAAAGAGGGATCTCCAGTGCAGAGAAAAATGATGACTCGCCCTCTTAACAAGTCTGGAAAATAACTTTGGAAAATGACCCAACTCTCCGATCTGCCGATGCAGAGTCGCGCAGCGACGCCAGAGATTAGCCCCGCACGTAAGTGCGGGGAACGCGACATATTTAAGGAGGCGCGAGTCCCCTCAGGGACGACACTCCCAACGAGGGCATGAGTCCGAGGTCTCAAGATGGCGGTCTTTGCCCAATTGCGAAGATGGCCCGAACCTTCTTTATTTTTCGTCCCACCTGCACCGTAATTGGCTGCCGGATGTCAATTGCCGTCAGCGGCGCCGTCACGGTTTCTCCGTTCACCTTCACGGAGTTCTGCTTCAACTTCCGGGACGCGTCGCTTACGGAATCGGCGAGGCCAACTTTGGCAAGTAGCTTGTCCAGTCTTAATTTTCCATCGGGTGTCAGTTCAACAGCGGCCTCAACCTCCTCTACGCTATCCGGCACACCACGTTCTTGAAACTGCCTGCCCCAGTCCTCCCCCGCCTTCGTCGCCGCATCCGCCGAATGAAAATCCGCCACAATCGTCCGTGCCAGTTCTTTCTTTAGTGCCATCGGATGCGCCGCGCCCGACGCCGCGTCTTTTTTCAGGCGAGCAATATCTGCCGACGACACATCGGTCAATAACTCGTAGTACCGCCACATCATCTCGTCAGACGCCGACATGATCTTCCCGTACATCTCGAGCGGCGGCTCGTGGATGCCGATCGCGTTGCCCAGCGATTTCGACATCTTGTTCACGCCATCGAGCCCTTCGAGTATCGGCGTGGTGAGCACGATCTGTGACTCCTGTCCGTACGCCCGTTGCAGCTCGCGTCCAACCAGCAAATTGAATTTCTGATCCGTGCCGCCCAGTTCCACATCGGCTTCCAGCGCCACCGAGTCATACCCTTGCGCCAGCGGATAAATCAGCTCGTGCATGGCAACAGGCTTCTCTTCCCGAAAGCGTTTATGGAAGTCTTCGCGCTCCAGCATCTGCGACACGGTGTACTTCGCTGTGAGTCGAATGAAGTCTTCCGCCGAAAACTTCGAGAACCAGCGGCTATTGAAGTCGACCACGGTCTTCACCGGATCGAGAATCTTGAACACCTGCGCCTTGTACGTCTCGGCGTTCTGATCGATTTGCTCACGCGTCAGCGGGGGCCGGGTCGCCGAACGCCCCGTCGGGTCGCCGATCATGCCAGTAAAGTCGCCAATCAGAAAGATGACGATGTGCCCGAGATCCTGAAAGTGCTTTAGCTTGCGCAGCACTACCGTGTGGCCTAGATGCAGATCGGGAGCAGTCGGGTCCATGCCCAGCTTCACGCGCAGCGGTTTGCCGCTGGCGCGGGATTTTTCCAGTTTGGCGCGCAGATCCGACTCGCGGATGATTTCCGCCGCGCCTTTTTTTATGTAGGCAAGTTGTTCGTCGACCGGGGCGAAGTTCGGCATGCGGATTGATTATAACGATCAGTTGTCAGCGATCAGCCGGTCAGCGATCAGCCAGACTTCTGTGTTAGGCTCTGCCCCGGAAATGCGGGCTGCGGCCATCCTCGGGCTGGGATCCTCGACGCGCGACCTGAAGCCCTTTCAACAAGACTCGCAAGTCGAATGGGAAGTTGGACTGCCCGCCGAACGCGAGGGCCTCGACGCAATTCTCGTCTTTGGCGGCGATGGCACTGTTCATCGACATCTCTCGGCTATGGTAAAGCTGGGACTGCCCGTGCTCGTTGTCCCCGCTGGCAGCGGCAATGATTTTGCGCGCGCGCTAGGCTTGTCGTCGGTTCGCGATTCCGTAACGGCTTGGCGAGGATTTCTTACAACAGCCGGCCGGGTGCGCGATGTCGATCTTGGAGTAATCAAGCCGCTGGCGGTGTCAGATTCGTATCAGGACACGCCTTCAGGCGTGCCGCAACCGGCCCCTCTGCGATCGCGGCTTGAGCCGCTGTCTTCGCCGGACCACTTCGCTCGATCCAACCTGCCCGTTCCACACAACAACGCGGACCGATCGGCAAGAAGCCGCAGTGCTGTCTATTTCTGCTGCGCCGCCGGAGTCGGCATCGACGGCGAAATCGCCCGCCGCGCGAATTCCCTGCCTCGCTGGTTGCGCGCTCACGGTGGATACGCCTTGAGCTTGCCCGGCGCCCTGCTTGGCTTCCAGCCGTTCGATTTGATATTGAGCGTTGTGCAAGGCGAACCCGCCGAGTTCCGCCGGCGCACGCAGCAACCTGTGATGGCCGCCGTGTTCGCCAATACTCCCGTCTATGGTGGCGGCATGAAAATCGCCCCCACCGCCAAAATGAACGACGGCCTGCTCGATGTCTGCGTGATCCGCGCCATCTCGAAATTCAAACTGCTTTCCGTGTTTCCATCTGTATATTTCGGAAAACATCTCGGCATCCGCGAAGTCGACTACTTCCCAGCCTTTCAGGTTCGGGTGGAAACTGCACATCCACTCGATGTTTACGCTGACGGCGAGTACGTCTGCCGCACGCCCATCGAAGTGGCCGTGGGGCACAGTGCGCTGCGCGTGATCATTCCAGGCTGACGGCCGGCCACCCTCTCTCACACCTTTCAGAATTTCGCTCTTTAGAAACGTAGGATTCCACGACCGCATCGATCTTGACAGGAAACAGCAAGCAGTAAATTTTGGGGAAGGGCCCGGCTTCAGCCGGGCCAAAAACCGCAATCAGTTTACGGCTTCAGCCGCTGGGGTCTGCTGTAAAAACTCACGTGCGCCGACGCACGACCTCCATCTTCCTCTCCACCGCGTCGATCAACCCTTGCGTCACCGGCACCGGAATTCCCAGACGCTCGCCCCCGCGCACTACTGGTCCCCCAATCGCATCGAGTTCCGGCGGGTTGCCGCGATCGACATCTTTCTGCATCGAGCTGCGCATAATTTTCGGCACATTGAAGAAAGCTGCCAGCACCTTGTCAACATGCACGGTTGCACCCTCGGCCAGGGCGACGGCACAGAATTCGCGCACGCAATCCTCGAGCTTCTTATGCCACTGCGGATCTGCCAGGACTCCGCCGATCGGCACAGCGGCCGCCGAGGTTGCCAAAGCAAACGGGCCGAGAAAGACCAACTTGGTCCACAACAGCATGGCTTCATCGTCCATGAATCGGCAGGAGAAACCGGTGCTCTGCAGTTTGTCGAGGGTCTCGGCGAGCAGCAGGCGTCCGCTGCCGGCAACGTTCAACATCGCGAACGGCGATGGGTGAACATAGCGTCCCGGAGCCACCCGCTCCATTTCTCCCGCAATCGTGGCGGCTACAACGCGGTCGTGACCAAAGCGCTCCCGCAGACGAGCCACATGATCGATGCCGTTCAGCAGTGGCAACACTGCCTGCACGCTGCTCGGATCCTTTACGGATTGAAGAGCGTCTTCCAGTTGTGTCGCCTTCACGGAAATCCAGAGGATATCAGCGGTCGGGACCTGATCTGTCTTCTCCACCGCGGCCGAAAAGTTGCCCAGCAGCGGGCTCTCCAGTCGCACTTCCGCCGGAAAGCGTTCCAGAGTGCCTGGACGAACCACCATCGTGACTTGTTCACCCTTGCGCGCCAGGCACGCACCTAGCACGCCTCCCACCCCGCCCGCACCAAGAATCGCCTGACGCATGCTGGCATTATGCACGGAGTCACGCTCCGCGTGCAGCGCCGCCAGAGTGCTAAACTACCCCAACGTTGAGTGCAGAAATCTATGACTGAAGAAAAGCGTTCGCGAACGTTTTTGTGGATCGTCATCGGCGGAGGCGCCTTCTTTTTGTTCGTGCTCGCCGTCTTCGCCCTGGTTTACGTGACCCTGCACGCCGGCAAGGACAGCACGCTCGCTTTCGGCGACAAAATCGGGGTCGTCGATCTTGAAGGCGTGATCCTCAGCCCCAATCCGGTCGTGCAGCAGCTCAAAAAGTTCGCTGACGACGATTCCATCAAGGCCATCATCCTGCACGTTAACTCACCCGGCGGCGGCGTGGCTGCTTCCGAAGAGATCTACCGCGAAGTCAAACGCATTCGCGATGACAAGAAGAAACGCATCGTCGCCTCGATCGAGACGGTTGGAGCGAGCGGCGCGTACTACGTATCCTCCGCTACCAACAAGATTTATGCCGACAACGGCAGCATCGTCGGCTCCATCGGCGTGATCGCCCAGTGGGTCAACTACGCCGAACTCCTGCAATGGGCCAAGCTGAAAGACATCACCATGAAAGCAGGCGACTTCAAGGACACTGGCTCGCCCACCCGCGACATGACCCCGGCCGAACGCGAATACCTGCAGAGCATGATCGATAACATGCATGGACAGTTCATCCAGGCCGTTGCCGATGGTCGGAAGATGAAGTTCGACGACGTCAAGTCGATTGCAAATGGCAAGGTCTGGACCGGCCAGCAGGCTGCCGGGATGAAGCTGATTGACCAGGTTGCCGATTTTCAGACCGCCGTCGAAGATACGGCTAAGTCAGTTAATATCAAGGGCGAGCCAACGCTGGTGCGTCCCGAGAAAGACCGCAAGACGCTCAGTGACCTGCTGTTTGGGGATGTGTCCGAGTACCTGCCTTCCCGCGAGAAGCTGATGGATCAGCACGTGGGCTTTTACTACATGTGGAAGTAGGAACGCAGGCTCTGGGCTTTAGTCTCTGGCAAGACCTCGGGGGCCTAGAGTAAGAGGAGAATCTGCGGTTAGTGTTGTTGGCTAGAGCCCAAAGCCTAGAGCCTGGTCTCGGAACCTGATCCACACTTGCGCGAAGTACCTGAAATTTGAGAGAGTTATGAAGGCCCCGCAGAGGGCTGGTCGCACTGACCACTCGTCAAATTCACCACGGAGCTAGAGGCGTATGACAAAAGCGGATCTGATTGATGAGGTCTCGCGTCTGGCGGAGCTCACGCGCAAAGACAGCGAAGTCATTGTAGAGACGATCTTTGACAGCATCGTGCGCTCCCTGCGCGTGGGCGACAAGATCGAGATTCGCGGCTTCGGCAGCTTCCGCACCCGCCAGCGCAAGCCGCGTGTGGGGCGCAATCCGAAAACCGGAGACCGCGTGGAAGTTCCGGCGAAGAAGATTCCTTTCTTCAAGCCCAGCAAGGAGTTGAAAGATTTGGTCAATCACGGCGACGAAGCTCATGCCGCAGCGGCCGCCCCTCCGGCGCCGCCCGCTCCCGCGTAATAACCCGCAAACTCCGAGGGCGCGCTGGGTGCGCGCCTATTTCTCTGCTCATCGAATCCAATCGCCATGGTGCATCGTGGGTAAGGCCTACTTCGATCCAGAACTGTTTCAATTTCTCGCGCAACTTAAGCGCAACAACCGCCGCCCTTGGTTTCTGAAGAATCGCGAGCGCTATCAGGAAGTTGCGCACCGGCCGGGGCTGCGTTTCGTGACCGATTTCGGATTCCGTCTGAAAGAGATCAGCCCGTGGATCGTCGTCGACCCGAAGCCTCACGGCGGATCGTTGCAGCGCGTGTATCGAGACATTCGCTTCTCGCCCGACAAGCGTCCTTACAAGACGTGGGTCGGCATGGTCTTCCCTCACGCCAGTCGTAGCGAAGAGATGCGAGCCGTCGGCTACTACCTGCATCTCGAGGCGGAAGGAAGTTCTCTTTATGGCGGCACGTGGCAGCCGGATCGCCGCTCGCTCGCCAAGATTCGCGACGCGATCGCGTGGAAACCCGAAGAGTGGAAGAAGGCGAAGCGCGGACTCGTGCTCGAAGGCGCACGGCTCTCGCGCGCCCCACGCGGATATTTGGAAAACCATCCGATGATCGGAGACCTGAAATGGGTGGATTTCGTGTCCAGCGTGCGTTTCACGAAGAAACAACTCTGTGGGGCGGATTTTTTGCGCCAAGCGACAGCAGCGGCGAAGAAGCTGGCGCCGCTGTTGGGATTTTTGGCGCGAGCGCAAGGATTGGAATTTTAAGTCGGCAGTCTTCAGTCACTAATCTCCAGGTTCTCGGTGGTCGGCTGGTGGCCCATTGGAGCAGCGGTCGGCATTCCCGTGAAGGCCGAGAAAGTCGCCACCGTTCGTGGTGGGCGGGAGTCCGGCACCAAAGCCCGACTATTTTGGTCGCATCAACTAATTGATAACATCGGCGCATTAGAGGCCTTCTGCAGGGCGATTGGGCCTCGGATGACCTCGGGTTGCCACTCGGGTCTTCGAATGCGTTCCTAGGCCTCCAGAACCGCAATTAAAAGGCATTCTATGCGATGGTTGCGGCTTGTTGTCGCTCTCAACTTTGCCTTTGCGTATTTTTCAATAACTTAGCTTGCAGATAAACTACCGTCGGCCGCAAGGCTCGGTTTCTGCCGAAATTTCGCCAGTGCACCAAAACGGGAATTGCGGGCGGCCTCGCGCAAGGCCCCCGATTTGAGATTTTTTCAGTACGTGTGCTCACCTAAAAACAGATCCGAGATCTCGAGGGCGGACTGAATTGCGTTCATGTCGGCACGATTGCACAGCACGACCACGGTCAAGTGATCTTTGGGAAATCTCTGGATGGAGGTGCGAAACCCAATGGTTTCGCCGTAGTGCCACATGCGGTCGTGTTTTTTATAGGGATTCACAAACCATCCGAAGCCGTAACTGACGGAAAGGCCGTTCTCTTCTGCGGGCCCGCCGGTTGGTTCCACCGGTTGGAGCGCAGGCTCCATTTCTTTGGCGCTGAGGAGAGTGTGATGCGTTAGCGCCGCGTCCCATTTCGCCAGGTCGGCGAGCGAGGTGTAGACGCCGCCGTCGCCCAGCGTGGCCGAGGTCGGACTCTGGTCGGTTTCGCGGGGGTTGGCTCCGTCGACCGCGTGTCCGTAGGCGCGGTTCTTCACTTCGTTCTTGCCTTTCACGTAGGCGATCGTATCGGTCATTTTTAGCGGACCGAAAATGCGCGCCTGCAGAAAATCACCGAAGGGCTTGCCGGAAACTTTCTCGACCACCATGGCAAGCACGCAGTATCCCGAATTGCTGTACGCCCACTTCGATCCCGGAGGAAACTTCGTGGTGGCGGCTTTCTCCATCAGCGCGAGGACTCCGGCGTCTTTGATTTGCGGGATTTGATCTTCGGGAGTTCCCTTGTATTGCTCCGCGAGCAAGTCCTCATAGTCGAGTAAGCCGGAGGTATGGTTCAGCAACTGACGAATGGTGATCTTTTTCCCGTAAGCGGGGAATTCCGGAAAAATCTGCGTGAGGTTCTGGTCATAGCGCAACTTGCCATCGTGCACCAGCAGCATGATCGCCGTGGCCGTGAATTGCTTAGTGAGCGACGCTAGCCGGAAGTTGGTGTGCTCGTCGATGCGCTGGTGAGAACGGAGATCGGTGGCGCCGAAACCGCGTTGCAGCACGACCGCGCCGTCCTGAATGACCATGATGGCCGCGCCCGGCGAACTGTCAGGGACCGCCTCAAAAAGGCTTTCGGCGCGCATGACCAGTTCTTTGTCGACCGCAAAAAGGGAAATTGTGGCCAGCGCAGCGATGATTAAAGCTGTGCCGCCTAAGATAAATTTCATTGCGATTCTCCCCGAGCAGATTCGCGGCGGACACCCGCCACGCCCATGAGCCGGCCCGTCACTCCCTTCTCGGCCCGGTGGGAGAACAGTGTATCCGTGTTACAGGAAGTGCAAAGAGGAGAGGCGTCGATTTTTTTCGCCGAAAGGCCCGCACTCAGGAGTTGCCGGCGGTTGGCCTCCACTAAATCCAGGAAAATTGTTACAGGCAGTTTACTGTGGCCGGGCGCGCGGGCGGTGAGAAACAGCATGGGATACTTTTCGCGCACAGGATCGGACTCTTCCACTTGGTGGAAAAGTTTCTCTGCGTACGCAAACTGCGATCGAAAATTGTCGCGCACTTCTTCTCCCACCGCGTAGCAGCAGTTGCGCACGCCCGGACCGATGGCAGCTTCGAGATCGCCGGGCCGGCTGCCGAAGTGAAGCCGCATCGCGCCGACGCCTTTCTCGACGATGCGCTTCACGGTCCCGCGCCATCCGGCGTGAAAGACTCCGACAGCGCGTTTCTTGGGGTCGACGACAATGACGGGAAGGCAATCCGCAGTTTGCACGGCGAGCAAAAGGCCGGGCGTATTCGTGATGAGGCCATCGCCCACGAGCGGTTCCCCAGGGACAACGGACACGGTGTGAATGATGTCGGAGTGCACCTGGCGAAGAGTGACCAGGCTGATAGGTTGTCGTCCGTTCGCGTTGAGTTTCTTGAGAAACGCGGCACGGTTGCGTTCGACTGCCGCGCGTGAGTCGGTCTGGGTGAAGCCAAGGTTGAGGGAGTCGCCTCCGTACGCGCGCGAATGTCCTCCCATACGGGTCGAGAAGCCGTGAATCAGCCAGGAAAGTTCTTCCAGGCGGTTAGTCTGGAGGATGGTGAGTTTGGATTTTGTGGGGACCCGGGTCGGCACCAGGTCATAGTAGCCGAAAGGGGTGGCGGTGAAACCCTATCCAAGGAAGATGAATCACGCCCCTCGCATCTCGCACTGGTGCCGTCACTGAAGGGGACTCTGCTCTTTCCGACGCCTCTCCCCGCACTTACGTGCGGGGCTAACGTCTGCCGTCGCTGCGCGACTCTGCGACCCGTGCTCGTCCATGGCTGCGCATCGCCCGCCGACTGAAGGGTCAGGGCCGCGCGTAGCTTGGCTATAGGAGTGTACGCGCCACACTAGTACTTCCAGCTACTCACATCCGCGCCCTTGGGCGCGGTCTGCTCCATGTGCTTCACCATTTCTGGCAGGAAGCGCTGCGGCAGCGTGGATCCAGCCGGGCCGGAGGAGTCGCCCACTCCTGAATAGCAGTGTGGCTGGCGCACGCCGAAGTCGAAGGTGCCGTGGTAGTACGGCTCGGTAGTGGTCTCGAGGTAGTCGTGCAGCAGGTGGACTGCGCGATCGAGGTACCAGGTGTCGGATTCGCCGACATAAAAATGCAGCTTGCCGGCGAGTTGGGGGCCGAGCGTCTTCCATTCGCGCTGCATGATGGCGCTGAGGTCGTAGTGCTGTTTCCAGTAGTTGGCGACGTCGTGATCGATTTCGCCGGTGAGCTTGTTGTAGATCGGCTTGGGATACCCGTCGGTGCCGATCGGACTGAACGTGGCCTGCCAGATGTCGAACTGCTCGCCGGAACGGCCACGCGTCCCCGCCACCAACTCGTAGTGATTGGCTTGTTCCATCGTGGCTCGCACCAGTCCATCGGCGTCGCGCTTTTCCGGGCGGGGCACTCGTCCGAAGGTGCCTTCGATGAAATAGGCGTTCTTGTCTTCATACAGGTTGGTCGTGACATACGCACGGAAGTCGACCACGTCCGGGCACGATACCCAGGCGCCGTTGTACATGTCGGGATAGAAAACCTGCGAGGCGAGCGCTTCCCATCCTCCTGTCGATCCGCCGTAGACGGTGCGCGCCCAGCCTTCGCCGATGGCGCGGAATTTCTTTTCGATGTAAGGGATGAGTTCCTTGTTGATCGCATCGCCATAAGGACCCTGGCTCTCGGAGTTCACTGCATACGAGTCATCGAAATACGGCGTGGGATGCTGGATAGTCATGATGATGACGCGCGGCAGGCGGCCGGAAATCCAGTCCTGATAGAACTTGTAGCCGTACCGCGCATTCTCGAGCGGCGAGCCCTTTAGGCCCGGTGGCGGGGGCTGCGTACGAAATGAATTGGGCAGGAAGAGGTCGCGATGAAAGTGATCCTGCTCGACGATGAGCGGGTAGTGCGCCTCGGGATGCTCGTCGTAGCCGTCGGGAAGAAGCACGATCGCACCCAGGTAGGTTGGGCGTCCCCAGAACTTCGTCAGCAAATCGCTTTGAAAGCGAATGCGCTTCACCCACTTGTTTTCGGAGACGGGCTGGGCGAGGCCGCGGCCCCAGTCGAGCACGCTGTCGACTTCGGCGAGCTGCTGTTCGATGGGCGGAATTTTCTCGCCGAGCGAGATGCGAATCACCTGATTCGATTTTGGGTCGATATGCATTTTCGCTGGCTTGCTGTAGAGATTGCCAGGCTTGGTCTGCCAATGCGATCCCTCGCCCTTGTCGGGCGGCAGCTTTACGGTGTGGCCGGTGGAAAGATGAAACGTTTCGTAAATGTTGAGGAGTCCTTGCACGTAGTAGTCACCGGCGGGAATGTTGGCGAGGCTGCGCGTGGGATAGCCGAAGGTCGTGGCATCCACGACGGAGGGCGAATCGGGCGCCAGCCCGTCCACGTCCAGGCCGAAGGCCTGCTGCGAGTCGGCAAAGTCTTCCGCGATCTGAAAACGGGGCTCGTCGCGATTGTTGGTGGAGATCAGCAGAAAGACGTGGCCGTCGAGCGGCGCGGCGCTGGCCGACTTGGGGAAGGAGACCTCAAAGCGCAGGCCGGAAGACTGGGCAAACATGGCAGACGTGAGAAGTGCGGGAAGGATCAGGCACCGGCTAAGAGATCGAGTGGACAAGCAAGCCTCCGAGGGAACGATGTTGATACCAGCCGGAGGCGGGAGGGGTCAAGGGCTTCCGTGGCCTCGCGGCAGAGGGGTTGAATCTCAGGAAGCGAGAATTCTTAGACCGCAGAGGACGCGGAGAACGGACGCAGAGAAGAGCTTTTAACCGCAACGCGCGAAGAAGATCCGCAAAGTTCGCAAAGAAGGCCGGCTGAAGCTTTTCTTTGTGTTCTTCGCCGCCTTTCTTTGCGAATTTTGCGGTTAAGAGGTTTTCTCTGTAGATGTCCTATCCGGCACTTCTTACGTCACTTGCCCGTGTGATTGTGCGCAGGGCACGATGGTGTTCACAGGGAAAATTATGGCCAACATTCTGTACGGCGTGAACGGAGAAGGCTCGGGACATTCGAGTCGCGCACGGGAAGTGATCGCGCATCTCGAGGCGCAGGGACATCGCGTGCATGTCGCGTCGTTCGATCGCGGTTACAAGAACCTCAAGGACGATTTTGAGGTCACGGAAATTGATGGCCTGCGGCTGGCGTATGTGCACAATCGGGTGCGCTACCGGAAGACGATCGTGCGGAATTTGCTACATCTGCCGGAGACCGCGGGCAAGGTCCGTACACTGGGACGCAAAGCCGAAAGCTGGAATCTTGATCTGGTGATCACCGATTATGAGCCCATCACCTGCCACGTCGGGCACAAGCTGAAGCTGCCGATTCTCGCCATCGACAACCAGCACCTGCTCACCGATGCCGAAATCACTTATCCGCCAGAGTGCCGAAAGGAAGTGGCCGCGGCCAAACTGGTCACGCGCCTGATGACTCCGGGGGCCAACGCTTACCTGGTGATCTCGTTCTTCGAGGCACGGGTAAAAAAGAAAGCGACATTTTTGTTCCCGCCAATCTTGCGCGCCGAAGTGCTGCGGGCACGGCCCACGAATGGCGACTATGTTCTCGTGTACGTGACCTCAGAAGCAAGAGCTCTGCTCCATGTGCTGCGTATCGTGCGGCAGAAATTTGTGTGCTACGGCTTCAACCGCGAAGGGAAAGATGGCAATCTCGAATTTCGCAAACCGGCGCTGGGCGGGTTTCTCGAGGACCTGGCAGGTTGTCGAGCGATCGTCGCCAACGCGGGGTTTTCGCTCATCAGCGAAGCACTGTATCTGGGAAAACCTTACCTGGCTTGGCCAGTCAAGAAGCAGTTTGAGCAGGTGTTCAATGCGTATTACATCGGGCAGACGGGCTATGGGGCGTACTGGGACGATCTGAACAAGGAGCGGGTGGAGTCGTTCCTGTTCAATCTGGAGAGTTACCGGGAAAAACTCGCGAGCTATCCGCGTGCCGATAACTCTGCTTTGTTAGCGAAGCTGGATGAGTTGATTGCCGGATTCACCGGTTAGATCGTGCCAGGAGACAAGAAGGGCTTAACCGCAAAGGGCACGGGGGACGGCAGGCTACAAGCTCTTCGGTCGCGGCATTTGTGGAATCTCACCCTAGCGCAAAATACGCGCTAGGATGGGGCACCCCGCGGAAAAAGCTTTTAACCGCAAAGTTTGCAAAGAAATCCGCGAAGTTCGCAAAGAAGACAGGCTGAGGTCTTCTTTGCGTTCTTGACGGCCTTTCTTGGCGGGCTTTGTGGTTACTCGCTTTTCTGTGGGCTGAAGTGCGCCGTGACGTGCGTTTGCAGCGCTTGTTACTCGTCCGCTATAGTTTCAGGTGTCTATGTACAGCGATTTCCAGGCCACTGACCGTTGGACAAAGAAGAAGGTGCACTGCATCTACCAGGCGCTTATCGTGGCGATTGCCACGCGCCATGCGGATGCCATTGATATCAAGTTCCTCGTCGATGGCCGTCCCGTGTGGGTGGCACTGCCGCATCCGGCGTGGGTCGAGTACCAGAATCAGACGGGGAAGATCATTACCGATCCGCTTGCTATCGAAATCGCCGGGCACTACTTGAAAACCGCGCTCGAGTCCGGCGAGGGCGTGGGGCGCGAAATGTATTCGCTCACGGTGCAGGAAACGCTCGCGCACCTGGAAGCTGTGGTGTCTGCGGTGGAAACACCGGCTGCCGTAAATAGCTGATTCGATCCCCATCATTCGACCGACCGGCCGGAATTGCGTTCGAAGTTTCTGCAGCGGAATGAGTTGTTTCATTCCTCGTTCTCGCGTGTCGTGGTCACGCGAAAAATCTTCGACTCCAATCCTGTCTTGCGGCTAAAGCACCCGGCTTTTAACTTGGAATCACTGCGCGGAAAGAGGAGAATATTAAGTTTGCAAAGTTGAAGCGCAACCGGTTTTTTGTTTGCAGGCATTCATACTGCCCGGTCGCTTCGCACCGCTCATTACGTCCCGCTGCATAGCGGCGAGTGACAAGGTCCGTTCTGTTGCGGAGACGCCCTTTATGTCCAGTCTTACTGTCGATGTGGAAACATCCCGCAGTGAAAAGAAACACAAGCAACTGGCCCGATGGGTAGAGGAAGCGGCCCAGCTGTGCAAGCCGGAGCGCGTGCACTGGTGCGATGGCTCGCCCGAAGAATACCAGGCGATGCTGCGGCTCATGATCCTGTCGGGCACGGCCGTGCCGCTCGATGAAGAGAAGCGGCCCAACAGCATCCTAGTGCGCTCGAATCCCGCCGACGTGGCGCGGGTGGAAGATCGCACCTTCATCTGCTCGCGCACGAAAGAAGAAGCCGGTCCCACCAACAACTGGGAAGATCCCGCGAAGATGCAGCAGAAGCTGCGCGGCCTGTTTGCCGGATCAATGCCGGGGCGCACGATGTACGTGATTCCTTACAGCATGGGACCGAGCGGATCTTCGATTGCGAAGATCGGCGTTGAAATTACAGATTCCCCGTATGTAGTCGCCAGCATGCACATCATGGCGCGCGTCGGGACACGCGTGCTCGACGTGCTTGGCGAGGATGGCGAATTCGTGCGCGGCCTGCATTCGGTGGGCGCGCCACTGGGGGCGATCGATGCGGACTCGCCGTGGCCGTGCAATGCCGAGCACAAATACATTTGTCACTTTCCGGAAACGCGCGAGATCTGGTCGTACGGGTCGGGATACGGCGGGAATGCGCTGCTGGGGAAGAAATGCCATGCGTTGCGCATCGCATCGGTGCAGGCCCGCGACGAAGGCTGGATGGCCGAGCACATGCTCATCCTGAAGATGACGAACCCGTCGGGGCAGGTGAAGTACATGACGGGCGCGTTTCCTTCGGCGTGCGGGAAGACGAACTTGTCGATGCTGATCCCGACGATTCCTGGATGGAAAGTGGAGACGGTCGGAGATGACATCGCATGGATGAAGTTCGGCGCAGATGGGCGGCTGTACGCGATCAACCCAGAATACGGGTTCTTCGGCGTGGCGCCGGGCACGAATATGAAGTCCAACCGCAACGCCATGATGACGGCGATGCGGAACTCGATCTTCACCAATTGCGCGGTCACACTCGATGGCGACATCTGGTGGGAAGCGATGACGGAGGAGAAACCCGCGGAATTGATGGACTGGCTGCGGCGGCCGTGGACGCCGGCATCGGGGCGGCGAGCGGCGCATCCGAATTCGCGGTTTACGACTCCGGCATCACAGTGTCCGTGCATCGCGCCGGAGTGGGAAGATCCGAAGGGTGTTCCGATCGATGCGATTCTGTTTGGCGGGCGGCGCGCGGGCATCGTGCCGCTTGTGACCGAAGCTTTCAACTGGCAGCACGGAACGTTTCTCGGGGCGACGGCGAGCAGCGAGACCACGGCCGCGGCGGCGGGCAAAGTCGGACAGTTGCGGCGCGATCCCATGGCAATGTTGCCCTTCTGCGGATATCACATGGGGGACTACTTCGCGCATTGGCTGGAGATGGGGAAACGGTCAAGCGCCACGCAGTTGCCGAAGATTTTCTACGTAAACTGGTTCCGCACCGATGAGAACGGACGATTCCTGTGGCCGGGGTATGGAGAGAACAGCCGCGTTTTGAAGTGGATCTTTGAGCGCTGCGATGACAAGGTGCACGCGGTCGATACCCCCCTCGGACGACTCCCGGAATCGTCGGACCTTGACATGAAGGGCCTCGATTTGCCGGCGGCCAATCTGGCGAAATTGTTGAGCGTGGATGTGGCGGGTTGGCGTGCCGAAGTTCCGCTCATTGAAAAGCACTTCGCGCAGTTCGGGGACCGGCTGCCCCAGGGATTGCGCGATGAAGTGAAGAATCTGACGGCGAGGCTGAAGTAGGATTTTGTTTTTGTGCGCAGGCCCGGCTTCGTGCCGGGCATTTGTTTTTCCACGCACGGCCTGCGGGCCTACGCCCCAGGCCTTGGATATCGCCCCTCCGGCTGGTGCGCTGCCTTCCCGTGACCCAGCGCTTTCCCGCTGAACTAATGAATGGGCCGCCTCCGCGGCTTTTGGTCAGGCTTTCTTGAGTTTGCGGCTAAGCCAAATCAGAAAAACTGCGCCGACAGTGGCAATCACGATCTCGGGGATGAGCCCGCCGCTGGAGAACAGTCCGAAGAGATGGAACAGGAATCCGCCTACGATGGCGCCAGCAATACCCAGGAGGATATCGATCACAGGACCATATCCACCGGTGCCCATGATTTTCCCAGCGGCCCAGCCGGCAATCAGACCCACGATGATGACCCACAGAATCCACATCATTCGAAATCTCCTCTTGTTCGGGAATGCCCGAGTTTAACGAGGCTTAAATCTGACAAACAGAAGTCTTACGAGATACTCAGCGTGTTGCGCAGGGTATGGTTTGGCCGTTTCGCTGTCAAGCACTCGCTTGCACGTGAAACATCACGATCCTTCGCGCAGGACCTCTGGTTAAAATGGTCAGTACATGTTCGCACGCAAGGTTCGAGTCGAATACGAGGAAAATGGCGCCCGTCATGCGTGCCCGTTGAAGTGGATGGACAGTTTCAGCATGAGGAACTTCACAAACTTGAGCGTATTTGACGACACGCTGCCCACTGCGGATGGTCTTATCGAGATCGGCGCGAAGGTGCCAATCGATACGTTACGCGACTCGATGGAAGACTGGTTCCGGAGAAAAAGTTACCTGCCTAAGGGTGCAAAACTTCTCGTTACTGAGTTGTAACGACTGTGTATGGGCGTGTTCGAGTGGCCCAGGGATAAAGATATTCGTGAATTCAAGGTCGCAGAATTTGGACCATCTGCGTCGGAGGTGCTCACATTTCGAACGACGGGACGCGCAGGACCGCCAGAACGTACGCAGGTCTCGCATGACTTCTGTAGGACAAGCCACCCAACTCACTCATTTGTGCAGTCTTCCCCTTGATGGCAGAGGGGATGCGATACTTCCGGCAACTCCCAAACGTTTGGCTGCGCGTGCGCTTCGGCAATTCTGTGGATCGCTCCGCGAGGAGCAAAGGAGGTAGTGTTGCAACAGGGATCACGGACAGAGCAGGAAAAAGATCTGAACTGGCACGCGATTCTCGGCATGATGGCGTTGATGCTCGTGTGTTTCGGGCTTTATGGCGCCGCGGTCGGTACTTATTTCACGCTGATGAGCTAGTGCGCGCAAAACAAGGCAAGCACAGGTTCGGCAGCATCGCAGCAAAAACAAAGGCTCCGGCGCGCCGGAGCCTTTTGCCCTGAACTCGATTTTCTTACAGAGGCCGGACGTTCTCGGCCTGCAGACCCTTGGGGCCCTTCGTCACCTGAAACTCCACGCTCTGACCTTCCTGCAGGCTGCGGAAACCGCCGGCCTGGATCGCGGAGAAGTGCACGAAAACATCCTCGCCGCTCTGGCGGCTGATGAATCCGTAACCCTTGGCATCGTTAAACCACTTTACTGTTCCTTGTTCCATATACTTTGTTCAAATACCTTTCGGTGAATTTTTTACGCTGAATGCGAGTCGGAGGGTACTGCAGGGCAGGTACAAGCGGTGAAGCTGAACTGCTCACAACCGATTCTGCTCAAACGCGAACCACACGGTAGCAGAAAAGGGCGGGTTTCGCCACTAATTTCAAGAAATCGCCTCCGCTGCCGTGCACAAGGCCAGTTTCTCGGTTCCTCGTTTACCCCAAGAAAGTCTGTTTTGGAATGGCTTGAGACCCTTCGACCGCAACCTGTCCGAAACGATGCCTTCGTGTTTCCAGCCTGTTGCGCGTATAGTAGAGAGGAGACTTAACCACGAAGACCAAGCTCGCTGAACCATTTTTGCGCCTTCGCGATTGAGAGCCTGCATCGAAAGAGGGCGCGTCCCATGCCAATGTGGCGGCCGTACAAAGGCAGGAAGTTGTGCCACCACCGAGCCGCGCCTGGCCTGCGCTCCCTTGGAAAATCGAACCTGGGCTGGAGGAGATCATGTCCGCAATTAACGGCGACAAGTCGAGGTTCCACCGTCAGCGAAAACAGAGAATCCAGCGGCGCATGCGCGATCGTGTGATGTACGCGAAATTCAACCTGGGTCAGCCGGGAAGCGTGCAGAAGTCGCCAGCGGCCACGACCGCCGGCAAGAGAAACGACGCGGCTCATGAATAGGGCTCCGGCGGCGGATGCCTCAGCAGCGAACCGCAAGAAGCGAATTCTTCTCATCGACAGCTATCGGACAAAACGCGACTTGCGCGCGAGAATCCTCCGCAAGCTGGGAGTCGAAGTGGACTGTGCTTGCGATATCAGTGAAGCGCGATCGCTGTGGCAAGCGGACTCCTACAATCTCGTTCTAATGGACGTAAAGCGCGAGCCACGCAATGTCGACGAATTCTGCGCGGAGATGGCGGGTGCCAAGCCACCCCAGCGGATGGCCTTTTTGGTGGGCAAACCCGAGTATCTGGGGAGCGCGCCGGGAGCCGATTCGAGCGATCTGTTGCGAGATCCGACCCGCAACGGTCTGTGGAGCGAGATGGTGGCGTCGTTGTTCACGAGCGCGTGCGAACTGCTTCCCCAGCGGTATGGCTTTCTGGAAGCCTCGTGGCGCATCGCGGCCACCCGTTCGTTGAAAGATCCACGTCAGAAGAGTGCTGCCGCCGATTCTGCACTGCCCGCCGATTCTGCACTGCCCGCCGATTCTGCCTCGCAGGGTTATTGGAACGACGCTCTGCGCCGGCATGCCGTCCCCGCTCCCGCTACCGCGGAAGCAGCCGACGTCCTGGATCTAACTACCAGCGAAACTGCTCTGCAACCCAGTGAAACCGATCTGCAACCCGAGGAAGCCTGATGAAAAACCTGTTTGTAGGCAACATACCGCACAGTACCACCGAGGGCGAACTTCGCCCCCTGTTCGAAGCGCACGGCGCCGTGGAACGGGTCAGCATTGTCACGGATCGTGAGACCGGGCGTTCGCGCGGTTTCGCGTTCGTGGAAATGACCGACGCCGACGCCGCGGGCAAGGCGATTGCCGCGCTCGACGGCAGCGATCTGGGAGGACGCCCGATGAAAGTGAACGAAGCGCGTCCCAAAGAGAAGAGCAGTGGCCCGCCGCGCGGCGGACGTTTCGGCGGAGGCGGACGCGGAGGCCGCGATGGCGGCGGACGCGACGATTATCGCGGACACGCGCGGCAGCCTCGCGAGCCGCGCTGGTAGAATTATCTAAACGGAAACGTTCTGAGCATCAATCACGTGGACCGTTTTCGGTCCGGAGCACAAGTGTGCCCTAGGAGGTGTCGATGGGGGGAAGAGGCCGATCAAGTTTCACCAAGCGCCAGAAGGAGCGCTCGCGGCAGGACAAGCAGCGCGAAAAAGCCGAACGCAAGAATCTGCGCAAGCAGGAAAAGACATCGGGAGAACCCGGCGGCGTGGACACCGATCTCGAGGTGCTGGTGGATTCCTCCAGCGATCCGTTTGCGCGCAATCTCGGGGAGAATTTCCTGACGGAGTTGGAGCAGGAAGAGTAGAAGTCGCGGTAAGAAGGCTCCGCGATCCCGGGAGAATTCCGGGCCCTGGTTTATTTGTCGTAGTGCAGCACGGAATACACGTCGTAGGGTTTGAGCTTGTCGCGGCCTTTGAGGAAGTCGAGTTCGACCACGAAGGCCAGGCCGGCGATGTCGGCGCCCAGCTTTGTTGCCAGCTTGGCGGTAGCCTCGGCGGTGCCGCCAGTGGCCAGCAGGTCGTCCACGATCAGCACACGCTGGCCTTTCTCGATCGCGTCCTCGTGGACTTCCAGGATATTGCTGCCGTATTCCAGGTCGTACTCGACGCGCGTGGTCGCGGCCGGCAATTTTCCCGGCTTGCGCACTGGGACGAATCCGGCGTTCAGCCGATAGGCCAAGGCCGGCCCGAAGATGAAGCCGCGGGCTTCCATTCCGAGGATCAAGTCGACGTCCTTGCCGATGTAGCGTTCGGCGAGCACGTCGATGAGGGTCGCGTAGCCGGCTTTGTCTTTGAGTAGCGTGGTTATGTCGTAAAAGAGGATTCCTTTCTTTGGGAAATCGGGCACTTCCCGGATCAGCTTTTTGAGTTGGTCAGAATTCAGGCCCGCCTTGGACATTTACCAAGCTCCTTCGATACGAAAAGTTTTGAGACCTTGCGACACGGGGACTTCAGATTCATCGACCGCATCGACACGCGCCGCCCGCGGCCCCTGCATTAACTGACCATGCAAATTGTTGATCTGTTCCCGCGATCCCTGCGCGAACACTTCCACGGCTCCATCAGCGTTATTGCGCACCCACCCGGCAATTCCGAGGAGGTGGGCCTGCCGCTCCACGAACCAGCGGAAGCCGACACCCTGCACGCGACCGCGGATAAGGAAGCGGCGGGCGTGAATGGACGATGAGTCGGGAAACATAAAGGTCCGAGCTGCGAGGCTGTGAGCTTCGAGCTAAGAAAGCCAAGACTAAAGAACTAACAGGTGCGAACCTGGGACCGCGTGCTCGTGGTCTCGAAGCTCGCGTCTCATAGCTGAGTTACGCTCTGGACAGATACGTCCCCTCGGCCGTATCCACCTTGATCTTCTCTCCCTCGTTAATAAACGGCGGCACCTGCACGATCAGGCCGGTCTCGGTCTTGGCAGGCTTTGTCACGCTCGAGGCGGTCGCGCTCTTCAGGCCGGGTTCGGTCTCGACGATGGTCAAGACGACGGTTTGGGGCAATTCGATGCCGACGGCCTTTCCGTCGAAGAATTCAACTTTGATCTGCAGATTCGAGGTCAGGTACTCCACCGCGTCGCCCAGCGTGTCGCGGGTAAGATGCGTCTGCTCGTAGTTCTCGGTGTTCATGAAGTAATAGTCGTCGCCGTCGTTGTAGAGGAACTCCATGTTGACTTCGTCGACGGTGATCTTTTCGATGGGATCGGGCGAGCGGAAGCGGTGCTCGAACATGGCGCCGGTCCGCAGGTTGCGCAGCTTGGCCTGGATGAAGGCGCGCAGGTTGCCCGGGGTGCGGTGCTCGACCGAGAACACGGAGTGCAAATCATTGTTGTGCTTGATGATCATGCCGGGGCGAAGTTGGGTGGCAGGAATCGACATGCGACGGAAAGTCTCCTCGAAAAGTGCGATCGTTGGGACCGGCGGATCGGGGACGAGCCACTTGCTCGCCGGGCACGGGGATCAAACACCTTAGTTTACACGGAGTTGGCGATAGTGCAAAGCATCGGAGGCGCATTCGTCGGGAATCCACGGTAGAGCGCGCGGGCGGACAGTACAATACAGTTGTAAAAAGCGCGCTTTGATTTTATCGATGCCAGGAGAGTGTCCTTATGAAGATCGGCAAATACGAGACGTCGAACAAGAGCAACGTCGGCACAGCCATTACGTTTCTGATGATCGGCGTGGGCGCCGGAGCGTTGGCTGCGCTGTTGCTTGCTCCAAAAACCGGCAAGCAGGTGCGCAAAGAATTGAAGCGGCGTTATGACGATGCGCGCGACACCTTGCAGGATTGGTCGGAAGAAGCTGTGGACCGGGTCAGCGACATGGCCGAGCGCGGCGCAGACTGGGCGGAGGAACTGCGCGACGTGGCTCGCGAGAAGACGGCTCCGATTGCGAAGGCGATTAAGGACAGCAGGTCTTAAAGGCGGGTGACAGGTAACAGGTCTGGGAACCCGAGGCGACCGATAAAGGTTTTTTTCACCACAGAGTCACAGAGGAACCCGCTCACGGTTTTCTCTGTGCCTCTGTGACTCTGTGGTGAAGACGATTTTGGGTTTTTTCTCAGTGGAACATCCCTGAGAAGAAGCCTTTTATTTTTCCGAAGAAACCGCGATGCTCCTTGGGAGCTGGCTGTTCCTGAGCGATAGCCTTCGGTTGCGGAGGCGGAGCGGACGTCGGGATCGGAGCCGTGGGATCGGACTTGGGCTTGGCCAGCGAAGTCTTGGGCGGCATGTTAGCTGCGCTCTGCGTAGTCTTTTGTCGATCGGCGCCTCGGAAGACCAGGGGTGCTTCGATCTGGACGTGAATGTCTTCTTTCTTAGAAGGCGGCAGTGGCGAAGTCTCCGGCATGCCGGTATTGCGACCTGCCTGCGGCCCGCTGGGAGCGGCGATGGCCGGCCGGGAAGGGTTGGGCAGCGGCGGCAACATGGGATCGATCGCGGCCCGCGTTGATGCGCCGGATGAAGGCATTTGCAGATTCGGGGGCAAGTTGGTTTCAGAAACGCGCGTCGGGATGGGCGGCGGCTCAAGCGCCGCACGCATGACCGGTGGTGGCGGCGCGGCGCATCCGCAATCAAATGGAACGTCGTTACTGATGCGATCGATCCTGCCTTCGTGGAAGACCACTTGTTCTGTGGGCTTCACCTGGTAGGTGCGGTCTCCCATCAATTCCGAAACAATCAACGATGCTGTGTTGCCGAGCAACGGGCGCACGCACGTGTCGCCGTGCGAGTTGGCGCTGATGGCGTAGTCAAAATCACCGGGCCCGGCGAGCAGGATGCGAAAGTCCGGCGTCAGCACAGCGTCCGAACCGGTGGCGAGATGGTAGTGCGTCTCAAGCGTGCCGGTGCTCATCCCGAACATCAATTCCTGACCGCTCTTGGAAGCGGTCACGGAAACGGTACTGCCTGGGCACACGTGCAGTTCTCCACCGCGCGCAATGTGCAGCACGGCAGTCTCGGAACTGGCGGTCACCGAGGAACCGGAACCAATCTTCGCCCCTGCAATCACCGCCGATCCTGCGGGATTGGCCGCGACCGGCACAACCGCCGGCATCGAAGGCGTGGAGAATGTGGGCACGGTTGCGGGCTGAGCGGGAGGAGGAACGGTGGCCTTGGCCGCGGGATCCTCCGGCGGTTTCAGACGAATCGTGAGGCGGTTGCCGGCGGCGTCCCAGGTGTAGGGTTTGGCTTCCGCCAGATCCACGGTCACACGGGTGACGGGCGGCGATTCCTGGAATTGGTCGACGTGCAACTCGGTGAACGGGCCGCCCTTGGGCGCGATGAATCTTTCCTTCACGGCAAGGCTGGCGTTCGGCAGATCGATGATGAGCCGCGGCGGGTGGTTCAGGGTTTGCAGCGCGGGAGCGATGGCGCGACTGTTGACGATCTCGATGATGCTGCCAGACTTGTCTTTTCCGATCTTTACGCTCTTGACTGACGCGGGCGGCAGAGCCGGAGTCGCCGGCGCTGCAGTTGAAGATATGGGGACGGCAGTAGTCGTCGGGGGAACCTGCGGCATTGCCGGCTGTGTTTGCGGCGTCTGTGGAACCGGGGGCGCCGGGGTCTGGACTGGCGTGGTGTTCGGCTGGGTGGGCGGAGCAATTGCGCCCTGACGGCCGGCATTACGGCGCGCCGCTTCTTCTTGCATCATCTGCCGGATGGCGGCGGCGCGGGATTGGGCCGGAGTTTGCGCCGGCTGACCAGTAGAGTCTTGAGCGAATGCGGGAAAGCTCGGCAAGACGCACCCGGCGCCGAGTGTCAAGAACAGAAACCAGTTTGTAGCAGATCGCGGCAAAGACTCCACCCCGCCCAGCTTGCGCGCTAGGCTCACAATATCATCGTCGGTCAAAATCGAGAAAGCGCGGGGGGAATCGGCTTCCGCAAATTACGACTCAGACAGGAATTCGTACTCGTCAATTACGGCGGCAACGGCCATCTTGCCGTTCGGTGCGCCGTCGTCCAGGCGCACTACCTTGCCCTTACAGCGGACCCGGATGCTCTCGGTGAGGGTAATCTCGGCCGGGAGAGTTAATGTGAATTCTATCGGACAACCAGTAGCGATGGGAGAATCAACGTAAAACGAAATTCCTCGGGCGCTTACGTCGCGCGTTTGGGCCGATCGCTCCTGGGTTCCATTATCGGCATAGGTCACAGCTACCGGCAACCGCAAAGCAAAACGGCGGCTCGCCCGCTTCTCCTGCTGGGCCTCGGCCATGAAATTGCCTCCGAAAAAGCTGGTTTAGCATGGCGTGGAGGCCAAATACTGTCAAGACCACCAATAGGGGATACGGAATAGTGTTTCCCAAAGCGAACCCGTATCAGGTCAAGCATTTGGGTGTCCCTGGCCTGACAGGCCGCGGAGCGGGCGTTTCGACGGAGTGCCGTGTTTCAGACTAAACTGATGCAGGTTGGACGCTATGGTTTTTGTGCTCGATAACTACGACTCTTTTACCTACAACCTGGTGCAATATCTGGGGGAATTGGGTGCGCAGGTCGAGGTACGCCGCAACAACCAGGTCACGATCGAGGAAGTTGAAGGACTGAGGCCGGACCGGATTGTGGTCTCTCCCGGCCCCTGCACGCCCGCCGATGCCGGGATCAGCGTGGAACTCATTCGCCGGTTTGCCGGGAAAGTGCCGGTATTTGGTGTCTGTCTGGGCCACCAGGCGATTGGCGAGGCTTTTGGCGGCAAAGTGGTGCGGGCAAAGAACCTTATGCACGGCAAGACCAGCCGGGTAGAGCACGATGGGAGGACGATCTTTCGCGGCGTGACGTCGCCCATGACGGCCACGCGTTATCACTCGCTGATTGTTTCCGAATCGAGTTTGCCCGCCGAACTCGAGGTTAGCGCGCAGACCGTCGAGGTAGACGGGACTCGCCTCATCATGGGATTGCGCCACCGCAAGTTCCCCGTGGAAGGTGTGCAATTCCATCCCGAGAGTGTGCTCACCGACCAGGGGAAGAAACTGGTCGAGAACTTTCTGGCGCTGTAGATTCTTTTCCCGAACTGAAATCCGAAGCAAACCTCAGCGGCTGAAGCCGCACGTGTATCGAGCCGTTGTGGCCCGACTGAAGTCGGGCCCTTCCCCAAAACCGGTTGGGTGGTGCGATGTCCGCCAAACTGGGCATTCAGGAGTTCTGCTAGCGATGCCGGCAACTTTCCACGGTTGATCTCTTGGTACCCTGGTACATTGGTACCATGATAAACCAAGAACAACGATTCACGGTCGAGCGCGTGCAGACCGGCGTACGCATGGAAAAACGCCTTCTCAAGGTGCTCAAGGGTTTCGCCGAGTATCACGACTTGACGCTCGGCGATCTCCTGGAAGGCATCGTGCTGCACGCCTTCGAGGGCAAGTGTCCGTTCAGCGAAGATTCCCTGCGCCGGATTCGCGATCTGAAGAAGTTCTATGGGCTCGAACTGGACGCCAGCGCAAGCCACAAACTTACCGAGGCTCGACCCTTGGCGACTGGCAGGAAGAAGCGGAAAACAAAATGAATGGATCGCGCTCGAGAGTCGCCATCAGGGTGCTGCACTGGACGGTGGGACTCATCGTCTTGCTAGAGTCGTGCCGGACCTTTTACTTCGCACACTCGCACCTGCATGTGGCCGGGCACGCGGGGATTTTGAACTGGGTGCGACTGATCTTGTCTGGCGCCGAAATTGTTGCCGCCATTTTGTTCCTTCTGCCGCTGACGATGCTAGCGGGCGGATACGCACGGCTCGCGATTTTCGGGCTGGGCATTTTGATTCACGGGCTTCACGCCGAGTTCGGCGGCCTGGAGATTCTGGTGTTGTATGGGGTGGCGGTGTACGTCAGTATTTCGGACAGGATGGATGTTGCCAGACGGGGCGGCGATCCGTTATAGGAACCGACAAAAGCTCTTAAGACAAGAGCAAGCGCGCCGTCAACAATAGTGACAAGAGGATCGCGGCGATGCTGTTCGCGCGAATCGCGCGCGAACTGGCGGGCCAGGGGAACATCAGGACGGCGAAGAGCGGTAATACTTTCTCCGGCCAGAACAAGCCGGTCAATCCGAAAATCAGAGAGAAGTTCGCGACTACAAAAACATCCAGATTGTGCATAGCCATACGCTACTGGAGCAATATCCTCGATTAGAAATGAAGGGGGGAAGTCCAAGCATCTTACGAAGGTAACGACCCATCAGGGGAGACGTGGCCGACCATCAGCGTCGCTAACTTCCTTATTCACTACTGCAACCCACGACGAGCGATTTCCACCGCTCGTAATACAGCTTGCGCCTTGTTGAGCGTTTCCTGGAATTCTTTTTCCGGATCGGAATCCGCCACGATACCTCCACCAGCCTGTAAGTACGCGTGTTTCCCTTTCATAAACAGGGTGCGGATCGCGATACAGGAGTCAATGTTTCCTGCAAAATCTGCGTAGAGCACCGATCCGCCGTATACGCCCCGGCGCGTCGGTTCAAGTTCTTCGATGATCTGCATGGCGCGCACTTTAGGTGCGCCGCTCAGAGTGCCCGCGGGAAAACACGCGGTAAACGCATCGATGGCATCGAATTCGGGACGCAACTTTCCTTCGAGCGCGGAAACCATGTGCATCACGTGCGAGTAGCGCTCGACGTACATAAGCTCACGCACCTTCACGGAGCCATACTCGCTGACGCGCCCCAGATCATTGCGGCCCAGGTCGACCAGCATGACATGTTCGGCGCGCTCCTTTTCGTCGCCGCGCATTTTCTGCTCGAGGGCGTGGTCCTCAGATTCATCCTTGCCCCGCGGGTGCGTGCCAGCAATGGGCCGGTACTCCAGCTTGCGATCGGTCACGCGCACCAGCATCTCAGGAGAGGAGCCGAGCACGTGCATGTCTCCCATGCGCAGGAAATACAAGTAGGGCGACGGGTTCACGGTGCGCAGGGCACGGTAGAGATCGAAAGGCGCGACGTCGGGCTGAAAGTCGAGTCGCCGCGACAGCACGACCTGGAAGATGTCGCCGGCGGCGATGTATTCCTTGGCGCGTTCGACGTTGCGCATGTGTCTTTCACGGCTGATGCCGCTATGCACCTGGAGCGTTCCGTTCTTCTTCTGCGACTTCTTCCAGGCACCGGGCCGCAGTCCGGACGCCAGGCGGTTCTCGATCGCCGCAATGTCTTTCAGGGCGCGACCGTAGGCCATTTTCGGAGATTCCGAAGCGACATCGGCGGCCGCGACGATGTGGATCTGGTGTCGCAGGTGGTCGAAGACCAAAAGGCGGTCGAAGAACATGAGCACGCAATCGGGAACAGGGACATCGGCTTTAGCATGTTCGCCGATCGATTCGAGACGTCGCACAACGTCGTAGGCGAAATATCCGACTGCGCCGGACGTGAACGGCGGAAGCCCGGCGATGTGTGCGGGCCGATGCGAGCGGAGTAGTTCCTTCAACGTGGCGAACACGTCGCCCTTGCGTTTTTGCCGAATCTTGCCGCGTTCGATGTGGATTTCGTCCCCTTGCGCCCAGAGTCGCATGTAGGGGCGAGCTCCGACGAAAGTGTAGCGGCCGATATGCTCGCCGCGCTCGACTGATTCGAGCAGGAAGCTGTGTGGCTCATCGGCCGCGACCGCAAGGAAAGCCGAGACCGGCGTCAGCAGGTCGGCGGTGACCGATTTGACCACCGGCACCAGGGTGGCCTCGTGCGCCAGGCGCGAGAATTGCTTGAAATCCGGTTGCGGCATGGTGAACGTCCGGAGCCGAAAGGGGGAGCAGGTTTGGCTTTCCGGAGGGTCTCTGAATTATAGGGGATGGCGGATTTCGGGGCGAAAGAAATCAGTTCATCACCGAGCCACAGAGACACAGAGGAAACCTAAGGGAAGTAAACCCTGATCTCTATTTCTCCCTAGTTTCTCTGTGTCTCTGTGACTCGGTGGTGCAAAAACTCTTCCTTAAGCGGCCTTGGTTGTAGTTTGAGAGCTAGCACCTCGGTCACTAGCTGGAACCAGCGAAACAATTGACGGAGGCTGTGGAGCGTCGGAAGATTAAGATTCAGGCGAAAGATCACAGAACGGGGGGTTATGCGGGTCAAGTTCTGGGGAGTGCGCGGGTCCACGCCCACCCCCCAAGCCGGGAACTTGCGCTACGGCGGTAACACGTCGTGCGTCGAAGTACGTCTCGACGACGGTCTCTACATTTTTGACTGCGGCACCGGCTTCCGGAGTCTGGGGCAGCAACTCGAGAGCGAAGCCAACGGAAAACCGATCCAGGCGCACATCTTCGTTTCTCATTTTCATTGGGATCACATCCAGGGGATCCCCTTCTTTCGGCCGCTCTACGAGAATGGCCAGAATCAGTTCTTCTTTCATTCTTCGCGGCGCACGCGCAGCCTGCAGCGCGTGATGGAAGAGCAGATGGCGTCGCCCTATTTCCCGGTCAACACCAGCGAAATGAAAGCAGGAAGAAATTTCTACGACATCGAAGAAGGCCAGACGCAAGTCGAAAACGCGACGGTGCGCGCGATGTGGCTCAATCATCCTCAGGGCTGCATGGGGTTTCGTCTAGAGACCAAAGAAGGCATCCTGGTCTACGCCACCGACAACGAACCGGGCGATGACGTGTTCGACAAAAACGTCCGGAAGCTAGCCGAGGGGGCAGATATTCTGATCTACGACTCGCAATATCTGCCCGAGGAGTACGAGGCCAAACGGCGGGGTTGGGGCCACAGCCATTGGCGCGAAGCCGTGAACATCGTCATGCAAAGTGGAGCCAAGGAACTCGTGCTCTTTCATCATGATCCGGATCATGATGACACTGTCATCGACAAAGTCGTGCAGGAAGCCCGCAACTACTATCCTCGCGTACGCGCGGCCGCCGAAGGCATGGAGATCAAGGTCGAGCGGTCGTCTTAGTGTCCATCGGATCACCCCCAAACCATGCTGCTTGCCACCATGCCGACACACTCATATACTGCTCGATTTGTGCGCAGAGCCTCTGATTCGCATCTATATCGATAGCTATTATTTCTGGAGATTCGCATGAAGAGCGTCACGCTGGAGCAGGAAACAAATCCTTGGGAGTCGCAGGCGGCCCGATTCGATCTGGCCGCCCACAAACTTAATCTCGATGAAGGTTTGTGGAAGGTGCTGCGTTATCCCACACGCGAAATCATAGTACACATTCCGGTACAGATGGACAGCGGACACCTGGAGGTCTTCACCGGCTTCCGCGTCCAGCATTCCATTGCGCGCGGGCCCGCCAAGGGAGGTATCCGTTACGCACCCGACGTCACGCTCGATGAAGTCCGAGCTCTGGCCAGCTGGATGACGTGGAAGTGCGCGGTTGTGAACATCCCCTTCGGCGGGGCCAAGGGCGGAGTTATCTGCGATCCGCATCGCATGTCGATGGGAGAACTGGAGCGCATGACGCGCCGCTACACGGCGGAACTGGTCGAGTTCATTGGTCCCGAAAAAGATGTACCCGCGCCCGATGTCAACACTAACGAGCAAGTCATGGCGTGGATGATGGATACTTACTCCATGCACATGCGGCAAACCGTTACGGCAGTGGTAACAGGCAAGCCGATCAATATTGGCGGATCGCGCGGCCGCCGCGAAGCGACGGGCCGCGGAGTTCTCATCGTTTGCGATCAGGCAATCAAGAAGTTGGGAATCAACCGCGAGACGAGCCGGGTCGTTGTGCAGGGATTTGGCAATGTCGGTTCAAACGCGGCACGCCTGATGGCGGCTGCCGGCTACAAAATTATCGGAATCGATGAGGTGGGTGGCGGGCTACATGACAAGAACGGCATCGACGTCGAAGCGCTCTGGGAGTACCGGCAGAAGAACGGGACCATCCAGGGCTTTCCGGGAGCAGAAAAGGTCCCCGCGGCGGAGTTGCTGATCATGGATTGCGAAATCCTGATTCCCGCGGCCACCGAAAACCAGATCACCAGCCGCAATGTCGATCGGGTGAAGTGCAAGATCCTGGCCGAGGGCGCCAACGGTCCGACGACTGCCGCTGCCGACGAAGTTCTCGCCGACAAAGGCGTCTTCGTCATACCCGACATTCTTGCGAACGCCGGCGGAGTGACGACCTCCTACTTCGAGTGGGTGCAGGATAGACAGGGATACTTCTGGAAGGAAGCGCTAGTAAACGAGCAGCTTGAGGCCATCATGGTGTCGGCGTTCGAGGACGTGGTTCGCTATGCGGAAACCCATCACGTAAACAACCGCATTGCGGCTTACATGCTGGCCATCGACCGGGTGGCATACACCATCAAGCAGCGCGGTATTTACGCGTAGGAAACTCTTTTCCATAGCTTAGCCCTCGCTTCGGCGAGGGCATATTTTTTGGGGGAAGTAGGAATGACGCCAGGGTTGACCTTGCGGGCGGGGACTGGCATGATGGCTGCCCGCGATTGTGTCGAAGTTAGCCGCCGGCTTTCGCCCTCCCCATCCCAGCGCGAGCCGAGTTAACGCGCCCTTCGCAGTTTCCTGAGACTGGGGCCGTTCGATTCGCCCCACACAATGAGGACCCAGATGAAGAGACTCCCCTTGCGAATGACGACATGGATGGCCGCTTTGTGCTTCCTGATCGCGCTATCGGTACCGGCGCTGGCGAAGCAACAAACCAGCACATCCGACCAAAGTACAGATACGGCCACAACGAAAAAGAAATCCAAGAAAAGCAAGAAAGAACCAGTCTCCAACGACAGCGCCTCCACTTCGGACACCACGACGAAAAAGAAGTCCCAAAAGAAGAAATCGGCTTCCGACGCAAGCACGTCTGATGCGTCGACCAGCGCAAACGAGACGGGATCGAAGAAGGGCCGCAAGAGGAAGACGGAGGGTACAGCTGCGGCAGACCAGAGCGCAAGTACCGACGCGGAAAGCGGTACGACCAAAAAGAAAAGTTCGAAGAAAAAGAGCTCCGACAACGCCGGAGCGGCAGACGAGTCCGCCAAGGCGAATGCGGAATCGGGCAGCACCACTCCAAAGAAGAGTCGCAAGAAAAAGTCCACGGATACAACGAGCGCGGCGGACGAGTCGGCGAATGCTAATGCCGAGACGGGCACGGGTAAGAAGAGCCGCAATAAGAAGAGCGCTGACACGGCAAGCGATCAGGCTGCCAGTGCGAGTGCTGAGCCAGAAACTCCGAAGAAGAGCAAGCGTAAGAAGTCTCCGTCTAGCGAGGAAACGGCATCCACTCCCGCGGCTCCTTCGACTGCGGCATCCAGCAAGTCGACGATGCCGCCGCCGAGCACGCCCGCGAGTTCGACGAGTTCCGGGAGCTCACCGGCGCCGCCACCCGCAAAAAGGGCCAGCAAGCCCGCTCCCAGCGGCGAGGCATCGGATCCGGAGATCGCGTCTGCAAAAAACAGCGGCAAAGTCTGGGTGAACCTCGACAGCGGCATTTATCACAAGAGTGGCCAGTTCTATGGCAAGACGAAAAATGGCAAGTTCATGTCAGAGGCCGAGGCCAAAGCCGCTGGTTATCGAGCATCCCAAAAGGACTAAGGAGACGCAATGAAACGCAATTTGTTCGCGAGCTTTTTGATCGGAGTATTTGCTCTTTCGCTGCTGGCCAGCGCCGGCTTGGCTTCGCCCATCCCTCAGGCCGACGCGAAAAAGAGTCCGGCCACAGCGGCGGCGCCTGCCGACCTGGTCGACCTCAACACGGCCAGCAAAGAACAACTGGACGCGCTACCGGGGATCGGCGAGAAGTACTCGCAGAAGATCATCGACGGCCGCCCCTACAAGGCCAAGAATGACCTGGTACGCAAAAAGATCATCCCTCAGGCAACGTATAACAAGATCAAGAACATGGTTATCGCCAAGCAGAAGTAGAAGTGCGGGCGGTTCGCCTTCCCGGCGGCGCTCGCTCGGACAATCCGTTCGGATTTCGTAATAGCAGAATTTCAGGAGGTCACATGAGTCTCATCGATGAGCTCGGAAACAAAGCCGCCAACAGCATGCTCGGCGATTGCTCGAACCCGCTCGCCACTAGCCTGCTGCACATGATCAATAACACTCCCGGCGGACTCTCAGGACTGCTGCAAAACTTTCATGACAAGGGGCTGGGTGGCCTGTTCTCTTCGTGGGTCAGCACCGGACAGAATCTGCCGATCTCGGCTGACCAGATTCAAAATGCGCTGGGCAGTGAACAAGTGAAAGAACTGGCCGCAAAAGCAGGGATTTCTCCAGATATCGCGAGCAATGCGCTTTCTCAACTGCTCCCCAGCCTGGTCGACAAGCTCACACCCAACGGCGAAATGCCGCAGCATTCCAGCTTGCTGGAAATGGGCAAGAGTTTGTTGAATTGCCTCGATAAACCTGGGGCCGCCGCCTAGCTACCGGACCGGAATTCGCCGGGCGGGCCCATCCGGGCCCGCCTTTTTTTGTCTTCGACCACCGCGAATGGTTAGTGCGGCTCGCCATTGCTTTCCCCTTACAGCGTGGAGGATAATCAAGTCAACGCTGTTACCGGACCACACGCAGACGGCGCTCGATGCCCCCGTGAATCTGCCGAACTCCATAACGTTCATCCGTATTCTCTGTATTCCCCTGCTTATCTGGATTCTCTCCACTCATCGCTGGAGCACCACCAGCGGTGAAAAGGAGTTGCTGGCGTCGGCTCTTTTCATAGCTGCTTCGATTACGGACGGGATCGACGGATATCTGGCCCGCAAGCGCGGACAGATCACCACCATGGGAATCTTGTTGGACCCGCTAGCTGACAAGATGCTGATCGCGTCGGCTTACATCAGTCTCGTGCAATTCAACCCCAGCCTGGTGCCGGCCTGGGTAGCGGTGATTGTGATCGGCCGTGAATTTCTGGTGAGTGGACTCCGCAGTATTGCCGCCAGCGAAGGCTTCACCATCGAGGCCAGCGAGCTAGGCAAGTTCAAAATGGTGGTGCAGATCGTATCGGTCGTAGCTGTCATCCTGGATCACCGCTGGAAGGAGTGGCCTTTATTCGGCAACTACTTCTTTCCGGTCCACTGGATTGCATGGGCCGCCATCTGGTTCATGGTGTGCCTGTCATTGATTTCTGCCGTAGATTACTTCGTTGCCTTCTGGTCCAAGATCGACCGCCAGGTAGTGAGGAGCCGGCGACGCGCGTTCGTCCTCAGCCGCCGGAAACGCAATGCCGTTCCTACCTCATAAATCGACGCCCGCGGAAGCCAACCCGCTACAGCCTCTCGAGCCTGCCGAGTTCTCTCCGAAAGAACGCGCCTTTCTCCTGAGGATCGCTCATGAGGTGATCGAATCGGCCGCGGAAGGCCGCAGGTTGGAGATTAGCGCTCCCGAACCCCACCTTTGTCAACCCCGCGGGGTGTTCACCACGCTTTATCTGGGCGGCGAACTCCGCGGATGCGTCGGCTATCTCTCCCCCGTGCAGCCGCTTTATCGCGCAGTCATGGAAACCGCCCAGGCAGCCGCTTCTCAAGATTTGCGATTCCCGCCCGTTAGCCGGCAAGAAGCGCACCGGTTGCGAGTCTCTCTGAGCGTTCTGTCTTCCTTGCGGCCGGCACAGGCGGAGGAAATCGAGATCGGCAAGCATGGACTCGTCGTAGGCTTCGAAGGACGGCGTGGTTTGCTCCTGCCGCAGGTTGCAGTCGAACACAGCTGGGATCGGGTCACCCTTCTTGAGCAGACTTGCAGGAAGGCGGGGTTGCCGTTGGATGCCTGGAGGTCAGGCGCCACTCTTGAGGTCTTTTCCGCAGAAGTGTTTGGGGATCCGCTCGAAACCTAGCGGGAGGCAGGTGGCCCTGACTGGCCCAAGATGGCCCTGCTGGATTCCACCCGCTACAGCCCCAATTGCGACCCAACGGCATCGTAGGCGCCCCGCGTACCTTCTTCCCTGATCACTCCCGATCAAGATCAGTCCCATCGTAATTTTTTGCGTCACTTTTCGAAAAAAAGGTGCATCCTATTCGCCAGGAGCGGCGTGACAGTTACGCTGCGACACGAAAGTAATATGGGGTGAGGCGCAATTTTGGGTTATTGTGCTGAGATCGTGGATGTGGGGAGGCTACAATGGAACTTGGCATCGTTACGGTACTGCTGATCGCGTTGGCATCGCTCATACCTGGCGACTATCACGTCGTCTTCTTCCGCTAGGAAGCACCCGCCGAAATTGATTCGGGCCGCGTAGACCTAGAGTTCGCGAGCATCCCTGCCTGATTTTTCAACGATTGGATTGGTTTTCATTGTGCGGTAAGCACTTTTGCGCTCTGACGCAAACGAAATGGGGGAAGCTTTCGCCTTCCCCATTTTCGGTACAGATTCTGTGACCTTTATTGCTGGTCGTCCAGCTCCACACCATCGCCCACGTGCACATCTTCGAGCGAAAACACGATCATGCCTGTCGATGTGGTTGGCGTGGCCGAGATGATGACGATCTCACCCACGGCCCGGCGGGGTAGGTCGCCCACGTGAATGTTCGGCCCGTTGGTCTTGGTCATCCAGTTTCCTTCAATGGATGGTGGCCGACGCTGAGTATCTTCCGCGGTTGAGGCCGCAAAAGAGAGGCTGTCGACCGGGTCAGCCAGGTCCGCCGAGTACGACCGAACCGCGCGGAAGTAGTCTCCAACTTTGATGCCCTGGTTTGTGCCCAGGTTCACATAGACCTTCATCCCAGTGCCCAGGGTGGAGTCGAAGTCCTTCGCCAAGACGATCCGACCGCTGGTCTTGCCAGTCTTCGGAACGAAGCGATCAAATCGAGCCGGCGGGTGGAACGAGACCGGTGGCTTTTCGGCGAACGGAACTGCTATGTCGCCAGGGTTCACGGGGTCACAGCTGTACTCAATCTCGCCGATGGCCATCTTGCTGCGCACATCCACGATCCGCACGCGGCCAATCTCGCCGTAGGGCTGGCCCGTCGCCGCGAGCATCTTGCCTTGGCCTGGGAACACTTCGTAGCGGTTCTGATCCTTAAGCTCGCGCAGAATCGAGTACTGCCCGCCCAGGGTGTAGCCGCCTCCGGCCAGATACACGATGTCGCCGGTCACGAACTTGGTCGTGTTGGGCGTCTGCAACCCGCCCGCGACGTAGTTCGCGTCGGGGAAGAGAGTCTTGCTGATGAATCCCGCGCAGTAAAGGTCGGCATAGGTCGGCGTCTGAACGCGCTCCACCGGGAAACTCACCGAGGTGGGAGCGGTGCCTTGCGGCGCGTTGGTGTCAGCCACGCTGGTGTTTGTGTCCTGAGCGTATGCCGAAATCGCCAACAAGAGAACTAAGAATCCTGTTTTCTTCATCTTACCTCCGGGACCACCCCGAACGCCGTGGTCTTCCCCTTATCCACGCTGCACACACAGGGGCTCAGCCGGAAGGTAACAAGGGGGTAGGGGTGGGTCAAGGTTACGAGGGTGTCAGGCAATCTTCGCCAAAAGTTTCCCCGAAAGCAAAGTTAATCCGTTGTTGCATCTGGAATTACGCCCCTGTAATATCGCGCCCGACTTAACGCGCCCAATGAGTTCCTCGCCGTCCAACTATGTCTCGAGGTTACTGCCCCTGCGGATGCCAAAAGTCTGCGTGGCAGTGACCGGGAAAGACCCTGTCGAGCTGATCGAGAAGGCCGAGAGCCTGGTCCGAGATAACTCCTTTTTGGAGTTCAGGTTGGACTATCTCCCTCGCCCAGGTCTAGCACTCCCCAAAATCCGGTCGTTTTTCGAGGTTTATCCCCATGCCGTGGTGATTGCTACTTGTCGACGCGCCTCGAACGGGGGCAAATTCAAGGGAACCGTGGCCGCACAACTTGAGGTTTTGTCAAAGGCTGCTGCCGCAGGGTGTCAACTCGTCGATGTCGAGCTCCAGACAGTCTCCAAGATCAAGCCGCAACAACTCCAGAAACTGCGGAGCCAAGCAGCTGTGGTGCTTTCGTTTCATGACTTTCACGCCACAAAGAAGCTCGATGAGACCCTGGCAAAGATGGAACAATACCCAGCGGACTTCTACAAGGTGGTCTCGACAGCTACGACCCTCTACGACAACGTGCTGATGATGAAGTTTCTGGAAAAGCAGAGCGACCGGCATTCGCTGGTCGGGCTGTGCATGGGTGAGCAAGGAATCATCAGCCGGGTTCTGGGAGTCAGAGCAGGAAGTGCTTTCACGTTTGCCGCCGTGAGCCCGGGAGAACAAACTGCACCCGGGCAGGTGACCGCCCAGGATTTGAGGAGCGTGTATCGAATTGAGCAAGTGGATGTTGCTACCCGCGTGTATGGTGTTGCGGGCGATCCCGTCTCTCATTCGCTTTCGCCCATCATCATGAATACGGCTATGCGGCGCGAGAATGTGAACGCCGTTTACCTCGCATTGCATGCCAAGACGCTCAAAGACCTGCTGGCTTGTGTGCGAGACATTCCCATTCACGGGCTTAGCATCACCATGCCCTACAAAGAAGCGATTCTGCAGCATCTGGACAACACCGACTCGCATACGAGCAAGATCGGTGCCTGCAACACAGTGGTACGCGCGCAGGATGGCAAGCTTTACGGATTCAATACCGACACGGCGGGCGTAGTGCGACCGCTGGAGCAGCGTTTGACGCTCGAAGGCGCTCGTGTCCTGGTGCTCGGTGCCGGGGGCGCTGCACGCGCGGCAGCCTTCGGGCTGAAGGAGCGTGGCTGCGAGGTTTTCATACTGAATCGAAGCGTCGCTCCGGCGCAGAAGCTTGCCCGGCAGGCGAAGGCGCGCACCGTCAAGCGGCCTGATCTGAAGAAGCTCACCTTTGATGTCATCATCAACGCCACGCCGGTTGGCATGGCCAACAGCCGCGAGTCGCCTTTGAATGAGAACGAGATCAACGCGAAGTACGTTTTCGACATGGTTTATGACCCTGCGGAAACTGGCTTTCTGAAGGCAGCCCGGGAGCGTGGAGCGCAAGTCATTCCGGGCATCGAGATGTTTGTCCACCAGGCGGCACGACAGTTCGAAATCTGGACGGGCAAGCCCGCGCCGTGGGACGACATGCTTCGTGTCGTCACGATCGCGCTGCAGGAACGCACTGCCAAGGCTGCGGCAAAAGCGGCTGCCAAGAAATAAGATTACGTCCCCTCTAATTCCAATTCTCCGGCAGGAGTCCATTCAAAGTAGAAGTGTGCCTGCCGGTTAATAGGCGGGAAGTTGGGTGATACCAACCATCTGCAAGGATCAGCCAGCGATTTGGGGGACGCCAAAACGGCACTGAACCTGTACCGTAACGTGGAACCTGGCGGTGCAAAGCGGCGGGCAGGGAAGTCTTGCACCAGAGTGGGCCTGGAACTGACCTAAGGTCAAGTCCTTCCTAAAAAACTTCATTGAAACGAATCAATGCCACGAAGTTGTTGCAATTTGGTATGTGACCGAAGTAATATGCGGGTGGACGTAACAAGCAAGTCACGTCCGTTCTCGTCGTCGAACTGCCCATATCTTCCAGAGCTAGAGTCGGACCCTACTTTCGCGAATACCCAAGAGACGGTACGCCCGTTTCTGCCCAGATTCGGAGAGATCAATATGGCGTGGTACGCATACTGCCTGACCGAGCATCAGGCACTCCCCAATGGTACCCGAGCCCGGCGTCCCTTCCTTTTGGAAGGCATTCAGGGCGTCAATGGAGCCCCAGTCCTCAGTTATCCGAGCGGAGACTTCGCTGTCGTCGTCAGCGAGTATGACCGCGCAACCCACAAAGTGGACGAGAAAACCGTTTTGGAGCACGCCCGGGTGGTGAGTGTCTGCTTCCGGAGCGGGACCGTACTTCCCTTCCGGTTCGGAACCATCTTTGACAGCGACGATGCCTTGCGGCAAGCCGTTCGTTCCAACCGTCGCGCATTCGGCGTGAGCGTGGAAAGACTGCGCGGCAAATCCGAGATGCGGCTCAAGCTGGTGATCCGCGACGGATCCCTGCGCGAAGCCATGATGAATGTGGAGTTGCCCGATACGGTCGGCCGCGAATACCTCGCCAAGTTGCGCGAGAAAGCCTCCAAGGAGCGCGAACGCCAAACCAAGGCGCGCGCCTTGTCTGTCCAGGTGCATAAGCTATTCAATCCGCTGGAGGAAGAGGTCAGTTGCAAGAAGGTTGCCTCCGACGGAATGCTGATCGATATTGCTCACCTGATTGACTCCAAGTCCGTGGAAAAGTACCAGAACCGCTACACGATGGCGGCAAAGCAGTTGAAGAACTGTGAACTGGTCATCAGCGGTCCGTGGCCTCCCTATCATTTCCTGCCGGGCAAACTGCGGACGGTTGCCGGAAACAGCTAAAGACACTTACCTCACCACGCGAAAAACCCCGCCTTTTTTGGGGCGGGGTTTTTCGCGTGACAGCAAAGTAATAGCAGCACGGTGCAACGAATGTGCAGCGTTCTGCACTTCGCCTACCGGCGTGCTCCGTAGCCCAAACCGTCTGTCAAAATTCTATTTCATTTGTAAGCCACGCCGGCACAACAGGTTAGCGTGATGGACGTCACAACCCGATGTGATGAGGTTTCTTTGGCGTGGCAAGTGCTGAATTCTAAACAACAAAAGAGGCCGCAAAACAGCACCATGACCTTCACCACAACTCATAGTTCTCGACAACTTCCGAATGGTCGCTCTGTTTGTCAGAACGACACCTTGCAAAGTCTTCCCTGACTTCCCGCCTTTCTGCCTCTTTAAAATAGTGGCCCCAGAAATGGGGCCGCTTTTTTGTGCTTGAATTTCCACGCCATGCCTTCCAGGTTCTTGTATGCTTCCATCATTCCCTTTCTTCCTGGAGGTCCTATGCGCGACGTGTACCAGGTCATTCGCGAAAAGGAATGCGAAATTCTCCGGGTTCATCAGGAAATCGAAGCCATCCGCGCGATTCTTCCCTTGCTCCAAGATGACTCGGACGAGACTTCCGATGATCTTCCAAGGTTTTCTCCTCTCGCTGTCAATCACGATTGAATCAAGAGACTCGCAGGGCGCCTGTCGCTGTGTAGTAGACTGTCGCGTCATTTGAGCCGCTGACTTCGTTCAGCGCGCTGGCTCATTGTGTAGTGTTTATCACTAAGACTGAGTCTGGACGATCTCGTGTTGGCCCGGGAGGGCGATTCAACGTGAGGCTTTTGTTGGGGTGCAAGGCGCTGGCGCTTTCCACGGCCCTTTTATTCGCGTGTTTTCCGTCGAGAGAACTCACTGCACAGACTCCAACGAAAGCTCGTAAAGGCCAGGCAGCCGATGAAGGCGGTGCGACGAAGATTTCTCCCGGGCTCAAAGAACAGTTGATCGCTCTCCGGGACGCGGCGCTGGCCGACGACTACACCTACCAACAAGTCGCCCACCTGACGGAAAACATTGGGCCACGACCCAGCGGTTCTGCGCAGTCGGTGTTGGCCGCGCAGTATGTGGCTGAGGAAATGCGCAAGCTCGGCTTGGAAGTTCGGCTCGAAGAAGTGCGAGTGCCACATTGGGTTCGAGGAAGCGAATCGGCGGAACTGGTTGAGTTTCCCGGGCAGAGCCCCAAAACCACGCAGCGGATTGTGGTCACCGCGTTGGGAGGAAGCACTTCCACTCCCGCAGATGGCCTAACCGCAGATGTGGTGGTGGTGCGCAATTTCAGTGAACTGACCGCGCTCGGGCGCAGTAAAGTTTCGGGAAAAATTGTCTTGTTCAATTTCCCGTTCGATACCAGAAAAGCAGATGCCGGATTTGCGCTCGAGGCGTACAGCGAAGCCGTCATCTACCGGACCTCGGGGGCCAAGGCCGCCGCGGAACTCGGAGCTGTAGCTTCCCTGATTCGCTCTGTAGGCGGAGCGGAATATCGGCTGCCCCACACCGGCTATAGCGTTCCGGCGGAAATTCCTGCGGGCGCCGTAGCCGCCGAAGATGCCGGCCTGATCGCCGATTTGGCTGCACAAGGCGGAGTCCGCATGAGGCTGACGCTAGCCTCCCAGTTGCTTCCCGATACGACCGGCTACAACGTCGTAGCAGACCTTCGAGGCAGCGAACATCCGGATGAGTACGTCGTCGTATCCGGCCACCTGGATTCCTGGGATCTGGGTACGGGCGCTATCGACGATGCGGCGGGCGTGGCTGTCGCGATGGAAACAGCGAAGCTCTTGCACGAATTGCATTACCGTCCAACCCGCACGCTTCGTGTTATCGCATGGATGGATGAAGAAAGCGGCGGGCGCGGCAGGCAAGCCTACACCATTGCCCATGGATCAGAGTTTGCCAAGCATGTGGCTGCCATCGAGAGCGATTTCGGCGCAGCTCATCCGCTGGGATTCAACGCCAAAATGAGCACGAAGGCTATCGAGTTTTTACGACCCGTGCAGGACATTTTGCAAAGTTTTGGAGCGAACATGATCAAGGCGGTCGCCTTCAGTCCAGGCTCGGACATATCTGCGATGGCGCAGGGGGGAGTTCCGACATTAGGCATCATGCAGGATGGGCGGACCTACTTCAACTATCATCACTCCCCTGCCGACACGCTCGACAAAATCGAGCCCGGCGCGTTGCGTGAGAATGCGGCAGCCATGGCCGTCATGGGTTACGCATTGGCTTGCACGGCGGAGCCACTCCCGCGGTAGATAGGACAATCGTTCTCCCGAACCGGGACCTTACGGGGCGCGGCCGGGCCATCTACAGGTTAGCCCTGTTGACGCATTTGAATTTAGGCGCATATCATTTTCGTTTGGCCTCAGAGCCGACTACGGCTCTGGGGCCTCCGACTAAGAGCTGTAGAGTGAAGACCATGGACAAAAAGAAACTGGAAGGCTTCAAGAAGCGGTTGGAAACGCGCCAGCAGGAGCTCCGCCGAACAGTATCCCGTACCGAGCAGGACGGCCGCTCTGCCGACGAGGATTCCACGCAGGACATCGCCGACAAGGCGGCGAACTCCTACAACAAGGAGTTCCTGTTCCATCAGAGCAACAACGAGCGCCAACTCCTGCAGATGGTGGAAAATGCGCTCTTGCGCATTCGCGAAGGCAGCTTCGGTGAATGCATCCATTGCGGCCAAGAGATCAATGCCAAGCGTCTGGAAGCGGTACCGTGGACGCGGCACTGCATCGAGTGCCAGGAGAAACTTGAGCAGGGACTGCTGGAGGAAGCGCCGAAGTAGGGAGTTTGTGGTAGTCAGGGAGACGAGCCGCCGGCCCACGAGAGCTGGCGGCTTCGTTTTTGCTGCAAGCGACCATGCGTGCTGGTGCGCCTGCGAACCTTTGACGCTGCTGTTTTTCCCCTGTAGACTGAGCGATTATCAGCCCGCAAGAATAATTCCGGACATACAAAGAGGAGTACGTGCGCGCAGAAACTCGTCATCAGTTAAAGACGGACCGCTTCACCCAGGCCACCATTGGCGCTGCTGAAGCGACAGCTCACTGGACATCGGAACACAAATCAAAGCTCGTTGGCGGAATCGTGATCGCCGCGCTTGCTGTCGCCGCCGTTGCCGGGGGGTGGTATTACCTGACCCAACAGGACGACAAGGCGAATCTGGAATTGACACAAGCCGTGCGCACCATGCAAACACCCGTGCGTCCGGCGGGGGCGCCCGCGACTCCAGACGCGCCCACGTTCGGCTCCTCGCAGGAACGCGCCACCGCCGCCAAGAAGCAGTTGCAGTCCGTGGTCGACCGCTATCCTCATACGCACACGGCGGACATCGCACGCTATCTGCTGGGGACCACGGCGGTCGAACTCGGCGACAAAGCCACGGCCGAGCGGGAACTTAAGGACGTCGCGTCGAGCCGCAACAGCGATCTTGCCGGCCTCGCCAAGATTGCGCTGGCGGCCTTCTATGGCAACAACAACCGCGCGAAAGAAGCCGTGGACCTCTACAAAGGACTGATCGACAAGCCGACGACCACGGTCAGCAAGGTGATGGCCCAGATGCAACTGGCCTCGTTGTATGAATCCCTGCAACAACCGCAGGAAGCCAAGCGGATTTACGAGCAGGTCGTGAAGGAAAATCCAAAGAGCGAAGCCGAGTCGTTCGCCCAGAATAAGCTGCAGGCGCTGAAGTAGCCATCGGGCTGCGCCGCCGAGTTCCAACGCAAAACTCAGCGACTGAAATCGCTCCCGTGTAGCAATCTGCGGCTCGACTAAAGTCAAGCCCTTCTCAAAGTCTTTTCCGTACCACGGATTCTTAGCGCCGACTACGCCTCCCGCGCGGAAAACAGCTTTCGCCAGTCCTCCACATGCAGCGGCGGGACCAGTCCCGGCTTGAGATTTGCGGCCACGTGCTCTGCGTGTCCCATGCCGACCAGGGCTGTAGTCAGTCCCGGCGCAGAGCGTCCAAACTGGATGGCGTTTTCGCTATCAGTCTTCATCCCCAGAGTCTTGCAGACGTAGGGCGGCAACCCATGGATCAGACGGCCCTGATAGAGGGTCGCGCTGCCCATCACGGTGATGCCCAAATGCTCGGCCGCCAGAAAGAGCGACATACTTTTCTTCGCCACAGTCTGATTCGAGAGAACGTACGCCTCGGGCATGGCCAGGTTGAACGGGAGTTGGATGAAACGGAAGTGATGCGATGGCCCGCAGGTCTCGCGAGCAATCTCAGCGCAGACCGCCAGATTTATGTAATCGCGCGCACCGTCGGCTACGCGAAAAGCGTTCCAGGTGGCTAAGCCGTAATAGCGCAGTTTCCCCGCCTTCACACATCCTTCCAGAAATGCAAAGGCGCGCTTTAGCCGGTCGTGGAAGACATCTGCAGAGATCTCGGCGAGCTGCGTCTCGGGATTGTGCAGGTAGAAGATATCAATCGTCTCAAGCCCCAAATTCCCGCGGGATCGATCAATTTGATCGCGTAAATAGTCAGGCGTTATGCAATGCATTCCGCCCACGACTTCTTTCGGATCCGCAATGCCGGTCTCGAGATACTCGCGCGCGAGGTAGGCGCGCGGGTCCACAGGCAAATTCCCATCGAAGGAGAGATAGCCGGCCTTGGTACATATCAGAACTTCATCCCGGGTGACTTCTTTTGCGCTGATCAGGCTCTTTAGAACGGCCCCGATATTTCGCTCCGATCGCTGGTGCCGGTAATTGATGGCGGTGTCGAGTACGTTGATGCCGGAGCGCACGGCCAGCAAGATGGATTCGGTGTAGGCAGCATCGGCGGCATCTTCCGGTTCGCCGAGATAAGTACCCAACCCGATTGAGGACAAGCACAGCGAACCGGCGACTGCGGGAGTCTGGCGATAGAAATCCGCTTCTGCTAGTTGAGGAAATCGCGAACGGTATCGAACGGTTCCCTCAGCGGTGGCTAAGCCAGCGATCATGGGCAGCAGTGTAACAGCGTTAAGCCGCAGCGCTTGCTTAGACGACAATTCTGTTGCACCTTGTCCGTGGAAAAGCCGCGCAAGCAATGAGAGCGGTATCATTCTGAACGTTGTTCGTCCAATGGGGCCGTGCAGCAATGGCCGATCGAGGAGAAAGACGATGGGAACCATGGTTGCGATCTTTTTACTGGGCTTTATCGACGGACTGCGTTCCATGACTGCGCCGGCCCTCGTGTGCTGGTCGGCCTATTTTGGATGGCTCCATGTGGATGGAACGAAGCTCGCATTCCTGAAACACCCCGCGACATTGATCTTCGTAACTCTTCTAGCGCTCGGGGAACTGGTCGCCGACAAGTTGCCGCGCACACCCGCGCGAACCGCGGCCGTCGGATTGACTGCGCGCATCGTGCTGGGAGCAGCGTGCGGAGTGGCGGTCGCGATTGCGATGGGAATCAGCGTGCCGATGGCCGCGGTCGTGGGGTGTATCGGCGCGATCGTCGGGGCATTCGGCGGCTATCACCTCCGGCACACGCTGGTCTCGAAGGGTCATCTGCCCGATTTGGCGGTTGCGCTCGGGGAAGACCTGTTCGCCATCCTCGGCGGGTTGATCCTCGTGTCGCATCACCTGCAGGGTTGAGGTCTTGGACGGCGAGTGTTGGCGGTACGAGCACGCATAATGTGCCGCCACATTCCCCTTTCCCTCGCTTTCCGCTACCATGTTGGGCTTCTTCATCATCGGGGCTCACATGGCAGACATCATGCTTCGCGTCAACGGGAGCGAGCGCAAGGTTCGCGTCTCTCCCGACACTCCGTTGCTCTGGGTTCTGCGCGACACCCTTGAACTGACGGGAACGAAGTACGGCTGTGGGGCCGGACTGTGCGGCGCCTGCACAGTACACGTGGACGACGCGGCCACGCGCTCGTGCTCGACACCTGTTTCGCAGGTGGCGGGCAAGAACGTCATGACGATTGAAGGCCTCGCTGCCAACGGCCAGCACCCGTTGCAAGCTGCCTGGATCGAGGAAGAAGTTCCACAATGCGGATACTGCCAGAGCGGCCAAATCATGGCAGCCGCCGCGCTTCTCGCCAAGACGGCCAATCCCACCGAGGACCAGATCTCATCCGCCATGTCCGGGAACCTCTGCCGCTGCGGAACCTACGACCGCATTCGACGCGCCATCAAGCGGGCGGCTCAACCCGGAGGTGCGCGATGACGCCGCTCTCGCGTCGCGACTTCATTGCCGTTGGTACTGCGGCCGGTGCCGGTCTCGTCATCGGCTTCTATCTGCCGCACGGCACCAACGAATCCACCAACGGTGCCTTCTCGCCAAATGCTTATTTGAAGATCAGTTCCGATAACAAGGTAACCGTCGTCGTCGCCCGCTCCGAGATGGGGCAGGGCGTGCGCACGTCGTTGCCCATGATTCTGGCGGAAGAATTGGAAGCCGACTGGAGGCAGATCCAGATCGAGCAGGCGGGAGCCAGCACTTTGTTCGGGGACCAGACCACGGGTGGCAGTGCCAGCGTTCGCACCACCTGGGATCCGATGCGTCGGGCAGGAGCGGTCGCACGCGAAATGTTGCTCTCGGCCGGCGCGCTGCACTGGGGCGTGTCGCGGGCGTCGTGCAAGGCGGAAAACGGTGCGATCCTGCATGCTGCTTCGAACCGCCGCGCAACTTACGGAGAGTTGGCGGGCAAAGCTGCAACCCTGCCGATCCCGACGGACGTGCAGCTCAAGTCGGCTAAGGAGTACAAGATTGTCGGCAAGCCAATTCCTCGTCTCGACACGCCACCGAAAGTCAATGGCAGCGCCGAATACGGCATCGACTTTCGCATTCCTGACATGAAGTATGGGGTACTCGCGCGTTGCCCGGTCATCGGTGGCAAGGTCGCGAGTTTCGATGACAAGGAATCGAAGAAAGTCGGCGGTGTCAGCTACGTCGGCAAGCTAACCGACTCTTCCATCGCTGTGGTCGCCGATAGCGTCTGGAGTGCCCTCGAAGGGCGTCGCCTGCTGCAGGTGACCTGGGATGAAGGACCGAATAAAGACCTGAACACAACGTCGATCATGCAGTCTTTGCGCGGCGGAATTTCCAACAAAGCCGCAACACTCTATTCGACGGGCGACATCACGAAGGTTTCCGGGCGTCGCGTCGAGGCAACCTTCGAACTACCCTTCATGGCCCACGCACCGATGGAACCGGGCAACGCGACAGCACGCTATCAGGGATCGAAATGCGAAATATGGGCGCCGACGCAGGTGCCGCAGGACGTTCGCGATTCGGTGGCTGGAGCGCTGGGCCTCGAATCCGACAACGTCCAAGTCAATGTGCTGCTGATCGGCGGAGGCTTCGGACGGCGCCTGGAGCATGACTATGCTGTCGAAGCCGCGCAGGTCTCAAAGGCCATCAACGGTCCCGTGAAGGTGATCTGGACGCGTGAAGACGACATGCGGCACTCCGTCTATCGCCCGCCGAGCTACCACAAACTGAGTGCTGTGCTCGACGGCCAGGGATGGCCGGTCGCTTTTCATCATCAATTTGTCTCGCCTTCCATCAGCGCGCAGAAGGGTTCGGCCGGCGAGGGTGGAGTTGACCCCGATCTCAAAGACGAAGCTGCTCTCGTCTACTCATTCCCGAACGCCTTGGTCGAATACATCGACATACAAACACCCGTACCGCTGGGATGGATGCGCTCCGTGTACGCCTTGCAAGTGGGATTCGCCAGTGAGTGCTTCATTGACGAACTGGCGTCCGCGGCGGGAAAAGATCCGCTGGCCTACCGCTTGCATTTGCTTCAGAAGGATGAAGACATCAGGTATTTCGACGCGACCTGGCGCACGGCCCGCATGCGCGGTGTTCTGCAACTCGCTGCGGAAAAGGCCGGCTGGGGTCAGCCGCTCCCGGCCACGCACTATCGCGGCATTGCCTGCTTCGGAAGCTTCAGCTCGTACATGGCGCAGGTGGTGGAACTCTCGATGGAAGGCGACCAGCCGCGGATCCATCGTATCGTCGGCGCCATGGATTGCGGCCAGGTCGTCAATCCGAACATTCTCGAGCAGCAGATTCACGGTGGGGTGATTTACGGACTCGCCAATGCGCTGCGCGCGAAGATCACTCTCGACAAGGGACGCGTGGTGCAGGGGAACTTCGACGACTATGCGCCGCTGCGCATGAACGAAGTCCCGGCAGTCGAGGCTTACTTTGTCGAGAGCAGCGAAGCGCCGAGCGGAGCAGGCGAGCCGCCGATTCCGCCACTCGCACCAGCCATCTGTAACGCCATGTATGCGGCGACGAAAAAGCGGGTCCGGGCGCTGCCCATACTGGGGTAACCGGAGCGGGACCAAACCGTTAGGCTCCTACAGAAGACCGGGCAACGCTCCCAGCCAACGCACCGGGAGACGTGCGCCAGTGGCGTTCACCAGGCGCTCGTCGGCCGTGAGGAATGGAACGCTCTCCGACATCGCCGCTGCGATGTACACGCTGTCGTAAACGGTTCGACGCGAAGCGACCGCCAGCGTGAGGGCTTGCGCGACCAGATCGACCGAGGGCAGAACCAGTAGTCCCAGCTGACACGCTCGAGCAACCGATAATTCCGCGTCTTGCTGCGTAATGCGACCTTGCAACGTGGCCTTCCACAAAATGTTTCCGAGTTCCGGCCAGAAAAGATCGGGAACAAGAAGACGAACCTGTCCTTGCGTATAGAGTTCGAGCAGGCGCTGCGCCTCGGAGGTCAAGGGCTCAGCTGCGGCCGGAAGAAACCATTTCGCTCCGACGCTGGCATCGACGACAAACGACTTCACCGCTGGCGATCCTCTCGTACCATTTCCTCTGCACTAGGAAACGGAGCGGGATTGGGTGACTTCGCAGCCCAGGTCTTTTTGAGATCTTCAAACAGCTTGCGGCGGCGCTTCAACTCTGAGCCGGTGGGCACGTTCTGCGCCAGCAAAAGCAAAACCTCTGCCGCAATCGATTTACGATTCTCGCGGGCACGCTTTTTCAGCGCGTCATACAGGTCATCCGGGACATTTTCTACGTATAGTGTAGCCATAGGAATAGTCTAGCATTTCCCTAGTATAACCTCAAAAAGTAGTCTGCTGAATCTGGCGGCTAGACGTCCGATGGCAGAGGGAAGTGAGGTTTCACAGCGGGTCAGCGCTGGGAGCCAATCCATTCGCGTTTCTTGACACCCTCCGCCACCCCCGTTATTCTTAAGTATTGCTCCCTGGAGAACTTACGCCTCTGGGCGTGTTCCGCGGGCCTTCGCGGTATCAAAAGGTGGGCGCGGAGGTTCCCGATGTTGATTGAAGTTGCCGAGTTAGAACTCCATCCCATTGATTTTCAAGAGGAGTTCCCTCCGGATGCCATCGATCTGGGACCCGATGTGCGTCAGGTCACGGTGCTCAAGGCCAGCGGACGAACGCAACTGGTCGAGGAGCATCACGGAAAGCGCAACATCATCAAGGATATCCGGGTGCAAGGGGACCTTGCGACCACGCTGGAATTGCCTTGTGCGCGCTGCCTGGATCCTGTGAAGCACAACGTGGCGCGGGCGTTTGACCTGCTCTATCGTCCGCTCGGCACCGATGCCGGGAACGAAGAACTCTCGGTAACAGCAGCCGAGGCCGAGATCGGCTACTACCAGGGCGACGGCTTGTTGCTCGAAGACACGTTGCGGGAACAGGTGCTTCTGGCCGTGCCCTTGAAGGCGGTCTGCCGGGAAGATTGCAAGGGTTTGTGTCCGACCTGCGGCAAGAATCGGAACTCCGAGCCATGCTCCTGCGCTCCTACGCTGGGCGATCCGCGCTGGCAGGCGCTGAAAGAGATTCGCGAGAAGCTGGAGCAGTAGTCCTGGGCACCGCAAAAGTAACGACTGCGCTAACAAGATTCGCGATATAACCATCTGGCCGCGGCCCGAAGCGGGCCGGCCTCGAGTGAGGAATTTTCATGCCTAATCCGAAACGGCGACATTCACAGAAACGCACTTCCACCCGGCGCGCCCACGACGCCCTGTCGAAGCACTCGCTCTCCGAGTGCCCGAACTGCCACGAGAAGAAGATGCCTCATCGCGCCTGTGCCAAGTGTGGTTATTACAAAGGACGCGAAGTCGTGGAAGTCGAAGAAGCCAGCTAGCCGTCCGCTCGCAACTCCATGCCTAGTGTCATTGCTCTGGATGCCATGGGTTCCGATCGCGCTCCGCGGCCCGAGATCGAGGGCGCGATCCTGGCGGCCCGTCAACTCGGCACGCGCGTTCTGCTGGTCGGTCCGGAAGACCGGATCCGGCCGGAGTTGGAGCGCCATCGCTGGGTTTCTCGGCTTCCCATTGAAATCGTTCAGGCCAGCGAAGTCATCACCATGGAGGACAAGGCTGCACAGGCGGTGCGCGCCAAGCGCGACTCCTCCATGCGCGTGGGCGTTCGCATGGTGCGCGAAGGGACGGCGGCAGGATTTGTGACCGCCGGAAACACCGGCGCCGCCATGGCCACCGCCAAGATGGTGTTGGGCGCTTTGCCGGGAGTCGACCGGCCGGCGTTGGCTGCCGTGTTTCCCACCGCGATCGGCACAGGTGCCATGCTGCTTGATGTGGGAGCGAACGTCGATTGCGATCCGCACAACCTCGAGCAGTTCGCAGTCATGGGCGAAATCTACTTTCGCTCGATTTTCGGTACGCGACGCCCAAAAGTCGGCCTGCTTTCCATCGGCGAAGAAGAAACTAAGGGCAACCTGCTGACGCGCGAGTCGTTCCAACTCCTTAAGCAGCTTCCCATCAATTTCGTGGGCAATGTCGAAGGCCGCGATCTCTACAACGGCAACGTCGACGTGATCGTGGCCGATGGTTTCGTCGGCAATGTCGCGCTGAAGATTTCGGAGGGCGTGGTGAACCTGGTACGCGCCGCACTAAAAGAAGCATTGCAAGCTACCGTGACGCGGCAGGTCGGCTACCTGCTTTCGCGCAGTGCTTTTGGAGACTTCAAGAAACGTCTCGACCATACCGAATACGGCGGCGCGCCGTTGCTCGGCCTCAAAGGCGTGTCCATCATTACCCACGGATCGTCCAACGCGAATGCCATCAAGAATGCCATCCGCGTCGCCTCGGAGTTCGCTGAGAGTGGAGTGAACCAGGAGATCGAAAAGGGTATTGCCGCCATCCGGCCGGCCGCCGTAGTGCAAAGCTAACCACGCATTTCTTGGAAGGTGTGCTGGTAGACCTGTCGTTCCGAAGCCAAAGGCAGGGAAGGCGGAGGAATCTGCTTTATTTTTATCTGTCACGCGCGCAGTTGAAATCCTATTAAAAAACAGAACGGACTCCGATGACCATTGCATTCCTGTTCCCCGGCCAAGGCTCGCAAGCGGTTGGCATGGGCAAAGAACTCGCCGGCCAGCACCCCATCGCCCGCCAGACTTTCGATGAAGCCGACGAAGCCCTGGGCTACAAACTCTCCCAGCTTTGCTTCGAGGGGCCGGAAGAGCAATTGCGCCTCACCGAAATCACGCAACCCGCGATTCTAACGGCGTCCGTTGCCGCCTGGCGCGTCTTGAAGGAGAAGGGATTGACACCCTCATTCGTCGCCGGACACAGTCTGGGAGAGTACTCCGCGCATGTTGCCGCCGGAACGCTCACCTTCGCGGATGCCGTCCGCACCGTACGCAATCGCGGCACGTATATGCAGGAAGCCGTGCCGGTGGGCGTGGGTGCGATGGCAGCTATCCTGGGAATGGAACTCGAGAAAGTCACGGCGATCTGCGCCGAAGCGGCGCAAGGAGAAGTCTGCGATCCCGCCAACATGAATTCCGCCGAGCAGATTGTGATCTCCGGCAACACGGCCGCGGTCGAGCGCGCCGCGAAACTCGCTAGCGAGCGAGGAGCAAAGCGTGCGGTGATGCTCCCTGTCAGCGCACCCTTCCATTGTTCGTTGATGAAGCCCGCGCAGGACCTGCTTGCGGGTGACCTCTCCGCGCTGACATTTCAGAATCCGGTAATTCCCGTCGCGTGCAATGTCGATGCGATGCTGGTCCAAGACGCGGCGGCCAGCCGCGATGCGCTCGTGCGCCAGGTAACGGGCTCGGTGAAGTGGGAGCAGTCCATGCAGTTGCTGATTGCGCAGGGCGTGGAGCGCTTCGTCGAAGTGGGACCTGGGAAGGTTCTGTGCGGTTTAATGCGACAGATCGATCGGTCGAAGGCTTGCTCGAGCGTGGGAGACGAAGCGTCATTGCAGAAAACGCTGGAGCAGTTGTCACAATCGAAAGCATGATTTTGCCGAAGTGCCTCGTATCAGGGCACGGCCATGCGGCGCGCCTGAAGGCCCGCAGGATGCCGGCGGTACCAACTTCAACTACACGGCGACGGGCTGAACGTCTTCTCTTTCTTCTGCACGTAAATCTGCTCGTGCTCCGCGCGATCGTTCACCACAACCTCCACGATCACGCCGCTGCCGCCCTTCGGACACTCACCCGACGCGTAGATCTTGTACTTCTTCACCAGCCCCCACTGGCCGCCCGGTCCCCAGTCGCGATAGAACTCGTTATAGGGATAAAGCGAATATTGCTGCGGATGCTGCCGCCAGGCCGTATCCGCCATGTAGAGGCCGTATGCCGACTCGTAGTCCTGCCGTTGCACTGCCGCAAAAAACTTGTCGACCAGGCGCTCTTCCGGCCAAAAGCGAAACTGGTACGCCAGGAATCCAACCAGCAGGAGAGTCACGATGATCACGATGATCCGAATCTTCTTGCGGCGCGCTCCCGCCTCGTCGAACTCCTTCGCATCCATCAGCGTCATAGGTCTCTAGCATAACGGAAACCTGCGGGAGGGAAAAAGTTCCCGATTGATGGTCGGGCGTGTGAGCGCAATGAGATCGGAGTAGGGATCGCGATTGCTCGCGACC
>JBKPEB010000019.1:0-116269 GCA_046728215.1 Acidobacteriota bacterium | reverse complement strand
TCGGTTTCCGACTTAGCTCGCAAACTCCGCCGCTACATCAACGCCTACTCCGCCAATGCTCGTCCCATTCAGTGGAAATACTCTGACCCCACCCGCCGAGTTCGCGGTAACGAACTCACTGCGACAGGCCACTAGTACGCCTTCTAGAGTGAATCCGTAGTTGCCAGAAAGGGTTCGGTTTGAGCATCGACCGTTGCGTGCGTCACTCGGGGTGGCGGATTGCGCCATGGCGGAATTACCTAATGCCAGAGAGACACAAACCATGATGGTTGGAATTGCGCTCAGCACGATTCTCGAAATTGAAGTGATAGTCATTCAGGACCTCCTTAAGGTCTGGCTGATTCCTTGTGTTCGGTAGTAGTCGGCGGTCGGTTGGAAGCGCAGCAGCCGTGATCGATTGACCAACGGTCGTCAATTCCAGGAAAATCTGCGATTTTCAAAATCAAATGCAACTTTCCAGAACTGAAGGCCCCTGAGCCCCAAGACGCCGTCAAAATCGTCTCCTTCATCTTTTCGGTCATCCACCAAGAATGCAGTCTGCGTGCCCACCGTCTCCTTCCCTAGATGAAGTTCTGGAATCCGAACCTTCGTGCGCTGAAATGTTCCACTGGCATCGGCCACCGTTTCTGTCCCCAGCGCCTGCAGGCCCGTAGCCTCCGACACTCGACTTCGGAATAGAGTCAGATCCGGACCACCCGAATCCACCACCATGCGTAGCCGTCGATCATGGAATCCCATTCGAACAGTGACGACGGGAGTGTCGGTCTCAAACGGACGGAGTAGGTCAGGCTCTCGGGGGGACCAAATAGGATTTCTTTCGTTTTATAGTTGATCGTGAAGCTGCTTTTTCTCAGCACGTCCAGTCCGACAATCGCATGCACCTTGAAGCCGAGAGCCTTCTGCAAAAACGAGAGGTCTTCCGCTAGGACTGGAATCGATTCAATGCGAACCGGGCCAAGAGTTAAGGAAGGTATGACGACCTGTCGGGCCTGAACACTCTTGCTCCACAGGTACACTCTTTCGGGTTGTTCCGCCAGCTTCACGTCATGCGCGATCTTCTGGTCGACGACGCTCGGACAAGCCCTCGTGTCGACTAGGAAGTTCAGCTTGTTGATGTTGCCGATTTCCCCTTCCGCAATGACCAAGTACCCCGCGTACCAAGCGGTTGACCTTCGATAACACGTGGGTATTTGGGGCTCCGACCTGGACACCGGACGGTCGAGATTTTGTCTTCTCTTCCGCTCGTGGAGGTCTCGCGTCACTATGGCGCGTCTCCGCGTCCGGCGGACCATCCCGCCCGGTGGCTGGTGTGGGTGCGATCGCTTGGGCTCCTTCGATTTCTCGAAAGGGAAACCAGCTCGCGTATCAGCGGATGGCATTCAAGGACAACTTGTTTCGCCTGGACCTGAAGGACGAGAAGCATCCCCAAGGTCCGCCCGTGCTTCTTCGGTCCGAAAAAGGCTTTAACTGGCGGCCGCAGTTTTCGCCCGACGGGAAAAGAGTTGTGTTCGAATCGAATGGCCTAGGATATTCCGATCTTTGGACTTGCGATCGGGATGGGTCGAACTGCGGACCGATCACTTCATTGCGTGGAACGGCGGGAGCCGCCCGTTGGTCTCCGGACGGCCGCTTTATTGCGTTCGAGTTGCACCTCCTCACGTGTTCGGGAGAAAGCCCGCTTTTGGTGCACCCGGGCAATTCATTGGCTGCCAGTGCACGCGCCCCGCGGGAGTTCGTGCCGGAAGCGTCACCGCCGAAAATTGTGAGTGGAACCCCGCTATGGAACTGGACGATACTGCCCACCTGTCGAAGGGAAGTTCATAGATCACGTAGCTGCCGAGTACGTGCGCAACGTCGTAATGGTTCGATCCCTCTTCCTATAGTCCAACCGCTCCCGGCACGTTCGGAACCTGCGGAGTGGGTACGGTGCGAGGTCCGGGCTTGCGCACTGCAAATCTAAGCCTTCAGAAGGAATTCCCTCTAGGCAACGTCAGAAAATTGGAGTTGCGGGTTGAGTTCTTCAACGTCACGAATACTCCGATCTTGAATGCGCCCAGCACCTGGATCTATTTCAATCTAGGCTTGATCGAAAGTTCGCAGGGTGAACGTAACATACAGTTTGCGCTGAAGTTCTATTTTTGATCCGGAACCGCCTTCTTCAGCAGTCTGCCTTCATCGAAGGCCAACGCAGATCTGCGTGCTCACTTCTGGGGTGGCACGGCGGGAGGGGCAGTGGGTTGCAGTTGTTTGAATTTACCCATTTCCCGCTCCTCGTCCTCGGCCTTCCCTTGCTTGCGATAGAGGCCCGCTAGAGCGAAGTGCGCCTGGGCGGCGAGGTCGCTCTCCTTCTCGATTTCGACTACCTTGAGCCAGGCTTTTTCCGCCGATGTGTTATCGCCGGAGAGCGATGCGGCTTTCCCTAGCGAGTAGAGTGTCTCGGGCATCTCTGGTTGCAGCTTATCTGCCCGCACTAGCTCAGCGCGCGCTTCTGGAATGCGGCCCTGTTGCAGTAGTGCGTGACCGAGGCGATAGGCGGCTTCAGCGTTTCCGGGTTGCAACTTCGTCTCTGTGCGGAATGCTTCTTCGGCTTTCGGCCACTGGGACGTGCCCGCGTAAACGAGGCCGAGTTCCAGATGAAGCTTCGGCATGTCCGGACGCAACTCGATCGCCTGTTGAAACTCCTTTTCGGCTTGGGGCATCTGCCGAAGGACGTAGTAATTCTCCGCCATCGCTTGATGCGCGCGCGCAGAATCGGGATAAGTCGCCAGGAGAGTATCGATGGACTGCTTGGATAGCAGCCCGCTTGCCCGTCCGAAGTAATAAAGAAGATCCGGATCGTTGGGATGTTTCGCGAGCGCGGCCTGCAGATTCGTTACGGCTTGTTGCAACTGTCCAGATTCAAGTTGTGCGATGCCCAGGGCGGCCGTGTCTTGCGCTTTCTCCAGATGAGGAACTGCCTCGGCAGAGTGACCTTGCGCCAGCAGCGCATATCCCAGTAATCGGTGTGCAGGGAGCAGGTCAGGATCGAGTTTCAAGGCTTGCTTGAGCGGCGGGATTGCCCCGCCGTAGTCATGATGCTCCAGATAGGCTTGGCCCAGGCTTACAAAGCCCGCGGGAGCCGTGGGCTCGAGTTCCGTCGCCTTGCGAAATTCAGCAATCGCTGCCTCGAAGTGCCTGTTCTTCTCGGCCTCGGCGCCGGCTTGCATGTGCTGCAGGGCTTCCGGAGACGGGCTCTGCGCGGCAAGGAAAAGAAAGAGGAGGGCCCGAATCACGGTCGCTCCGGTTCACGGATTTCCAGAATTTGGTCTGCGTGAACGTCATTGAGTGTTTGCCGGATGCCCGAGGGCCAGACAATTTCAACTTTGGCGGCTCCAGCCGGCCCAAGTCCGAAATGCAGACGTTTGTCGCTCGCCGAAAGATAACTGCCGGTGGTCGTTGCGACTCGGGTTTGCCCGTTCACCCGAACGCGAGCGCCCAATCCGTCACGGTTGCTGCGAGATCCCCGCAGGTTCACAACCAGCCAATGCTGCTTCCCTCCGCGGTTGAGAAACACTTGTGGTCGGCCGCCAAGCACCGTCATCACGACATCCTGCCATCCATCATTATTTAAGTCACCGAAGGCCGCTCCTCGACCGACCAGAGGTGAACTGAGGCCCGAATCAGTCTTCTGAAATCTGCCGTGCTGGTTCATCGCGAGCAATGGCATTTCCCGATATCGTAGTGACGGGTCGATTTGTTCAACATTGTCCAGCACATGCCCCTGCGCAACGAACAGATCTTTCCATCCATCGTTGTCGAAATCTTCCAAGCCAACACCCCAGCCTGAACTTCCACTGGAAAGCATGCCCAGCCCAGTCTCCAGACTACGATAGCTGAACGATCCACCACCTTCATTGTGGTAGACGCCGTAAATCTCGCGAGGCAACTCGGTCACGATGACGTCGGGTCGTCCGTCGTTGTCATAGTCTTGGAAAACAATGCCCATGCCAGAGAGTCTTCGTCCGTCCTCTGAAAGGGCAGCCCCCGCTTCGAGTCCACGCTCGGTGAATGTGCCATTACCGTTGTTGTGGAACAGATACTGCTGCATGCCATCGTTTGCCACGAAGATGTCGGTAAATCCATCCTCGTCATAATCGGCAAAGGCCACACCGAGAGCGCGACCCTTTTTCCCCGTAATGCCCGACGGCTGACTGACATCGGTGAATGTCCCGTCTCCGTTGTTGTGGTAGAGAATGTTTGTAGTGCCAGGAAATTCCTCGGGAGGGCAGTAAGTGTGCCACTCACCGCCGCAGGTCTTGCTATGCTTGACATCCCACTCCATGTAGCGGGTGACAAACAAATCCAGCTTCCCGTCGTTGTCATAATCGAAAAATCCCGCTGAGACCGACCACCCGCCGGCCGCGACTCCCGCCTTTGCGGTCACGTCCGTAAAGGTGCCGTTGCCATTGTTATGGTAGAGGATGTTCTTCCCATAGCTGGTGACGTACAGGTCGGGATAGCCGTCGTTGTCATAGTCGCCGACCGCGACTCCCATTCCGTAGTTGCCGTCTCCCGCGTTCGACAGACCGGCGGCGGCGGTAACATCGGTGAAACTTCCGTCACGATTTTGGCGAAAGAGCCTGTTCCAGTAGAGCGGGTCGTGGCGGCTGAAATTCTCCGGTATTTGCATCGGGCTCGAGAGCTTCCCGCTGTTGACCAGAAAAATGTCGAGGAGCCCATCATTGTTATAGTCGAGCAGGGCAACGCCGCCACCCATGGTTTCAATAAGGTATTTCTGAGCTGTGGGAGAGTTCTGGTGTGTGAAATCCAGGCCGCGGGGCTGGGTTACTTCGAAAATCGGTGTAGAGGACGCTACGACCGACGCCATAGCGAGCAAGCCGGAACAAAAACGCAACCCGAGTCGATCCATCATTCTCATTCCATGCTGCCCTAGAAAAGGAACTTCAACGCGAATTGGACCAGTCGCGGGTTTGTTCCGGGTGCGGTGCTCGTGATCACCCCGAAATTCTTGTTGTTCGAGGCGCAGCACGTCGTGTTGGGGGGAGCGAACTGCGTTCTGTTGAAGAGGTTAAAAAATTCTGTACGGAACTCCAATCCGAAATTCCCGTCGCGGCCAAACATGGTTTTCTTGAACAGTGCGAAATCAAAATTGTTAATGCCTTGAGAGCGCAGTTGCGGGTCGACTCGAGGTGCATTGCCGAAGGTGAAATCAGCAGGAGCCGAGAAGCAGGCGGTATTGAACCATCGTTGTGCGTAGGGGTCATTGGAATTGCCAAGTCGCGACGAGGCCGGCCCGGTGACGGACGCAATGCAGCCGGGAGCGAAGTTCGGGCGGGAGCCTCCGCCAAAAAGTGTGGTTCCATTTGCCTGGCCGTTGCTGAAGACCAGGGGGAAGCCGCGCTGAAATGTTGTTACGCCGTCGATCCCCCAACCGGAAATCAGTTTGTCTGTTGCGCCTTCCACCGCGGGAAGAAATTTTCTGCCCCGGCCAAACGGCAAGTCGAGAACGTAACTAATGACCAGCCGTTGTGGAACGTCCTGCGAGGATAAAGAGCGCTCGCCGCGGGGATTGTAATTGTCTTGAATGGCTCCTACCCCTGTCTCGAGCCACGACGTCAGCGTATCCGTGTCGCTGATCAGCTTCGCATTCGTGTAGGCAACCAGAAGAGAGCCCGCACCTGCAAACCGCTTTTGAACAGTCAGTTGGAACGAGTGATAGATGCTTCCATACGATCCGTGGCCCGCAAGTTGCACACTCGTATATTGCGGGTAAGGTCGAAGTAATTGGCCAGCTGTGGTGGTGGAGGCGGTGAGAGCCAGCGCTTCGCCATTGATGAAAAAGGGATTTGGTACGGACTCGAGAATACCGACGTTCTGTCTGGGGTCGGGGAGGGCAGGGTTGACCTGTGCCGCTGCCTGCGCGAGCAGTTGGTCCGAGATTTGATTGACTTGCTGCGAATATTGCGCGAGATGGGTGCCCTTCGAGCCTACATACGCGGCGGATACGACAACTCCTGCCGGCAATTCGTGCTCGACGTTGAGATTCCATTGCTGTACGTACCCTTCCGGGTGGTTGCTGCGGTCCACTTCGGTAATCGATTGCACCACTTGCGTCAGGTACTGCTGCGTTCCTTGGGTTCCAAGGCTGCGCCCCGGGGGGGCGGAGATCCCTGCCGGAAAAGGAAGGGCGATGGTGTTAATTGGATGAGTGCCGTCGAGGGTTCCGATATACGTCGTGGTAGCTGCATTGACCATATCGTTGAGAGGGTTCAGCGCAAAAGAAACATAGTTGGGAATCCAGAAGATGCCGTAGCCGCCTCGCACGACGGTTCTGGGTTCGACGGCGAAAGCAAAACCGATGCGTGGGGATAGAGCGAGTTTTTCCAAGCGAACATTATTTCTGGAATGCGGATCTACCAGGAACACATCGCCCTTCACAGGAGAGCCTGCGGGCAGAAATTGAGTGAGGAAACTGGTTGCCGCGGGGTTGAAATACGACAATCTATTGAATCTTTCTGACCATGGCCCCTGGAGTTCGTAGCGAAGTCCGAGATTGAGTGTGAGTTTGCTAGTCGCGTGCCAAGTATCGCCAAAGTAGAAAGCCCGATAAATTTGCTGTCCCGCGGTGAAGTCCGGAACTACCGCCTGGGCAAAGAAATGATTTTCGGAATTGCTGAAGTTGTCCGCATAGCCGAGTAGAAAATCAGCGAAGGAAAAGCCGGTACCCGAAACTCCGGGCAGGCTGGTGAAGCAAGGTTTTCCTGGAGCACAAAAAGCAAAGGCACCGCTGGCGACGTTGGTCTGGCTGTAGTTGTCGCGGCCCACCTCCACCTGCAAGCCAAATTGATACTGATGATGACCTTGCAGCATGGTGACGCGAGGCGAAAGGTCGAATTGCGTGTTGCGATCCTGAATGAAACTTTGTCCCTGAGTGCACATGATGTTATCGGCGATATTGGCGACACAGGGCGTGGGAGGCGTTCGCATAAAAGAGGGGATGGTTGCGTTATAGCTCGCGGGCCAGCCGATTGATGCGAGATCAAATCCTACATTTTTGGGGCTACGGTTGTATTTGAACCGGCTGATGCTGGCGGTGAAATCGAAACTCGATGTTGGCGAAATGCTGTAGTTGTACACAGCCGTGGCAGCGTGGGTCGAATACTTCTCCGCGCAACGATCCGCGCAAAGACCAGTACCTAGTGGGTCGATCGGCAAGTCGAGCATGTTCCAATAATTCACCCGCACGAACAACTTTTGCCTGTACGTAATTTCCTGATCAAGGCGGGCCACCACCTGATTTTGATTGCCGCCTGTTCTGGCGGCCGTGGTGAAGTTATTCGTAGTCGCGGTCGGATTCGTCGGAGCCGGCCAGAGGCTCAGCAACTTCTTTGAGGTCGGGTTCATCCGGTTTGCGGGTATGACGTTGTTTGCAAATGGCGTTGGGGTCGCCGTGCTCCCTGGGCACGCGCCTTGCGCGTTCACGTTGCCGGCGCAAGGGTCATAAATTTGATCGATAACTACCGGGTTCCCCATGGAATCCAGCCCCCGGTCATTACAGATTCCGTTCGTAAACCCGGATCTGCAGATTTCGGAAACGTCGCCGCTCAGTTGTTTCGAGTCCGGAACGGTGGTCGTAAACGGCTGTGCCGTACGCAGCCGGAAGCCTTCCCAGTTAGCGAACCAAAAAGTTCTGTTTGCGCGATGGCCCGGAATCCGAAATGGTCCTCCAATCTCGGCACCGAATTGATTCTGTACCCAGGGGGGAGTCGGTTTACCAGCAGCATTGAGGAAGAAATCGTTTGCGTTGAATATCTTGTTGCGCAGGTATTCATATGCTTCGCCGTGCAGCGAATTCGTACCGCCTTTTGTACTTAAGTTGGTGACGCCGCCCGCGAACTTGCCCCACTCCGGACCTAGATTGCTGGTTTGGACCCTGAACTCCTGAATCGAATCCTGTATGGGAATGAGGACCGGCAAATTGATGTAACCGATGTTCAAGGGCTGCCCGTCAAGGTACTCTGCGCTTTGATTTCCAAACGAACCATTCACCTGATAGTTGCCCCAGCCAAATGGGTTTACGCCGACGGGAGTCCCAGTTGAACTCCCTTGCGGCACCACCGAGGGAGCCAATTCAATCAAGTTGAAAACGTTCCGTCCATTTAAAGGCAGTTCGTTTGCTTTTCTTTGCTCCACCACGGTGCCCATTGTCGAAGATTCGGTATCGAGTGGAACCGTGTCGTTCTCCACCATGACGCTTTCTAGTGCCGACCCCAGCACCATCTCAAAATTGACTTCAAGGGCGTCTTGCACGTGCAGGGTAAGATCAGACTTGATGACGGATTTGAATCCGATTTTCTCGACCTCGATGCGATAGCGTCCGGGGGGCAAGTCGGTGACGTAATAGCTCCCTGTCTGATTGGTAATGCCTTCATAGCGGACACCGGTCCCGGTATTGATAACGATCACTTTGGCCTCAGGAAGCACAGCCCTGGTCGGGTCGGTCACACGGCCGGTGAGGGAAGCATTTGTGGATTGGGCCAAAAGGGAGATCGCACACGCAAGAACAAACATGGCGACGAGGCCGATGGCTCTGCGCAGGGATGGTTTCCTGTTCAGCACGTTTGCTTCAGCAATGCGCATGACGCCCTGCGCAGCATACTCCTGAAACCAGTAACTCCGAAGCAGAAGATCGAAGTCAAGACCTTCCGGGTGAGCTACTGTAAACCATTGATGCGCAACCGCAAAAGACGGGCAGCATTCGCCACGGAGGGCGCAAGAGAACGGCGAATATTCTGATCACGATAAATACGGCTTCCGGCGGCGATCTGTACCACCTGGAAGATAATTTTTTGGGTCACGCTTTTTGCGTGAAAGTCTTCTGGGTGTTGTTGTATGGTCTGCGAACCAACGGGGTTCCTGGTTCGAACTTCCCGGCGTGGAATGAGATGATGCCTCGCAATTCCTGGTTGAATTGAGACGCTAGCATGAGTTCTCCCCCACAAGGACGTGCATTGGTCCTGCCTTTGTTGAGGGCCCGCACATCGCAGAGTCCAGTTACGGGTACGGAGAAGGTTGCCGCTAGTGGGCAAAGTGACGAAGACGCCATCGCCCGACTGCAGGCACGAGACTCGACCGCCCTCAATCTTCTGTTCGACCGCTACGCGCGTCTGGTCCTGAGCATCGCATTACGCATTCTGCGCGACTATGGGGAAGCGGAAGAAGTCGTGCAAGATGTGTTCTTCTACGTGTATCAGAAGGCTTCGCTTTTTGAGCCGGCACGCGGAAGCGCGAAGGCCTGGATTGTTCAGATTGCCTTCCACCGAGCACTCGATCGAAAGGCACACTTGTCGCGTCGGGGTTTTTACGTTGGTACAGACATCGACCCGCTGCATGATACTCTGTTGGGCCATTCGGATCTGGAGCAGGAAGTGGGATCCGAAATGAACCGGGTACATCTGGAAAGGGCGTTCGAAGAGCTACCCGAGATCCAACGCCGGACGCTCGATTTGTTTTACTTCCAGGGACTTGAATTGAGGGAGATTAGCGAGAGGTTGAACGAACCATTGGGAAACGTTCGACATCATTTTTATCGCGGACTAGAAAAACTGCGCAGGAGTGCCTTTGTTCGCAGACTGTGGGAGAAACAGTCTCTATGACGATGGCCCGGAACCGGGATGACCACGAGCGGTTTAGGGAACTTAGCGCATTGGCCAACGCCGGGGCACTAGATTCCACCGAGCTTGCAGAACTACACGGTCATCTGCAATCTTGCGGGTCTTGTCGCGAAGTCTACGATCAGTACCGCTTTCTGGCCCAAGTGGGTATACCAGAGCTGGTCGCCATCCATAACAGCGGTCAAGAACAAACGAACTGGGATGACGCGTCGACGCGCAGGAAATTGCTCGCTCGGATTCGAAACAAAGGCGATAGTCCCGATGAGAAACGGTTCTCCTTCGCTGCGCTTCAGCCCTTACGGGGAATCGGCAACAGATACAGCGCTTTCGTGGGCGCGGCTCTCGCGATGTGCCTTGTCTTGATGGTCGCTGGCGCTGCCTATCAGGTCGGCCAGCGACGTCATACCGACGCGAAACGAGTGACGTTCGAAGACCGCCTTCAGGCTCTCAAAGTAGAAAAGCAATCAGCGCAAGACCAGCTGGGCACTCAAGCGGACCGGATTCTCCGCCTGCAGGAAGCGGAATCTCGAAACGCGAGGGAACTCGCCGATCTGAGACTGGCGCTTCGCACAATGACGGACCGAGCGAACGACGCATTGTCTGCCAAGAACCGCAGCGATGAGCAGATGCGATTTGTGTCGGAGCAGCGCGACGCTCTGAATGTCCAGCTGCGCGAAGCTGAGCAAACCAATCAAAGCATCCAGGCTGAGCTGGCCAGCCTTCGCGCTGAGCGCGACAGGATACAGCTTCGAGCGGTTTCGCTGGAATCAAAAATCGATGAGCTGACGGCGGCGACTCGAGATCAGGAGCGCAAGCTGAAAGACAATGAACAGTATCTGGCTTCCGACCGGGATATCCGGGAACTGATGGGTGCCAGACAACTCTACATTGCAGATGTATACGACGTGGACAGCCGCAGCCGGACGCGCAAGTCCTTTGGCCGCGTGTTTTACACGCAGGGCAAGTCACTTATCTTTTACGCTTTCGATCTTGATCCCGGAGTAAAGAACGTCAACGCGTATCAGGTGTGGGGGCGCAAGGAGACTCCGCCGGGAACGCAAACTCGAGCCAAGAGTCTCGGCATCCTCTACCTGGATAGCGAATCGAATCACCGCTGGGTCATGCGGTTCGACGATCCGAAACAACTCGAGGAAATCGACGCCGTCTTCGTGACCGTAGAGCCCCGGGGTGGCAGTCCGAAACCTACCAGCAAGCCTTTTCTCTACGCATTGCTTCGCCAAGAAGCAAATCATCCTTGAGATAGAGTTTTCTCACTTCCTCCCATCCTCACCTTTTGCCCTCAATCTGACCGTGTTTTCGAGATCGCCCGTTACGGCATCATTTTCTAGCTAGATCCCCACTTTGCACGACGCTTGGTACAAACCCCTTCGCGCTCGCGTATTCGTTAACAGTACTGGTGCGTGGGGTAGGTATCAACGATCGACTCGAGTTGCACAATTCAAAGGCACTTCACTCGGTTCTTGCTCAAACAACTGGGGGCGCGTATGCGTTACGTTCTATTCCGTGGCTGCCGGAATCTGGCTATTTCCCTAAGTCTTTTCATTCTCTGTTCCGCCTTGGCATTCGGACAGAGCACCTACGGGTCGATTACAGGAACGGTCACTGACCCCTCGGGTGCCGCGATCAACGGCGCCACGGTCACGCTAACCAACACTGGTACGTCGGAGAAACACACTCAGACGACGAGCGACCAGGGGACGTATTCCTTCGTAAACGTCATCCCCGGGCAATACCGCCTCGACATCGAGAAAACTGGTTTCAAGCGTTCTTCCCACCCCAATGTCGTGGTGCAAGTGCAACTCGATACGCACGTGGACACAACCCTGACAGTTGGAGCCGCCAGCGAGATGGTGGAGGTAACTGCAGACACCAGCTTGTTGCAGACCGAGTCCTCTTCATTGGGACAGGTCGTGGAACAACGCAAGGCCAACGAACTGCCGTTGAACGGTCGAAATATTTTCAATTTGATTACGATTTCTCCCGCAGCGGTTGCGCAGGGTGGGTCCGGTGCATCCCCTGTGGGCCAGAACCCGTTCAGTTGGGGCAATTACCAGATCGGAGGTTCATTCGCGAACCAGGGAGCGGAATACCTCGATGGTCAGCCACTGAATATCGGCTACATCAATTTGCCGATCATCATTCCAACCCAGGATTCCATTGGCGAGTACAAAGTCCAAACGAACAATCAGGGCGCCGAGTGGGGCAAGTTCTCCGGCGGAATCGTGAACCTGAGCACGAAATCCGGCACCAATAGCTGGCATGGATCCGCCTATGAATATTTCCGCAACAAGGTGCTGAACGCCAACGAATACTTCCACAAGCAGCAACAACTAAGTAACGGGCTGAAGAACGAGCCGCCGCCATGGTCGCAGAACCAGTACGGTTTGCAACTGGGTGGCCCAGTGATCAAGGACAAGACTTTCTTCTACGTCAGTTGGGAACAGTACCGGCAGAGAACCGGGTCGCCAAACACCACCACTGTTCCCGCCGCCGGGATGTTGAATGGAGATTTCTCGGCGCTATGCACCTCAGGCTTCACCAACGGCGTTTGCAATACCCCCGCCGGTACGATTTACGATCCCTATACAGTCAACAAGGCCACGGGAGCGCGACAGCCTTATGGGCTGGATCCAGCCAATCCAACCTGTCCCGGAAATTGCATTCCGAGCGCGGAGTTCAGCCAGGCGGCAACCACAATATGGCAGAAGGTTTTCCCGGCTGCCAATGGTCCCGGTGTGTTGAACAACTTCACCAGTGCAGCCGCCTCCGGGGGCAACACCAATGAGTTTGTTGCGCGTGGGGATCAGAATATTGGGAACAATACACGGTTGTTCGGGAGATTTGCCTACTATGGGTTGACCGATCTTCCCAACAACCCGTTAGGGACCGGTCTCTGTCAAGACCGTTGTGCTGAGCTCTACCACACCAAAATGCTTGTCGTGGACGTGAACCACACCTTTACGCCCACGACCATTTTCGACCTGAGCCTGTCAGGCAGCCGCTTTGTCTACGGCCGGACGCCGCTGCTTGCGGGATACGATCTGACACAACTGGGCTGGACCGCCGCCTACAACACTCCACCAGACTCGATGCGTACTCCGCCCACGCCGGCCTTCTTATTCCAAAACGATGTAGGAAAATCACAGGGCAACAGTGCCATCGGCGACCATAACACCCAGTACAACATCTCGCCAGCGCTTACCCTCATTCGCGGAAAGCATACGTTACAGGCGGGAGCGCAGTTCCAGTTAGGACTCGACAATTACTTCCAAACCAACATTGCCAGCGGCGCGTTCGCCTTCGCCGGGAACTGGACATCCTCAAGCCCGTCCGCGACCGATGCGTCCGGGTTCGGATTCGCCGATTTCATACTAGGTCTGGCGCAAAACCAAGGTTCCTTCGTAAACCAGACGGAAGGAGTTGCCCAGGTTCCAGCTCAAACGGCGGGTAAGCAAGTCTACCGGGCTCTCTACCTTGATGACACCTTTCGAGTGACCCATAAGCTCACGCTCAATCTGGGGCTTCGTTATGAACTGCAAGGGCCGTGGTCGGAGCGCTTCAACCGGCTTACGTATTGGGACCCCGCCGCTACCAATGCTACCGTCACAGGGTGCGGAGGCACGGCCGGTTCGCCATGTCCGGGTGACGCGTTTCTCGTGAAGACCGGTCGCAACAGCAGCGGCAACAATATCCCCATGGATAAGAAGGCATTTTCGCCGCGACTCGGTGTTGCGTATGCCTTTGACCAGAAGACTGTGATCCGGGGTGGCTATGGCATCTTTTTCATTCCGAATTACGTCTCGTTTGGGCTTAATCCCGACAACGACGTCGTAGACCTGGCGACAACCGGCTTCACGGCGACCACGGATTCCTACACAACACCATTCAGTACGTTGAATAGGCAGAACTGCACACTGGCCGGTACAAACTTTGCCAGTTTCTCCTGCGCCGACAACAGTGGCCCGTTCGGCGCCGGAGGAATTCTGTTGCCGCCCGGACGAAGTCCGCAACCCAACGTGTCGGCTTTCGTCGCCGCGAATGGTTCCCCCACGCTGGCGCCATACTTCAACGCTAAATATGGCTATGTCCAGCAATACAACATCGACATTCAACGTGAGTTGCCTGCAGGCTTCTTTTTGGATCTGGCCTATGCCGGCTCGCACGGCGTGCATCTCCAGCAGTACTCCACTCACTTTAATCAGATCGGGGATTCTTTCGTAGCTCAGGCTGGAAGCGAATACAACACAGCCATTGCAGGGCCTTGTGCTGGTCTTAGCGGGCCCGCACAGGTTGCCTGCGCAAACGGTTTTGTCGCCATTCACCAACCAGTTCCCAATCCGCTGGCAGGAAGTCCCCAGCCAAACCTCAATGGAACCACGATAACCGCAGGTCAGCTTGATCGACCATACCCGCAATACAATGACGTGAATTTAGCCGGTTACGGCTGCTGCGACAGCACCTACAACTCACTACAGGTTACGGCGACGCGCCGGTTCGCCGGCGGCGGGACGATGTTAGTGGCCTATACGAATGCAAAACTGTTGACCAATACGGACACTCTAACCAGTTGGTTAGAAGGCCCGACAGGTGGCGTCGGCCAGGTTCAGGACTGGGCTAACTTGAAAAGCGAGAAGTCCCTCTCTTCGCAAGATGTTTCACAGAGGCTTGTCATCAGCTACGTGCTCGACCTTCCTTTTGGCCATGGCAGAAAATATGCTGCCAACTTTAGCGGGATAGCGGACAAGGCTGTTTCTGGCTGGGGGGTCGACGGCATAACCACCTTCCAGCGCGGGTTCCCGCTGAAAATTACCTGGGCCGGTACCCCGACCCCTTTGGAAGCCGCCAACCTAGGTGTTGCTAACGTTCGTCCGAACGTGATTCCCGGATGCAGCAAGTCTTCGGGGGGTGGTCACGTCACGAATTGGTTCAATACCAACTGTTTCGCGGCGCCCCCGGCATGGGGTTATGGAAGCGAGTCTCGCACCGATTCCACGCTCCGAACGCCCGGAATCAATAACTTTGATTTCGCGATCTTCAAGCGGACAACAATTACCGAGAGGGTAGGTGTGGAGTTCCGTACGGAGTTCTTCAATCTTTTCAACCATCCCTATTTTGCACCGCCGGGAAACGGATTCGATGGCACTCCCACGGGCAATGGATTTGGTCGAATTACGTCAACCGTGCAGGGCGGTGTCGCTTCACCGGAGCGCTTGATCCAGTTTGCCCTGAAGTTGGTTTTCTAACGTGTGATTTGTTGAGAACCGGGTGGAGAGTCTCACCGATTCTCATTGCGAGGCCCGACCCGAAACTCGTGTACGATGCTGAACCATCATCACCGAGGCTACCGGTGAACCGGAGGGAGAAATAACCAGAGGACTGTGATCTGATCACAGACCGGCTTATCCGTTATCGATATAATCCGGGCGTGATAGATGCCGTTCGCCGCCTGTTTGGGGCATTCATTCTTGTTCTAATAGCGGTGGGGTTCACGTCGGCCACGGAGTTGGCGGGTACCTGGACTGGTCTGCTCCGCGATGCGAAGGGGTTACCGATCGCCGGCGCGACCGTCACGCTGTCGGAAGAGTACAGCCGGTCCACGCGGTCGAGCGCAACTACATCTGCCGGCGAATTTGCCTTCCGGAACCTCGCGTCCGCGAGGTACAAGATTTCCGTTGCAACAACGATCGCCCATTTCGAGTCGAGCGCTGCCATCGAGATCAAGCGCGGAGTGACGCTGAACTTCGATCTACAACTCTCCAGTCCCGAGAAGAGTCTCGTATTTGTTCAGGAATCGAATTCCAGTGCGCCGCAGGCGAGCGGCGGCGAGCGCCTTTCCGGCTCGAAGGTTTCGAGTCTTCCGTTGAATTCGCGAGATTTCAGCAAGCTTCTCTTGCTGGCAGCGGGCACGATGACGGATGCAAATGGTGCAGCGAACTTCACGCAGCAATTTGCGGTCAACGGACAACGCGGGTCGACGACCGTATTTGCCCTGGATGGCGTTGACACGACCGACCCCGAAATGGGTGGCGCTACATTTTCCAACTTCAACGTGGACGCTATCCAGGAAGTGGAGTCCAGTTCTGGAGTGATCCTGCCTGAAATCGGCCACGGCGCGGCAGGGTACACCAACGTTGTAACGCGTTCGGGTACCGACCAGATCCACGGCAGTCTGTTCGAATTCTTCCGCAACGCGGCGCTCGATGCTCGTAACTACTTTGATCGGACTGGGATTGACGGGCGGCGCATTCCGCCGTTCGTCCGAAATGAATTTGGCGGAACGATTGGAGGCCCGGTCGTCCTGCCAAGCGTCTACGACGGGCGCGGCCGCAGTTATTTTCTTGGTGAGTACCAGGGATTCCGCCAGATCCTGGGTACCACGCAGGTGCTTCCCGTCCCAACGGCTGACGAACGCAACGGCATCGTGGAGGTTTGCTTTCCCAATGGAACGAATCCGTGCGTTCGCGACATTTTGACGGTGCCAGTCGCAACGTCCGTAGCGCCCATACTCAACGGTTACCCGCTCCCCAATGATCCAACCGGGCCGTACGGAGCGCGCACGTTCGCGACTTCGTCGAAGGTCACGACCGTCACCGATCAATTTTCGATTCGCGTCGATCACCGGATTTCCGATAAGGGGCAATTGTTCACGCGTTTCAGTTTGAACCAGGTGACTGGGCCGGTCACGAATCCTGATCAAACTGCGATCGATCCGAGCTTCGCAATTCGCTTCTTTGACCGTCAGCGGAATGCGGGTGTGAGCTATGCACGCACGATAAGCCCTCACTTCAATTTCCTGACGTCATTTGGATACATTCGAAGCACGCCGTTTTTTCCCTCGTCAAATCACACGCAACCGGCGATTAACTTTGGAGATGGATTGCTGTCGGCTTACGGTGCGCCGGCCGGCTCGATTTTCGGTTCCTATTCCAATCTCTATCAATGGAAGATCGACATGACCGGCGTTCACGGGGCGCACACCTTCAAATGGGGTTCGGAGATCCGGGTGAACCGTGACTCCACGGTTTTCGGGATCGCCCCGAATGGCTCGTACTCTTTCGGTGGCGGAAGAGCCTATTCTCCGGTTGCGATCTCGTCGGCGAGCGGTACGCACGACATTGCACCCGGGGACCCTTTGCCAGATTCGATCACAGGCCTGCTGACGGCGACTCCGTATTCCTACAACATTGTCGTTCCCGCGGCGTTCACTCCGGTCGGGGACAAATTTGACGAAGCGGGTGTTCGCCGTGAGGCCTACAACTTTTATTTCCAGGACACCTGGAAAGCCACGCCACGGCTGTCGGTTTCCTACGGCCTTCGCTACGAAGTGAATGGTCGTATCCACGAAGCGACGAAGCGTACCTCGTTGCCCTTTTTCTATGATGCCAACGGCAATCCGACGTCTTACTGAAACCACAAGGCCCAGCAAGCGTTCGTGGTGAATCCGCAACCTCCTTATAACAAGGATTGGAAGGGCTGGGGGCCCCGATGGGCGGTCGACTATGCGCTCTCTAATCACACCGTGCTGCACGCCGGCGGGGCGTTGACCACGCGACTGATGAACCTCTGGCAGGAAAATTCGCTGACGGCGGCCATTCCGTTCGTATTCAATCCATACTTCACGGCGCAGCCAGGAATTGCGGTTCCATTTACCAACTCGGTCGTCCCTGAGGTCTTGCCGCCGGCCTATGACATCAACGGCAATCTTATTTTTCCGAACGGGCGTACGACGGATGCAAAGCCGAACACGGTCATGGACCTGCAACGGTTTCAGGATGAAGTGGCCGCTCTCACTTCCGGCAATCAGACGCAATTGCCCGTGGTATACGGCATTGCACGAAATTTTCGCAACGGGATGATCCTGAGTTATACCGCCGGCATTGACCACGAATTTGGCGATGTGAAAGCCAGTGCCTCGTATGTTGCGACCGCCGGGATTCATCTTCCTTCGATGGCTTGGCCGAACAGCTACACGGGTGCGGACCCGGAATTCGCGCCCTTCACGAAGTTTGACAGCGCCGGAAACCGCATCGGAGGGCTGGGAGCGGAGAGTCTGATCACCGGCGACTCCCACTCCACCTATCATGCGTTGCAAATGAGCCTGGCGAAGAACTCGGCGCGGGCCGGAATTGGACTACAGGCGAGTTACACGTACTCCAAGTCGATTGACGACACGAGTTCCGTAATCGGCGGGTCGATTGCTGGTGCCGGTGTGGTTCTGCAAACGCCGCCACAGGATCCCTGGAATCCACGTGCGGAAAAGGGGCCGTCGACATTTGACGTCAGGCATGTATTTACCGTCAGCTGGATTCAATTGCTGCCGCTCGATCGGGTGGGATTTCTGCGACCGCTGGGGCGAACGCTTACGTCGGGCTGGCAGTTCCTGAACATCACGACGCTGATGAGCGGACCTCCGTTCACGATCTATTCAGGGGTTCAGCAAACGGGAGTTGGCGCGGGTGGAACGGACCGTCCTGACCTCGTCACGACTCCGCACTTTTCCACGGGCCGAAGGGTGAGGAGCGACTACTTTGGGCGCGGGGAAGACAATGCGTCCTTTTTTAGCATCCCGATCGATGTTCCGAACGGTACCGGACCGAACCATGGACGCTTTGGAACGCTGGGGCGTGGGACCTTCCGCGGACCAGGATTCCACAATTTTGACGTCGCATTGATCAAAGACACGCCTTTCGGACACCGTGCCGGCTCCGAATTCGGCACCCTGGAGTTTCGCGCGGAGTTCTTCAATGTTTTCAATATCGTGAACTTCAGCCTGCCCTCGAACATCGTGCGCGGCAGTGGTTTCGGTCTCATCAGCAAGACGGCTGGGTCCTCGCGCCAAATTCAGTTCTCCATCAAGTTGATCTTCTGAAATTTTGTGGCGTTGCCCAGACGCCGTTGCGTGCGTGGGAGTGTGTGCGGTGTTGTCTGCAGGGAAGGCCTTATTGCCACGGCATTGGGCAGCATGCAAACTGCGGGCAGTATTACACATCCTTAGCAGGAGAAAGTTATGCGAATTGCCACGATGGCAGTGCTCATGTTGATGATCGTGTCACCAGCAGCCACCGTTTTCCCGAGTGCACCGCAAGCAACCGATGTTCCCCGTGAAATTGAATCGGCGCGTCACGCGCTACAGGGGGCGCGCAACGATCTCGAACATGCCGGCGGTCATTGGGGTGGACATCGAGTGAATGCGATGAAGCATATCGATGAGGCGGTTCAAGAACTCAACGAAGCGGAGAAGTGGGCGCGCGAACACCACGAGACGAAGTAGCGTAGTCAGTGCACGTTTGAATGAAGGCAGCGAAATTGAGAGCGTCGTTCAAGCGACTTTGGACGACGCTTTCGTCTTGGCTGATCCAGCGGCTCGCCTTTTCGAGATCTCGGACATCAAGTGAAGCACATGTCCATTTTCTGAAAGGTGGGAGTTGGCCGAATCATGGGGGGTGCCGAGCACCCAGCGGTCGACAGGATTGCGCTTCGCAAAATTTGGATCAAAGGTGGCACAGAACTGGCAGTCCCGGCCGGTGGACTGCTCACTACGCTGCGGCTGGCGGTGGAAAGAATCCATTTGCACATCCCTCAAAGTTGATACTGTAAGAAACAAGTATACGCGCCTGGCAACTGGCCTAGCCAATCGGCGAGTGCACTCGTCACTGTGGAACTTCAGTGCGAAACTTCTTACAGCTGCATCAAATTTGTTTTCAGCTTGGTGTACCCATGTTCCTGCGCCCACAAGTCCAAGGGAATCGCCGCAATTTCATCGACCAGCGGCACGGCGAGGCCGTCCTTCGTGAGGTCTACTGTCTTCAAGTAGCGTCCGCAATTGTCGCAACACTCAACTCTGAGGTAAGGCATCTCTTCCGCCGTATAGACGGGCAATTTCTTGTGATCTTCCTCGCCACACCCCGGGCATAGGATCCGGCGAAATGGCCATTCTGCCAGGCAGAATGAGCACACTAGAAATCGCCGGGCTCCGTCACCTTGCTGTCGTAGCACACCAAATCCCGGCTCACGGCCACAGAAAGGGCAGGGCGAGCGCGTGTAATTCTCGAATGTGTTTGCCGAAAGCGAGCGCACGAATTCCGCGTAAGGTTGGAGGAAAGCACGCGCTGTGAAATCACCCAGCCCATCGTTGGAATATTGCTCGGTCCAGAACCGGTCGAGCAAGTCAGCATGAACGTCTGCTGACTCCGAAGAAAGATCGGCGGCGCGCGCAGCCAACGGCCCGGAGCCGTATTTGCTTATAACCTGTAAAAAGTTTGGAAAACTCTTTAGCAATTCCGATAATTCAGGAGGAACTGGCGGAGTGGATTGGGTCGACTGTGTCCCGGAAGAAGAGTGCTCCAGGGAGCTATGGAGATCTCTCTGGAAGGCAGCGATGTGAATGTAGAAATGCAAGACCTGAGTTGCGAAAGGGAATCTCGCGGAAAGTTGTTTGGCCCTTTCGATGCGGTCCTGCCAGGGGTCTCGCGGCATGGCTCGATTATCAGCGTGCGCCTTCTTACACGCAACCGTTGCGGTGGCAACCCGATTGACGCGGTTTGCGGCGCGGAGTACTATTCCGCCAAGTTTTCGCTTGTGGGCCTTTTTTGCGGCCCCACGTTCAACGGTCTCGCAGTGCACAACAGTACGGAGGTCGTGCATGGATCTCTCCCGCCGGACGTTTCTCAAAAGTACGCTTGTGGGAGGAGTTGGAGTATCTGCACTCGGTTTTGATCTGGCTCCCGCCTACGCGCAAACGCAAAGCCTGAAGATTTCCCGTGCCAGCGAGACCCGGAGCACATGTCCGTATTGTTCGGTGAGTTGCGGCGTCATCATCTACACGCTGGGCGACAAAGCAAAGAACGCGGTTCCACAAGTCGTGCATGTCGAAGGCGATCCGGATCACCCGATCAATCGTGGCACCTTGTGTCCGAAGGGGTCGTCGCTCGAGCAGGACATTTTGAACGACCGCCGCTTGCTGAAGCCGCAGGTTCGTCGGCCCGGCGGCACTGACTGGGAAGACATTTCCTGGGAGCAGGCTTACACGGAGATTTCGCAGCGTGTGAAGAAGACGCGTGACGACAGCTTTCTCGAGCAGGATGCGCAAGGCCACACGGTAAACCGCTGCGAGGGAATCGCGTTTACCGGCGGCTGCACTGATACCAACGAGTTCAATTATCTGGTCGTCAAGACCATGCGCAGCCTGGGGGTCTGCTACCTGGAAAACCAGGCCCGTGTTTGACACGGCCCCACGGTCTCCAGTTTGGGGCCAACATTCGGACGCGGGGCAATGACGAACGGCTGGATCGACATCAAGAACACCGACATGATGTTGATCATGGGTGGGAATCCGGCGGAGAATCATCCTTGTGGATTCAAGTGGGCGATCGAAGCCAAAGTTCACCGCAACGCCAAAACCATCGTGGTCGATCCGCGCCTGACGCGGACCGCTGCGAACGCCGACCTCTACCTGCAGATCCGTGCCGGCGCTGACATTGCATTTCTAGGCGGGCTGATTCACTACGCGATCGAGAACAACCGCATCGCTAAAGACTACCTCGTCAACTACACGAATGCGGCGTTCGTCATCAAGGAAGGGTTCAAACTTCCCGAAGACGGTTTGTATTCAGGCTTTGATCCGGAAAAGAAAACATACGACAAGGCCACCTGGAACTATGAAGAGGGCGGCGACTTGGCTGGTAAAGCTGCGACCGCAGCTGCCGGAGTCCCCCAGGCGTCGTCTCACACTGCGCACACCAGTGACACCGGCAGCGGACAGGGCCACCAGGCCGCAAGCCCGATGGGCGCAAAGGCCGGAGGCGGAGCTGCCCCGCCGCCCATGTTGCCGCCGCATGTCGCCTACGATCTTTCCCTGCAGCACCCGCGCTGCGTTTTCCAACTCCTGAAGCAGCAATATTCGCGCTACACGCCGGAGATGGTGGAGCGCATCACAGGCATACCCAAGGATCAATTCCTCAAGGCTGCTGATCTCTTCACGTCCGTCCGCAAAGACGGCGACATGAAGAAAGTCGCCACCATCATCTACGCTGTAGGCTGGACCCAACATAGCTTCGGCACGCAGATCATTCGCACCGCAGCGATGTTGCAATTGCTGATGGGCAATATCGGCCGCTCGGGCGGCGGGGTGAATGCGCTGCGCGGACACTCCAACATTCAGGGCGCAACCGACATGGCCGGCATCTTCGACATCCTGCCGGGCTACCTGAAGATGCCGAGTCCCACGGACACCGATCTTGCGACTTATCTCAAGCGCATCACGCCGACGTCCGCCAAACCAGATGCGTGGGACTCCTTCAACTATTGGTCCAACACGCCGAAGTTTGCGGTTTCCTTCCTGAAGGCGATGTACGGCCCCGCGGCAACCAAGGACAACGATTGGGCATTTGGCTACTTGCCCAAAATCGACCGCAACTATTCCTGGGTGAACATTTGGAACGACATGTACGAGGGCAAGATTAAAGGCATCTTCGCTTTCGGCATGAACGGAGTCATGATCGGGCCCGACTCGAACAAGAACATTGACGCGCTGAAGAAAGCGGACTGGCTGGTGGTGTGCGAGATCTATCCGGATGAGACCAGCGAATTCTGGCGGGCTCCGGGCATCACGCCAGATGAGATGAAGAAGATCAACACCACCGTGTACCGCCTGCCCGGCGCGGGTTTTGCCGAAAAGGACGGCACGTTCGTAAATTCGGCGCGATGGCTGCAGTGGAAGAATGTCGCGGTACCGCCACCTGGTCTGGCCAGACTCGATCAGGAAATTGTCGCCACCATCTTCCTGAGAGTTCGCGAACTTTACAAGCAGGAGGGCGGGAGATTTCCAGGCCCGGTGTTGAATGCCTGGTTCCCATACACCGATCCCTATAACCCATCGCTTGCGGAAGTCGCGAAAGAGATCAACGGGAAGGCGCTCGCGGATCTGACCGACCCAAAGACCAATCAGACCATCAAAGCCGGCCAGCAACTGCCCGGCTTTGCGTGGCTCAAGGACGATGGCACAACCCTCTGCGGGAACTGGATCTATAGCGGATCATGGACGGAAGCCGGCGCCATGATTCAGCGGCGCGGAACGGAAGATCCCTCTGGTCTCGGCATCTATCCCAACTGGGCGTGGTCGTGGCCGGCGAACCGGCGCGTTCTCTATAACAGAGCTTCCTGCGACATCGACGGCAAACCCTGGGATCCGTCACGCCGGCAAGTTTGGTGGGATGAAGGCAAGCAATCCTGGGTGGGCAACGATGTACCTGACTTCAAGGCGGACTCGCCACCCAAAGACCACATGGGGCCGTTCATCATGAACCCGGAGGGCGTTGGTCGCATTTTCGTGCCCCTGGGCGCGATGGCCGACGGTCCGTTCCCGGAGTACTACGAACCCATGGAGAGCCCGATCGCAAACCCCCTGCATCCGAACCAGTCCAACAATCCGGTCGTGAAGAGATACAAGACGGATCTCGACAAGTATGCGAGCCCGGGGCAGGAATACAACATCGTGTGCACGACCTACCGGCTGACTGAACACTATCACTATTGGACGAAGAACAATCCCATGAACGTGCAGCTCGTACCGGAGCCATTCGTCGAGATACCGGTTGAGTTGGCCGACAAGATGGGAATCCGCGGCGGGGAGAAAGTCAAGGTCAGCAGCATTCGCAGCCACTACATCGCGAAGGCAATGGTGACGCGTCGCATCCGGCCGATGCAAATCGACGGCAAAGAGACTTTTCAGATCGGCATTCCAATTCACTGGGGATTCCGGGGCATCGCCGAGGACGAAGGCAAGACCGCAAAGACGCTAACTAACCAGCTTACCCCGACGGTAATCGATCCAAATGCGTTTACCCCGGAGTTCAAGGGCTTCCTGGTCAAGTTGGAGAAGGCATAACGAGGGCGACAGATGAGCGATCGAAGAACCCTACAGATCAAACAGATGTCGGCCCACCCCGGGCCTATTGCGGGCGGCTCCCCCGGAAAAGAGGTTCAGCGCAACTACGACGTTTGCAAGCTGATCGATACGACGACCTGCATCGGCTGCAAGGCGTGTGAAGTGGCGTGCGTCGAGTGGAATGACATGCCGTTCGCGGCGACCACGTTCGACAACACCTACCAGACCATGCCGGAGACGCGCTGGAACTTCTGGAACCTGATCAAGTTCAACGAACACCAGCGCGAAGACGGCACTATCCAGTGGCTGATGCGCAAGGATCAGTGCATGCACTGCGCCGATCCCGGGTGCCTGCGCGCGTGCCCAGCGGACGGGGCGATCGTGCAGTACACCAACGGCATCGTGGACTTCCAGCAGGAGAACTGTATCGGTTGCGAGTTCTGCGTGTCGGGCTGCCCGTTTGACATTCCCAAGTTCAATAGCGTCTCGAAGAAAGTCTACAAATGTACGTTGTGTTCGGACAGGGTAGGGCAGGGACTCGAGCCGGCCTGCATCAAGGCGTGCCCGACAGGCTGCTTGAAATTCGGCTCAAAAGACGACATGAAGTTCATCGCGGAAGAGCGGTCGAAGCAGTTGCGCGAGAACTTCGGATTCCAGAATGCCGGAGTGTACGATCCGCAATCCATCGGCGGCACGCACGTGATCTACGTGCTGCACGACGCGACAGATCCAGAGCGCTATGGCGGACTGCCCAAGAATCCGCAGATTCCATGGAGCTACACCATCTGGAAGTGGCTGGCCAAGCCGGTGCTGGGCACATTCGCGTTGTTCGGATTGCTGGGTGTGGGATTGCACTACGTGATGGTTGGGCCGCGGCGGCCGCAACCGGATCCGCAGGAGGAGGGCATCCATGGGAACCGCAGTTGAGCGCTTTGATGAAAATGCGCGGCGGGCCTTCGATGCGCTGGGCCGGAACGAAGTCTATCCCGGAGAACTCCAGCGCCATCGCGTTTACACGCGCTTTCTGCACTGGATGGTTGCGTTGTTCTTCTTCCTCGCTTTGTTCTCGGGTTTCGGGATTTATCTGCCCTGGCTGTTTCGCTGGTTCACGCCCATCTTTGGCGGCGGCCCACTGAGCCGGGCACTGCATCCGTGGTTCGGCTTCGCATTTGTTGTTTTCTTCGGCCTTCAGATGTTGAACTGGCTCGCGCCCATGCGGTGGACTCCGGCGGATTCCCGCTGGATCAAAAATATTCGCAACGTGGTTTCAGGCGCGGAAAAACTTGAACCGCCCGACACGGGCTTCTTCAACGCAGGTCAGAAGGTGCAGTTCTGGGAAATCGTGATCGGCTGCGCCTTGTATCTCGTCACGGGAATCATCTTATGGATCGGCGCGAATACGTTTGGCCGAATCACGGTGGCCGTGAGTTACGTACTCCACGACATCTCAGCGCTCATCATGCTGGGCGGAATTTTTATTCACATTTACCTCAGCACAATCGGCGAGCCCGGGACTTTTCAATCCATGACGCGAGGCGCGGTGAGTGAAGCCTGGGCATGGACTTTTCACCCAGCGTGGTACAAGGAAGTCACGGGAAGAGATCCACGCCAGGCTCATGAAGAAGCGCGACAGCGATTGAGATCGGGCCATTGAAGTCCCGCGCTTAAGACTCGCACTCACTCCTCGGCCATTTTCCCAAGTCGGCTGCCGCGTCGTAGGTACTCTGCAGAAAATCCAGCAGCATATCTTTCGGGGATGCTGATTTGCGCACGTCGTCGTACATCAGAAGAAACTCTCCTAAAGGTGAGTAGAACGCTTCTTTGGGTTTCACCCGCGCTGTTTTGAAGCCTGCCGGCTCCGGAGCGGCGTACACGTAGAATGCCGGACCTTTCACGTCTCCTCCGCCAGGCCAGAATCCTGCGCTGATCACCTCGTGCGAATATGCTTCGCGCGTAATGCGATCAGCATCAGGACGCGCGGGTGCGCGCCGGCCCGAGAAGCGCGTGGAGGCCAGGTCGAAGCTTCCCCAGAAGAAGTGCACGGGGCTGTGCTTGCCGATGAATCGTGCGCGGAATTCTTGAAAAATTGGCTCGATCAGGGTGAGGATTCTCCAGAAGCGTTGCGCCGCTTCTCCGTCATAGGACGCATGCTGGGTGTCCTGATCGAATCGAATCGGGTTGGGCACTTCGGCCGGCATCGGCCAGATCGCGACTCCGATACCCAGAGATCGCAGCGCAGCCATGTATTCCGTATAGAAAGACGCTACCGACTGAGGCCGCAACGGAAGACTTTGGTGCTGACCGTCGCTGAGCGAGATCACCAGCCTTTGCTCGAGGAAGTTGAATTCGATCTCGAGAATTCTCCCTTGATAGGGAATCGCGGAAGTCGTGAGTCCGCGGGACGTTACGTAAAGCGGAACCTGCCACCAGTGGTTGATGTTCGGGCTCAACGCAAGCCGTGTCTTGCCGACGATCTGCGTCCACATATGCAGCGTTGCGTACGTCTCTTGCCATTGCTCAAGCGGGAGTTCGGGCCATGCATTCCCAGGCAACTAGCACCTCCGCACCTTCATAGTACATGCCGCAAATGATGGTGAAATGTACAAAAATGGACCTGCGCCTAATCGGCAACTGGCCCAAAGCTACACGAAGATTACAAAATAACCCGTGAAGGGTATTCCGTTTGTCCCGTCTTTTTGCGATGATATCCGGCACTCAGTTTGTGCGCGGAGACCCTTATGCGTGCCGTCCTTGCCTGTGCGGTGCTGTTGAGTGATCTCATACTGCTTGCACCAGCGGTTTTCGGCCAGTCTCCCGACAATTCTCAGGAAAGCGCCATCTGCGCTTTTGAGGATGGCAAACAGCTGACGGCGCGCTACAGCGCGATGGCCGCCGGCAAGGCGGACGGACCTCCCACGGGGAAAGTATTGATGCCTGGCGGTGCGGCGATGACCTTCTTCACGGAAACCGAACTCGTACTCGGGCAATCTTCGATTCCCACTGGCGGCTATACCATGTATGTCATTCCGGCCAAGAAGGAATGGACGCTCATCGTCAGCAAGAACACTGCGGTCGACGCCAAGTACGACGAGAAAATGGATCTCGCGCGGGTGCAGATGGAGACGGGGCAACTTAGCTCACCGGCCGACAGGCTATCCCTTTACTTCGGACACACCGGCCCGAAGAAATGTGAAATCAATATCGATTTCGGAAAAACGCGGGGCTGGGTGACGTTCAAAGAAAAGTAGCTGCGTACCAATAGCTCTAGCTTTCGATTCACTGCGACCCGCTACCGTCACTTTCCCAGTACCGCCAACCCTTCCCGCATTTCGAATACTGCAGATCGCCGCGGCGGCGGCATCGGTCGATCTCCCATCCGGTCCTTCCAGAGCATCCTGTTCAGCAGTGCAGCATCCGATGCGTCCGGCCGCGTCAGGTCTATACTTGCCGGTTCTGCTGCATTCTTCGCGTTCACCTGCAGGATGAGCTTGTTGTCCCAGTTTCTCCGATCGGCCTCGAAGGCGGGCTGATCCCCGGTGCCGGTGAAAAGGGTGTTCATAATGGCAGCCTGGGCATCGTTGTTATTCATCGGCGGAACTCCCAACAGGTATTCCATCGTTCGCACCATGTTCACGGTGGTATAGAAGGTGGAGTCCACGAAAGGCACAGTTTGGTCCGAGCGGATTTGACGCGGAGCGTATTTGCTGATCACGAATGCGATGCTACGGTGAGCGTCGACGTGGTCAGGTCCGTCCTGCGCATCATCCTCAATTACGAAGATCGCAGTGTCGTTCCAGTAGTCGCTGTGGGAAACGGCTTCCACCACGCGGCCCAGCGCAAGATCGTTGTCGGCGACTGAAGCCGAAGGCGTGGGATATCCCTTCTTCACGCCACCCGTGTGGTCGTCGGGAAGATAGAGGAGAATGAACTGCGGCATCGTATCGCGACCCTGCTTGCGACTCTCGGCAAACGCGCCGAATTCGTTCAGGAATTCGTCGGCGCGCAACTGATCGGGATAGCTGGTCTCGAAGTCGGGATAGTGCGGGTCGTAGTGTTCTCGGAGTTCGGGCTTGGTTGGTATCAGGCGTGCGAAGATGGGGACCGGCCAGGGATACGGGGTCGGCGAACCGTGCGGTGAGCCGACATTTGCGGGCAGGGTGTCGCCCGCGTAGAGGAAACTCCTGGGGCAGGGATCGCCCTCCGGATGCGGTGGACCTTCAGTGGGCAGATTCGTGCCAGGTTTTCCATTGCACCACTTCGTGTTGATGAACTCCCCGTAAATGCGGTACGAGATCTTGTTCTTCGCGAAGTTCGTCCACAAGTAGCCGGTCGACGGCTCGTTGACGTCAGGATTCTCGTCTTCCAGTGGGATCTGGTTCAGAACCTCTCCCTGGAAGTCGTAAGTTCGTTCGTGGCCACGATAGTTCATAGGCCACACCTTTTCGGTGTAGTCGGTGACGGTGGCGGCGGTTGACCACATGTGCCCGTCGCCGGAAACATCCCCGCTATCGTAAAAGTTGTCGAGCACGCCGAATTGGCGGGCCAGCTTGTGTTGGTTCGGTGTGATGCTTTCTCCGTACATCGTCAGGGAGGCGTCGCCATTCCCCGCCTCGAGATCGCCGAGAATCTGATCGTACGTGCGATTTTCCTTGAGCACGTAGATCACGTGGCGAATGGCCGGCGGTTTCTGCTGGGGTGAATTGTCCCCCATTCGATTGCTGGCCAGCACCTGCTCGGTATAGCGCGGAAGTTGTGCATCCAGATTCTTAAGATGCACGCGTGCCAGCGAACCGTGAGTCATGGGGACAAGGTACGGATAATCGGGAACGCCATCGGTCCGAGTCAGCGGGGTTGTGATGGGACCTGTGCTCGTGCCTTTGGCAGAAGCGATCAGCAAATCGTCGCCGACGATTGCGAGCGCAGTAGGGAAGACCTGTGTGGGGATAAAACCGACGGGCGTCAAGGATTCGGAATTCGCGTCTTTCAGATGGAAGACGGCGACCGAGTCGGAGATGGCGTTAGCGACAAAGAGCTTGGAAGCGTCGCGGCTGAAAATAAGTGCATTCGGGGCGCTGCCCTTCGCCTGCTGCCCCGGGAGTTTGGTCGATACATGGCGAACGATGCGGCCGCTGGCGCGATCGATGACGGCAACTTCGTCGGCGTTCGAGAGCGCGACATACAGGAGGTTCTCGTCAGGCGAGAGCAACATCGAGGTTGGATGACTGCCGGGAGCTACTGCGGACAAAGGTGCGGACAACTCGATCATCCGCCGAACCGTTCCGCCGGCGAGATCCAATTCGGCGACCCGGGAGCCGTTCCACAGAGATACGTAAGCGGTTGATCCATCCTTGGCGGCCACCACTCCAAAGGGAAACGACGATGGCAGACGTGGCCAGATTGATAGATCGAAGCGCGCCTTCACCTTGCCCTGAGCATCAAGCAGCACAGCCTCATCAGAAAGATTGTTTGCCGCCAGTAAAGAATCACCGGTTGGACCTGGAATAACCACCAGCCCCGCGGGAAAAGTGACGTTCTTCATGTCATCGCGCTGGAGATGCTTGTTCTTGGCAGCGGGTCTCGGTGGCATGTTCAGGAAGGAACTCCCTGTGATCTTCCCTTCGTTGAAGGCGTAAACCAGAATCCCGTTGCCAACGTTTCCTTTTTTTCCGCCCAGCGGGTCAGTCATGGAGCCGACGGATGCATACAGCAGCTTTCCATCGCTGGAGAACGCCATTCCATGAAAAAAAGTCTGGGCGGCGCTGCTGGCCATCAAATTTTCAGGGAAATCCGTCAGGATGTTGGTAGCTACATCGAGGATGGCGATCGACTGCTTCTGGTCCGACGTATACGATCCGTAGCCATTGTTTAGGACAGCGACATAACGCTGGTCGGGACTGACGGCGAGAACCGTGGGGAGATTGTTGGTCGGCTGCGGGTCGCCGGGCACATTCATGAGCAGGTGTCCGCTGGGCAGGTTTTTCTCACGGGCGGGTCGCAGCAGCAAACTCAAGAGCAGGCTTGCGAGCGGAATGCCTACGAGTGCCATCCAAATCAGTTTTCTCATGAGACGTTCCCCGGCATGCGCGAACATATTAAACGGACTATAGGGATTGTGTGAGACTTCGTTTCAGTGTGGTCGCGATGCACAGTCATGGAGTGTTGACGGATCTTGGCCTGCATTTGGCTCGAAGCAAGGGAGGACCTTAGTGAAGATCTCTATGTTCCACGTGGATGCTTTTACGGACCGGGTGTTCTCCGGCAATCCCGGAGCAGTTTGTTTCCTGGATCACTGGTTGGATGATCAAACGATGCTGGCCATCGCAGCAGAGAACAACGTTTCCGAAACCGCGTTCTGTGTACGCGAGGGAGAGCGCCACCAGCTCCGCTGGTTTGCGCCAGCGTCAGAAGTCCAACTTTGTGGTCACGCTACGCTGGCCACCGCATTTGTGCTGTTGAAGATTCTCCACCCGGGAACACACGAAGTTGAGTTTGAGACCTGCAGCGGCATCCTGCGCGTGGAACAGGACGGCGAATGTCTCGCCATGGATTTTCCGGCGATCCCCGCAACCCCGTGCGAAGCTCCGCCTGAGTTGCTCAAGGGACTCACCCCGACGCCACGAGTTGTGCTGCAAAGCGGGGAGACAACGGCCGACCGGAACTATTTCGTGGTGTATGAGAAGGAAGAGGATGTTCGCAACGCGCGGCCCGACTTCGCGTTGCTGGAGCGCCTGCACCCCGCTGGCGTGTGCATCACTGCTCCAGGCCGCGAGGTGGACGTGGTTTCGCGGTATTTCGCTCCGAGTTACGGAATTCCCGAAGACCCCGTGACCGGATCTACGCACTGCACTCTTGCGCTCTACTGGGCGGAGCGGCTGGGGAGAGAGGTTTTGCGTGCGAGCCAAATCTCGCACAGGGGCGGCTCGCTGGTCATGGAGGCTCGCGGGAAGCGGGTCCGCCTGTCGGGAACTGCGGTCCTGTATCTTAGGGGCGAAGTGCAGCTCTGATCCACGCCCACGCAACCCCATGGAAACAAATGCGGTAATGCACCACGTACGCATGCACCCAAACCCAACGGACTGCACCTCTGGTGCAGAATCCGATGGAAATCGCTGAGCCGTTTACCATCCCGAGGCATCTTACGGAGAGCGCTTTGTGGGGTGAAGTCCGCTCAAGGAGGAGATTCTAGAATGCCTGTAGCCCAGCGCCAGGTACTGCACCGTCCTTTGCTCCTTGATCGACTGGCCGACGCCAGAGCGAATACCGATAACCTATTTTCCATCGTCCGACCGGACGCAGTTTACGAGCGTCCGATTCCTGAGCGCCATCGCATCATTTTTTATGTCGGCCATCTGGAAGCATTCGATTGGAACCTTCTGCATGAGCGCGCTCTCGGCCTACATCCTTTTCATCCAGAGTTTGATCGCCTGTTTGCCTTTGGGATTGATCCGGTTGGTGGAGGTCTGCCCACAGATCGACCGGAAGACTGGCCGGTCATCGCCGACGTGCGGAACTATGTCGAGCAAGTCCGCAGTGCTATCGATGAAGGGCTGCAGGAGCGCTTGTCGAGCGAAAAACCTTCACGAGAACTCACGCAATTGCTCGAAGTGGCGATTGAGCATCGTCTGATGCACGCCGAGACCTTGGCCTACATGCTGCATCAGTTGCCGATCGACCGGAAGATTCGACCAACTTTCCATGCGGAGACGGTTGTTGCACCGGTTGCTCCAGAGATGGTTGACATTCCCGCGGGAACGGTGACCCTCGGCCTTGGTCGCGACTCCGGTGCATTTGGTTGGGACAACGAGTTCGAGGCACATGTTGTCGACGTGCCGCGCTTCTCGATCGACCGGTACAAGGTGACGAACCGGCAGTTCCTCGCTTTCCTCGACGCGGGTGGGTACGATGAGCGCCGTTTCTGGTCTGAATCAGCCTGGGCATGGAAGCAGGAGCATGCTATCTCCCATCCCGGATTCTGGCGACGCGATGGAGATTCCTGGCTTCAGCGCACGATGTTCCAGGAAGTTCCTCTGCCCATGGATTGGCCCGTTTATGTGAGCCATGCAGAAGCTTCCGCATACGCAAACTGGGCTGGCAAGTGCTTGCCCACGGAAGCGGAGTGGCATCGCGCGGCCTACGGCACACTCGACGGCAATGAGCGAAATTATCCCTGGGGCAACGAAACGCCCAACCGTAAGCTCGGTAACTTTGATTTTCAACAGTGGGATCCCACGCCAGTGGGCTCGCATGCGGATGGGAAGAGCGCTTTCGGGGTGGCCGACATGCTGGGCAACGGCTGGGAATGGACTTCTACGTTGTTCGCCCCGTTCTCCGGCTTTGAACCCTTCCCGTTTTACCTGGGCTACTCGGCAGATTTCTTCGACAACAAGCACTTCGTCATGAAAGGCGGATCTCCTCGTACCGCCGTCTGCATGCTGCGCCGTTCGTTCCGAAATTGGTTCCAACCACATTACCCATACGTTTACGTGGGATTTCGCTGCGTGAGCCAGTGAGCCGGCTGTAGACAAGGGAGTCCAGCATGCTGACACCAGCCATTACTGCCCAGCCCGTTCTAGAGTTCGCCGCCGACGTGCGGGACGGCCTGACCAAACCGCAAAAGGAACTACTGTCGAAGTATCTCTACGACGATGTCGGTTCAGCTCTGTTCGAAGTCATCAGCGTGCTCCCGGAATACGGGTTGACACGGGCCGATGAGCGCGTCCTGCAGCGCAATGGCTATGACATCGTGGAGCGCCTGTCGCTGCCTCTGGTCGTGGCGGAACTCGGCAGCGGCAGTGGCAAGAAGACTCGCTGGCTGCTGAAGGCTCTGGCGCGGCGGCAACACACCGCGTATTGCCCGATCGAGATTTCTCCGACCGCACTTGCCATGTGCAAGCGCGAATTGGGTGATATGGACAGCATTAGTATCGTCGGCTTTGAGCGTGAATATCTTGATGGGCTTGCGGAAGTGGCGGCCCGCCGCAAATCAAATCAGCATCTTCTGGTCTTGTTCTTGGGCAGCACGATCGGGAATTTCGATCGTCCGGCTGGAATGCAGTTCCTGAGAGATATTCGAGGCACGTTACTGCCGGGCGATTCGTTGCTCCTGGGTACCGATCTGCTGAAACCGATCCCTCAGTTGCTGGAAGCGTACGCTGACCCATTGGGTGTAACCGCTGCCTTCAATAAAAACCTGTTGGCTCGCATCAACCACGATCTCGGAGCGGATTTCGAACTCGCTTATTTCGAACATGTCGCCAGGTTCAACAACAAAGCACGCAGTGTCGAAATGCACTTGATGTCGAAGCGGGAGCAGACCGTTACGATCCCGGGAGCTGGATTTTCGGTTCGATTCGTCGAAGGCGAGACCATCTGGACCGAGAGCAGCCACAAATATTCGAAAGATGAAGTATTTCAGATGGCAGGTGATTCGGGGTTCCGCTGTGAGGCGCAATGGATCGACACAGAATGGCCGTTCGCAGAAAGCCTGCTTGTCGCACAGTAGAACCGGCCGGAATTAGCGCAGCAGAAGTTCGCGCGAAACGTCTTTTGCAGCCAGCGGCAGTTCGATGCGAAATATCGATCCGGCACCCAAAGTGCTCTCGACCGTGATCGTGCCTTTATGCTGCTCCACGATCCACTGAGCGATAGCCAGGCCAAGGCCGGCCCCCCCCAGCTCGCGGCTGCGAGCTCTATCGACTCGATAAAATCGCTCGAAGATCCGGGCGTGTTCCTTCTCTGCGATACCGACTCCGGTGTCGCGTACACTGATTACAGCCCGTCCATGATGTTCCTGTGACGATAAGCTGATGGTGCCACCCGGCGCGGGCGTGTACTTGAAGGCGTTGTCGAGAAGGATGTCGACCACGCGGCGTAGCGCGGCCGCATCGCCGAGCACGCGCAATTCCGTTTCCATGAGCCTCTCGCTGAATTGCAATCCACGGACGTTGGCGACTTGTCGCCATCCCGAAGCAATTTCCTGTAGCGATTCCCTCAAATCTATCGGCTGAATGTCGAGTGCTTGCCGACCCGAATCCGCCCGAGCCAGAGCTAGCAATTCTCCGATCAAGGACGTGGTGCGCTCTGCTTCCAGAAGGATATGGCGCAAAGCTTCGCGGTACTCCACCTCGCCACGGGAGCGCCGTAGTGCCAACTCGGCCTCTGTACGAATCAGCGTAATGGGCGTGCGAAGCTCGTGCGAAGCGTCGGCCGTAAATTCGGTTACCCGGGTAAACGCCAGCTCGATTCGGTCAAGCATTTCGTTCACGGTGTCGGTGAGCCGCTGCAACTCGTCGCCGGTGTGGAGAGGTTGCAGACGCTGATTGAGGGTCTGCGCTGTAATGGATCGCGCGGTGCGTGTAACTTGATCGACTGGAGAAAGCGCTTTGCGGCTCATTCCGTAGCCCACCAGCCCTGCCAGCAAGAGCAAGCCGGGCGCGAATGCTAGCAGGCTGTTGCGGAAGTGGTTGAGGGTAGTAATCTCCTGCTCGATACTCGCGCCGAATTGCACGACCATCGATCGCCCATGAACGTTGATGCCCTCGCTGACGAAGCGGAACCGGTTGTCGCCCAGTCGGATGTCCTGGAACGACGGCTTTCCCGGAACTGCAGGGGTGACAGGCGGAAACTCCTGCTTGGTGAGTAGGGGAGAGCGGTATAGCCAATGGCCATCCGCATCCCGAATCTGGAGGTAGTCCCCATCGGCTTCGGCACTGTACTCCTCGGTCAGCGCCTCCCGAAGTGCATCAACGGGCTCGTGGGAAGCTTGCGAATCGAGGAACCTCTGGACATCCTGCACTTCCCTGGCGAGAGAAGCGGTAGAGAGCTGGCGCATGTTCTCGCGCAGGATCAGCCACATGCCAATCCCAAACACCAGCTGCGCCAGAGCAAAGATGCTCAGATACCACAACGTCAGGCGCAGGCCGATGGAGAGCCGTCTCACGCCTGAACCTCCGTCCGAATCATGTATCCAACGCCGCGCACGGTGTGGATCAGCCGGGGTTCGTGGCCCACTTCAATCTTCGTGCGCAGCAGGCTGACGAATGCGTCCAGCGTATTGTCCTCGATCTCGCGTTCGAGTCCCCATACGGCTTCAATCAGCGAGCGCCGCGGGACGACTTTGCCGGCGCGGTACATCAGGCGCTCCAGCAGGTTGTACTCCGTACGTGTCAGAGGAATCGCGGTTCCAGCTCGTGAAACTTCGCGCGAGGCCGGATCGAGAACCAGGTCGGCGACCTGCAAGCGGGTTGGTTGGGGAACGGATGCGCGCCGACGAACAGCGCGCAGGCGAGCCAGCAGTTCCTCGAAGGCGAAGGGCTTGGTCAGGTAGTCGTCTGCGCCCGCATCCAGTCCCTGTACGAGGTCCGGTACAGAATCCTTCGCGGTCAACATCAGGACGGGAGTGGAGACTTTTTCGCGACGCAGGCGATTCGCCAACTCGTAGCCGTTCAGCTCGGGCAGCATGACGTCGAGGATGATGGCATCGAATTCGTGATTGCGGGCAAGGTCGTAGCCCTCTGCGCCATTGAGCGCGCAGATGACAGTGTGGCCTTCTTCCCCCAATCCTTTGCGCAGCAACTCGACCATGCGCAGTTCGTCTTCGACCACCAGCAGCTTCAACTGTTCCCGCCTTTGTATTTGCTATTCACCCGCAGCATGCTGCTTGTCAGGATCTCTAGAATCTTAACCCCATTCCTTAGATGCCGAGGCAATTGCCGGTATCGAAGGTCACTTGGGCAACGCCAGGGGGGAGGGTGCCGTCTAAGGAGTGGAGTTCAGCGAGTGGCCCGCGTATCGGGCGGCAAAACGCCACCCTGGTGGGGCGATGGAATAGAATATCTCGTTCCTGTTTTCAATCCAAATCCAGATTTACGCCCGGCATCTGTGGCGCAAGGGAGTGCCCGGCGCAAAGGAGCCCGAAACGGTGTTGACCAGAGCAAGTCTGCTGATTGTGGCGCTCGCCGGCGCAATGTCGCTGTCGGCCTGTGGTGGAAGCAAACGGCAAAACGCCTACGTCACGACCCCAATTAACGAAAGCGTGACTGCCTTCCGCGTGAACACCAACACCGGGGATCTCAGCCAAATTCTGGGCTCGCCTTACCCTACGGGAGTCTCACCAACCGCCATCCGTATTCATCCGTCCGGAAAGTTCGCTTATGTTTCCAATGCCGGCGAGGACACGATTTCCCTCTACACGATTGGAAGCACCGGCGCTCTCACCGAGGTTACGCCGCGCACCGTGACGGGAGATCAGCCTTCTGACCTGATTATGGACCCGGGCGGGAAGTTCCTGTTCGCGATAAACAGTGCGGGGAACTCGATCTCGTCTTTTTCGATCGAGGGTGCTTCGGGCGCTCTTTCGGTGACGGCCGGTTCGCCGTACCAGTCGTTCGGATTCACGCCGATTCGAGGGGCGATCACACCCTCGGGCGGGTTCCTCTATGTCGCTAATTCAAACAGCGCCACGATCTCGGGATTCGCAATCGACGGTTCGGGAGCATTGACCCAAATCGCGCATTCTCCAGTCGCAGTGGGCAACGGTCCCAACTGGATCGCAATTGATCCATCCGGAAAGTTCCTGTACGTGGCGAATCTGCAGGACGGCACCTTCTCTGGATTCATGATCGACGGCACGACCGGACAACTTCAGGCCATGGGCGGCTCGCCCTTTGGCGTAACGACGAACACGACGACAGTCATTCCGCTTAGCTCGCTGGTGGTGGACGTGTCCGGCAAGTATCTTTACGTCACCGCGCTGAACTCTTCGAGTAACGTATACGGCTTCACAATCGACGGCACGACCGGAGTTCCGACCGCTCTTACTTCCGGAACGAATCCGATCGCAGCCGGAAGCGGGGCGGCATTCGTCGTCAACGATACAAGCGGGCAGCTGATCTTTGTGGGGAACCAAGTGTCCAACAGTCTTTCCGGATTCAAGATCGATGCGGCAACCGGCGCGCTGACCCTGATATCGACCACAACTACGGGGTCGGCGCCAACTTCGATGGCTTTGGTGAAATAGGCGTAAAATCTACCGCACGCTTTCTGCGGGGTGGAGATCGGCGTCAGACGACAGAAATTCCGCGGTCGCATCAGCGTCGAGCAGAATGAAAACGTGATCGTTGGGAATCTCCGCGGGGTTCCCGTTCACGTCGAGAATCACCGAGTCGGGCGTAATCGCGGCTACGCTGCAGTGCCGGAGGATCCTGACTTTTCTCTCACGCTCGGCAGTCTCAATGAGTCTGCGATTGCGCTCCGGACCCCGCTGGAACTGATCTCCGCGATAGCTCAAGGTCACACGGTTGCGTTCCGCGTGGCTGAGCGCGATAGCCGCGTGAATGGCGGCATCGCCGCCTCCCACAATAAGAATGTCGCTGTCGTCGTACTTCCCTGCGTCGTCCAGCCGGTAAACAACCTTGGCAAGGTCTTCCCCCGGAATGCCCAACTGTGCTGCCGGTCGCGCCACTTCCGGAATTCGAGTAGGGGCGGCGGCCGCGGGCTTGATGGCAATCGTTTTTTTCTCTTCGGCTTGTTTCTTGACTTCCTGGCTCGCGTCCTGCGTCATGTCGCGCGCGCCAAAGCCGACCCCAACCTTCTTGAGGAATTCGTTGGGCGGTGTACCTCCGGCGAAGATCCACACAAAGTCATTGGGAATCTCGCGCTGCTGGCCCTCTACTTGGATGAGGACAGATTGCTCTTTGAACTCAACGGGATTCGAATTGAACAGGACTTCGATCTTTCCAGACTTCATGCAATCGGCGATGCGCTGCGCGTTGCGTTCCTTGATCCGGCTGAATTGCGGTTGGCGATAGGACAGCGTGACCTTGTTTCCGACCTGATGAGCCAGGCCCATGGCGGCTTCTACTGCGCTGTCCCCGCCGCCTACCACGAGGATCTTCTTGTTGACGTAATGATCCGCTTCAATAAGCCGGTACATCACTTTGGAAAGCTCTTCTCCCTTAACGCCCAGTTTGCGGGGTGTCCCCGTTCGTCCGAGGGCCAGAATTACGGCGTGTGAACGATACTGAGAATCCTGGCTCTTCACCGTAAAAATCCCGTCATCCGAACGCTTGATGTCTTCGACCTTCTGCCCCGTACGGACCTTAAAGTCGGCGCGATGCAGAATCTTGTCCCAGAACGCGAGCAGGTTCTCTTTGGAAAGCTCGGTCTTTTTAAATTTTCCGTACATGGGAAACTCGACCGGGCTGGTCATCACTAATTTTTGACGAGGGTATTTGGCGACCGTTCCGCCGATTTCGTCTCGTTCCAGCGTGAGATATTTCAACTTGTGCTGAATGGCGCGCAGGGAAGCGGCGATTCCGGCTGGCCCCGCACCGATGATTAATACGTCATACACATCGGGAATCGTGCGGGCAGTGCCTCTGGCCGTGAAGCGGTTCAGAATCGTATCAACACAGTCGCGTCCCTGGTTGACCGCGTTTTTGATCAGCGCCAGGCCGCCCAGTTCGCCCACGATGAAAAGGTTGGGGACCGTCGTTTCGAACTCGCCGGAAAGAGTCGGCATATCCGCGCCCATGCTGGGGTTCGCCATCACCATGGTGATGGCGCCCACCGGGCACGCGTCGGCGCACAGGCCGTGGCCGATGCATTTGTAACCGTTCACGATGACGGCTTTGCCGCCCAGCATGGCCAGCACGTCGCCCTCGGGGCATACGGTTGTGCAGGTGGCACAGCCGATGCAGTAGGCGTTGTCGATGTGGGGATGCTGGGCCTTCGGCCCCTCGGAGTACAGCTTTCCCTTTTCGGCGGCAGCCCGGGCCTGGGCGTCCCGCTTCTTAAGTCCCTTAAAGTAATTTCTCAGGAAAAAAACAGTAAGGGCTGTTGCGACGATGAAGGCAATCAGTGTATCCATACCACGCTACTGACTTTACCACCGAAAGCCCATCGAAAGAGCGAGGCCGATATGAAAGACGGCCAACAGCGCAAACGTGTAGCTAAACGGCTTGTGAACTACATGCCAGAGATGGAAGACCTGCTCTGACCGCTTGAGGAACAGGATGCGCTTGGTCAACTTCGCATCTTCGCGAGCGGCGCCCACAGCGCGTTCGACATCGCGGTTACTGGTGCGAAGAAAGCCACCCAGAGTTGTGATCATCTCTCCAAAGGGCAGTGCATGGCGTCGAAGCCGCGCAACGCGGAAGGCTCGAGCGATGTCCAGTCCGAACATGTAACACAAGGCGTACAGCATTGACATCTCGCGCACGCGCTCGGGGCTCGGCAGTCTCAGCAAAGCCCGCAAATCGCTTTGATTGACCAGGTTCTGCTGCTGCAACTGTCCGGCGAGCTTTTGGTGGAATTCCTGTAATTCTTTTTGGGTCATCTCTGCGGCTTTCAGATTCCGGGGAATCTGCCCGTAAAGGTAACGCCCAATGATTCCGCTCACCGAAACCGCAAACATGATCCAGAACGCCATTCCGGCGAACCCGCCGAACTTGAACGAAGAATGGAATGCGATCACGAATGGGGCCGTGATCCCCAGGATCACGTGGTAGTCAAGCCAGTGCCGCGAGTTGCCCTTCTTCATCAACCACGACCAGTGCTTGCGCAGGGGGTACAGGAAGATGATGAGGAACATGATCACGCCCAGCCAGCCCAGTTTCAGGCCAATCGTGCCGCTGGGACGCAATGCCGCAGATTTGGGAGAGAACGGCCGATCATAAGCGCCGAGAGTGTAATAGTCGAACCCGTAGACGGTCAGGGCCAGGATCAGGGTCGCAAAGAGAATATATCCTGCAGCCACGCGGGAGCGATGGCCGCGTTCGCGATCTCGAACGGGCGCAACCGCAGTGGCAACCGAAGCATTCGCACTCATTTCGAAGCAACTTTCTCTTCTGTGCTAACAGAGAATTGTTTGTAGTCCGTAAAGTTATGGGTATTGCGCCAATGCTGGCGCGGGGTCTCGACTTCCACGCTTGCCTGTGCAGGGAACCAGTAAACCTCCTTGGCACCCTTAAATGGAACAGGTTGAAACTGAACCTCGGAGCGCATGGATTTCAAACCGATGTCTTCCATGCTGTTGGCGAGACCTGCATCAATTTTACCAATGATTCCGGTCGCCGGGTCGATCCACGCCACGCCGGCGAGATCGAGAGGATATTCGCGGCCCCGCAACGCCAAAGCGGCGGGGGAGCGCATCCCCGAAATATGCTTGAACTGAATCTTGTGAAACTTGCGTCCAGCGATATCCTCTTCTCCCAGATCGGTGAATTCAAAGCCCGACGAGTAATAGGGATGAAACACCAGGAACAGGGTGGCGAACCCATTGCTAACGAGCATGGAAACGCCCTTTTTCTGCTCTTTTTTCTGCTCGTGGACTGCCAAGCGGGACTCGTCCAGGCTGATCTCGCCGCCCGCGTTGGTAAGAATTACCAGGTAATCGTAGGTCGACTCTTCTTTGAGTTCGACTTTGCCGTCCGCCTTGAATTTTTCCTGGGTTACATGCTCGGTGCACTTAACATCCGAGAAACGCTCGACGAACTTCGCGACCTGGTCGTTTGCCCGACCGATCGTCTCTTCCAAAGGGCTGGTTTCAGAGGCGGAACAGGAGGCAACCAGACAGAGCAAAATGGCCAGGGGGAGTCTCACACCTAATGGGTTGCACGCAGAATGCCACTTCATTGCCCCTTGACCCTCCGAGAGTCGAAGCGGTAGCCCATGCTGAACAACCACTGGTCATAACTCTGGGTCAGTCCGCGGCTCACGGTGAATCCGCCTTGCATGAAGTAGTGTGCGCCCAGGTTTAATTCGAGGTTGCTGGTCACGAACTTCGAATGGGTATTGCTCGATAATGGCGACACGAAGTTTTGCTGTCCTCCGAGTACCTCGAGCCGGAAATTGTCGCCCATGGTGCGCGAAAGCGAGACGGACTCATAGGTTCCGTTCCCGAAGGAGCTGTTAAAGCGCGCATAGTGGCCGTCGGCGCGGATATGGACCCATGGGAGGCGATCGAATGTGAGCCCGTATAGCTCATTGAGGGAACTCGATGTGTCGCCTGAGCGGTTGCTGCGGCCAAGATTTGTGTAAAGCCATATGCCTTTGATCGGTTCTACGCGGACTCCGCCGCTGAAGCCCTGGAATAGGTACTTGTCCAGCAGACTGGTTCCGACCAGGGTCGGGTCGAAAGTCGGTATGTCCCTTAAATAACTGTAATTTGCGTCGAACTCGATGCGTTCGTGGGGCTGGTAACGAACGGTAAGGAAATGTCGTGCAATCCCTGCCCCGGGGGAGCTTCCCGCCGTGTGTCCGACGGGGCTATCTGCCTGTAGTGAGTCATAAATCGCCACATAGCGCTTGTAATAAATGCCGTTCTCAAAAAATACGAATGGGCGATCAATCTTCCATTGCAGCGTGCTCAGGGCGATGCCCGACGTACTTGTGTAGCGGAAGTGGTCATAGCTTCCGCCCTCGAAATTCACGAAAACGCCGCCGATCCTGCGGTCGGGGCTGTAGCTCCACGAGGTCGGATCGGGCGTTGATCCGGCAAAGACGCCGAGCGTGGCCGCATGGCTCATGCGGCGACCGAAGTAGCCGCCATCAATCGTGTCCAGACTCGTAGCCCAGGGCAGATACATGCGTCCGAAGCCGGCGACCCAGGGCGAGTTCGGATTGTCGTACGTCATGCTGAGGTGGTACGTGCGGTTGATCAGATCCTGCAGGGTCGAGGTCCCGCTGTAGTTGTTGGCACTCAGGCGTCCACGCCAGTAGCCGCTCGCGTTCCAGTACGTCCCGCCGATGCGGGTCATGTCGAGACGCGCAACCAAGCCGAGGTCTGTATTCATGCCGCCTGTCGAGCCATGAAACGATGTGCCCATGTAGTCGACGCCAATGCGTCCCCGCGCCCGATTCACCGACGGCATGGGCGGCCGGGGAACTTGCACGCGCGCTTCTTCATCAAGCGTGTCGCCCTCAGTGAAGGAGATCACAGTGGGATACTTGCGCGTCGCACTCAGGGTGCTGTGCGTAACCAGCGCCTGCGTATCTTGCGAAGACAGGTACGCAAGATCGCCGGGCTTCACATCCCGATTCGGCGTGTGAATGTCGCTGACCGCCGACGCGTCCGCGACCGAGGTGACCTCCAGTTCGGCCACGATATGATCGGGGTTGCCATCGGCCGCCGCAATCACGGAACCGGTCGGAGTCTCGCGCACCACCAGTTTCATTCCCTCGGATAGCCCCGCGCTGCGGCCTCCGTCCAGATAGGCCGTTCCGGCTGCGACATACTTGATTTTGAAGGCTGTCCGGAAGTCCGGGTGCGTCGCGCGCAATGCGAGAGCGGTAGCGATATCCGGCTCGGTGAATTTGGCCAGAGCCGGGTTATTTACGATCTCCTGGATTTTCCCGTCTTCTTCAATCAGCGGAACTTCAGGACCTTTTTGGGCGGCCACGTCGGGCGTCGAGACATCCGTCTCCACGATTGCCATTTCTGCTTTTTCACCCGGCGCGAGCCCCAGTGGATTCGAGACAGTGGCTCCTTGCCCAGCGGCGATGCTTGCAGTGGCGGCCGCGGGCGCACTATTCTGCGGCGCTCCCAGCGGATTGGCGACAGTTGCTCCTTGCATCGAAGCACTCTCGGCAGGCTTGTCTGAAGATGAACCGAGTGGGTTGGCGACAGTCGCGCCCTGCACAGTAGAAGCCGTGGATTTTGCGAGGCTCTCAGTGGCTGTTGTCCCCGCTGGCTTGGCCGATGCATCAGAGGCGGTTGGGGCAGGAACTGCGGGAACCGGCGCAGTCACGGTCGCGGAAAGTACCTTGGCGGTAATGTTCGGGGATCCGGCGGAACTCGGCGTGGGGGAGGTCTCCGATGCAGTCGAGTTCGACGGAACCGGTGCGCTCGTTGCCGTCGCGGTAACGGTTGGAGTCGCGACTGCAGGCGTCATTTCAGGCGCCACCGCCGTGTTCGCGGCTGCAGGAGTCGGAGCTGCCGTGCCCGGAGCGACGCTGACACTGACAGCACCGGGAGTCGTGTTCTGTGGGGCGTTCGTGGCTGGAACAGTTTTCACAGCGATTGCCGAATTGGAGCTCGACGCTGCGGTGAAGGTACTTGTCGCGGGAGTCTGCGGCTGCGGCACGTTTCCAGCTCCCGGCGTGCCCATGCCTGGGAAAACAGTGCCCTGTTGCAAGCTGCCCACCTTGGGATGCGTTGGCGTTGGCGACGGCTGCGTGCTGGCGGCTGTCTGTGTGTTGGACGGCGTTTGCTTCTCCGGGAAATTAATCGGAGGAAGTTTCGGCGGCACCGGGATGGGCGCCGGCGTCGATGTGGCAACGGATTCGGTCGCCTGCGGTTTGCGGTGGAATACACCCATCAGCGGTGCGGTAGCTGCGGGAACCGGCCCATTGCGCCGGTTCGAGGCTGCCGTGTTGTCTGTCGACTGCACGCGCAGCGTAATTACGTTTCCTTCGGAGTTCAGCGTGTAGTCGTGGGCGCTCTCAAGATCAACCACTACGCGCGTAACCGGTGGGTTGGGAGAATTCAGTCCAAGGCGCACGCCCTTGACACCATTAGCCTCGAGCGGGAAATGCTTCTGTTTCGCGTCTGAAATAGTGCCGGGAAGTATGAGGACCAGGCGGTCGGGGTTGATCGCAGTCTCGACGGCGGGCTTCACGGACCCGGAGAGAACAACCTGGATCGTGACATCGGCGCCATCGCGCCGAACCTGTAACTGCTCAATCTCGGCCGCGCCCCCTGCCGTGCTCTGCGCAAGGCCTAGCGAGCCCAAAAGCAAGAGCACAAGAAGTAGCTGCGTACGGTTCATCGGACCTCATAACTCACGGGGTTGAGCCCCGCGGGGGGAAAGTTACTCAGCTCTATTGCATTTCTACCACCGGTCTGGCTCGACTCCGATTGGCCTCGTCTAATCGAAAGTTCTAGCCCCTTCCATGGCACTGGTAGCAATTCACGCTGTTGTAAACATACCCGCCCACGTTGGGGTGGCTGAACTTGGCAGCGTTGTTATTGCCGTGGCAACCCGTGCACTGGAAGACCGTGTAGTCGTTAGCATTCGTGTGGCAAGTCGCGCAGACTCCATTCGCGTTGCCGTGATTCAGGTTGAACCAGGTGTGATTGAATGTGGCTCCCGTCCAGGCTGTCGTTGTGTGGCACGTGTTGCAAGTCGTGGGGAAGCCGGCCGACTTGTGGTTCGGATTCGTCGTGCCGTTGTAGTCGGTCAGGTGGCAGCCCGAGCACGCCGTCGAGAGCGTCGTGTAGTTGTTATTCACGTGGCAGTTGGCGCAGGCCACGGTCGTGTGTGCTCCCGTCAGCGGGAATATGGTCTTGCTGTGATCGAAGGTTGCGCCGGTCCAGTTGGTCGTGCTGTGGCAGACGTCGCAAGTCGTCGGGAAGCCCGCTTGCGCGTGTGCCGGGTTGTTGGTGTTGTTGTAGTCCGTCTGATGGCATGAGACGCAGGTGGTGTTTGCGCTGGTCAGGTTGTAGTTCCCATTCACGTGGCAGCCGGCGCAGGCGATGGTGGAATGCATCCCCGTCAAGGTGAAACCAGTGCTCGCGTGATTGAAGGTGCCATTTCCCCAGTTCGTAGTGGTGTGGCACTGATCGCAGGCTTGCGGGAAGCCAGCCTGCACGTGATTGGGATTGGTGGTGCCCTGGAAGTCCTTCAGGTGGCACTGGGCGCAGGCGCCGCTCGTCAGGTTGTACGCATTATTCACGTGGCATTGAGCACATTGCAGTGCGGTGTGGGCGCCCGTCAGGGCAAAGCCGGTGGTGGCGTGATTGAAGGTCGCCGACGTCCAGTTCGTGGTGCTGTGGCACTGCTGGCAGGTCTGGGCGAAGCCCGCGGCCGCGTGCGGGGGAGCGTTGGTCGTCTGGAAGTCGTTCAGGTGGCAACTTACGCAGGCCGTGTTGGCGTTGGTCAGGTTGTAATTGCCATTCACGTGGCAACTGGTGCAGGCCACGGTGGTATGCGCCCCGGTCAGCGGGAAGCCGGTGGTGGCGTGATCGAAATTCGCATTGCCCCACGACGTCGTGGTGTGGCACTGCTGGCAGGCCTGCGGGAAATTCGCCTGCACGTGATTGGGATTGGTCGTCCCCTGGAAGTCCTTCAGATGGCAACTGGCGCAGGGCGTGTTGGCGCTGGTCAGGTTGTAGTTGCCGTTCACGTGGCACTGCACGCACTGCAGCGCCGTGTGCGCGCCCGTCAGCGGGAAGCCGGTGGTCGCGTGATCGAAAGTCGCATTCCCCCAGGTGGTCGTGGTGTGACACTGTTGGCAGGTTTGCGGGAAGTTCGACTGCACGTGATTCGGATTGGTGGTGCCCTGGAAATCTTTCAGGTGGCAGCTGACGCAGGTGGTGTTCGCGCTGGTCAGGTTGTAGTTGCCGTTCACGTGGCACTGCACGCATTGCACGCTGGTGTGCGCGCCGGTTAGCGGGAACCCGGTCGTTGAGTGATCAAAGGTCGCGCTCGTCCAGTTGGTCGTGCTGTGGCACTGCTGGCAGGTCTGCGGGAATCCGGAGGTCACGTGGTTCGGATTGGTGGTGCCCTGGAAATCCTTCAGGTGGCAGCTGACGCAGGTCGTATTCGCGCTGGTCAGATTGTAATTATTGTTCACGTGGCATTGCACGCACTGCACGCTCGTGTGCGCTCCGGTCAGTGGGAATCCGGTCGTTGAGTGGTCGAACGTCGCCCCGTTCCAGGTCGTCGTGCTGTGGCACTGCTGGCAGGTCTGGGGGAAGCCGGAAGTCACGTGGTTCGGATTGGTGGTGCCCTGGAAGTCCTTGAGGTGGCAGCTCACGCAGGCCGTGTTCGTCAGGTTGTAGTTGTTATTGACGTGGCATTGGGCGCACTGGACGGTTGCGTGCGCGCCGGTCAACGGGAAGCCGGTCTTATTGTGGTCGAAAGTCGCTTGCGTCCACGCTGTCGTGTTGTGGCACTGCTGGCAGGTCTGGGGGAATCCGGAACTCACGTGGTTCGGATTCGTCGTCCCCTGGAAGTCTTTCAGGTGACAATTGACGCAAGTCGCGTCGGCGTTGGTCAGCTTGTAATTGTTGTTGACGTGGCACTGGGCGCATTGCACCGACGTATGGGCACCCGTCAGCGGGAATCCCGTCGTCGAGTGATCGAACATCGCGCCGTTCCAACTGGTGGTGTTGTGGCACTGCTGGCACGTCTGTGCGAAGCCGGACTGCACGTGGTTCGGATTCGTCGTCCCCTGGAAATCCTTCAGGTGGCAGCTGACGCACGTCGTGTTGGCGTTGGTCAGGTTGTAATTGTTATTGATATGGCACTGGGCGCACTGCACCGACGTATGGGCGCCGGTCAGCGGGAATCCCGTGGTGGAGTGGTCGAACACCGCGCCGTTCCAGTTCGTGGTGTTGTGGCACTGCTGGCAGGTCTGCGGGAAGCCGGAGGTCACATGGTTCGGGCTCGTAGCTCCCTGGAAATCTTTCAGGTGGCAGCTGACGCACGTCGCATTGGCATTGGTCAGTCCATAGTTGCCGTTCAAGTGGCACTGGGCGCACTGCACAGTGGCGTGGGCTCCGGTCAATGCGAATCCGGTGGTGGAGTGATCAAACGTCGCACCCGTCCAGTTCGTCGTGCTGTGGCACTGCTGGCAGGTCTGCGGGAATGCAGCCTGCACGTGGTTGGGATTCTTCGTTCCCTGGAAATCTTTCAGGTGGCAGCTGACGCAAGTCGCATTGGCATTGGTCAGGTTGTAATTGTTGTTGATGTGGCACTGGGCGCATTGCACCGCCGTGTGTGCGCCGGTCAGCGGGAATCCCGTGGTCGAGTGATCGAAGGTTGCGTTATTCCACGAGGCCGTGTTGTGGCACTGGGTGCAGTTCTGCGGGAATCCCGAGTTCACGTGGTTGGGATTGGTCGTGCCCTGGAAATCTTTCAGGTGGCAGCTGACGCAGGATGTATTCGCGCTGGTCAGGTTGTAGTTGCCGTTCACGTGGCACTGTGCGCACTGCACGGTGGCGTGCGCGCCGGTCAGCGGGAATCCCGTGGTGGAGTGATCAAAAGTCGCGCTGTTCCAGTTCGTCGTGTTGTGGCACTGGGTGCAGTTCTGCGGGAATCCCGAGTTCACGTGGTTGGGATTGGTCGTGCCCTGGAAATCTTTCAGGTGGCAACTGACGCAGGATGTATTCGCGCTGGTCAGGTTGTAATTGCCGTTCACGTGGCACTGCGTGCACTGCACGGTGGAGTGCGCTCCAGTCAGCGGGAATCCCGTGGTGGAGTGATCAAAAGTCGCGTTGTTCCAGTTGGTCGTGTTATGGCACTGCTGACAGGTTTGCGGGAATCCGGATTGAACGTGGTTCGGATTCGTGGCGGTATTGAAATCCTTGATGTGGCACGAAGCGCAATCGCTGGCCGTCCCGACGAAATTCCCATTGATATGGCACTGGGTGCAGGCCACGCTGCTGTGCGCGCCGGTCAGCGGGAACTTGGTGAAGGTGTTGTGATCGAAAGTGGTCGGATCCCAGGCATTTGAGTTATGGCAGGTCTGACAGGTTGTGGGGAAGCCGGCCTGGGCGTGGGGCGGATTGTTGGTCTTATTGAAGTCCGCCATGTGGCAGCCCACGCAAGTCGCGGGCGTTCCCACGAATTTCCCGCCTGCATGGCATGCGTTGCAGTCCAGAGCAGCATGTGCGCCGACCAGAGCAAATCCCGTGAACTTCAGGTGATCGAAACGAGCGCTCATCCAGTTGTCCATGGAATGGCACTGTTCGCAGGTGACCGGAAGATTCAACGCGACGTGATCGATGCCCGCAGATCTGGTGTTGACAAAATCTCTCTGGTGGCAGGAGTAGCACTGCGTCGAAAGACCCTGGAACTGACCAACCGCAGCGCCCTTGTGACACGAGTCACAATCGACCGTGGCATGCGCCCCGATCAGCGGGAAACGATTCAGGTGCTGATTGATCTGCTGAATCGAAACATTCCAGCCCTTGACGGTGTGACACTGTTCGCAGTTGGCGCCCATCTGTGCCTTGTGAATGTCCGCGTGGCACTGGCCGCACTGCGTTCCGACATTCGAGAAGACGGGCTTGGTGTGGCACTGCGTGCAGGAAACGCCCTGGTGCATTCCGCGTAAGGGATACTTGGTGGTGTTGTGATCGAACTCAGGCACTGCGCGGATGGGCTTCCATCCACTCAGCGTGTGGCAGTTCTGGCAGGGAATGCTTAGGCTTCCGTGCGGACTACGCGTGTTGGCGGAGGAATCGGACTGCGCCGCCGCCGGTTTTCCGCCGGGCAGCAACGCAAATGCGAGCGCCAAATGAAGCAGGAATGTCGACCCCAAGGTAGCCCCAACTCCCTACAGAAGGTTTTCGACTCACGAGACGGGTGCTTGAAACAATGTCAGTAAGGTTATGAGAAAGAACAGCAATCAAACGCCCAGCAAGCTTAGTCACCGGTGAATTGTTGTGGAAGGTTACATAAGTACATGGATTTCTGGAGCGATTTTGTAACTGCGTGGCAGGGCGTAACTTGGCGCGCTATCAGACTTTACGTACTGTAAAAAATGTAAGAAGTGCCGAAAGCGTTACCTTTTTTTACGCCTGAAAATTCGGACAGATAGCGCTGTTCAAAAAGTTGGACATAAAATTGCAAACTTAACTCTTCTTGAGGGGCTTTACTTCCGGCCCGTGGCAATCTGCACACGCCTTGGCAGTGGGAGCGTAGAAGAGGACCTTCTTTCCATCGACGTCGCGGAATAGTTTGTGACATCCCGCGCAAGCGACGTTGCGGTGCTCTCCCTCCAAGGCGAAAGTCGTGCGTTTGTCGTGATCGAATGATGAAGGCTTCCACTTAGTCGCGTTGTGGCAGTCGCCGCACTGCGTAACCTTGTTGGTGAATAACTTCAGGAATTGCCCGCCGTGCACGTCTTCGTGGCAGTCTTCACACTTTTCTGGCGCCTTCTTGAAGTCCACGTTAATCAGCTTGGTCTCGAGGTTCGGCGGTTTATGGCAGTCGATGCAAGCCACTGCGCGGTGCGCTCCAGCCAGCGGGAACGTCGTGGTGTTGTGGTCGAAAGTGTCCAGTTCTTTCCAGGACTTCGTGGAGTGACACGCCTCGCAGCCCATCGGCTTTCCGTTCTTGCCGACCTTGTCCATGCGCTCCTTGAATTGGCCCTTGTGCACATCCTGGTGGCAGGTTGTGCAGGAGAGGTTGTCGAAGTGATAAGGGATCTTTGACTTTGGCTCCGACTTGTCGGCCAGCTTGTGGCAATCGGTGCAGGGAACTGCGATGTGCCCGCCGGTCAGCTCGAACTTGGTCTTTTTATGCTGGGCGAGCGTGAACGTGGAGGGACTGTAGCCTTTGAGCGTGTGACACTGATCGCACTGGTTGTCGTAAGGCTTGCCCACGAACTGCGCGTTGTGTTGGTCCATGTGGCAATCCGTGCAACGTTTGAAGTTCACGATCTTGAAGATCGTGTCCTTGCCCTTGGGTGTATGACACTTGTCGCACTCCACCTTCGCGTGCCCATCGATGAGCGGATAGTCGGTCTTCGCGTGTGCCTTCACGTCGAATAGTGACGGCTTCCAGCCATCCAGGTTGTGGCAACTGGAGCACTCGATGCCGTCCGGTTGTCGCTTTGCAAACTGCCCTTTGTGGTCGTCCTTATGGCAATCGGTGCACTTCGCAAACGGCAGCGGCTTCTTGAAGTCCCCATTAGCGTGGCACTGCGTACACTCGACCGTCGCGTGTTTGCCCAGCAGCGGATACTTGGTCTTGGAGTGATCGAAGTTATTGCTCAGCCCCGTCGACGAAACTCGCTTCCAGCCACTGGTGTTGTGGCACGTCTGGCAACTCTTGTCCTTGAAACTGCCCTTGTGCGGATCAGCGTGGCAGTCGTCGCACTTGCCGAAGGGTAGCCCTTTATAGCGCGGGGCGCCGCTCGCGTCCTTGGTGTGGCACTTCTCGCATTTCACCTGCTGGTGCAGGCCAGTGAGCGGATAGCGCGTCTTCGAGTGATCGAACTTTCCCGATGTGTCTTTCCAGTCGACGAAGTTGTGGCACTGAATGCAGTTCTGTCCGAGCCGTCCTTCGTGGAAATCCTTGTGGCATGCGGTACACGTTTGGGGGATGCCCAGGAACGTCTTACTAAGATCCTTGGCTTTGATGTTCGCGCGTTCGGCCGCCGGAATCTTTTCGGGCAGGTGGCACTTATTGCACTCCAGCCCGGCGTGCTTGCCTTCGAGTAAGTATCCCGTTTCCTTGTGGTCGAATTTTTTCTGATCAAACTTGATGAGAGGAAAATTCGGGCCGTTATGGTCAGAGTGGCAGCGCACGCACTCCTGGCTGGATCCCGCAGGGATGTGATAGGTACCGTGCAGTCCCTTCTTGGCAGCGACCCGTGCGCCGATATCGGAGTGACACCCAATACAGCGGAACTCCGGTTTTCCGCCGCCGATCTTATGGCAGTCGGTGCAATGAGTGGCGCCGTCCAAAAATTGATGCTGGCGAGCCAGCGGCCCAGGCGAGATCTGTGCCGAGGCAGCTCCGGCAAGCAGGCAGAGCACGACCAGCAGAAGCCCGACTAAGAAAATCCGCCTGAGCACAAATAGACGGACTTCGTCGAAGCTGCTGCGCACCTGTCTATGAATTTGCAGATCCGCCAAACGAGTTTCGCCCCCGGGGAACACCTGAGGATGAATGCCAGTGGACGATTGCACTGCAGAGTCTATCAAGGCGCAACGCTTTACGCACAGTCACCGGAAGGGCACGATTCTTCCAGTCACCTCGCTCCATGTGATCTTCGTCACCTCGGCCGTGTGCTGCATCACAGCCGATTGCGCTTGGTCCGGCATAGCATGGAGGGGGAGGAAGATCTATGTCGACAGCCTGGACGTCGCGGTACGCGCAACGCACCAAGGGCATTCAGAGTTCGGCGATCCGCGAGCTGCTCAAGTTTACGCAGCGGCCCGAAGTCATTTCATTCGCGGGAGGCTTGCCCGCCTCCGAAGTGTTTCCCACCGAAAGATTCCGCGAAGCCTGTTGCAAGGTGCTTGAGACCAAAGCGCACCTGGCCCTGCAGTACGGTGCCGCTGAAGGCTACGAGCCGTTGCGAGAGATGGTGGCGCGGCACATCGCGCGGTACGGAATCAAGGCGAAATCGGAAAACGTGTTGATCACGTCCGGGTCCCAGCAGGCGCTGGATCTGATCGGCAAACTTCTCATCAATTCGGGAGACCGGGTTCTCGTGGAAGCGCCAACGTACCTGGGAGCTCTGCAAGCCTTCAACGTTTACGGGGCGGACTACGTCAGCGTGCCCAGCGACGATGACGGCTTGCGTTCGGACTTGCTCAAAGCGCCACTACGCTCGGGGCCTAAGTTCATATACGTGCTGCCGAACTTTCAGAATCCGGGCGGCACGACCCTCTCCGAGGAACGCCGCCACGAACTGGTTCTTCTAGCCGACAAATACGGAATCCCAATCGTTGAAGACGACCCCTACGGCCAGCTGCGCTACGAGGGCGAACATCTCACACCCCTGGTCGTGCTGGATCGAGAGAATTTAGGCCGCGACCAGGGGTATTCCATTGGGAACGTTCTTTATCTCAGCACGTTCTCGAAGACCTTGGCTCCCGGACTGCGGCTGGGCTGGATTGTGGCTCCTCCCGAAGTGATCGCCAAACTTGTCCAACTCAAGCAAGGCGCCGACCTGCACAGCTCGACGTTTGTGCAGATGGTGGCTTACGAAGTCGCACGCGATAACTTCCTCGATGAGCATGTAAAGTTGATCCGGCGTGTGTATTGCGAGCGACGCGATGTGATGTTGCAGGCATTGACCCAATACTTCCCGCCGGAAGTGCACTGGACAAGGCCGCAAGGCGGTCTCTTCCTATGGGTGACGCTGCCGCAGGGTACCGATGCGCAGTGCTTGTTTGAAGCTGCCGTGCGCGAGAACGTCGCGTTTGTTCCGGGCGATTGTTTTTACGCGTCGAATGGCCAGCGCGATGCCGGCAAGCGGCATATGCGGCTGAATTTCTCGGCCGCCACACCCGATCAGATCCAGGAAGGAATTCGGCGGCTTAGTATCGCGGTGAAGCAGCAGTTGGAAGGCTTGCACTTGACAGGGGCGAACTCGCGCTAGTTGGATCTGAGCAGCAAAATAGTTGGCACCACAGAGTCCAGAGACACAAAGAAGAAAAAAGGTTTTCTCTGTGCCTCTGTGGTGGAAAGAATTTTCTGCGTCACGTCTTCCCAAACGGATGCTCCAGTGACGGGCACTGCGGCGTGAACAACTCGGCGCCGTTCTCTGTAATATGCATGTCGTCCTCTAGGCGAATGCCGAACTCGCCAGGCAAGTAGATGCCGGGTTCATCGCTGAATGTCATGTTGGCAGCGAGTTGCGTTGTGTTCCCGCGCACGAGATAGGGCCACTCGTGCCCATCCAGTCCGATCCCGTGTCCTAGCCTGTGGGTGAAAAACTTGTAGCCGGGACCGTAGCCGGCGTCTGTAATCACCTTGCGCGCCGCCGCATCCACCGATCCGCACTCCACACCCGGCCGCGCCGCAATCAACGCCGCGGATTGCGCACGATGGACAATATCAAAAACCTTTTTCGCTTTATCCGGAGGCGACCCGAGGACGAGCATGCGCGTGATGTCGGACGAGTAGCCTTCCACCCGGCAGCCGCCGTCGATCAGAATCGGCGTACCTTCGCGGATGACCTGCGGTTTCGTCGAACCGTGGGGGAAGGCAGAAAATTCTCCGACTTCGACCAGCGCCTCGGCCGCAAATCCAAGCTTATCGTGCGCCGCTTCGATCAACCGCCCGACATCCAGCTGCGTCATGCCATCGTGCAGTGAACGATACACCGCCTCGTAGGCCATCAACGTGACCTGGTTGGCCAGACGCATCAGCTCGAGTTCGGCGGGACTCTTGATCATGCGGCATCCAGCGGTGACGCTGGTCGCGCTGACTAGTTTCGCGTGCGGTGCGGTTTTTTCGATGCCCTCGCAAAAAACAAAGTGCACGGTCTCTTCGATCCCGATCCTCCCTGTGAGAATCCCGCGATCCTTGAAGCCCTGGGCAATGCGTTGATAAGGACTCTCGTCTTCCTGCCAGATGCGGACATCCGCCTGCGTGCCTTCGGGAGCTTGTCCGATCTGCTCACGAGCGCGGCCTTCTTCAAATGCCGGGCAAACGTAAAACGCAGTTCCCTTCGCGGGAAGCACCATGGCGAACATCCGCTCGCCGCCCCACCAGCGAATGCCGGCGAAGTAGTTCAGCGCCGTGCCTTCCATGAGCAGGATGGCGCCGAGGTCATTGGCTTCCATCAACGACCGCGCCTTGTCCTGCCGCGCCAGGCGCTCTTCAACCTTGATAGGGCGCGCTTGCTCGCGCATGGATTTCAGTGCGGCAATCGAGGGAGGCAACTTGGAAGCCGTGTCTTTTGTAGGAGAGGGAGTTGCGGGCAGGAGGCCCATGCTGAGGGTGGCAGCGCCAGTATGCAAGAAGGCTCGTCGAGTGGCGGTCATCGGGAGCGCATTATAGAGGGTGTTTTGCCCAAGCCAAGTTTTCCACAGGGCAAGAACCCCGCAAAAGGCCGCCTGACAAGTCTTTTGACACTTTTGTAACACGTTTTTAACTGCGTTCTAACCAGCCAGTAACCTGCTGCGCATATGAACTATTGGCGTAGTAGACGGGCGTGCTGCAACGCAAGGTTCCCAAACAAAATACGGAGGACGTATGCGCCAGTTGTTGTTCGTGTTCTTGGTATCCAGTCTTCTTGCGGCTTCACTTGCTGCCCAGCAGCGCACTGCCATTCCAAGTGTGAAACACGTTCTGCTCATTAGCGTGGACGGACTGCACGCCCTGGATGTATCACGGTTCGTCGAGAGCCATCCGCGATCGGCGATGGCGGAACTTTCTCGTCATGGCGTGACCTACACCAACGCACGCACGCCGGCGAATTCCGATTCCTTTCCCGGCCTGTTGGCGCTGGTGACCGGTGGCTCGCCCATTGCGCACGGGATGTTCTACGACGTCAGCTACGATCGGTCATTGTTCGCTCCGAGTAACACGACTTGTTCCGGGACGCCGGGCAATATGGTTGTCTACGACGAGAGCATTGATGTGTACAACTCCGCCGGCGTGTCGCTCGACATAATCGATCCGGCACAGTTGCCGCGCGGCTTCGATGTGCACGGAAAGTGCGGGCCCGTATATCCGCATAACGCGATTCGTAGCAACACCATCTTTGAAGTCATCAAGAACCACGGTGGAGTCACGGCGTGGGCCGACAAGCATCCGGCATACGATCTGGTGAACGGGCCCTCCGGCAAAGGGGTCGACGATTTGTACACGCCCGAAATTACCAACGCTCCCGGCTTCGACAACACCGTCAGCGTCGTCTGCACGGTGCAGAACGATTTTCTGAAAGTGCAAGGCGTGCTGAACCAGATTCACGGCTTGCGCCACGACGGCAAACCTGGCCTGGGCGTTCCTGCCGTGTTTGGTATGAATTTCCAGGCAGTCAGCGTCGGACAGAAGTTGGCCAAAGACAACGCGAGCGCCGATTGCACCAGCGATACCGATCCGAAGATCAATGGTCAGCCCGGCGGATACTTGGATGGCTCAGGCACTCCGACCGCGGTCTTAGCGTATGGCTTGCAGAAAACCGACGATGCGCTCGGCGAAATGATCCAGGCCCTGAAGGATCAGAACCTCTACGACTCCACATTGATCATCGTGACCGCCAAGCACGGTCAGTCGCCGATAAATCCGGCGAAGGTGAACAAGCCTGGACATTTTGCGGACTTGGTCGCTACGCTGCCGGACGCTGCCACGGACCCGGGAGGAATCGCCATCGCGAACGCCGCCGCCTGCACCACCGGACCCTGCGGTTTTGTCATGGATGACGACGTTGCGCTGATCTGGCTGCAGGATCAAAAGCAGACCAACGCGGTGGCCCACTATTTAAATGCCAATGCACCCGCGCTCTTCATTGATGAAGTAATGGCAGGGGATGAACTGAAACTCAGGTTCAACAACCCCCTCCACGACAGCCGTGTCCCCGACCTGATCGTTCAGCCGCAATACGGAACAATCTACACCGGTTCCAGGAAGAAGAACTCCGAGCACGGCGGATTCAGTTTCGGTGACACCAGTGTCGGCCTGATTGTCTCGAATCCAGCTCTGGCTGCACATGTCGTGAAGACGCCGGTGGCCACCTCGCAGGTGGCGCCAACAATCCTGCAGAGCCTGGGCATCGATCCCGGATCCCTTAAGGCAGTCCGCGTCGAGCAAACGCCAGTTCTGCCGGGCCTTCCATAGCGCTACCGACCGAAGCAAAGCCTGGGGCGAGCCAGTTTCATAGCTTGGTCCAGGCTTTGTGGCTCGTGCGAGGATGCTGGCCGACACGAAAGTACTAGCGCCGTCCCAGCACCTGTCGCATCTCTCACCATCCATTGTTTCCAGCGTAAAGTCCTAGAGATCGACGTAGTTAAGAGAGTCGGAGCGATCTCGTGCAAAAAAACCTGGCAATAACCACGCTGATTTTTGCCGCAACCTTATTCGCGGCCGCGCAAGCTCAAACCACAACAGCATCTCCGTCGAAGGCTAGCACGGTCTCCCACACGACGAAAGCCATGCACTACCACCCACAGGGCGGAGGTGTGAAGGTCGCATTCCAGAGCTCCGCACTCATGGCAGGGGCTTCCGGGGAAGCGAAGGTGGAGGGCAAGAAGACCAACGTCGAGATCGATGCAAAATTTCAGGGTCTGGAAGACTCCAGCAAGTTTGGCCTGGAATACTTGACCTACGTGCTCTGGGCGGTTTCGCCGCAAGGGCGCGCGGTGAATCTCGGGGAACTCACGGTCGACCATGGCAAGGGTCACATCAAGGCCTTCACTGATATGCAGACCTTCGGCATGATTGTCACGGCTGAGCCCTATTCCGCTGTCTCCCAGCCGGGGAACACCGTGGTGCTCGAGAACGTAGTGGTCGCAGCCGGCGAGGACATCACGGCGAAGTATGAACTGCTGGGCAAAGGAACCTACTCGTCGGTGAACACACACATTCAGGACGCGATCTTCGGCATCGATCCCAACACGCCGCGCGAACTGTTCGAAGCCCGCAACGCCGTGCGCATCGCGCACATTTCAGCCGCCGACAGGTACGCCCCGGCCATCATGGCCAAGGCTGACGACCAACTGCGCCAGGCGGAATCGGCATACCGCGGCAAGCAGGAGAAGCGTTCCGTCGAAGCGGCAGCGCGCGAGGCAGCGCAGACAGCCGAAGAGTCCCGCGTGATGGCAGTGAAGCAGAAGGCCGAAGACGAGGCGCAGGCCCAAGCTGCCGCCGAGAAGAAGGCAGCGGACGATCGGGCCACGAAAGCTCGGGCCGAGGCCGATGCGCAAGCCAGGGCACGTGCTGAGGCCGACTCCGCCCGCGCCCAGGCCGAAATCGCGAAGGCCGAAGCGCAGCAGGCCGCTCAAGAAGCGGCGCGGCAAAAGCAGGAAGCGGAACAGGCCAAGGCTGAGGCTCTTGCCCAGCAGCAAGCGCTGGCAGTCGAAGCCGACAAGGCCCGACAGCAGGCGGCCCAGTCCGAGCAACTTCGCCAGCAGGCAGAAAAAGAAAAACAGGATCTGCGAGCCCGGTTGTTGCAGCAACTGAATACCGTGCTGGCTACCCGTGACTCCGCCCGCGGATTGATTGCCAACATGTCGGACGTGCTGTTCAAGAGCGGAAGCTTCGAGCTCTTGCCAGGGGCGCGTGAGCGGCTGGCCAAGGTTTCCGGTATCGTGCTCGCGTATCCCAGCCTGAAGCTCTCGGTGGAGGGCCATACCGACAGCATCGGCACTGACGACTACAACCAGCAACTCTCGGAAAAGCGGGCCAAGTCGGTGCGCGAATACCTGGTGCAGCAGGGAATTTCTGCGGACACGATTGTCGCCACTGGATTCGGTAAAACCTCTCCTGTGGCTACCAATGACACGCCAGAAGGTCGTCAGCAAAATCGGCGCGTCGAACTCGTGCTGTCGGGCGACGCCATCGGTGACCTCAACGAAAGCGGCGTCAGCCAGACGGCCTCGACGCGAGCGCACTAGCCATCTCTTCGCAGCGTTAGAATTGCGCAATGGAAGCCGGTTTCCAGTGCGCGGGCTGCGGACAGTGGAACGAGACCTCGGTGGACGAATCCGCAGGTCACCACCAGAACTACGTCGAAGACTGCCAGGTCTGCTGCAAGCCCAATCTGCTGCGGGTCACCTACGATCCCACCGGGCAAGAGTTCCTCATTGAAGCCGACCTGGAGTAGTCGCCTGTCTGGCTCATGCAGTGTGGATTGCATCGAGTCGCGACCTCGCCAGACCCGTACGTGCGCGCTATAGTTGTTCGGATCCTCAAGTCCGGCTATTCAACGAGGAGTGTTCTTTCATGTCCACCTATCACGCGCCCACGGGACGGATGGTTGGTCACAACATGGTGACCACGCAGTTTGAATTGGACGGCTACCGCGTCGTCCGCACGCTCGGAGTCGTGCGCGGCATCGTGGTTCGCTCGCGATCGATTTTCGGCACGATCGGCGCGAGCCTGCAGACACTGGTGGGCGGAAATATCACTCTGCTGACCAATCTCTGCGAGAAAACGCGCTCCGAGGCCTTCGATCTGATGCTGCAGCATGCCGCCGAACTCGGCGGCAACGCAGTGGTGGGCGCGCGTTATGACGCAACCGAGATCATGCAGGGTGTCACCGAGGTGCTGGCCTACGGCACCGCCGTTTTCGTAGAGCCCAACAAATAATCAACCCTGCCGGCGTTTGATACCTTGTTCATGCATGGCGAACTGCTCGCAGTGTGGCCGCACGCTTCCAGCTTTTTCCTTTCGGAAGATCTGTGAATGGTGTGTTCGCCACGAGGCCGCCCAGCGCGGCGAAGAACCGGAAGACGCGATCCAACCCGTGATGCCCGTCCCCTGGGCTGCGGGCGTGACCTCCTCCGCGATCGTGACCCAGGCTTTCTTCGCTATCAATCTCATCGTTTTTGCGGCCATGGCGCTGGACGGCATCGCCATGAATCCAACTTCGCTGCAACTCATGCACTGGGGCGCCAACTTCGGGCCGTACACGCTGGGCGGACAGGAATGGCGCTTGCTGACCTGCACGTTTCTGCACCGCGGCCTGTTGCACATCTTTTTCAATATGTGGTGCCTCTGGGACCTCGGGGCGATGTGCGAAGGGCTGTACGGGCACTGGACCTTTGCCGCTGTTTACCTGACTTGTGGCATTGGCGGGAGTCTTGCCAGCGTATGGTGGCGGCCCGGCGGTGTGAGTGTCGGAGCTTCGGGGGCGATCTTCGGAATTGTCGGCGCCCTGATCGCCTCCCACTACCTGGGCGAGTTTTCCGCTCCCGTGGTGGCCGTACGCGCAAGGCTGCGCAGCGTTCTGGTTTTTGCAGGGTACAGCCTGATCTTCGGGGCGATGTCGGGTCGCACCGACAACGCCGCGCACATCGGGGGGTTAGTTACAGGCTCGGTTTTTGGAGCGCTTATCGCGCGTGTCGCCCCGGACCGCGATCCTGCGCGCCGGATCGCCATCATTCTGTGCGTAGGTTTGATCGTGCTGGGATGCGGGGCCTGGCTTCACCGTTCGCGCAGCTACCTCATCCACGCACAACGGGGCGCAGAATTTCTCGAGACGAATAGGAATGACCAGGCCATTGCGGAACTCACGACGGCGATTCGCCAGCGGCCTGACTATCTGCCCGCTCACTTCAATCTGGCCCACGCTTATTTCAATAAGAAGGAATACGCTTCCGCCGAAGCCGAACTGAAGCGGGTACTCGCGTTGCGTCAGGACTCCACGAGTGCGCTCTACGAACTGGGAATGGTGTACTACAACCAGCATCGCTTGCCGGAAGCCAAGGACAGTTTCAGCCGTCTCGTGCAAGCAGACAAAACGGACGGCTACGCCCATCTCGGCCTCGGCATGGTACTCGCCGCCGAGCAGAACCATCCGGCAGCGGTCGAGGAGTACAAGCTGGCTGCGCAACTCGAGCCCGATCTCGACTCCGTCTACTACAGAATGGGAATCTCGGAAGCGCAGCAAAAGAACTATGACCAGGCCATCGCGGCGTTCCAGTTACAGCAAAGGAAAGTGGGTGACGATGTCGACACTGAAACCGCTCTTGCTGAAACCTACCGTGCGAAAGGCATGGATCACGAAGCCGAAGAGGCAAGGCGAAAAGCCGAGCAGCTTAAGCCTGCCAAGCCGTAGAGTGCGCACTGATCTCTGCCATCAAGGCGGATGTTTTCCCCCCGGTAAGCATTCCGCTATTTTTCAGCAAGCAACCTCGGTAATACGTTTTGCCGGAATGCAAACGTGTTCTCGATTTGGTTGGCAAGCACGAACCGCAACACCAACCTGCCGATAACGCCCAATCCCACCTGGCACTCGATCTCGTCCGTCACCACAGTTCCTTCCACTTCGTCGCGCGTCTCTCGACGCAATGCATGACGATGCCGCCAGATGCGGAACGGGCCCTCGACCTGTACATCTGCGAAGTGATGGTTCCATTCGAACTCGGTAATCCGCGCAATCCACGTCGCCCGGATGCCAAGGAAGGGAAGGATGCGAAACGAAGTAACGATCTCCGAACCCAGCCCCGCGACCGGTTGCGGTGTTGAGGTCGGTGGCGTCGTTGGTGGAACAAGCCGCAGTGCGTCGATCCGTGTTCCCGTCGACGGCGGCATGATGCGTGGCAGATTTTCGGGGTTCGCGAAGAAAAGAAACACTCGGTCGACCGGAAACGGCACCCAGTCAGAAAAGTGAAATCGCTGGATCGATTCAGCAGGTGATGAGGAATGCCGTTTATCCACAGAAATTTCTGAAAAGCAAGAGAGTTGGCAGGCGAAGAAAGGGGAAAAGAATCTTTTCTTTAAACCCAACCGGTTGTGGTCATCAAAGCCGTTAGCCACAAAGTCTGGCGCTTTTCCCAACGAGCTACTTTGTCGACCCTTCACCCCGAACTTTCTTGTTGACAACAAACCATTTAGGCGTAGGATGTGGGCAAAAGTGGTACAAAGTGGTCAACATAGTAGAGGTCGTGGGCAGCGGTGATTTCTTTTGAGGCGCCAGTGGAATTTAAGACTGACACCCTGAAAAACAGCCCGAACGAACCGGAAATGACCGTTTTGCACGCCGCTTTTACCTCCTCCCTGGTTGCTGTAGTGGCAACTGTCAGCCGTACCGGACGCCCTCGTAGGCGCAAGCAAACATATGTTTCGCGGCAATCACCCAACTCGCGTCGACGAAAAAGGACGGTTGAAAGTCCCGGCCGAGTTCAAGCGGGTGATCGACGAGAAATACGGGACGCAATTCTACATCACAAGTTTGGACGGGAAAGTTGCCCAGATATATCCCTTCGAGGAATGGGAGCGGATCGAGCAGAAGCTGGCCAGCCTCTCCACTTTCAATCCCACGAAGAAGAAGTTCCTGGCGCGGGTGAATTACTGGGGGCAGCAGGTCGAGATGGATGGTCAGGGCCGGTTGCTGATTCCGCAGTTGCTGCGCGAGAACGCGACCATCAAGGGCGAAGTCGCAGTGCTCGGGAACCTGACCTATCTGGAAGTACGCAACATGCGAGCGTTGCAGACGGAGATCGAGACCGAACAGTTCACCACGGACGATGAGAAGACGCTCGACGAACTGGGCATCTAGTGGACGAGGGTTTTGGAACAAATACCCCCGAGCGGGGGCATGGTGGAAAGCATGGCCATGTACCGGTTCTTTTAAAAGAAGCGATCGATTTTCTAGCCATCCGGCGCGGTGGGACGTACATCGACGCCACGGTGGGCCTGGGCGGGCACAGTTACGAAATCGCAAAACGCCTCGGCGCACAGGGTCGTTTGATTGGGGTCGATAAAGATCCCGCAGCGTTGGAGGCGGCACGCGTAAGACTGCAGCCGCCGCCCGAGTTATCCGGTGTTTGGCCGAAGGTGGAGTTGATCCACGGATCGTTTGCAGATTTAGCCAACGACCAACGACCAACAGCCAGCGACGGTTTGATTGCCGACCTGGGCGTGAGCAGCCTGCAGCTCGACAACGCCGAGCGCGGATTCAGTTTTCAGGCGGAAGGACCGCTGGACATGCGCATGAACACGCAGTCCGGCGCGACCGCCGAACAAGTGGTAAATCAGGTCGACGAGATCACACTCGCCAATCTGATTTACGAATTCGGTGAGGAAAGGAGGTCGCGGAGAATCGCCAGAGCCATTGTCCGGTCGCGGCCGATACGCACTACCGCGCAACTTGCGGAGATCGTTTCAGCCGCGGCCCGGCCAATGAATCAGGCAGAAAGAAGAATTCATCCCGCGACGCGGACCTTTCAAGCTCTCCGAATCTTCGTAAACCGCGAACTCGACGACCTGCGGGCGCTGATGGAATCAGCCCCGGGGCTGCTGAAGCCGGGAGGCAGGCTGGTGATCATCAGTTTCCACTCGCTGGAAGATCGCATCGTGAAAGACGCGCTTCGCGAAGGATTGAAACAGGGTCACTACCGGTTGCTCACCAAGAAGCCGGTGACGGCCAGCGAGGAAGAGATCGATCGCAACCCGCGGTCGCGCAGCGCGAAGCTGCGAGCGGCGGAACGAATTCAGGTTTTGAAAGGGCACGGCTTCAGCCGTGCCGACAAGCGCCATTAACAGGCGGGGCTTTAGCCCCTGAGGGAATGAGCTTAAGAGTTTTACTCCGGAGAACCCGCCGGGGTTCCCAGCGTGACCGCTTCTTGCGCTGGGTGGTTTGTGGGTGAAGTAAAGCCCGGCACGCACAGGGAAGGCGTGCCGGGGCAAGGTTTCAAAATGCAGCGTTTGTTCGGAATTCAAGCAAGACAGGAGTAAGGCCATGTACACAGGAACACTGATCAGAGAACTGATGGCGATCGTGGAGCGGACCGAGGCCCGCATCCGTGATGCGAACAAGGAAAACGAACTTGAGCGCTGGTACGCCACTCAACACCAGATCGTGCGAGTCGACTCTGAACTCGTAGGAGTCGCCTAATGGCGGCGGCTGCGGCAATTCCGGGAATCACGGGCTCCGCTCGGCGGCAATCCTTCTGGATCGGCACGCCGGAAATCTATTTCGCCAAGACGATCGATAACTCGCGTTTGGTGAAGGTGGAGGACCCCCGCCGTGGCCGGGAAATGCGGCAATTCGGCATCGCCATGGCATGCCTGTTCCTGCTGGTCATGACCTATGCGTGGCAACACTTCAAAGCCATCGAGTATGGCTACCAGATTGAGTCCCTGAAAATGCAGCGCGACAGCATCGCGGAAATGAATCGCGAGCTGCACCTGGAAGAAGCTTCGCTGCGGGATCCCGAACGAATCGACCTGATGGCGCGCAAGCTGGGCCTGCAGTCTCCGCAAGCAGGACAGGTGATGCATCTGGACGCGTCCTCCGATGGCGGGGCTCCGATCATGGCCGGCATGACAGCAGTTTCCGTGATCTCGGCACGATAATCAGGGCCGCACAACATACGGCACGGAAGGAAGTTTTGCCCTTCCCCAAGCAAGCATTTCTGGCGGCTTCTCCGAACACAGGGAGCCGCCATGTTTTTCTCCGAAGTGATCGTATGAGGGACTGATCGATGGCCACGTCTCGCAACATCGCCAACCACCGACTGTATCTGCTCGGTGGTTTTTTGCTTTTCTGGTGCTGCGTGATTTGTACGCGCCTGGTATACCTGCAGATCTTCCGCTACGGCGATTTCCAACAGCGCGCTGAGCATCAGCAGCAAAGGTCCATCAACGTTTCGGCCAAGCGGGGCATCGTATACGACCGCCAAGGTCGCGAATTGGCCATGTCGATTCTGGTCGATTCCGCTTTCGCTGTTCCCAGCGAGGTTCCGGATTTACCGAACGCGATTTCGTTAATTGCTCGCATTACGGGCGATGACGCGAGGATGGTGTTGGCGGACTGCCGCGCCCACAAGACGTTTTGCTGGGTGGCTCGGAAGGCGAATGCTGAGACCACAGACCGCATTCGCGCACTAAACCTGCAGGGCATTCACTTCCAGAAGGAATCCAAGCGGTTCTATCCGAAGCGGGAACTGGCGGCGCAGGTTCTCGGGTACGTAGGAACGGACGACGGCGGACTGAGCGGCATCGAGCGGGAATATGACGAGCAGTTAAAGGGGCAGCCAGGCCGAATGCAGATCTCGGTGGACGCACGCAAGAAATGGTTTGCGCGTATCGAGAAAGAACCCGAATCCGGCAACAACCTCGTTCTCACCATCGACGAAAAAGTCCAGTACATCGCGGAACGCGAACTCGAGCAGGCTATCAAGGACACGCACGCGATTGCGGGCACAGTGATCGTCGAGAATCCCCGAACCGGCGAAATCCTCGCCCTGGCGAACCGGCCGAATTTCAATCCCAACGTAAAGAAAGAGATCAAGAACGAGGCCCTAAAAAATCGCGCGGTGAGCGATATCTACGAGCCAGGATCGACCTTCAAGCTGGTCACAATTGCCGGAGCGCTGGAAGAAAAACTGACCAGACCCGAAGAAATGTTCGACTGCCAGATGGGCTCGATCGTAATCAACGGCATGCGCATTCGCGACAGCAAGAAGCATGGAGTGCTGTCGGTGACCGACGTACTCGCTGAATCCAGCGATGTGGGCTCGGTCAAGATCGCGCTGCGTTTGGGCGAGGACCGGTTCTACAAATACATTCGCGCCTTCGGCTTTGGCCAGCAGACGGGAATCGAATTACCTGGAGAGACGCGCGGCATGACGAAACCCGTCAACCGCTGGTCGAAGGTCTCGATCGGTGCCATCTCGATCGGCCAGGAGATCGGCGTTTCGGCCGTCCAACTGGCGGCCATGGTCTCGACATTCGCGAACGATGGAGTATGGGTTGCGCCGCGAATCGTCGCCACAACCACCGCGCCGCAGAACACGCCGCAGACCGTCGTCTTTCATCCGCAACAGGAACGGCGAGTCATCTCCTCCCTCACTGCTGCGAAAATGCGGCAGATGATGCAACGCGTAGTGCTATCTCCACATGGAACGGGACGGAGAGCCATCCTGGAGGGCTACACCTCGGCAGGGAAGACCGGCACCGGGCAGAAAGTGGACCCGAGCACCGGAGTCTATTCGCGCACCAAGTATGTCGCGTCGTTTGCGGGCTTCGCGCCCATCAACAATCCGGCGGTGACGGTTGCGGTCATTCTCGACTCCCCGGTGGGGCTGCACCAGGGCGGACAAGTATCGGCGCCTGTGTTTCAGCGCATCGCGCAACAGGTGCTCGAGTACATGCACGTGCCGCACGATCTGCCGCTGCCGACGAACCGGCAGGTCTGGCTGGCGCAGAACAAGGTGAGAGATTCCGATCTCGACGAAGGCTCGCCCGATCACCTGGGGTCGGCCTTGGAAGTTTCCGATGCTGCTCCGACCGAGAATGTTCCGCCGCCCGCGCCCACACCGGCAAACAAGCCTACGGTGGCACGTGATCTCGTAGTCCCGGCCGCCCTGCGTGAGAAGGCGCCGGCTAATCGAGCGACGCCGCCCATGACTGCTTCATCGGCAAGCCCGGATCCTCCGAAGCCTGAGCAAGCGCTGCCCAACGGCACGGTGGTCCTGGAAGTCGAGCAGGGCGGCATCGAGGTTCCATCGTTCATCGGCAAAAGCGTCCGCGGTGCAATTGAGACGGCACAAGAGAGTGGCCTCGAATTGAATCCGGTGGGAAGCGGCATTGCACGCGAACAGTCGCCCGCGCCCGGGGCCCACGTGACTTCCGGATCGCGCGTTATCGTGAAGTTCGGCCGCTAGGGCCTCTTGGTCTTTCACAAACGCATCAGCAAGGCAATCAACATGGCAGCATGTCCTTGCAGTCGTATGCACTAGAATCACTGCAATGACCTTTGAGCAGATTCTGCAAGGGGCGGAGATCCTCTCCCAAAGCGGCGATGCTGCCGTGACGGGGCTCGCATACGACTCGCGACGGGTGAAGCCGGGCTACGTCTTCCTCGCCATGCACGGCGAAACCAGTGACGGAAATCAGTTCATTGATCGCGCCATTTCGGCTGGAGCCGTGGCGATCGTTACCGACTCCGCGTCCGAGAAGCCACGCAGTGGAGTAGCCTGGGCCCAAGTGGCTCACGGACGCCGCGCTCTTGGGCGGCTGAGCGCGAATTTCTACAAACGTCCCGCCGAACGGGTGGCGATCACCGGCATCACCGGTACGAACGGGAAGAGTACGACGACGTTTTTGCTCGAGTCCATCCTCTCAGCTGCGAAACGCAAGAGCGTGCTGGTGGGGACCATTGAGTATCACGTTGCCGGAAAGGTTTTGCCGGCTCCGCATACGACTCCCGAGTCTCTCGAATTGAACCAGTTGCTCGCCGAAGGGCTTGCCCATGGCGCGACCGAGGCCGTGATGGAAGTTTCCTCGCACGCCCTGGCGCAGCAGCGCGTGTTCGCCGTGCCCTTCGATGGGGCTGTCTTTACGAATTTGACCCGCGACCATCTCGACTACCACCAGACCATGGACGAGTACTTTGCTGCCAAGCGCACGCTGTTCGAGGGATGCGGCACCGAACCTCCGCGAGTCGCTGTGATCAATCGAGACGATGAGTGGGGTGTGAAATTTGCGGACGTCAGCAGAAAGGTGGGTTCCAAATTGTTCACGTATGGCTGGTCGGCGGGGGACTTCCATACGCAGAATGTCGAAATATCTTCGGGCGGCACCCGTTTCGACCTGGCAGCGCCCAACGGCGCGATTGCTCTATTCTCTCCACTCATTGGGCGGGTGAATGTCTACAACATCCTCGCGGCTGCCGCAGCGGCCTCCGCACGTGGTTGCCCTGCCGAGGCTATTGCTTCGGGCATTTCGGCGTTGACGCGCGTCCCCGGACGCTTTGAGCGGGTCGACTGCGGACAGCCCTTCACCGTTGTGGTCGACTATGCACACACCGACGACGCGCTCCGAAACCTGACCGCGCTGGCGCGCGAGTTCGTCACACGCGCCGGACAGAGGGCAAGGGTCATCACCGTATTTGGCTGTGGTGGCGACCGCGATCGGGCAAAGCGTCCGCTGATGGGCGAGGCTGCCGGGAAGGGAAGCGACTTCGTGGTGCTGACATCCGATAATCCTCGCAGCGAAGATCCGTTGGCTATCATGAATGACGCCGTGGTCGGATTGCAGCGCTCGGGTGCGAAATACGTGATGGAGCCGGAGCGGCGAACGGCCATCGCGCTCGCCCTGGGCGAGGCGCGCCCCGGAGACATCGTGCTCATCGCTGGCAAGGGACACGAGAAAGTGCAAGTCTCCCGGGAAGGGTCACTGCCTTTTGACGACGTGCGTGTCGCACGGGAAGTCCTCGCAAAGTCCGGCTACGAGTGCCAGGCAGTCAGTGCGGCGGGACAACCGGCATGAAGCTGCCGCTCTCCAAAATCGAGGAGTTCCTCAGCGCCACCGGCGAGTGCGAACTCAAAGAGGTGGCCACCGGCTACTCGATCGATTCCCGCACCATTCAGCCCGGCGAACTCTTCTTCGCCGTAAAGGGCGAGCGTCTCGACGGGCACGACTTCGTGCACCAGGCGCTCGAACGCGGCGCTGTCTCTGCAGTCGTACGAAAAGATTTCCTCTCGCGCTTTCCCGTGAAGACCTGCCTGCTGGCGGTCGACGACACGCTGGTTGCGTTGCAGACGCTGGCGACCGCCGTTCGCCGTCTGTGGGGAAAACCACTCATTGGCGTTACCGGATCGGCGGGCAAGACCACGACCAAGGAAGCCATCGCGCACGTGCTGGCCAGCCGGTATCGGGTGCTGAAGTCGGAAGGAAACTTCAACAATCATTTTGGATTGCCCCTCATGCTTCTGAAACTCCAGCCCGAGCAGGAGATGGCGGTCATTGAAATGGGCATGTCGCATGCGGGAGAAATCGCCGCACTGGCGAAGATCGCGCATCCCGAAATCGGTGTCGTGACCGTGGTGGCGCCAGTTCACCTGGAATATTTCAATTCCATCGCCGATATCGCGCGCGCGAAGTATGAACTCATCGAAGCGCTGCCTGCCGGGGGCACAGCAGTCTTGAACGCGGATGACGAGTACGTGTCGCAGTTCGGCCGCGACTTCAAAGGAAAAATCGTGCTGTATGGAATCCAGCGTACCGCGGACGTTCGGGCGGACCATGTGGAGGCTCAGGGAACCGAGGGTTCCGCATTCGATATCGTGGTGAACGGGGAACGCGCGCGGGCATTTCTGCCTCTGGTGGGCAGCCACAATATTTCGAACGCGCTCGCGGCCGTGGCCGTGGCACTCGATCGCGGGATCAGTCTTTCCGCGATTGTTTCCGCGCTGGCAACGTTGAAGCCCGCCGACAAACGCGGGCAGGTTGTCCAGATGGGTAACGTCCGTGTGATCAACGATTGCTACAATTCGAATCCAAAAGCTCTGGCCGCCATGGTCGATGCACTGCGTTCCATGCCGGCGAAGCACCGAATCGTGGTGGCGGGGGAAATGCTGGAGTTGGGCCCGGCCGGCGAGGAGATGCATCGCGCTGCCGGAGTTTACATTGCGAGCGCGAATGTGGATGCACTGGTCGGGGTTCGCGGCTTGGCGCGGCCCATGGTCGAAGCAGCCCTGGCCAGAGGCATGCGCGCCGAGTTTGTCGACACTCCGGAGGAAGCCGCCGAGTGGCTCGCACGCGAAACTCGCGACGGCGATGTCGTACTGCTGAAGGCCTCGCGCGGAGTGAAACTGGAGACGGCCCTCGAGAAGTGGAAGGAACTGAGCAGCTAGCCGACACTGCTGGCTAACGACTGGCGACTGAAGACCGACGACTGTTTTGGAGGCTCATTGCTTTACTGGCTGCTGTTCGTCAAACTCTACCATTACTTCCCGCCATTCCGCATTTTCCGATATCTAACGTTTCGGACCGCCTTTGCGAGCCTCACCGCTCTGTTCACGGCTCTGATCGTCGGGCCGATGGTCATCAACCGCCTGCGCGAATTCCAGATCGGCCAGTACATCCGCGAAGAAGGACCGAAAGCGCATCAGAGAAAAGCTGGCACGCCTACCATGGGCGGCCTACTGATCGCCATCGCCGTGGTCGTCCCGACGCTTCTCTGGGCCGACCTCTCGAACGTTTTCGTGTGGATTGCCATGGCGTCCATCTCCGCCTTTGCCGCCATTGGCTTCACAGATGACTACATCAAAGTTGTGCAGCGCCGTAATCTGGGTTTGACGGCCCGCGCGAAGCTCGGCCTGCAAATCATCACCAGCCTTATCATTGCTTGCGCTCTCATCTTTATGCAGACGCGTGGCATGTACTCGACCCGTCTGGTCGTCCCCTTCATCAAGCAGTTCCGGCCTGATCTGGTGATTGGACACCTGTTGCACACTCCCCACCTTTGGGCACTCGCGTTCGTCCCGTTCGTGATTTTCGTCTGCCTGGTCATCGTCGGCTCCAGCAACGCGGTCAACCTGACAGATGGCCTGGACGGCCTGGCCATCGGTTGCACAGTGATTGCGGCTGGGGCGCTCACGGTGCTTACGTACGTGAGCGGGCACGCGGCGTTTGCGACCTATCTTGGCCTGCCTCACATGCCGCAGGTCGGAGAGCTCACCATCTTCTGCGGCGCGATGGTCGGCTCAGCCATCGGATTTCTCTGGTACAACGCGCACCCCGCGGAAGTCTTCATGGGCGACGTCGGATCGCTTGCCCTCGGCGGAGCCATCGGAACGGTCGCCGTGCTTATCAAGCAGGAGTTGCTGCTGCCCTTCATCGGGGGCGTATTCGTGATCGAGGCGCTGTCGGTGATCTTGCAGGTCGCTTCTTACAAGCTGCGCAAGAAGAGAATCTTCAAGATGGCTCCGATTCACCACCATTTTGAGCTGCTCGGATGGTCTGAGTCGAAGGTCATCGTGCGCTTCTGGATCGCGTCCTTGGTGTTCGCGCTCTTTGCTCTGACAACGCTGAAGCTGCGATAGAAAAATTTTTCACCACAGAGGCACAGAGACACGGAGAAAACCAACCGAGTTTTCCCTGCGTCTCTGGGACTCTGTGGTAAAACTTGACCTGCGTGGTTCTCAAAGACAAGCGCGTCCTGGTCGTGGGTCTCGGCAAGTCCGGAGTCGCATCTGCCCTTTTCCTGAAAGAACGCGGTGCGCGCGTCACGGTGTCCGATACCAAGTCCCCCGAGCAGTTGCGCGAAGAAATCCCCCTGCTGCTCGATCAGGGTATTGCAGTGGAAACCGGGGGCCATGGTGAGCGCACGTTTCGCGGCCAGGATCTGATCGTTGTTAGTCCGGGAGTACCGGTCGATGCGCCGCCGCTGGTGCAAGCTCGCGCGGCAGGCGAGCCCGTAATTGGTGAGATCGAACTCGCGGCGCAGAACTTGCAGGGACCGATTGTGGCAATTACAGGCTCCAACGGCAAAACGACGACCACGACCCTTACCGGAGAAATCCTTGCTGCCGGCGGATTGCCGGTGGTGGTCGGCGGCAATATCGGAACACCCGCGATTTCCCTGGTTGCCCAGGCCGTGCGCGACACGGTCGCCGTGCTCGAGGTTTCGAGCTTCCAACTCGAGACCATCCAAACGTTCCGCCCCAAAGTTGCCGTCATCCTCAACACCACTCCCGATCACCTTGACCGCCATCGCACCTTTCAAACCTACGTGGACGCAAAGGCGCGCATCTTCGAGAATCAGCAATCCTCGGATTTCGCGGTTCTGAATGAAGACGACCCGACCTGCCGGACGCTCGGCGATCGTACCCGGGCCCAGGTGGTCTGGTTCAGCCGCAAGAAAGAAGTCCAGAACGGAGCATACGTTGCGGACGGTCGCATCTGGTTCCGCGATGGGGCTGGTCAGCGCGAGATCATGCTCGTCAGCGAGGTCCCGCTAAAAGGCGCGCACAACGTAGAGAATGTTCTTGCCGGAGTCTGCGCGGGTGCGTTGCTGGGCTGCGAGCCGGGAAAAATCCGCGAAGCGATTCGGAGCTTCAAGGCCGTTGAGCATCGTCTGGAATACGTGGCTACCATCAAGGGCGTCGAGTACTTTAACGACTCGAAGGCCACAAACGTGGACGCGACCATCAAGGCCCTTGAGTCCTTCCCAAGGAACATCCACCTGATTCTTGGCGGGAAAGACAAGGGCAGCGACTACACTGTTCTGAATGATCTGCTGCGCCAGCGCGTGAAGAAGGTGTACACGATCGGCGCCGCGGCCGAAAAGATTGAATCGCACATCAAGGGAACGGTCGAGATCGTCCACGCAGAGACACTCGAGAATGCGATTCGGCGCGCTTCCACCGTGGCGCAACCGGGAGACATTGTTCTGCTCGCGCCCGCATGCGCCAGCTTCGACCAGTTTCAGAGCTACAACCACCGCGGACGGGTGTTCAAGGAAGTGGTGCACTCGATGGCTGCGGCCACCGTGCAGGCGTAGTTTTCCTCTCCAACATTCAGTCTAGATCTCGAGCGGCGCTCAGCCCGCATTTGGTTGTGTCCATAGCCTCTACGTCCACAACCTGTGCGGGAGGAATCAAGGCAGTCATGTTTTTCTCTGATTTTGCGCCAGCAATTCTCCTGCGCGCGGCAAGCTCCGTGTTGAAATAGCCTTTCATGGCCAAGCGCGTCAGCGTCGATCGATGGCTCTTCACCGTCACCATGTTGCTGGTTTTCCTGGGGCTGGTGATGGTGTTCAGCGCCTCTGCCGTCATGGCCAAGGAGCGTTTCGGTTCGCCCTACAACTTCGTTCTGAAGCAGTTTTTCTGGGCGATTGCCGGCATCGTCGCCATGCTAGTGGCGATGAAAATCGATTATCGCCGGTACAGGCATCCCGGCGTCGTGTTCTCGCTGCTGGCGGTGACCACGCTGTTGCTGCTGGCGGTATTCCTGCTCGACCGGTCGCACAATACCCACCGCTGGATCCGCTGGAGCGGTTTTTCCTTCGAGCCGTCGGAACTCGCCAAGCCCGCGCTCATTCTCTTCCTGGCGTTTTTCCTGGAGGGCCGCACCAAATCGATCGAAGACTGGAAGCACACGCTGCTTCCGGCCATTGTCCCGACGGTAGTTTTCTTGCTGTTGATCGTCGCCCAGCCGGATCTGGGGACAGCCATCGCCTGCGCGGGAATCACGGCGGCGATCCTCTTCGTTGCTGGGATGCAGTTGCGTTATTTCGCCTACGGCATCGCGGCGTCGTTGCTGCCGCTGTATTTCCTGCTCTTCCACGTCAGCTGGAGACGGGATCGCATGCTCGCGTTTATGAATCCGTATGCGGATCCGCGGGGCTCTGGCTTCCACATTATTCAGTCGCTGATCGCCGTGAGCACCGGCGGGCTCACCGGCCTTGGCCTGATGGAAGGCAAGCAGAAACTGTTCTATCTGCCTGAGCCGCACACCGACTTCATCTTCGCGGTGACCTCCGAGGAGTTGGGCCTGGTGGGCGCGCTGTTTGTGGTGACCCTGTTTGCAATTTTCTTGTGGCGCGGCACCCGGACGGCTCTCCGCACCAACGATCTGTTCGGGCGCTTCCTGGCCGTCGGCATCACCAGCATGATCATTCTGCAAGCCTTCATCAATATCAGCGTGGTGCTGGGGTTGATGCCAACCAAGGGCATACCGCTCCCATTCGTGTCCTACGGAGGCTCGTCCCTCTTCGTAATGCTCGGATGCGTCGGTGTGCTGCTGAACATTTCGAAACAAGCGGAATGAGCGGGGAGCTACGGGCAAGCAGAGTGGGTTTATCGCCGGCAAGGAAGACATCGACCCTGATTTCGAATGTCTGTTCGAATTGTTCGCTCGCAGCTCGTAGCTCGAAGCTCGCAGCTAAAATAACTTCATGCGCGTAGTTCTGGCAGGCGGTGGTACCGGCGGCCACGTCATCCCGGCTTTAGCCATTGCCCAACAGTTAAAGAAGGTGTACGCGGCCGAGCTGCTTTTCATCGGCACCCCACGCGGCATGGAGAACCGTCTGGTGCCCGCCGCAGGATTCGAATTGCGGCTCGTACAGGTGGGCGCGCTCAAGAACGTCAGTCTTGCGACCCGGCTCAAGACTTCGCTCGATCTCCCCCGCGCCATCTGGCTCGCTCGCGATATGCTCGACGAGTTCCAGCCCGACGTTGTCATCGGTGTGGGCGGATACGCTTCCGGACCCGCCATGACAGCAGCGATCTGGCGGAGAATCCCCGCCATCGCCTTCGAACCGAACGTGGTTCCCGGCTTCGCAAATCGTGTCGTCGCCCGCTGGGTGTCCGCAGCGGCGGTGCATTTCGAGGAAACCTGCCAGTACTTCCGGAATTGCCATGTGACGGGAGTTCCCGTGCGCCCCGCGTTCTTCTCGATTCCGCCCAAAGCGCCGGGCAAGCAGCCCACGTTGCTGGTCTTCGGCGGCAGCCAGGGCGCACGCGCCATCAACGATGCCATGATCGATTCGTTGCCAGGCCTGCGCGACAAGGCGTCGGGACTCCACATCGTGCACCAGACGGGTGAACGCGATTACGAACGCGTGCGGACCGCCTACGAGCAGGCAGGAATCTCCGGGGAAGTTCACAAATTCATCGATGACATGCCCGCCATGTTCGCCCGCGCCGACCTGCTGGTCTGCCGCTCCGGAGCCAGCACGGTCGGGGAAATCACCGCGGCCGGGAAGCCCGCGATATTCGTCCCTTTTCCTCGCGCCGCCGACGACCATCAAAATGTCAACGCCCGCGCGCTCGAGCGCGCGGGCGCGGCGGTAGTGGTGGAGGAATCAAAACTCGAAGCCGCTTACCTGGTCGACACAATTACAGCGCTGATCGACGACGCAGGCCGCCTGCAAAGAATGTCCGCCGCTGCGAAGTCCCTGTCGCATCCCAAGGCAGTCGAGGAGATTGCTTCCATGGTCGAAGAGCTGGCAAGTGGACAGGAATCGCAAGCGCTTGTGTGATCGATGAATTTCGCGGGTGAGAGCACCCGCGCTACACTGGTAGGGCATTTCCTGAGACCTTAAGCCTGACACCTGCTCCTCCATGTTTGCCAAAATCCAGCGCATCCATTTCGTAGGCATCGGCGGAATCGGCATGAGTGGTATTGCCGAAGTTCTGCTGAACCTCGGCTACAAGGTATCCGGTTCTGACCTCAAGAGCTCTACGGTCACGCAGCGTCTCGCCTCGCTCGGCGCCATCACGTTCGAAGGCCACGCGGCCGACAATGTACGTGACTCGGAAGTGATCGTCACCAGTTCAGCCATTGCTGAAGACAACCCTGAGGTCACGGAAGCCCGGAAGCAGCATATCCCAGTGATTCAACGGGCCGAGATGCTCTCCGAGTTGATGCGCCTCAAATACGGCATCGCCATCGCTGGCATGCACGGCAAGACCACCACTACCTCCATGGTCGCTGCCGTGCTCGCCGCTGGCGGCCTCGATCCCACCGTCGTCGTCGGAGGGCGCGTCGATGCCTTGGGCTCGAACGCCCGTCTGGGCAAATCGCAATACCTGGTCGCCGAGGCCGATGAAAGCGATCGGTCCTTTCTCAAGCTCTCTCCAATCCTCTCCATCGTGACCAACATTGACCGCGAGCACATGGACTGCTACCGCAACATGCGCGACGTGAAGGAGACTTTTCTCGAGTTCATGGATCGCGTGCCTTTTTACGGGATGATTGTCGCCTGCAACGACGACGCGATTCTCCGCAAGCTGCTACCGCAAGTGCAGCGCCGCGTGGTCACTTACGGAGTGCGCCGGGGCTCCGATTTTCTGATTCGGCCCGGCGTCGTCGAGCAACAACCGGGCGAGCATCGACCGCTTAGCCACTTCCGCGTCGCCTATCGAGGCAAGCCGCTCGACGATTTCACGCTGCACGTCCCCGGAACGCACAACATCCTGAACGCAACTGCCGCGATTGCCGTCGGGATCGGCCTGGATATTCCCGTGGTGAGCATCCGAACTGCACTCGAGAATTTTCGCGGCGTCGATCGCCGATTCCAGTTGCGCGGGAAAGTGGCCGGCATCAGCGTGATCGACGATTACGGCCATCACCCGACGGAAATTCAGGCGACGCTGGCCGCTGCCAAGCAATGCGGCTTCCGGAAAATTCACGTGATCTTCCAGCCTCATCGCTATACGCGTACGAAGGCCCTGATGGACGAATTCGTCCACGCCTTCGACCTTGTCGATACCCTCGCTGTCCTGGATATCTATGCGGCGAGCGAGAAGCCAATCGAAGGAGTAAGCGGAGAAACTCTCGCCGCGCGCATCCGGGACGCCGGCACCCTGGATACCCGCTACACACCATCCTTTCCCGAGGCGATCGACCTGGTCACCAACCAGGCTGAGGAAGGCGACATGATCCTGACCCTCGGCGCTGGCAGCGTCTCGCAACTAGGCCCGATGATTCTCGAGAGTCTTGAGGCGCACAAGCCGCTGACGGACTCTCTTAGGGCACCCTAACTGGCTGCGCCTCAATCACTTCAGTCATTCCATCTCAAATCGAGACGGCCACCGGGCGCCTGCGAACTTTTTCAACAACAAATCCGTATCTCTCTCTAACAAAGTTGTAGTCTCTTCGTCTAAGAAACCAGCACAGATGCAGGAGCGGCATATGCGATCGAATCAAGCTTGGTATTGGCTGGCGGCCGGAGTTCTTGCCCTCGGATTGAATGGTGCTTATCAAGACGGGCAATTCGCCTTTGTCCACAGGCTGACCGATCGCGCGTCCGAGATGATCGTGCACACTTCCGAGCGCGGCGGACAGTTTGTGGCCATGGCGCAACTCTTTTTCGGCCAGAGTGCAGCCGACGCCGACCGGGCTCAAGCGGCGATCCAGCAGGTTCAGTCGAAGATTGTGTGCGAACGGGTGGCGAATGCCCAGCGGCAGATCGCCATGGCGCATGTGCGCGAGCAGATTGCGCAGGCCCATCTGCAGCAAAAGATGGCCTTGGCGCAGATGAAGATGGACAAGGTGCGCATGATCACCATCGACCAGGCCAACCGCTTCCGCGATTGCCCCGGCTTCGGTCACGTCGTCGTGAACATGCCGAACATCCCGAAGGTCGAGATTTCGAATCTTCCCAATATCGAGATGCTCGATCTGTCAGACCTGCCGGACGTGCCGCAGCCCAGCTCGCACGATCCGATTTAACCACCAACCTTCAGACGAAACCCGCACTGCTGTCGCATCGCAATCGAGCAGTAGTTTGTCACGTGTCCTAGCGCGGAGTTTCTTATTTCGGTCCGCCGAACCGGAATTTTGTCTATCTCAATCCGCAAAAAGCAGTTATAGTAAAAAACGCTCAGCGATTTTCTTCGACAACTACCTGATTTGATGGCGCGGAAGTCGAGTTCCACCATCTTGCAGGAAGAGTTGTACCCGCCGCCGGATGCACCCGAGCGCGAGTTGGACGATGCGCGCCTGGTGGATTTGGATGTCGAAGAAGAATCGCCTTTTCTGCGCGGGCAAAAGCGTGTCTCTGCCCGACGCGGTCCGCTTCCGAAAAAAACGCTCCATCTGCTGACCTGGTCGGCGCTCGTCCTGGTAGCGGCCTGCATCGCCGGGGTCGCGGGCACTGCCGTGTATCGCTATGGCGAGCGCAACTGGCGCTTCCGGATCGAGTCGAGCGATGACATCGACATCACCGGTATGCACAATGTTCCGCGCGCGCAAATCATGGAAGTGCTGGGCGGGGACATTGGCCGCAACGTTTTCTTCATCCCTCTTGCCGAGCGAAAAGCGCAGCTGGAAAAAATTCCGTGGGTTGAGTCGGCCAGCGTGATGCGTTTTGTCCCGAACCGGCTGCAAGTGGAAATCCACGAGCGCACGCCAATCGCCTTCGCGCGACTGGGCCCCCGCATCTCGCTGATCGACGCGGGCGGAACGCTGATGGAATTGCCTGCCGCCGGGAAACAGAAATATTCCTTCCCGGTGATTGTCGGCATGAATCCTGGAGAGCCGCTCTCGACGCGCTTGGCGCGCATGAAAATCTACAACCAGCTTCTCCGGGAACTGGACTCCGACGGTGCGCGCTATTCACAGGATTTGAGTGAAGTCGACATTTCCGATCAGGATGACGTGAAAGTCCTGACCAACGACGCGGGCGGCGCCGTGCTGATCCACCTCGGGAGTTCGGACTTTCTCAGCCGCTACAAGATCTACGTCACGCACGTGCAGAACTGGCGGCAGCAGTTCGACAAGCTGGAGTCGATCGACCTCCGCTACGAGCACCAGATCATCGTGAATCCCGACACGGAAGGCATGGCGAAGGCGCCTCCGATCACTCCCGCGGCCGCAAGAGCCGCGATCGCAGCAGGAGTCAAATCCGCTGCGCTCATTCACGTCGTTCGAACCGCGAAGCCGGCTCTGCAAACTCCCGCTGTGAAGCTGGATAGCAAGCAGTGGGAGAAGGCGACGTTCAAGCCCCCAACGAAGCCTGTCGAGAAGCCCGTCCAGAAGGCTTCGCACAAGGCAGCAAAACCAAAAGTTCACGCCAAGAAGGCCGCGCCGAAATCCGCGCCCCCAGCGACTGGAAAGACGGTTCCGTCGACGAAAGGGACCAACGTGGCCTCGCCCATAAAGCCCGCGGCGAAAAAGAGCGGTACGGCACCGGTTGTATCGGGCAAGAAGAAGCCCAGCGCGGCCGTAGCGAAAAATCAGGAAGGACAGGGTCGCCCATAGGCATGTCGAACCAGCAAGGGAGCTTTCTGAACGTCGTGGATGTAGGGAGTGCCAAGACCTGCGCCCTCGTTGCGGAGATTACCGAGAGCGGGTTGCGTTACCGCGGCCACGGAGTCGCCGACTCTCGCGGCTCGCGCAAAGGCGTGATTGTCGACTTGGAAAAAGCGGTGGCGTCTATTCAGAAAGCAGTAGAAGGCGCGGAAGATACAGCGGGAGCGCCGGTCGAGCACGCGCTGGTCGGCGTCGCCGGATCGCACATTCGCGGGCTGAATACGCATGGGGGCATCACGTTCGGCACGCGTCCGCGCGAGATTGCTCGGGAAGAAATCCGCCAGGCGGTCGATAAAGCACGTGGCATCCCGCTGCCCGCCGATCGCGAAGTTCTCCACTTACTGCCGCAGGAATTCATTCTCGACGAGCAGCCCGGCGTGCACGATCCCCTGGGCATGATGGCCGCCCGCCTCGAGGTCCGCGTCCACATGGTGACGTCAGCCTCGAGTGCGACGCAGAACGTGGTCACAGCCATGAACCGCGCGGGAGTGCACGTCGATGACACCGTGTTCGAGCCGCTCGCCTGCGCAGACGCTGTCTTGCGCTCCGACGAGCGGGACCTTGGCGTTTGTCTGGCCGACGTCGGTGCCGGTTCGACCGAACTTGCCATCTTTCATCAGGGGGCCATCGCCCATACAGGAGTCATCCCCCTGGGCGGCGATCACTTCACCAGCGACCTGTCTGTCGGACTGTGCACGCCGGTCAACGAAGCCGAAAAGCTCAAGAAACTTTACGGTAACGCGATCGTTACGCTGATTCCGGAAGGGAACGAAGTGGAAGTGCCTTCTGTCGGCGATCGCCCTTCGAGACTGCTACCCCAAAGGCTGCTGGGAGAAATCCTCGAACCTCGTGCACGCGAACTGTGCGAGATGTTGCGCGAATCCATGCGGCAGAGCGGCATGTTCGACGCTTGCATCGCCGGAGTGGTGCTGAGCGGGGGCGGATCAAGATTGCCCGGCCTGATCGATATTGCCGAATCGGTGCTCCGTAAGCCTGTTCGCATTGCCTGGCCCGTGCCGCTGGCGAAAATGCCGGTGGAACTGGCCGAGCCGGAATTCGCCACGGTGTTGGGCCTTGTCTACTACGGGCACCGGGCGCGCGTGGCTCGCGGCATTCAGGATGACCGCTGGAGTTCGCGTCTCAAGGCGATGTTCGCCAAGAAGGGCGCATAAAAGGATTGGTTTTAGCCGAGGGACGACTCGGCAATCGTTACTTCGTTCAACGGGAAGAACAAATTCATGAGGGTGGGGAGATGAAAAAAGAAGAGTCGGACATTCGCATCAGCTTCAATGAGGATACCCGCAACGACGCCAACATCAAGGTCATCGGGGTGGGGGGTGGAGGGGGCAACGCCGTTAACCGCATGATCGATGCCGGCATGGAGGGCATCGAGTTCGTGGTGGCCAACACAGATCTGCAGGCTTTGCGCATGTCGCGCGCACCCGTAAAAATTCAGCTGGGAGTAAAGCTAACAAACGGCCTGGGCGCGGGTGCAAATCCGGAAGTTGGCCGTAAGGCCGCGCTCGAGGACTCCGACAAGATCATCGAGGCGCTGGAGGGCGCCGATATGGTCTTCGTCACCACCGGTCTGGGTGGAGGCACTGGAACCGGTGCTGCCCCGATCATCGCTTCGCTTGCGAGCGAGATGGGTGCACTGACAGTAGCGGTGGTCACCAAGCCGTTCGCGTTCGAAGGCAAACGCCGCATGTCCCAAGCGGAGCGCGGCATTAACGAACTGATGGAGTCGGTCGACACCACCATCGTGATTCCGAACGAGAAGTTGCTGGCAGTTGCGGAAAATGCTGGATTCTTCGAATCGTTCCGGGTCGCCGACGACATTCTGCGGCAAGGCGTGCAAGGCATCTCCGACATCATCACGATTCCCGGCATCATCAACCGCGACTTCGCCGACGTGAAAGCCATCATGGCGGCCATGGGTTACGCGGTGATGGGCGCGGCGACCGCGAGCGGCGATCATCGGGCCACCGATGCGGCGCAGAAAGCAATTGCATCTCCTCTGCTGGAAGCTGGGGCGATCGATGGCGCACGCGGGATCCTGATCAACATCACCGGCTCGAACTCGCTGAAACTGGCGGAAGTCCAGCAGGCCTGCACCATCATCCAAAGCGCGGCCCATGAGGATGCAAACATCATCTTCGGAGCGGTGCTCGACGAAAAGATGAAAGACAGCGTGAAGATCACGGTCATCGCGACCGGCTTCCGCGAAGTCCCGGCCATGCGCCACCGCCAGCAGGAAGTGCAGCCTACGTTTGCCAGCGTGCACAACAACCACGACTACTCCGAGCCCGAGCCGGCGCCCTTCGAGCCGGAACCGGTGCCGGAGCGGATCATGAAAGACGACAGCCTGCCGGCGGAGCCCGAGGCCGGCATGCAGCAGGTCTCGCCGGAAGTGGCGTCCCTCGACGCCTTGCGTACGGCGATGGTGTCGAATTTCGAACAGAACGATCTGGATGTGCCGGCGTTTCTTCGAAAACGCGGCGACGTCATGTAACCGATGTTTTTCTGCGTTTCGGCGGCCGGATGCAAGATGCCCGGCCGCTATCTCTTGGGGAAGAAAAGACAAGAGAATCCACTTTCGACTCTTGGTGGTATATCTTTAAGGGTGAACAGGCCCAGCAGTATTCCATGCATGTATAGCCGAGTGGCAGATTTCCGCAATAGAAGCCCTCCGGTGCATCCTTTCAGTCGCGCCCTAACGACTATCAGACCCTCAAACGCGCGGCCTAGGGCCTCGTAACGCCAGCAAATGCATTCTGGGTGAGACTCCCACCCTATTCTTGAAAGATTACCTCTGCCCGCAGATGTTTTTCTATTACTTATGGCTATGTTAATGAAAACAAATGCAGGATACTATAACTGCTTGGCGGAAGCACCGGCTGCCAGTTCGCGCAGCACGGTAAAGAAGCCCGAGGCCGCTTCCGCGTCAGCGAGCGTCTCAAGATCGACGGTGGCCGAGAAGTTGGGCGAGTCCTGGCGGAAATGCACTTTCAGGAAGTTGTGCTCGCGCGACGCCATCAGCGCATTGACCACCGGCGTCAGTTCCTGGGTCCACTGGGCGCGTGTGGTCAGCACGACTGGGCCGGGGCGCGAAATTTCCCAGGCGCGATTGTCGTTAGCGCGCTTGCCATTGCTGTGTCCGCACCAGCGGTGGTTCATGACTTCGAGGCGAAAATTAGGCGGGCAATCGAGGTCGGCTTCGAAGGTGAGCGTTTCCTTTTGCTTGCGCCAGTGACTCAGCAGCCATTGAACGGGTAACGGGCGCGGGCGAAGGTCGAGGGTGAGGCGGGCATTCTCAAACCACCTGGAAGGAAACTGGAAGCGGGCTTGGAGACGGGAACTGCCGGACCAACAACTCTCTACGACTTTGCCGCGGCCGCGGCAGGCAATCTGCACCCAGCGCAAGGCGGCCGCCCCGCGCCGCCGGTTGTAGCGCGCAAAGGCGTAGTACCAGATGGCCAAGGAGACGATGGCACCCAACACGTCGATCAGTAACAGGCGCCCCACAGAGGACCTCGTTTACTCAGATGGTACGACCGACGGCGGAGAGAGGGCAAGAGCCAGGCGCGTAAATTTTCTGATTGCCCCTCTGGAGTGGTCGGCGGTCATACAGACCGGGCAGCCGGCGTCTGCGAGGGGGCATTACACTCTATCCGGACGCGTCTTGGATGCGATGAAACCGCCATATGTTATTCGAGAATTTCGGCGGACCGACTTTTCCCGACTGTGGGAAATCGACCAGAAGTGTTTCCCTACGGGGATCTCGTACTCCGAACCGGAATTGCTCTTTTATATTCAAAGGCCACGTGCCTTTACGCTGGTGGCGGAACGCTCGGGCGAAGAAGGGCAGGCTGTTGGATTTATCGTGGCCGAAATCGGCAGGCAGATGGGGCACATCATCACGATTGACGTTTTGGAGCAGGAGCGTCGCGGCGGGCTCGGGTCACAGCTGATCGTTGCCGCCGAGGATCGCTTGCGGGCGGCGGGCTGCCAGGGGGTTTTCCTGGAGACGGCAGTGGACAACGCGGCCGCCCTTGCGTTTTACAAGCGCCATCAATACTTTCTGGGGAAAACCGTGCCCCGTTACTACTCGACGGGTGTGGATGCCTTCGTGCTCAAAAAAGATTTGCTCTCACCGCGCACGCTGGATACCTTGCCTGCATGAAAATTGCGATTCAGGGCGAACTCGGGGCGTTCAGCCATGAAGCGGCTTTGCGGATGGTGCCGCGCTGCGCAGTCGTGCCGTGCGCGCGTTCTGCCGAAGTCTTCGACCGGGTGCAGAAGGGCTCGGTTGCCGGAGCGGTCATTCCGATCGAGAACTCACTGGCCGGGTCCGTCGCCGAACACTTCGATCTGTTGCTCAGCCGGAACGTCTTTATTCAGAGCGAATTCCCGCTGCGGATCGTGCACAATCTGATTGCCGCCCCCGGGGTCAAACTCGGCGACGTTCGCCAGGTATTCTCGCATCCAGTTGCGCTGGATCAATGCCGCGATTTCTTTCGCCGCAATCCGAAGATCGAACCTGTGGCTTTCTACGACACGGCAGGGAGCGTGAAGCACGTCGTCGAGAAGGGGTTGAAAAATGCCGCCGGCATCGCCGGTCGTGAGGCGGCACGGGTTTACCGAGCCCACATTCTGAAGTCCGGTATCGAGGACAACAAACAGAACTTCACACGTTTCTTCTATATCCGAAAGAAGAAGCAAGTACGACCGGGAGCGAACAAGACTTCTCTGGCGTTTAGCGTGAAGAACATACCGGGAGCGTTGTTCAAGGCGCTCAGCGTGTTCGCTCTGCGCGATATCAGTCTCAGCAAAATTGAATCACGTCCCGTACGCGGACGCCCGTGGGAATACGTCTTCTATGTCGACATCCTGCGCGGCGAGGACGAAGCGGCGCGGAACGCCTTGCGGCATCTCGGGGAAGTCGCGGACCTGGTGAAGGTTCTGGGCGTGTACCCGGCGGCCTAGGCAAAACAACCGGCGTCGATGCGGAAAGAATCTCAAACGCCGAGGTGTGGGACCCCGCCTAGGCGTCAACTGGCCCGCAACCAAAAGAGTCTGCTGCCGGACCAAACTTAGGTCCGGTGATGGATGGGTAACCTGTACCATCGTCGGGATGCAAAACTTCAAGAAGTGGTCTACAATCCAACGCTCTACGGACAAGGATCCGGTTCGGCCTGCATCTTTTTCAGCTTGAGAATCATCAAAAGTTGAGCGAGTTACACTCAAGGAGAAAAATGGCACAGCAGCAACGTCCCGAACGAACTACCAAACCGCAAGAAGAGCAGGAAGATCGATCCCTGCCGGTGCTGCCGGTTCGGGATACAGTTCTATTCCCGCATGCCGTATTGCCTCTCACTGTCGGGCGTGAGAGTTCAGTGCAGTTGATCAATTCCCTGGGCGAGGACAAGACCATTGTGGTCGTCGCGCAGAGGGAAGCGCGCGTCGATTCTCCCCAGCCGACCGATTTATATGGAGTCGGCACACTTGCCGTCGTACACAAAGTTGTCAAGATGCCGAACCAGAGCCTTTTCGTTTTCGCAGAAGGTCTGGAAAGGGTGAAGTTGGGCGAATTCTCGCAGTTGACGCCGTTTATGCGCGCGAGTTTTTCGTCCATAGCGGAGGTTATTCCGCCCAAGACGGCCGAGATCGAAGCCCTGCAGCGCAACGTCCTCACGCTATTCCAGCAGATTGTGGCGGGATCGCCGACGTTGTCGGATGAGTTGTCGACCGTTGCGATGAATATTGAAGAACCGGGCCGCCTGGTGGATTTTATTGCGTCGTCCCTGCCGTCACTTTCGACTTCCGATAAGCAGGAGACGCTCGAAACCACCGACGTCAACGTTCGTCTCGAGAAGATCAACCAGCATCTCGCCAAAGAACTGGAAGTGCAGCAGCTGCGCAACAAGATCCAGTCTGAGGTGCAGGACAAGGTTCAGCAGACGCAGCGCGAGTACTACTTGCGCGAGCAGATGAAGGCCATCCAGAAAGAACTGGGTGAGCAGGATGAGGGCCAGCGTGACGTCGACGATCTGAAAACGAAGATCGAATCCGCCGGCATGCCGGACGAAGTGAAGAAAGAGGCCTTGAAAGAATTGGGGCGTCTGTCGCGCATGTCGCCCATGGCCGCAGATTACGGCGTGACGCGCAACTACATCGAGTGGCTCGCGGTTCTGCCCTGGGCGAAGGCTTCCGGCGGAGAAGTCGATATTCCGAAAGCCAAGGACATTTTGGACGCGGATCACTACGATCTGAAGAAAGTCAAAGATCGCATTCTGGATTACCTCTCCGTCCGGCGTCTGAAGCCGAACATGAAGGGTCCGATTCTTTGCTTCGTCGGGCCTCCGGGCGTGGGCAAGACTTCTTTAGGGAAATCGATTGCGCGCGCGCTTGGACGCAAGTTCGTGCGCATTTCGCTGGGCGGCGTGCATGACGAAGCGGAAATCCGCGGTCACCGGCGTACCTACATCGGCGCACTGCCTGGACAGATTATTCAGGGCATCCGCCGGGCCGAGACCAAAGATCCCGTCTTCATGCTCGATGAAATCGACAAGGTAGGCCGGGATTTCCGCGGAGATCCGGGCTCAGCATTGTTAGAAGCGCTCGACCCTGAGCAGAACTCGACGTTCCGTGACAACTATCTCGATGTGCCGTTCGATTTGTCGAAGGTGCTGTTCATCACGACGGCGAACATGCTCGATCCGATTGCGGAGCCTTTGCGCGACCGCATGGAGATCATCGAACTGCAGGGCTACACCGAAGAAGAGAAGGTCCACATCGCATTCCAATACCTGATTCCGCGTCAGGAAGAGGAGAACGGCGTGACGGCCGAGCAGATCGAGTTTCCGGAAGAAGCGATCCGGCACGTGATCCGCCACTACACGCGGGAAGCGGGCGTCCGTAACCTGGAGCGCACCATCGGCACGATCTGCCGCAAGCAGGCGCGCCGGCTGGCGGAAGGGAAGACCGAGAAACTGGTCGTCACTCCGGAGATCGTGCAGGAATTCCTGGGCGGCATCAAGATCCGGACGGAAGGCGAAATCGCCGAGCGCACGAAGCGTGCCGGCGTGGCGGTTGGCCTGGCGTGGACACCGACGGGCGGCGATGTGCTGTTCGTCGAAGCGAACACGATGAAGGGCAAGGGCGGCTTCACCATGACCGGGCAGATCGGCCAGGTGATGCAGGAGTCCATGCAGGCGGCTCTGACCTGGGTTCGTTCGAATGCAACTCGGCTTGGGATCCAGGAGAGCTTCTTCTCGGATCACGATATTCACATGCACGTTCCGGCAGGCGCGATCCCGAAGGACGGGCCGTCCGCGGGCGTGACCATGGCAACCACCCTGGTCTCGTTGTTAACGGATCGTCCGGTGCGGCCGTATCTGGCCATGACCGGAGAGATCACGCTCAGCGGAAACGTGCTGCCGGTCGGCGGCATCAAGGAAAAGGTGCTGGCTGCCAAGCGAGCCGGCGTCCGGGATGTCATCCTGCCTGCCGACAACAAGACAAACGTCGAGGAGGATCTGACGCCCGAGCAACTCGAGAATCTGAGCGTGCATTACGTGAAGGTTATCGAGGAAGTGCTCGAAATCGCACTGCCGTCGAATCCTGTGGAGGAAAAACAGTACGCGGAGGAGCGGGAGAAGGTTTTGAGCGCGGAGCCGGTTTAAGCAGTCGTCAGTCTTCAGTCGCCAGTCTTCAGCAACGGCGTAGATGGCCGTTGGTCGTAGCAAGGTCGACTGCCAGTCCCTCTGAGGCTGGCAGTTTTCTTTTGGAGCTTACGGCTTCTTCTCTGCGGATCGTGTTACCGGATACACTACGGTGGATGCGGGTGCAGGTCTTATTTTTCGGGGTTCTGAAGGATCTGGTTGGACGGGCGAGCGAGGATCTAGAACTTGCCGATGGGGCGACTGTGGCCGACGTACTCGATCATTACGAGTCGAAGATTCCGCAGATTCGGGAGGTATTGCCCTCCGTAGCCCTCTCCGTCAATCAACACTACTCGGGGCCCGGGGCTGTGCTGGGGAACGGGGACGAGGTCGCTTTGCTGCCTCCGGTGAGCGGTGGAGTACTTTCCCGCGCTGCGATCGTGCGTGAGCGGATTGATACGGCTGCAGTCCTGGAAAAGATCAAACTCGGCGACGACGGAGCTGCGCTCGTTTTTGAGGGTACCGTCCGGAATAACACCCGTGGGCGGAAGACAATCTACCTGGACTATGAGGCTTACGAGGCGATGGCCTTGCAGCAGATGGAGGAATTGGCGGTGCAGGCCCTCGATCAGTTCAAGATCAGGGATGTGGCCATCGTTCATCGTTTGGGACGATTGGAGATCGGGGAAACCAGCGTCTTGATCGTGGTGGCCTCGGCACACCGGGGCGCCGCCTATGAGGCGAGCCGGTGGCTGATCGATACGTTGAAGCGCAAAGTGCCCATCTGGAAGAAGGAATACTTCGTCGATGGCGCCGTCTGGGCCGATGGAGAGCCGTTCCCCGAGGAGATTCCCCGGGCGCAAGGCAGCCCGACGGGGCAGGCTGCATCTAAATGATGCGACTGCAGATGAATAACCCTGCCTCCTTGTTTCTTCTGCTTTTCGCGATTGCCACTGGCGGTGTCTCCGCGCAGGAAGAACCTTCCAGCACCGTGAAGGTGGACGTCCGGCTGGTGAATGTCTTCGTGACCGTAACCGATGCGCATGGCGCGCCGGTCGCACATCTCACGAAAGACAACTTCCACCTGAGCGAAGACGGCATCGAGCAGAAGATTGCGGTGTTCGACAAAGAATCGGCTCTGCCACTTTCGATCATCCTGGCCGTCGATACCAGCCTGAGCACGAAGAAGGATTTACCTCTGGAACTGGCGTCGGCGCGGCGCTTCGCGCACTCAATTCTCCGGCCGATCGATGGCCTGTCGCTTTACCAGTTCAGCGAAATCGTGGATGAGGTCACACCTTTTACGTCGGATCTGAAGACCATCGATCGAGGCATCGACCGGATCCATGTGGGGACCGCCACTGCGGTCTACGACGCGCTGTATCTGGGAGCGCGCGCGCTCGACAAACGCAAAGGCCGAAAGGTGATGGTGCTCATCACGGACGGCGGCGATACGGTCAGCAAGACCGACTATCGGGATGCGGTGCGAGCCGCGCAAGAGTCGGAAGCCATCATCTACAGCCTTATCGTTGTTCCCATCGAAGCGAGCGCGGGCCGCGATACCGGCGGCGAGCATGCGCTGATTCAGCTCTCCGAAGACACGGGTGGGAAGTATTACTACGCGAGTTCGCTCGCGCAACTAGACAGCGCGTTCCACCAGATTGGCGACGAACTGCGCATGCAGTATTTGCTGGCGTACTACCCATCGCGGCGCTTCTCGAACTCCGAGTTTCGTCGCCTGCAGGTCAATATCGACGGGGTGCCGGAAGGAAACGACTTTCGTGTGCGCCACCGGACGGGGTATTACAGTTCGAAGTCGGACTTCTGAGTCCGGTTCTAAAGCAATCCCGAAACAACATTCGTAACAACTCTTCCGGAAGCTTTTTGGGCGGAATGACATTCTGATGTTTCGTTGTGCACAGGGGTGCTTGAAGTCAGCCATGCAGGCGTTGTTTCGCTGAACTATCCTCGACGTACTCAGAATCGCGGTCCATTTTTCGGGATCTCTGACGTCAAGTCTTCCACTTTCGATATCTTCCAAAACTAATTTCCTCGCGCACCGCGTCTTCAGTTCTGTTTCGCGGAGCGCCCCTTCTGGAATGTGGAGGGGTACAGGCTGCTGACAAATTGTTAAGCATGTTGGCGAGCGAGATAAACGCCTGTCAGGAGTTCAGATTGACATCGCTCAATGTTATGGACGCCTCCGTGCACACGCCATGTTTCGGTATGTCTGTGCTCGGGACGTTGTGTAACCGATTCCAGTAGACAGAAGTTCTGCACACGAATTCCTTGGAATTCGCGGGGAGTCGTGTGTCCACACGGTCCGGGCTGACAAAAACAATTACAAGGAGATTGTATGACTCAATCTTTCCTCCTCACCCTGAGACTGGCACGATGGCCGCTTACCGTCATGCTCGTGCTGGCGTGTCTGCTTACCTGCGCTGCGGCGCAAACCACCATCGCCACCGGCAGTATTCAAGGTACGGTGACCGATCCGTCGGGAGCAGTTGTCCCGAACGCCAAAGTCACGATCACGAATCTCGATACCAACCAGATGCGCGAGACCACGACCAGTTCTTCCGGCAACTACAGCTCGGGATCGCTCCTGCCGGGCAACTACGGAGTCAAGGTGGAGGCGGCGGGCTTTTCGCCGGTTGACACGCACGTGACGGTGCAGATCTCGACCACGACGGCCGCCAACATCCGGATGTCGCTGCATGGCAACGCGGAGGTGGTGGAAGTGCGGGGCGGCACGTCCCAAGTCAACACCGAACAGGCCACGGTGCAGGGCGTGTTGAACGCGGAACAGATCGACACGCTGCCGATCAACGGGCGCAACTTCCTGGATCTCGCGCAACTCGAGCCCGGAGTGCAGGTGCAGGACGGCGCGAATTTCGATCCTACCAAGGGAGGCTTCTCGGGTATATCGGTGGGCGGACGTCAAGGACGGTCTACGCGCATCGAGGTGGACGGACTCGACGTCACGGATGAGAACGTGGGAACGACGCTCTCCAACTATTCCGCCAGCGCGATTCAGGAATTCAGCATTCAGCAATCGACGCTCGATCTTGCGTCGGAGCTGACGTCGTCGGGCGCGGTGAACGTGGCAACCCGCACAGGGACCAACAGCTGGCACGGAGAAGGCTTCTATCTTTTCCGCGACAAGGCTCTGGCCGCGAACTTCACGGGTGGACAGGACTCGCCCTACCAGCGCAATCATTTCGGCGGGCGTTTTGGCGGGCCCATCCTGAAAGACAAATTGTTCTTCTTTCTCAACGCCGAGCGCGTTCGCCAGACGCTGGGAGTGCCAGTATCGTTTGGCGCACCCTTTGATAATTTGACCGGAGCGGCGAACGAGCCGTTCAAGGAAAGACTTTTGTTCGGGCGCGTGGACTGGCAGGTGACGCAGTCGGCCCGCGCTTTCTACCGGATCAACTACGACGAACTCTCGGTGACCACGAACGGTCTGCCGGACTACTCCATCTTTCAGAACCGCAACAAGACGCCAGCGCAGGCGGCAGGCATCGACTTCAGTACAGGCAATTGGAATCACAGCATTCGTTACGGCTACACGAAGTTTGTGAACGGCATCGCCGACGGGGTTGGGGGCTCGGGAGTCTTCAACCCGCTACCGGGCGCGCAGGTACGCATCGGGCAGTTGCGCGCAGGCCCGAACCCCAACGCGCCGCAGGGAACGCTGCAGTCCAACAACCAGCTGAAGTATGACGGCAGCCGGAGCTATGGGTCGCACTTGTTCCGGTATGGATTCGGATACAACCGCATCCTGGCGGGTGGGTTCGCGAACTTCTACGGATCGGGTCCGCGCTTGCGGAGTTCGACCAGTTCCGCGGATCAGGCGTTCGCCGCCGGCGGACCCTTCCCCGGCGGAGCATCGAATCCGCTGAACTATCCTCTGGAACGCATCACGATGGGCAATGGGCAAGGGTTTAATTCCGACATCAAGACGTTCGGCTTGCCGGCGGGTGGCTTCATCGACGACCGCATTCAGTGGTTCGTCGGCGACACCTGGAAAGTGCGGCCAAACTTAACGCTGTCGGTGGGGCTGCGCTACCTGCGGGATACCGGAAGGACGATGAGCGACATCGCGCCAATTCCGTGCTCGGCGCTGGTGGCGAGCCATTTCGATCCGGTGCCGGATTGCCCGGCCAGCGGGCATCTGCTGGACCTGTTCGGCGCGCATTTCGGCGACCGAGTTCGGCAGGACAACAACAATTTCGCGCCGCAGATTGGAATCGCGTGGGATCCGATGAAGAACGGCAAGACCGTGATCCGCGCGGGCGCCGGGATGTTCTACGAGAACCAGATCTTCAACAACGTTCTGTTCTCGCGGCCCGGTTACCTGCAGCAGGGGTTGTTCAATCACGTCGCCGATGATGTGCTCACGGGCGAAGGTTGCCAGAGCGGCGTCGTCACGTTCCCCAGCGGCCCGGTGACGGTGGTCCCGTCGACGGGCGTCTCGATTGCGAGCCTGTGCGGCCAGCCGATCGGCTCGGTGGGCGACCAGGTGATCGCGCTTTCCAACGACTACCAGGCAGCAGTGCGCGCAGCGGGAGCGGCGGCGAATCCCAATTTCGTCGGCAACACGCTGGTGGGACCGGGCCTGCTCTACCCCGACTATCGCACGCCGTTCTCGTACCAGATGAATCTCGGCGTTCAACGCGAGCTTCGTCCGGGCATGATTTTCTCGGCGGACTACCTGCGCAACATCAATGTGCACTCGCTGGTGGCGATCGACAGCAACCAGGTGGGCAACGTGAAGTTCTTCAACAAGAATGCGGCGCTGAATGCGATTGACCTGACGAATCAGTCCTTCGGTTGCCCCGTAGGTACGGCTGGCATCGGTTGTGCGATCACAGCGGGGGCGACGATGGGAGACTACGCCGGCAACGGCTTGTCGGATGCAACCCACGTGTTCGGCGGACCCGCCAATGCGTTCGGACTTGATCCGGATCACGGCGCGGCGTTCCCCGGCATCAATCCGCTGGTCGGAGGCAACGTGGCGTTCGCCTCTCGCGGGCGCTCCGTTTACAACGCCCTGCAACTTGGCTTGCGGGACAACATCAACTACCCGATGCCGTTCGCGAAGAGTGTGAGCTTCCAGGTTTCCTACTCGCTCTCGCGCTATCTCGACGGGATCGGCGGTGACCAGGACTTCATTACCGGCGTCGCGATCGACAACGAAAATCCTAACCGCTACCTCGGACCTGCGTCGTTTGATCGCACGCATCAACTAGGCTTTGGCGTGACGTTCCAGGTGACGAAGGGCCCCTCGGTGAGCATGATTGGGCACTTCAATTCGCCGCTGCCGTCGAACATGTTTGCGCCGTCGCAGAGCAGGGCGGACGAGATTTTCCATACCGACCTGAACGGCGATGGGACGACGGCGGATCCGATTACGAAGCGGGTAGGTGCGTATGGCCGCGACGTGCAACCGGATCAACTGGTGTCGTTCCTGCACAACTTCAACGCCAACGTGGCGGGCAGAGTAACGCCGGCCGGGCAGGTGTTGATCGACCAGGGTGTAATGACACAGGATCAGTTGACCCTGCTGGGCGGTGTGATCGACACAGTGGATACGACCGGGTTCGATTCCGGATTGAAACCGGTAAACAACGGCTGGCTGAAAGTGTTCGATCTGAAACTGGCGTATCCGTTCAAGATCAAGGATCGCTTCTCGATCGAGCCTTCGGCTGCCGTGTACAACCTGTTCAACTTCTCCAACTTTGATACGAATCCGTTCGTGATTCTCGGGTCTGCGGCCGGCATAGCCGGTATTCTGGATGGCAGCGCGGGATCGATCAACGGCACGTTCGAAGGCGATCCACGCAACGGAGAACGGGCGTTCCAGTCTTCCAGTTCGTTCGGGCTGGGATCGCCACGGCAGTTTGAATTTGGACTACGGGTGGTGTTCTAGTCGCTAGTCGCTAGTCGCTAGTCGTCAGTCGCCAGCGGAGGCCCTGAAGGTTGGGGTCTTTGCTGGCGGCTGAGCTTTTGGTCGTTGGTTTTTGGTCGTTGGCAAAATCCCAAAGGTTTTATGGTCATGCCTTTTCGCCATCGACTAACAGCCAACAGCTAACGACTATGCGCGTTTTGTCTCGTGCTTTCCTTATGGAAAGTGGTATTTGCGGAGCTTGCGAATCTCCGCAAAACTGCGTACCACATCTACGATTTGTTTCGTTGTCCCCGCCTAAATTGCGCTGCCTTCCTTCTAAACATTGACAAACATCGATGGACCGCTCCGTGCATAAGCAGGGCAGACAGCCAAGGAAATTCCGGCCGCCGACAGGAAGTGTTGAGAACTGGGGGCGGCGGCGGTGTTCCGGCTTGCGAAAACCGACAGAGTGTGGACGACGTTAAAGGCAATCCCAATGTGGAGGCCAGTACGCACGTCTGTTGATCGCAAAGGAGAAAGGTCGCATGAGGCAGCGAAGGAGTGGGGTGATGGCCGAGGGATGGCGCTTGGTTGCCATGTTGATGTGTTTGATTGTGCTGTTCTCGATCACGGCTGCGGTGGCCCAGGAAACGACCGGCGGCTTGCAGGGAACGGTAAAGGATCCCACCGGAGCGGTGGTTTCCAACGCCGACGTTGAACTGACGGGATCGTCGCTGGTCGGTTCAAAGAAATTGCAAACCGACAGCAGTGGCTATTACCGCTTTGCGAACCTTCCGCCCGGCACGTACTCAATGCGTGTGACGGCACCGGGATTTACGCTGCTGAAGCGCGATGGAATCGTGATTGCCGTCGGCCATTTGCCGACGCTTGATTTGCAACTGCAGGTGGGCTCGACCGGGACGGTGGTTGAAGTGACGGGCGAAGCGCCGCTCATCGACACGACGGCTTCCCACACCGTGACCAACATCACGCCCGACGTAGTGGCGGAAGTACCGCATGGAATTTCGTTTCAGTCGGTGATTCAATTTGCGCCTTCGGCTCGCAACGAACCACTCATGGGCAACAACGCGATCGCGGGCACAGGAGCGGGATCGTTCTCGCGGCCGGGCATCGGGGGCGGTTCGCCGGGCAGCACGTCGAACGGGAACGGCTTCGGTTTCCAGGTGGCCGGCGGCGCGGATAGCGAGAACCGTTATCTGGTCGAAGGACAGGACACGGCCAACGTGATTGGCGGCTACTCGCATACGGACGTGCCGTTTGAGTTCGTGAACGAGGTGGAAGTGAAGAGTTCCGGCATCGAGGCCCAGCACGGCGGCGCCATGGGCGGCGTGGTGAACGTGATTCTGAAACGCGGCAGCAACAACTGGCACGGGTCGGCGGGGGCGGAATTTTCGACCGACGCGCTCAACTCAAATCAGAACAGCCCGTTCCTGTTTTATGATCCGACCGACAATGGAAATCCGGACCTGGGCCAGGATCCGCACGCTTTGACCTATCAGCAGCATTCGGACCGCTATCGCTATGTACAACCGTACTTCACCGCCGGTGGTCCAATCCTGAAAGACCGCCTGTGGCTGTTCCTGGGAGTGGATCCAAAATTTACCTCGTTGGGACGGAACGTTGATTTTGGAACGGCGAACAACAACGCCGGTATCCAGCGCTTCAGCCAGGACCAGCAAACCTACTTCACGACCGCGCGCGTGGATGCCACGGTGACGGACAAGTTAAGGGTGTTTGCGTCGTGGCTCTACCAGCTGCAGCGCACATCGGGCGCAGTGCTGCCGGTCGGCGATTCCACACAGGGATTGCTGAATCCGAGCTCAACCTCTCCTTTGTCCCTGTTTCAGCACGGCTACGCTTATGTTGCGCCGAATCAGACATTGAACGTGGGCGCGGACTTCGCGGTGACCCCAAAACTCGTTCTCACCACGCGTTTCGGATACTTCTTCGAGAACTATCACGACTTCGGTTATCCCACGACCGGGTCGTTGTTTTCGTGGCTGAGTTCAGGAATCGTGCCGGGGAATCCGCCGGTGCCGCAACTGGACAACAATAACCAGCCGTTGCCGCAATCCTTGCAGCAAATCGCGGGATATTTTTCGACTGGCAACGACCAGACATTCACCCTACGCAACGCCAATAAACATCATCAGTTCGATCAGGACGTGGCATGGTTCAAGGGTGGACTGCTGGGAACTCACAACTTCAGGTTTGGATACCAGCTCAATCATGTTTCGAATGACATCTTCCAGCACTGGAATGCGCCCAACGTGCAGTTGTACGTCGGGCAGCAAAGCGCGTTCAGTCCCGGGGGCGACACCGGAACGGCCAACTGCGCGGCCTTTGTCGGGCTATACGGACAATGCGCTGGGCTGTATGGATTCCTCAACGTGCAAGACCTAGGCTCCTTCGGCAAGGCATCGAGCTACAACCACAGCTTCTACGCGCAGGATGCGTGGCAGATCGGGCGCGGCCTGACCATCAACGCCGGACTGCGCATCGAGAAGGAATCGCTGCCGAGCGAGACTACCGCCGGCGGTTTTCCGTCGAAGCCGATCAACTTCGGGTGGGGCGACAAGATCTCGCCACGCCTGGGCGCCGCCTGGGATGTATTCAGAGACGGCCGGCTGAAGGTGTTCGGAAGTTATGGCGTCTATAACGACCTCATGAAGTTGAACCTGGCGATCAGTTCGTTCGGCGGCCAGTACTGGCAAAACTGCTTTTACGCGCTCGATACGGCGGACCTCGCCAGCATCAACGTGCAATTCGGCCCGAATCAACGGTACTGCACGGGCGACAGCACGGGCGGTGCGAACTTCGCCAACGGCGTGGTGCCCGCAGGCTTGACATTCCTTGAAAACCAAAACTTCCGTGGGACGGAAGGCGTGATGGCGGGATTGAAGCCGTACCGGCAGCATGAGTCCGTGTTCGGCACAGATTACGCGATCAGCAAAACGCTGGCTTTTGAAGCGCGCTGGGACCGTCGGCGTCTGGATCGCGCGATCGAGGATGCTGCCATTTTCGATTCCACCGGCAGCGAGACTTTTCTGATCGTGAACCCGGGATTTGGTCCGAATGCGGTGAACCTGGCCGACTCCTGCACCAACTCGGCGCTGGGCTGCCCGCGCAATATCAAGGCGGCACGCAGTTATGACGGACTCGAATTCCGTCTGACGAAGGCGACCAGCAAGAACTGGTATGGAATGTTCTCCTATACCTACAGCAAGCTGCGCGGCAACTACTCCGGGCTGACCAGCACCGACCTAGCGGACGGAGGCGGCGGCCGCAACGCACCGAACAACAGCCGCGCGTTTGACGAGTCCTACTTCCAGTATGACGCTAACGGGAGATCGTCGAGCGGGCCGCTGGGCACGGATCGTCCGCATGCCTTCAAGGGCTACACCTACTATCGGATTCCCTGGAAGGGCGGCCGGACCTCGTCGAACATCGGATGGTTCCAGACGTTCTACAGCGGCACGCCGCTCAGCACCTACATCGATGTGGGCAACTCGTTCTCGCAACCTCCGTTCTCCGGCGGATGGCCGGTGTATCCGGAGGGTCGCGGGAAGTGGGCCAACATCAGCCTGGTGCCGGATGGGTCGGGCGTGCTGGTTCCGACCATCTCCAGCATCGGATCACGGCGGACACCGTGGTACATCCAGTCCGACGCGAGCTTCAAGCAAGAGTTCAAGGTCAACAAGAACAATGAAGCGCAGGTGCTGACGTTCGAAGCAAACGTGATCAACCTGTTTAACCGGCAGGCTCCGACGGGCTTCTATGAACAGCTGGATTCGGCGTTCAATCAGAGCTTCCTGCTTCCGGGGAACGCGTTCTCTTACTCGGCGTTTGAAAATCCCTATGATTGGAAGGCCTTGCTCGCGAATAACAATGGCCAGACGGGGCCAGACCAGGGTAAGCCGATCATTGGGAACAGCCAGTACGGTAAGCCGTTTATCTTCCAGACACCGCGGAGCATGCGGCTGGCGGTGCGGTTTACGTTCTAGGCTGGAGGTGGATTTTGGAGGGAGCGGGGCGACCCGGTCCCTATTTTATTTGCCGTGTAGTGGCGGCATCTTGCGGGCAGTCGGGAGGGCTTCCTCGCCCTCGCGGGCGGGACGTGCCGCCGGGACTGCGGCGCTAAAATCGGCGCTACCTTAATTTTTTATTTTGACTTGTAGCTGCTCGCTGGCGTCGACAGGTGGGTAGTGCGAGATGCTTCTGAGCCGGTGATGCCGCTCACGCTTCGCCGCGCTGTTCGACTTCGTTCGGCTGGCACCCCACTTCGCTCAGGATTGAGGGTAATTCGCGCAGATTCCTATCTTGTTTAGTAAGATAGTCAATTCCACTTTGTAAAGCGGAAGCAACCATTCCTGCGGGGAGCGATTCCATGTGGCAGTACCCGCATGTCCAAGGATGGGGAGGAGAAACCGTTTGTTGAAATTGCGCGCTTCGGGCCGTGGGGAGAATTGGATTTGGCATCGGGCATACATTCTTTTAAGCGTTGTGATTGCTCTGGCGGCCGTTCCGGCCGGATTTGCTCAAAGTACGACCGGACTTCCGCAGCCTCCCGCCGGGATGCCACAGGTTCCGGTCGCTGCGCAACAGGATCTGCCCAAGGGATCCATTGAAGGCACGGTCATCGATGCGACGGGCGCGCCGGTTTCTGGCGCCACTGTGTATCTGAACTCACGGGCCGCTGAAGTCCCTTTGACGCTCACCACCGATAAGGATGGCAAGTACGCGACGGGAGCGCTCAACGCCGGCGTTTATACGATCCAGATGGAACGGCGGAATTACCAGAGCAGCCGGTTCTATGTGACGGTTCGTGACGGTAAGACTTCCAATGGAGATCGCAAGCTGGTTCCCATTGAACCAGGAACTCCGACCGTGGAAGGGAAGGTCATACCCGAGGAAATTGATCGCCTTCCCATTGACGGCCGTGATGCCTTGAATACAACTCAATTTCAGCCTGAGGTGATCATTCAGGACGGGCGGGCGCTCGATCCGACGAAAACCGGGAACTTCTCCGCCTCCATTCACAAGTTCAGTGGGCAAGATGCACTCTACACGCTCGACGGCATCAGCCTGAGCGACGAGACGAAGGGCGGCCCGACCCAGAATGTTGCGCTCAGTGCGGTGCAGGAAATTACGGTCAGCCGTGCGATGCTCAACGTTGCCGTGGGCCCGACCTCAGCGGGCGAAGTCCACATGAAAACAGGATCCGGAGGGCCGGGTCTTCATGGAGAAGCCTTCGGCTTATTCCGCGACAGGAGCATCGGCTTTGCAAAAGCTCCCGGCGGACAGGATCTGCAGTTTCAGCGGTCGGACTTCGGCGGCAAACTTGGCGGAACGCTGATTCAAGACAAAGCATTCTTCTTCATCGACGCGGAGCACGTCACGCAAGATGCTCACCGGGCTGTGGTGTTTCCGGCGCCGTTCCAGGCTCTGACGGGATCCTACTCCTCGCCGTTTCGCGACACGTCAGCTTCGGGACGGCTCGATTGGCAGGGTTCGAGCAATGTCCGCGCCTTCTACCGGTTTGCTTACAACTGGAACAAGTCGGTCGACGATTTCAGCGACGGCTATTCGATCTATCAAAATCACAACAATGCGCCATCACATACGGTCGGATTGGACCTGACGCGCGGCCTCTACGTGCATAGCTTGCGCTTCGGATATTCGCGATTTCACAACTCACTGCAGGATGCGAGTGGGCAGCTTGGTTCTGGCGGAATTTTTGGACTGCCGGCGAATATTCGGTTTGGAGATCTGGCGGGAGGGCAGGTGCAGTTCGGAGCGAGTCCTTTTGCGCCGCAGGAGACCTTTCAGCAAAACACGGAGCTTCGCTACGACGGAACGCGGCGCGCGGGAAATCACGTGTTTCGCTTCGGTGCCGGATTCAACCGGATCAATCTGGGCGGATACGCAAATCGATATGGTGTTGCGCCGCAGCTGACGACCGCATGGTTAGGTGGCACGGATTCGAATCCACTCCATTATCCGTTGCTGCTGGCGACTTTGAGCAACGGCCAGGGCTTCGCGACGGAGAAGAGCGGCTTCGGATTTCCGGGCGGCGGGCAAACCGACAACCGCCTGCAAGCCTACGCAGGAGATTCGTGGAAGATGTATCCGAATCTCACCATCACGATCGGCCTTCACTATGTCCGCGACACGGGCCGGGTCGACAGCGACCTGGCGCGGATTCCTTGCTCGGCGGCGAACCCGGGGATTCCGGTCGCCTTCGCGCCTTGCACGGTCTCGAACCTGCTCGATCAATTTTCCAACCTTCCGGGGCTCGGGTTGGGCAGATCCGTCAAGCAACCGGACTACAACTTCGCACCACAACTCGGCTTCGCGTGGGATCCATTTCACAACGGCAGGACAGTGATTCGCGGCGGTGCGGGGGTGTTCTATGACAATGCGTTGTTCAGTAACGTCCGCCTGGATCGTCCGGCACGTTTGAGCCAGGGTCTGTATTCGGCGACCAACACTCTGAGTTGCGCGCAGGGCGCGGCAGCCGGAACGGTCGGAGTCTATTTCCCCAATGCCGGTGGCCTGCCTTCACGCATGACCAGCATCAACGGGCGGGATCTTGCGACCGAGGTATGCGGCACTCCGGTGGGTACAGCGGCGGCGGATGTCGCGGCGCTGCAGACCGCCTACCACGCGGCCGTGGTCGCGGCGAGTTCCGCGGGCAATCCGAATTTCGTCGGCAACACTTTGTCGCTGAGCGTTCCCGTGAATGGGCTGGCGGCGTTTGATCCAAATTACCGCACTCCGCGCTCCTACCAGATCAGCGTTGGAATGGAGCACCAGATGTGGAGCGGTGGTATTTTTTCAATCGATTACGTGCGCAACATGAGCCAGCGCTTTGGGCTGATTCTCGACCGAAATCACGTGGGCGACTCGCGTTATCTATATGACGACGCAAACGGTATTCCGACCGCCGCGTTGCATGCCATCACAAACACGATTGCGCAGAAGGCCCCCAGCTGTCTGAGCCAGCCGCTGGCACCCGGTGCGATCGTACAAAGTGCGGTCAGTTGCTACATCTCGATCGTGCCGAACGCGAACATTAACGACTTCGCAGTGAATGGGCTGGATTCGGGAGTGGCGTTCCTGGGAGGGTTGCCGGCCACGGTCGGAGTGCAGGTGCCACCGGGCGTGGATCCTCGTAATTTCGGCGCGGCCTTTGCAGGAGTCAACGCACTGTTTGGACAGGGAGAGTTCCAGTCGTCCATCGGACAGGCAGTCTACAATGGGCTGCAATTTTCCCTGCAGCAGAATATCGTGCGCCAGTGGTTCTTCTTCAAGGGTGGGAACGTTCATCTCGCTTACACGCTGTCGAAGTTTGAGTCGAATGGCGGAGACAACCCAGGGCAGAGTTCGGTGGCTTATGATTTCCAGAATCCCGAGCTATACAAGGGACCCTCGCCCCTGGATCGCAGGCATCAGGTTACGGTAGGGTGGACGCTGGATTCGCTGTGGGGACCCAAACTCTCCTTCGTCGGAAGGTATGCCAGTCCGGCGCCGACGGTGACGTCTTTGCTCTCGCCAACGGGAAATGGGCCGGCCACACCGGGAGAAATTTTCCGCACCGACTTTACGGGCGACGGCACGCCGGGGAATTTGTTTCCATTCAAGGCGCCTGGATCGTTCGATGCTCTTTCGTCGAGTGACTTGGCGGCCGCGATCAAGACTTATAACCAGACGCAGGCGGGATCGTTGACGCCGGCAGGCCAGGCTCTGGTCGCAGCGAGGTTGTTCACCTCTTCCCAGCTATCGACCTTGCGGGGTACCGCACCGTTTATTATCGTGCCGCCGGCAGAACAATTCAGCAATCCGGGATTCAAGTCGCTAGATGCGGCGATCAGTTGGCCATTTCGCGTCAAAGAACGGTTTAACATTGAGCCGAGCGCGCGTTTTTACAACGTGCTCAACTTCGCGAATTTCCAGCCGCTCATCGGGCAGCTTGCGTACTACTATCCCGGTCCGGGACAACCGGTGGCCGCGGGGGCGGGATCTGCTAACGGGACGGTGGGTTCAGGACGCGATGTGTTGCGGCTCGGGTCGGGATCGGGTACGTATAACTACGGGTCCCCGCGGCAGATGGAGTTTGGGGTGAAGATTACGTTTTAGCGAGGTATTGGAATCTTTGCCGCGGTGTCGTGATTTCGCCCCTCCGGGGCTTGCCTCGACGCTTCTTTTTTCCCAGCGCTGTCGGGCTGGGCTAATGAATTTCGCCGTCTTTGGCGGCTTTGTTTTGCATAAGGTGTCCTGCTTAAATCTTTTCTCAAGGGTTCCGTCTCAAGTTTTCTAATCAAGCCCTCTGTCTTAGGTGCCATCTCAAGTCTTCCGTCTCATTCCTCAGGCGCTGGCGTGTAGAATGCTTCAATGCCTTTCAACGCGAATGCTCCTGGGGGAGCACGGCGGGGTGGGAAGACGCCTCCGCCGGATGAGACCTTTGAAGAAGCTGCTTACCTGAAGCAATTGGGTGAAAAGCAGAAACCGGTCAGCATCAAACTGTCGGACGGAGAAGTGGTCCGCGGCTGGATTGAGTACTACGACCGGAATATGGTGCGGCTGACCCGCGAGGGCGCACCCAACCTTTTCATATTCAAGCACGACATCGTGTACATCGCGGAAGACGCCGCCAAGCGCAAGTAGTCCGCTGCCTGCGGCGAGCGCGTTCCTGCTAAGGATGTTCGAAGTTCTGTCCGTCTGAAGTATCTCAGAGCGCAACCAGCATGTCCCAGTCTGGTGATCATTTCGAATTCGTTCCGCTCATGTCGGACATCGCTCGCGAAGCGGGCGCTCTGCTGATGGACTATTTCCGGCGGCGCGTGAAAATCGAATACAAGGGGGATGCGGATCTGGTGACGGAGGCGGACCGGGCTTCGGAGAGGTTGATCCTGGAGCGGATCCGCAAGCACTGGCCGTCGCATGATGTCGTCGGCGAAGAGGGAGCGCGCATCGAGGTCGGCGGCGACTACCGGTGGTATGTCGATCCACTGGATGGCACGACAAACTTTGCCCACGCATTTCCTGTCTTTTGCGTTTCGCTGGGATTGAGCTTTCAAGGAAAGCGCAAAGCGGCCGTGCTCTATGATCCAACGCGCGATGAACTGTTCGCGGCCGAGCAGGGCAAGGGTGCGCGGCTCAACGGCGAGTCAATCGCCGTCTCGAAAACTTCGAAACTCGCGCAGAGTCTAGTGGCTACGGGATTTCCCAGCCATAAACGACACAAGAATCCGAATATTTACTTCTATCACCAGCTCACACTTCGAACACACGGAGTCCGGCGGGCGGGGTCGGCGGCGCTGGACCTGGCGTCGGTGGCATGCGGCCGTTTTGACGGCTTCTGGGAATTCAATCTGAACGCGTGGGATACGGCGGCGGGAATCCTGATCGTCGAGGAAGCTGGTGGCAAGGTGACCGGATTCCGGGGAGAAGCACTGACCATTACCGATCGTGATGTGGTTGCGACCAACGGACTGGTGCATGTGGACATGCTGCATGAATTCGAGGAGATCTTCGCGGGCCGGGGGCTTGAGCCGCTGCCGGATCCGCGGGAGTATCGGAAGTAGCGGACACAGTCTCTTCTGACCACCGGCGTTAAAGAGGCGTAAAATAGCCAATGGGGTCGATCCGCAGAGGAGCCTATCCGAACCGCAATCTTGAAGGCTCCTGCCCAGTGATGGTGTACAGGTCCTTATCGTGACTCAATCTCTAACCGAACGCACAATCGAAAAGCGGCCGGACAAGGTGCGACTTTCCGGACGCATCCTTTTTCTTACTGAGAATCCGGAACTGATCCGGCGCCAACTTGCGGGCGAAGACCTTCCTTGGGACACCAAGAATCCCTCCAACAATCCCAAACTGCGGGATGACATTTCGACCGACGAAATTACGCCGGCGCACTACTGTTTTTATTTTGACCAGACGCTGGGCGAGATTCCGTATCTCGGACTCAAGTGCGCCAGCGTTTTGCCGGTGGGGCGGAGTGATGTGAAGAAGGGCGGCTTCGTCTGCTCGGTGAGCGGGAAGCGGCGCGGGAAGGGATCTAGCCGCGAGCAGTCGCCGTATGCGGAGATGGTCGCCGGGATCCAGGTAGTGATCGCGGAGAATATCGAGCGCATTTACAAGCAGAACTGCCAGAATCTCGGACTACTGACCTCTACGAATTTCTCGCTGATCGAAACGATTCGTGCCGGGGGAGAGATCGCGCTCAGCGAATTCACGGCGGGCGAAGACGACATCACGCGGCAGGTCATCGAATACGGCGGGCTTTTCCCCTTCAACGTGGCGCGCATGCAGAAGAAGGTGTTTCTGCCGTCGATTGAAACGAAAAAGCGGCCGATGACCCTGGCCGAGAAGATCTTCGCCAAGCACATGGTTACGCCGGATGGCACCGTCGGCGTGGAGGCCGTGAAGCCGGGCGACACTGGATTCACACGTGTCGACCTGCGCTTCAGTCATGAATACGTCACGCCCATGGCGGCGATTTTCTATGAGCACTACGTCGGGAAGGGCGTGCCCGTCAACGACGCGGCGAGCATTCGCTTCTTCCGCGACCACCTCACGTTTCTGGATGAGGTCATTTCCGAAGAGAAAAAGAAGATCGGCCTGCTCGATCTGGCGACGCAACTCAAGCTGAAACAGGAAAATTTCGCCCAGGCACAGGGCATCAAGCTGCACGGCGAACTCAAGGACCGTAAGGGGTCCGAAGGCATCTGTCATTCGGTGATGCTGGAGTCGTACGCGCTCCCGGGACAGGTGAATGTGGGTTCTGACTCGCACACGCCGCACGTGGGGGCGATCGGGTGCGTGGCTTTTGGGATCGGCACGACCGATGTGTTCAATAGCTGGATCACGAAAGACGTGCGGGTGAAGGTGCCGGAGTCGGTGAAGATCGTGATTCGCGGGGAGAAGCAGCCGAATGTGACCGCGAAGGACTTCATCCTGAAAATCCTGAGCCTCGATTACGTGCGTAGCGGCAAGGCTTTGGCGAAAGTGATGGAGTACGCGGGCGAAGCTGTCGAGGCTTTGAGCGTCGATGAGCGCGCGACCATGACCAACATGGCGGCCGAAATCGGCGGGTTCACGGGCATCGTGGCTCCGGACGACAAAGTAGTGGAGTTTCTGGTCGGGCGGCGGGGAATGAGCCTGCACTACGCCGCGGAGATGATTCGCGGGTCGCAGAGCGACCGTGATGCCGAGTATGCCCAGGTCATCGAGCTTGACGCGGCTGACATCGCGCCCATGGTGGCTACGCCGGGCGATCCGGGGAATGGCAAGTTCATTCGTGATCTGCATACGCCCGTCCCGGTGGAGATCGCCTATGGCGGAACCTGCACAGCCGGCAAGAACGAGGACATGGACATGTATGCCGCGGTGCTGGCCGACGCGTTGCGGCAAGGGAAGCGAGTCGCCGACTCCGTCGAGTTCTACATTCAGTTCGGGTCGCAGGAGACGCGCGACTACTGCATCGGGAAGGGCTATCTGGAAATTTTCCAGAAGGCCGGCGCGCATGTGATCGAGCCGAGTTGCGGAGCGTGCATCAATGCTGGTCCGGGGGTTTCAACGCGTCCGGACCAGGTTGTGATCAGCGCGCAAAACCGAAACTTTCCGGGGCGGAGTGGACCGGGGCAAATGTACCTCGCCAGCCCGCTGACCGTGGCGGCTAGTGCGGTGGCCGGATACATCGTGGAATATGAGCCGAGCGAGCAACGGGAGATGGCCGCCAGCCGGGGTTGAAGTCTCTCTCCGGTGAATGCCGGAGGCCTCGCCGGTGTTGCCTTTGTGTCCCGGAAAAACGTCCTACCTTGCTGTACCGTGGACGTGATTCTTGCTAGAATCTGGAGTTTCTTTGAGAGACCCGCAGAGATTCAGGAGATAGACATACCATGACCTACGTGATCGCAGAACCCTGCATTGGAACCAAGGACACCGCTTGCGTGGACGCTTGCCCGGTGGATTGCATCCACCCGAAGAAGGACGAACCGGCCCACGCGACGGAAGAAATGCTGTATATCGATCCGGTCGAGTGCATCGATTGCGGGGCGTGCGTGCCGGTGTGCCCGGTATCCGCGATTTTCGCGCTCGACGATTTGCCGGAAAAGTGGGCAGCGTTTACGGAGCGCAACGCGAAGTATTTCGGGAGATAGCTGTCAGCTTTTAAGGCGTAAGCTCGGCCCTTGGTTTTAAGTGCAGAATTCAAAGGCGCATAGTCCGCTTGGCGGCATGCGCCTTTGGCTTTGAGGCCGCAATTTGCGACCTCAAAACGTCATATCCGCCCATGTTCTACGCGGCTTGCAAACCATGGTTAAACCACGCTCAGGGTTACCTCGAAGAGGAAGAAACGATACAGCCACACAATATGAAAGAAGGACCAGGCGACGAGCGAGGAAGTAACCCCGCAATACCACCAGCTCGCGCCATAAGACCTGCGCAGCATGATTAAGAGATAGATTCCAAACAAAATTGAAGCACACCGGACACGATACCGTCATTCGTGACATACACAGCCTGGATGTGCAGTCTGGTGAACACGCGAACGAGCACCAGCGAGGCGAGCGGAAGAACCACTCCCAGCAAAATCAGATTGAATGACCAGAAATGCGTGGCCACTACCAGATGCTCCACGAAGTACTTCCGTCTGTTGAAGAACAGCGCACAGAACAAAAGCGCGAAGATGGGAATGAATAAGAAAATCAGCGTTCTTGAGAGGACGCTGGTCTTTCGGTTATATTTCGCTTCCAATGTCTCGTAGCTGACTTGTTCCTTAAGCAGTTTATGGTTGACCTGCCGATTTGCATAGGCGGGATAGTAGTTGTTCATGTGAAGCTGAGTGTCCAGCGGCGTGGTAAACGTGGTGGCACTGAACAGCGTTATCGAGAAGTAGTAGACCACGTTCAGGAGAATGAACAGTTGGAGCGGTTTCAGGTAGCGAACTCTGCATCCCCGAAAATATTCAGTGCTTAAATACCCAGTACTGCTTGTGACCAGCCACACGGTCCGCAAAGCCTTCGATTCCAGCAAAGTGATAGCAGCGCTGATTTCTTCGAGGTAGCGGCGCAGGGAATAGTCTTCGTCCCCTACTTCCTTCTCACCGCAGTTCCCACAGAACCGACCGGGGGTTTTGGTGCCGCAAGAAGGACATTCGAACGAGGATTGGGTTGAGAGTCGACGATCAGCCGTTGGCGAGCCGGCCCTGGTGATATTCAATATCTGCCGCCCATGCCGGTCACCTTCCAGATACGACTGCCCACTGCAGCGGATTGTAGCACCGCATGTGAGTTCGGTTTGCGGTAAGCCGTTAGGCACGAAGGGGCGAGATGGACAACGTTGTGCCAACGATCAGCGCTCTAATCTTGATAGGAACAGTGTGATCAATCTACGCTGATTTTCCAAGGCAAGTCACTGAAAGCCGAACTTAGGAGCCTGGAGCCTAGGTGAACACTAGGCTGACGGGTTTGGCCCCCTTCCAGTACAATCGAACATTAACCTGCTGGGCTCCCATGGCACTGAAGGAGTCGGAAGCCATCGTCCTGCGGACGTACCCGCTGCGCGAGGCCGACCTGCTGGTCACCTTTTTCACGCGGACTGAGGGTAAGGTGCGCGGCGTAGCGCGTGCCGCCAAGAAGTCTCGCAAGCGATTTGGTGGTGCGCTCGAACCCCTGACGTTTGTGCGGGCCTTCTACGAAGACCGAGAACGGCAGGAATTGGCTCGACTCGATGCGCTTGAGGTGCTCGAGTCTCCCCTGGCTAGCGAAGTCGGCTATCCACGGGCGGTTGCGCTGGCGCACATCGCGGAGTTGCTCGATGAGTTGCTGCCGGACCGGGAAGCGAATGACGCGGTGTTTCGCCTGACGTTGTCGGTGCTGAGCTGTTTGCGCGGCGCCAATATCTGGATGCCGGTCACGTATTTCGAACTCTGGATGACGCGTCTGGTGGGCTTTTTGCCGGACCTCTCCGAGTGCGTGGTGTGCGGACGAACGTTGAATGGCAGCCGTGCGTTCTTTCATGCACTCGCCGACGGACTGATGTGCGCGGACGACAAGCGGCTGGCGTCGTCGGAGATTTCAAGCGAGTCTCGGGCGCTGGCGCGGCAGATGTTTCGAGCGCCAGTGGAAAGCTTTTCAAGCGCCGAATGGCCGAAGTCGAAGGCTGGTGATCTGCGCAAGTTTCTGATCCAGATTCTTGAGCGGCATACCGAGCAGAAGCTGGTGACGGCCGGGATGCTGGAGAAGATTTAGCTGCGGGTTCGAGCTTGGAGCTACGAGCGAACGCTAGGAGCGAACGAACCCTGAAGCGCTTGCTCGTGGCTCGAAGCTCGCAGCAAAAAGCAGGTCCTTCGCTTCGCTCAGAATGACAATTCAGTGGTAATTGATGACAGTCGGAACAAAAATGGCACCTTCCAAACCCAATCCGCCGACTTTCCAGGAACTGATCCTCAAGCTGCAGACGTTCTGGGCGCAGCGTGGCTGTGTATTGCAGCAGCCGTATGACGTTGAAGTCGGCGCAGGGACGATGGCTCCCGAGACGTTTTTGCGCGTGCTCGGCCCCAAGCCTTATAAGGTCGCGTACCTGCAGCCCTCGCGGCGTCCGGCGGATGGGCGTTATGGTGAGAATCCCAACCGGCTGTTCAAGCATACGCAGTTGCAGGTGATCCTGAAGCCTCCGCCGGAGAATGTTCAGGAACTCTATCTCGAATCGCTGGGTGCGATCGGGATTGATCTGCGGCAGCATGATATCAAGTTCGAAGAAGACAATTGGGAATCGCCTACGCTGGGGGCGTGGGGCATTGGGTGGCAGGTGATGCTCGATGGTCTGGAGATCACGCAGTTCACATATTTCCAGCAGTGCGGGGGCATTGATTTGCTGCCCATCTCCGCCGAACTTACTTACGGACTGGAGCGGATCGCCGGGTTTCTGCAAGACGTGGATTCGATCTACGACATTGTGTGGGCGCGTGATCCGGAGACCGGGCATCCCACGACGTATGGCGATGTGCGGCTTGCGGATGAATTGCAGTTCTCGGTCTACAACTTCGAAGCGGCGGATGTTAAAAAGACGTGGCAGCATTTCGAGTTGTATGAATCGGAGTGCCGCGGGTTGATTGATCGCTATGCGGAACTGATCAAGTCCAAGCCCAGTGCAGAGGAGAAGAAGCGGTTTCCTCTGTTGGCCGCCTATGATCTGTGCCTGAAGTGCTCACACCTCTTTAATATCCTCGATGCGCGTGGGGCGATTTCGGTGACCGAACGTGTAGGCGTGATCGCGCGCGTGCGGGCGCTGGCAGTGGGGATTGCGAAGTCTCATCTGCAACAGCAGTCGGATGAGCCGGCGACCGCAGAGGAAGAACCTGTGCTTGCCGAGGTCAAGGCGAAGCCGGCGAAGGGGAAGAAAGAGCCGGCGGCGGTTGGGTAGGACGCTGGGCAGGGCGAGAACGCCCGCTGCGATTGCCGGCGGACGCCGGCGCTACTTGTGACGGTGCTCACATTCAGGATGTGTGGAACTTGGGAAGATAGAAAGATTGATCGATGCCTGACTTTCTGCTTGAGATCGGTTGTGAAGAAATCCCCGCACGCATGATTGATGATGCCTCCGGGGCATTGTGCCAATGTGTGCAAGATCTGGTAAGTAGGGAGGGACTCGGTGGGGGGAGGTTCGAGTCTTTTAGCACACCTCGACGACTCGCAGTGCTCGCAACTGGAGTGGCCAATAGACAGGCCGACAGCCAGTCTGTACTGACGGGCCCCTCTGTCAGTGTCGCATACAAAGATGGTCAGCCAACCCAAGCAGCCCACGCTTTCGCAAAGAGGGCGGGAGTCGACGTTTCGCAACTCGAGCGGGTGCCAACCCCCAAAGGCGAGTACGTTTCTGCGCGGGTGATGACCGAAGGGCGTAAGGCTGCTGAGATCTTCTCGGAATTGCTGCCGAGGGAAATTCCGTCGATTTACTGGCCCAAGAGCATGTACTGGCGCAAGCCCAACGAGCGTTTTGTTCGTCCCGTGCGCTGGATGGTCGCCATGCTCGATGGCGAAGTGATCCCACTGGAATTCGATGGAATCCGTGCGGGGAGCAGTTCGCGCGGACATCGCATTCTCGCCGACAAAGCAGTGGCGATTCCAAAGGCGGGTTCGGCATACGTGGAAGCGCTGGCGGCAGCGAAGGTATTGAACCGCGCGGACCGCGAGCAGAAGATCCGAAACGCGTTAGATACGGCGACCCGCAAGGTCACGGGTGCGCGCTGGCGCGAAGACAAAGTCCTGCTCGACACGGTGGTGAATCTCACGGAGTTTCCGTCGGCGATTTTGGGAAAGTTCGATCCTCAATTCCTGGAGTTGCCTGAGGAAGTGCTGGTCACGGTGATGCGCGATCACCAGAAGTACTTTGCCGTGGAAGACGCGAACGGCAAGCTTGCGCCGCATTTCCTCGCCGTCCTCAACACCGACGCCGACCATGACGGCACGATTCAGCATGGCAACGAGCGCGTGTTGCGGGCGCGCTTCAACGATGCGCGCTTCTTTTGGCAGACCGATCAGAAGCAATCTTTGCGCGATCGTCTTGAACTGCTCAAGCATGTTACTTTCCAGAAAGATCTGGGCAGCTACTACGACAAAACCATACGTACGCAGCGGCTGGCGAGCTGGTTGTCGGAGACTCTGAAGCAGGCAGGCGTTACGCTGCGGCCGGGCGTGATTCATAAGGCTGCTTGTCTGGCCAAGACCGATCTCACCACCGAACTGGTCAAGGAGTTCACCGAATTGCAGGGCATTGTAGGCGGGCTGTATGCGCGGGTGCAGGTGCTGGATGAGACTCTGAATGACGAGCCCCGACAGTGCATTGCGACAGCGATCTACGATCACTACAAGCCGGAGTCGATGGACGACTCGGTTCCGCGCACGGTGGAAGGTGCGGTGCTCTCCATTGCCGACAAAGCCGACAGCATTGCGGGAATGTTTGCTTTGGGCCTGGTACCCAGCGGATCGAAAGATCCGTTTGGTCTGCGGCGGCAGGCGAACGGCATCGTCAAGACGATTGCAGAACACAGGCTGCCGATGCAGATCATGCCTTTGATGGCGGATGCGAGGGTGCGCTATCGCGGCTCCGACGCGGAGAAGAAGTTTGATCCGAAGTTCAAGTTTGATGAAGCGGTGCGGCTTTTCTTTCGCGAGCGGCTGGAATTCTACATGCGCGATGTGCGCAGCTTCGACTACGACGTCGTGAATGCGGTCCTCGCTGCCGATGCGGACGATGTGGTGGATGCGCTGGCGCGCGCGGAAGCGGTTGCAAAGGTGCGGTCCTCGGCCGACTTTGAACCAATTTCCGTTTCGTTCAAGCGCATGAAGAACATTCTGCGGCAGGCCAGCGAAGCCGCTAGGGAAGTAGCGCCGCAAATCGACAACGCGCTATTGAAAGAAGACGCCGAGCGGGAACTGGCAGCTCAACTTCCGGATGCCGCCAAACAGGTGGAGTCTCTGCGGGCGCAACGCAACTACGAGGCGGCGCTGATTGAAGTCTCAAAACTCCGTCCGGCGATTGATCGCTTCTTCGACAAGGTGATGGTGATGGCCGAGGACACGAAGGTGCGCGCCAACCGGCTAGCGCTTCTCGCAACGTTGCTCAAGGAATTCTCGACGATCGCAGATTTTTCCGAGATCGTGACCGACAGCAAGCAATCCAAAGAATCTTCGAAACAGTAAAGGACGCATCATGGCCACGACAACTCTCCCCGAGACCGAAATGGAAATCAAAACCAGCCCCAAGAACGACACCAAGTACGTCTACTTTTTCGGCGGCGGCAAGGCCGACGGCAACGGCAAGATGAAAGATGTGCTGGGCGGTAAAGGCGCTGGCCTGGCCGAAATGACGAATGCCGGACTGCCCGTGCCTCCGGGATTCACGATTCAAACCGAGGCCTGCCGCGAGTACATGCGGCACAACGGCGTCTCGAAGGAAGTCGACCGCCAGATGGAGGAGGCGCTCAACCATCTTGAGCAATTGCAGGGACAGGAACTCGGCAAGGGTGCAAATCCTCTACTCGTCAGTGTGCGCTCGGGCGCGAAGTTTTCCATGCCCGGCATGATGGACACCATCCTGAATCTCGGCTTGAACGACGAGAGCGTAGAAGCGCTGGCCAAGCGCGCGGATGCGCGCTTCGCGTATGACTCCTATCGCCGGCTGATCCAGATGTTCGGCAACGTGGTGCTGGAGATCGAGAAGTCGGCATTTGAAGAAGTGTTCGACGAGAAGAAGAAGCAGAAGAAAGTCAAGCTCGATACCGATCTGGATGCAAAGGCGTTGAAGGAAGTGATTGCGGAGTACAAGAAAGTCGTCAAGAAGCATGCCAAGCGCGACTTCCCGCAGGATGCGCATGAGCAGCTGGTGATGGCGAGAGACGCGGTGTTCCGTTCCTGGCAGAACGCGCGTGCGAAGCACTATCGCCGCATCAACAATATCGACGACATGCTGGGCACCGCTGTGAATGTGCAGGCCATGGTGTTCGGCAACCTGGGCGAGACCAGTGGCACGGGGGTGGGCTTCACGCGTAATCCGGCAATCGGCACGAAAGAGTTCTACGGCGAGTTTCTGTTGAACGCGCAGGGCGAGGACGTAGTCTCAGGCGTGCGCACGCCGGTGCACATTCTCGAACTCGAGAAGATCATGCCCGCCGTATACAACCAGCTGCGCGACATCACCACGCGCCTGGAAAAACACTACAAGGACATGCAGGATTTCGAGTTCACCATCCAGGATGGCAAGCTCTACATGCTGCAGACGCGCAACGGCAAGCGGACGGGATTGGCGGCCGTGCGAGTCGCGTTACAGATGGTGGAAGAGGGACTCATCACGAAGGAAGAGGCGATCTTCCGGGTGGAGCCGAACCAGTTGTATGACTTCCTGGTTCCGCGTCTCGATGAAAAGGGTGTGAAGGTGGAAGTGCTGGCCAAGGGACTTCCGGCTTCGCCGGGCGCTGCTGTCGGACAGATCGTGTTTACCGCGGACGAAGCAGTCGAGAAGGCGGGGCACGGAAAGAAGGCATCCGTGATCCTGGTGCGTGGTGAAACCACGCCGGAAGACATTCACGGCATGGAAGTCGCATCGGGCATTCTGACCTCACGCGGCGGCATGACCAGCCACGCCGCAGTCGTTACGCGTGGGATGGGCAAGTGCTGCGTGGCCGGGGCTGGCGACATCGAGGTGAATGAGAAAGCTCGCGAGATGCGCGTCAAAGGCCAGGTGTTCAAGGCGGGAGACTGGATCTCGCTCGACGGAACGACCGGGCGCGTGATCAAGGGACAACTCAACACTCTGCCGCCGTCTCCTGATGACAAAGAACTACAGACTTTCATGAAGTGGGCGGATCCGTTCCGCAAATTGAAAGTGCGTGCCAATGCTGATATCCCGCGCGACGCTATCCAGGCGCGGACGTTCGGCGCGGAAGGTATCGGCCTGTGCCGTACCGAGCATATGTTCTTCGCCGAAGACCGCATTCCGCACATGCAGGCGATGATTCTGGCCAACAATGAAAAAGATCGGCGGACTGCGCTCAAAAAACTGCTGCCCATGCAGCGCGCCGATTTTGCCGGAGTCTTCAAGGCGATGGACGGGTACGCCGTGACGATCCGCACGCTCGATCCACCTCTGCATGAGTTCCTGCCGCGCCGCGAAGACCTGATGGTTGACATCGCCGTGCTTCCTTACGCCGACGCGAAGCACAAGAAAGAGTTGATTGATAAGTACAAGCGGTTCGGCGCCAAGGGCGCGGCTGATCTGAAGAAAGTCATCCCAAATCTTCTGCGTCGCGTGGAAGAACTGCACGAGTTCAACCCGATGCTGGGGCATCGCGGCTGCCGTCTTGGAATCACCTACCCGGAAATTACCGAGATGCAAGCGCGCGCGATCTTCGAAGCGGCGGTGGCCGTGTCGAAGCAGGGCGTGAAGGTGTTTCCGGAGGTCATGATTCCGCTTACGGCCACGTTAAAAGAAATGGCAAACCAGGCGGCGATTGTACGGCGGGTTGCCGACGAAGTGTTCAAAGAGAAAGAACACAAGGTCGACTACCTGGTCGGCACAATGATCGAGTTGCCGCGCGCTGCGCTGGTGGCCGACGAGATTGCGAAGGAAGCGCAGTTCTTCTCCTTCGGCACGAACGATCTGACGCAGACCACGTTCGGCTTCTCGCGCGATGACGTGAACAAGATCCTGCCGACGTATCTGGAGGAAGGCATCTTGAAGCAGGATCCGTTTGCAGCGCTCGATCAGGAAGGCGTTGGACAACTCGTGAAGATGGCGACCGAGCGCGGGCGTAAGACGCGGCCCGATCTCAAGGTCGGCATCTGCGGCGAACACGGCGGTGAGCCGTCATCGGTTGAATTCTGCCATCGCGTTGGGCTGAACTACGTGTCGTGCTCACCGTTCCGTGTGCTCACGGCGCGACTGGCGGCGGCGCAGGCGGCTGCGGCAGATGCGCTGAAGGTGGAGGGCGGGCGGACGAAGTAGCGCGGCCGTTCCATTCGGCAGTATAGAACTTGCATTGGTGGAGTGACGTGTGGATTGCCCAGTTGACGGGCGAGCCGCCCGTCACTCCACGGTTCTTTTGGTCGAAGCTTCCGCGGGCGGAAGCTATTGAACTTTCTGCAGGCGGGCGATTAGTTTCTGCGCCAGGTTGTCTTCTGAGTCGGACCAGAGCAGCCGGCCATTTGCGTGGGCGTTCTTCTCCACCCTGTTGGTGAAGTCGACGAGTTTATGTACGTTGGCGCGCACTTTTTCTTCGGCATCTGTGTCGAGTTCCACCAGTTCCTGCAAAAAGGGCGTATCGAGCCCGAAGTCAATCTCAATCTGTCCGGTCGTTTCCGAAGAGCGCTCATCGAACTCTTCGCCCTGCGTGATCAGACGTACGTGATTGGGTGCGAGCGTCCACTGACGGCCGCCGGGATCAAGAGTCCACAAGTCCCAATCCACGTCGAAGACATAGGCGTAATCCTCATGCAGCAGATCGGATGCGACACCCACAGCCACTTCCGGAGCAACGCCGGGAGTGAATCTGCGTTCAAGAATGGTCGGCTCATTCCAAGAAACGGGCTGTACTGACACATAACTCACGCCCGGCCGCACCGCGGAAAAAGGGAACTGCCGGAGCACCAAAAGGACATGGAGCATCATGTCCTGCTCGCTGAAGCTCGGAAACCATAGACTCAGATGAAGCGGATCAGCCAACCCTCACCCCTCAGAACAACCTCTGCCACTATTGTAAAGGTTGGCGCGAGTCGAGGAGACAGCGCGGCGTGTTCGGAACTCTTGGAAGAATAGGAGCAACTGCAAAACCGTTAGTAAAGTTCATGAATCCGTATTTTGACATACCAAAGAAGCGCTTGTTACCATCAAGACTTCGTGTAAACAGCCTGCCCTGCGCTGTGTCGTCCCCGTCGTCTAGCCCGGCCTAGGACATCACTCTTTCACAAGGGCAATGTTTCGTAACTACAACGATTTGCAGAACACGGCTAGCGTCATAAAGTATTGCAAGGAAGCACGAGGAATACCGTCTTTTGTACCGGTACAAAGTCCCCCGAGCCCCAACTAAAACGGCTCTAGATCATCCCCTTCACGGCGCGATCACTTTTACGAATAACGTGAAGGTCCATCCTGATGGTGATTAGAACGATGCCGAATTGGCAGCTATCAGAAACCACGTTAGGTCGTTAGGTCTAATGGGGGGTGTTCTTCTTCGGTTCGTTGAAGGAATCGAATCTACAACAAAACGTAGGTTCAACTACATGCAGACAGCGGATGACATCCACAAGCGGTCGAAAACATCGTAGAGAATACAAACGGAGCGCGTTTAGAGCGCGCATCAGAGGGATGCCAACCGGTGGCGGCCAGGCATGCGCAGATGGGTATGGGAGTCGACAATCGAAGTTTCAGCCGTGTCGTCGACGCCGCACGGCTGTTGGTAAAGTCCCTCGTCACGGTAGAGCTGTAAGCCCGCCGAAACCTCACAGATTTCAACGCAGAAAGCACATGATGGGCTAGTTTTGCTTCGTGCCTTCATCATGCTTCATGTTGTCTCTTTCTTCATGTCATCTTTCTTCATCTTGTCTTTCTTCGTCTTTTTGGACTTCTTGTCCTTTTTCATTTCGTCGTGCTTCACCTGGTCATGGTTCATCTGGTCGTGTTTCATCTCATCCTGTTTCATGTTGTCCTGCTTCATATTGTCGCCAGATTGGGCAAAGGCCATGAACGAAAGCGAGAGCAAGAACATTGAGATCAGGCTGAAAACGGTTTTCTTCATAGATTCTCCTCATTGATCGTTGTAGGGGCGTTCGCGAGAACGCGACCGCCCAGATGAGATGCAGGACGGGCAGCAAAGTTACAGGCAAGCGAGAAGCTAGAACAGACACTTATTCCTGACCTTCACTGTCCGCATTCCGTTGCCGTCGGGCGTAGGCAGCCACTTTAAGGCGATTGCCACAGAGTTGCATGCTGCACCAGCGACGAGTTCCTTTCTTGCTCGTGTCGAGGAACTGAAGCACACACTCTCCGCACTTTCGAACTCGGCTGCGGTCGGCCTCGGTAAATAACTTCGCGGCACTGTGGGCCAGCGGCGCAAACAGATCTTCCGGCTGTCTCAGTTCGAACGATAGGTCTATCCGAGGGCTGTTATCAGTTTCGACTACTCTCTCCAGCATCGGATGAACGGCGAGTAAGCTGTTCAGCTTCTCGATCGTGGTACGGTGAACCGTCCCAGCAGCCTCCCACGCTAGAACCTCTTTTCTGAGCTCTTCTCGCAGTCTGCGAATTTCTTCCAAGGTCCGCCGTGCGCGGGGAGAATTGGCCCACCGTTCTTGGAGAGTCACGAACTCACGAGCGCTCACCAGTTCGGCCGCTCGAAACCACCGCAGGAGCGCTCTGACATCGGGCAGAAGTTCTTGGGGTTCGGCATTCTGGACTGGACGGGTGTTGAGGAAGTCCAACGCCAGTTGATTGCCAACGAAGAGAAAGCCATCTTTCCAGTCATCGACCCTAGCGACTTTAGGTGCGCGCATGTGTCACCCAAATGTAATCTTATAAACACCGATAATGAAACTTTATATCGGTTAGCACATCTGATGCAATGCGGGACGAAGATGGTGCGCCAGACTGGGACGCCACGCACGTGCCGACATCACCTCGCTGAAGGAGAATCGAATATGACCAGTTTCCACGCTGTAGACATAGACGGAAACAAGATCTTCTATCGCGAAGCCGGTTCGAAGACGGCTCCGAACATTCTGTTGCTGCACGGTTTTCCAAGTTCCTCGCACATGTTCCGCAATTTCATTCCACTTTTGGCCGATCACTATCATGTAATCGCCCCGGACCTTCCCGGTTTCGGCTTCTCCGGCATCCCCGACCGCAAGCGTTTTCGCTACACGTTTGACAATCTGGCAAGAACCATCGACGACTTCACCCAGGCGATTGGGCTCGATCGCTACGCGATCTATGTTTTCGATTACGGTGCTCCAGTCGGCTTCCGGCTTGCGCTGGCGCACCCCGACCGAATCACGGCAATCATCTCGCAAAACGGAAACGCCTACGAGGAAGGACTGAGCCAAGGCTGGAATCCGATCCAGAAGTATTGGAAGGAGCCAACCCAGACGAATCGTGACGCATTGCGCGATTTTCTCACTCCCGAATCAACCCGATCGCAGTACACCTATGGCGTACAGGACGAGAACCAAGTCGCCCCTGAAGCCTACACGCTCGATTCGGCCTTATTGGCGAGGCCTGGGAATGACGAGATTCAGTTGGACCTCTTCTTGGACTACGCCAGCAATGTCGCGCTTTACCCGAAACTTCAGGACTATTTCCGTGCGAAGAAGCCATCGCTGCTCGCGGTCTGGGGAAAGAATGATCCATTCTTCCTGCCTCCCGGTGCCGAAGCCTTCAAGCGCGACAATCCGAATGCTGATGTTCACTTCTTTGACACCGGACATTTCGCGCTTGAGACCCACTATCGTGAAATCGCCGATACGATTCGGAAGTTCCTGAGCATGGTCTTGCCAGCCAAAGTCAATGCGGCATGATGATGGACTGAAGGTACTCAAAGCAAGCGTGGTAACGAAGCGTCGCATCGTTCGTCTACTTTGCTAGGTTTCAGTTTGTGGCCTTGCGATGCTACGAGTACACGAAGAAGTTGACCGGGTGGTCTTCGAGAGCAACCTGGTTCGAATTGGCGCTTTTCGTTGCCACCCGGAGCACCCATCTTTTCAAGACACGGGGCCCGCCCAGAACTATTGCTTCGTTTTTCCGAGGACTGCAGTTGAGATTCAGCATGAACATGAGTCGGCGTTCGTCGCCAATCCAAATGTGGTGACGTTCTACAACGCTGGCCAGGTTTATTTGCGAAATCCAATTAGCCCAGAAGGAGACCGCTGCGATTGGTTCGGTGTGGAGCATGGGCTGGTGCGAGACGCCCTTCGAAGGTTTGACCCTGGCGTCGATGACCGTCCCGAACGGTTATTCCACTTTTCTCGTGGCTGGAGCGATGCTCAGTGTTATCTGCTGCAACGGCGTCTGTTCAGCTGGGTCACAAGCGGCAACGCCGTGGATCCGCTGGCTGTGGACGAGACCGTGATTGAACTACTCGATCGGGTTCTTCGCCGTACCTGCACGAGTCGCCCTTCCCCTCATCAACAAGAGATCGGACGATGTCAACGCCACACAGTTCACGAGATTGAGACGCTGCTCTCTCAGAGGCTCGAGGACCGACTCACCCTAAGGGGGATCGCTCGAGAAGTGGGATTTTCGGCATATCATGTGTGTCGTCTGTTTCGGCAGGCGACAGGCATAAAGCTCCATCAATACCGGCTCCGTCTTCGCTTACGCGAGGCACTCACTGATGTGGTGGATTCCCGGCGCTCCCTGACTGAAATTGCCCTCGATGCCGGCTTTTCCAGCCACAGCCATTTCACAGACATATTTCGGCACGAATTCAGCGCGACTCCTTCTTACGTCCGCGCACATAGTCCACACAATCACTGGCAGAGCAATTTCCTGATAGCGCGTGCCACTGGTGTTGGGGTAGCAGTATTGAGGTGATATCCCAACGAACCGACGCACACTGTCGCCTTTTCCTGACGTTAACCCTTTTCTTTTCCGGCTGCATTTCCAAGCAAACATCAGCTGTACCTGAACCAACGCTCTCGGATGCCATGGGGCGTCTGCATGCAAATGACGCCGCTGGGGCGGTAAAGATTCTGGACGACGTCACTAGACGACAGCCCCGCAACGGACGCGCTTGGCGCACGCTTGGAGTGGCTCAATTGCAGCTCAAGAATTTGGATCGCTCTCAAGATGCGTTTCACCGAGCGCTGGTCGAAGATTCCGGTGACCCCGCACCCATGTTTCAACTCGCGGTCATCGCTGCCTTACGGCACAACAAAGATGAGGCTTTCGATTGGCTATCGAAAGCCAAGGCCACGTTGAAAATTGATATGACTCAAGTTGAAGTCACACCGGAGTTGGCTATCCTGAAGGACGACGCACGGTACAAGCCGCTGCTCCCCACCCGCAAGGACTTCGATGATCCATTCGTAGAACCGGTGAAAGTCATACGCGAGTGGGATGGTGAGCACGCCAACGATCAGTTTGGCTGGATTGCCCGCAATATCGGCGACGTCGATGGCGACGGCATACCGGACTTCGTAACCTCCGCTCCCACCAGCAAAGCGGGTGGCGAAGATGCGGGCCGCATCTATGTGTACTCCACCAAATCGGGCAAGCTCCTCTGGACTTTGGATGGGCACAAAGGCGACCAGCTCGGCACCGGGCTCGAAGCAGCCGGAGATACCAACGGAGACGGCATTCCCGATGTGGTGGCAAGCGCCCCGGGCGGCGGATACGTCAACATCTATTCCGGCCGGGACGGTCGCATCCTCCGTACGCTCAAAGCGGAAAACGGGAATGACAATTTCGGCCGCCACGTCGAAGGAGTTGGAGATGTCAATGGAGACGGCTTTGCCGATGTGATCGTTGGAGCCCCCAACAACAGCGCAGCTGGCGATAACGCTGGACGTGCCTATGTCTACTCTGGCAAGGATGGGAGCACTCTTCTTACTTTGAGCGGTGAGCGCGCCGGCGACAATTTTGGGAGCGCAGTCGCAGGTTCCTCAGACGAGCAACATGTCTTGCTGATGGTGGGGGCGCCCAATGCCGGGCCGAAGCACACTGGTCGAACCTATGTGTATGACCGATTGTCGCCCAACCCGAAATTCACTATTGAGTCCGATGATACCGGTGCCGCACTGGGCTACATGTTCTTGTCAGTCCTGGGTGATGTAGATGGCGACGGCGTACTAGTGGCCTGTCGCAGTGAGTTCGTTACCGCGAACTCGGCGGGTGGGGTCAGAGTATTTCCACTGAATGGGACGAGCATTGGCGGAGTAGGCGTTGATGTAGCGGCGGAGTTTGCGAGCTAAGTCGGAAACCGA
>JBKPEB010000018.1:0-117504 GCA_046728215.1 Acidobacteriota bacterium | reverse complement strand
ATCGTGCTTCTCATACCCCAGATGCTCGGTCATCTCGGCTTCCAGCGCCCGTTCTAGCACGGCTTTGGTGAGTTGCTTGAGCAGCCCGTTCTCCCCGATGATATCCTCGGGTTTCTTGTAGTCGGTGAGCAGTTGATCGATGGGTCGCGGGCTATCGCTGCTCCCCACCAGGGGGAGTGCAACGCCCATTTATTCGCTCCACCACGCACGCTCCGGGTCAGACACGTTAACAGCTTCGGCTTATTCAGTGAGTGATCGACCTTACCACTCCCACCGGCCATTATTCTTGCCCAATGCTCGTAGTGATTTTCATGAGTTTTCGCGGGCCTCTTAGGTCCCAGATGACACGTTATGGCCTGTACGCTCACCGAGTCGCCTAGCGACCCTCTACATCGAAAGCTCCGACAGCTTCATTGCCTCCGCTGCCGCTTCGATTGTTACCGGGTGGAGCGAACCAGTTCCCGGGCGGGAGTTGCACCCGCTGAAGTCCAGCGCCTTTCACGGCGCACTGTTACGCCAACACCCCGCAATGCCATAGTTCTGGGGATTACAGGGTCGTTCCTTCGCCTAGGGTTAAATCCTGATGTCCTAAAATCATGGCGATTATTGACCGGAAGCCATGCCATAATCCGCCTCGTGGCATTCAGCCATCACGAAGGAATGGTCGGCATTTTGCGCACGGAAGAGGTGGGCTCCATGAACAGTCGTCGCATGATTCCCTGGACCTTAGCTATGGCGTATTGTGGCTTTCTGATCGCTGGTGGAGGAAGTCGGTCATTTGACAACAACACAATTTTGGAAGCAGGGGTCGGAGCCGTACTCGGATTTCTACTCGCCTTACTGTTCACACTCCGAGCCAAACGCAAACACGTCCGTCACGCTTCCCAACCCCTCCTCTGAGTGGAGGCTTCTGCTAAGAAAAAGGGCACACCATCTATCATGTGCCCTTCCTGGTCGGCGCTGTGGCAATCATTACCTACTGCAGGCTGGCCACAATCTCGACTCGCCGCTGTGTAAGATCCTGCGCGAAATCCTTAGCCAGCTCCTTCTCTCGGCTGGTCTTCGGCAGTTGGCGTCCACAGCGATTTCCATTTACCCAGATCTCTGACAAGAAATAACGGCTTCCGTACTGATTGAAAACCAGCTTGGTCCTATCCGCTGGCTTAAGATTTTCTGCTGCATTGCTCCCTGCTATCACGCTCGTGTTGCCGTCTCGTGCCTGCAGAAGCAGCATCTTGCTATCCCGCCCGTCGATCGTTCTGACGTCATACGTTCCGGCTGGAAGTGTTTTGCTCCCGACCGCGAAGGTGAAAGGAATGTTCGCACGCACATGGACAGTCTGTGCGATTGCCGACCCCGCTACCAGGAGCAGGCTCAAAAGGCTGACGAGACTGAACGCTTGCCGTTTCATAGATCCTCCTCCGGCTCGAGAATGTTGGAGGTCGCACATTCGATGACTTTCCGTGCGCTCTTCCTCTCCACACCCCACAACCGTCGATTTGAATTTCGTTCGCTGGTGTCTGTGCATGCGGTATTCCATATCTTCCCGGTAGACGATTTCGGCATTACGCCGAGATCAAGCTGTTGATTGCGGGAAGGATTCGCTTGCGTATGCCGACGAAGAGATAAAACTGCCGGGGAGACAGTTGCCCCGCATTTGCAACCAAACGGTTAGCGAAGGCAATCCGAAAGGATAGTATCGCTACATAACGCAACGCACGGATCGACGTTATTGAGGGGTGCAACGGGGCCGCTTGAACTCTTCACGGACGATGCTGGCCCTACGACCCTCGAATATCGAATCGCTTGACCAGTCCGTTCTCGATCTGAAAGATGTGGCCGACCATCTGGTCCACAATTATCTTGCCCTGGAGAATTGTCGGATCACAATTTCACTCACACAAGCCCCTTAGCGCCAGCGGACTATTAGGCAGCCACGGCATTCGATAGCGCTCGCAACTCGGTTCCCGGGGCGGTAAACCGTGAGAAGATAGTCGGGTCCAAACTCCAAGAAATTCGTATGGCACAGTGGTGGGGAGCCAGTTCGTACAGCATTGCCGTATAATCCGCTCCGATTCAGGATCACTCCACGCCTCATGCCTACCAGCGATGTTCATCTTCCCGAAGCTGATCGACACTCGATCTCGATCATTACGGTTGCAGACGAAATGTTTCGGCAGATGCGCCGGGAGTTGTCCCCCACCTTTCGTATCCGACTGGCCAGCAACGAAGAGCAGATCAAAACGCTGATCGATGACCCGGACATCCACGGAATTGTGTTCGATCTGGACATCGTTGGAGAAGGTGCTGCAGATGCGATTGAGGTCTTGCAAGAGATTCGCCGCTTGCGGGACGATCTGATTCTGGTAGCGATTACCGAATCGACGAGTAGCGAGCTTCCACTACAGGCAACTCAGGCTGGAGCCGACCATTTCTTCCCCAAGCCGGTGGACGGAGAGCAACTGAGAATGCTGTTGCTGCAGACCATCGAGAAGCGGGCATTGCAGTTTGAGGGACAGTGGCTCCTCGAGCAAGTGGAAAGGCGGTCAGCGTTCAGCGGCTTGATCGGCGGCAGCGAGGCGATGCGCAAGGTGTACCGGGCGATTGAGGCGGTGGCTGGCTCAAACGCCAACGTAGTCATTCGGGGCGAGAGTGGAGTGGGGAAGGAACTGGTTGCGCGCGCGATCGTTCAAACGGGAGAACGCCACGACCAGCCCTATATCTGTCTCAACTGCTCGGCGCTCCCTGAAACCCTAATCGAATCAGAATTGTTTGGGTACGAGAAGGGTGCTTTCACGGGTGCCGACAACGCCAAACCCGGCATGATCGAGGCAGCTCATTCAGGGACTCTCTTTTTGGACGAGATCACGACCCTGAACCATGGTTTGCAAAGCAAGCTGTTGCGCGTGCTGCAGGACCGAATGGTGCAGAGGCTGGGCGGAAGAGCCGCGAAGAAAATCGACTTCCGGCTGATCACCGCGACCAACGACGATCTGGAAGCCATGGTGCGAATGGGCCGGTTCCGCGAAGATCTCTATTATCGGATCAACGTGGTCCCTATTGTGGTCCCTCCGCTGCGTGACCGTGAGGGCGATATTCCCTTACTGGTTGAGCACTTTCTGAGGCTGTACAGCACTTCCAATAGAAAGCCGGTAAAGCAACTGCAGCCGGACGTCATAGAGATCCTGGAAGCGTATTCCTGGCCGGGCAACGTGCGGGAACTGGAGAACGTGATGCAACGGCTGGTGATTATGAGCGATGGACCGGTGATCGCAGCCCATCATCTGCCTTCGCCGCTGCTTTCCTCGAGCGTCGCCAGCCAGGAGGCCGTCCTGATCCCGGAAGCGGGGGTGGATTTTGATGCAGAGATGGAGCGAATCGAGATCGCCTACCTAACCGCCGCCCTGCGCCGGGCCAACGGAAAGAAGACGGCAGCCGCCAGTCTCCTTCGGATCGATCCGCAACGAATGAAATACCTATGCCGCAAGTTGAAGTTATAAGCGAGCACGGCCCAAGGATGGTTAAAAATTAATCCTTAGACAGTTAATAATTAACTAGACCTTGTAATCTAACCATCTGAACCGACGCACCTTCTTCTTGTTGAATTCTCTAAGTAACAGTAGATCAATCACATACGCGAAGAGCGGGTTTCGCGCCGAGTTTGGCGCGACGCGTGCTATATAGGGAGCCGTTCGACGAAGTTCAGATCTGCAAAGAATAAACCAAGGAGACCAGAGTGACTATCCAAAAGAAATCTTTGATCAGCACCCTGAACACCACCAAGAAGGCGATCGTAGCAAGTACGCCGGTCGCGCCCTCGGCATCAGCGAGTGAAGTTCGCTCCAACGCCCGTGGCAGCGCCCGCGGCAGTGCCCGTGGCAGCGCCCGCGGCAGTGCCCGTGGCAGCGCCCGTGGCAGCGCCCGTGGCAGTGCCCGTGGTAGCACGCGCGCCGCGAACTAAACGCGAACTTTGGGAACAGGTTTCCTTGGAGAGGCTGCGGTGATTCCGCAGCCTTTCTCTGTTGTCACCAGAGTTTGCGGCCGAGAAAGTCGGTGATTCCCCGAGATGTGAGGCCTGCCAAGCTTCGACGCTGACCATATACGCGCGCGGTACCCACCATTCCAGGCTTAAGCCTGCCATCTAGATTGCTCACCCATAGGTCCATCTCGTAGAACGTCGGCGGACGCATTCCTTTGAATTTCGACAGATCGATCAGCCCGGGAGGAGTTTCGGAGGATGTCGGTGACACTTGGACCTTCCCCGCCTCCCATTGGCCTAGGACCCCATCCACGTGTAGGCAGCCACGGGAATCCAGGCGGTATTTATGCATTTCGTATTCCGACACGTAGATGCGTGCACGCATTGTACGGAGATCGGCAACTTCGGCCACTTCGGTACCTTCCTTCAAAAAGCTACCCAGTTGATCCCCGAGACGTGGAGTCGTGACGACCCCGGCGATGGGTGACTTCAACTCCAGTTCAGAAGTTTGCGATGCAGCTGACAAGGCCTGCTGTGCGAACTGGTCTCGCTGGAGTAACGCAGCGCCGGTATCCCGGTATCTGGCCTCTGCCGCATTCAGTTCCGCGGAAGCTCGGTGCAGTCCGGCTTGCGTCTGCGCCTGCTTGGAAGCCAGTGGAAGGTTGCGAAGCTGCAGAAGCAGCTGGCCCTGCGAGACACTTTGGCCTTCGTCCGCATAGACCTTTGTTACCCTACCGGGAACTTGAGTTCGGAGGACCGCGCGGTCTGCGGCTTCCAGGACGAAGCTTCCGCCAATGGACTCACGCCACAGAGGAACTAGGCAGAAAGCGACTACAGTGGCAATCACCGCGAGAGGACGGTGCGATCGCAGGCACAGGCGAATGCGATCTTTTTTATCGAGATATAGGAATTTCATGAAGTTCACCAATGACCGTATCCGGGAACGGAAAATCAAGGCCCCGGTAGCCAATTCCGGTATGAATGACCAGTCCGGATTAAAGTTGCGAAACACATTCCCCACAAACCTCGCCAGGATGTAGAGCACAGTGTAGCTGTAGAGACCTGAGGCGATAGCATAGACGGCAAAACCTAAACGCCTCCGCTTGGGGACGTAGGGAACTTCCACCGGCAACCGCCAGAAGTGCTTCTTTACCCACGCCGACACGTATGCCGTTGAATTTTCCTTCAAATCCAGAATCCCGGTGACGTCGCAGAGAATGTGGTATCCGTCGAGCTTCATCAGGGGATTCCAGTTCAGCAACACGGTCGCAATGCCAGTCATCAACACCAACACGTAGGCAAAATCATGAATCGCCGTACCGGGCGGAGTACCCCACCAGACGACGGTTGCGATGGTGCACAGGTAGAGTTCCGACCATACCCCTGCGACTGAGATCAACACTCGTTCCCACGGCGGACAACGCACCACACCCTGGGTCGTGTCAGTAAAAAAGGCCGGTGTTAGATACAGTAGGGCGAAGCCCATCTCATTGACAGGCGCACCGAAGTGCCGGCAGGTAACTCCGTGCGCCGTCTCATGGATAGCCGCCAGAATAAGCGTGATACCCCAGAAGACCGTTATGTCAAGCCATGTCTTATCGGCGAAGTTGAAAAACTGCAGAGTGTCGCGGCTGACCTCGCCCCAATGCGTCACAAAAATGGCGAGCGTGACGGCAAATGCACACAGAGTGAGAATTGTGAACCACCAGCTAAAGACAAAGCCGATCTTTCCATTCAGCCATACGAGGAACTTGTCTGGATTGAAGGCGGGGAACTTGATGAACGCTAAATCTCCCCATTTGCTCTTCTTCTTGAGAGCGTCTCTCCTTTCATCTGCGGATGTCATCAGGTAAGCGATGTTCTTTTCCTGAGGCGTCTTGTACCAGAATTCGATCGATTCCAGATCATCGGCGAGTTGGTGTACGTCGTCGAGAGAAACACTTCTTCCAGTCTCCTGGAAATAGGCCTCGGCCACCTCCTCGTAGTCTCGCTGGCCATCGAAGAAGCGGGCCAAGTCCCAGGTCTGCGGGGCAAGATTGAAAAGGGCATCCACGCCGGGCACGTAGACGCGCACAGTGGGCCGGCCATCGACGATATGTTCCTGATGAACGACCTGCGGATGCAGGCGTGGGCAGCGCTGCGCGACTAAACGTGCCGGGATCTCCGGCAGAACGACATTCAGCGCCTGGGTAAGGTTCATGGATGCGTATCAATGCGCAGAATTGCACTCATCCCCGGGTGCAAGCGTCCGACGGCACCGGTGACCTCAACCAGGCCGTCAAATGTACCACTGGTGGGATCAACGACCGGGCTGAGTTCAACAACTTTGGCGGTGTGTGCCTCACTGGGGAAATCGGGAATCGTCAAGGGAAGCCGCTGGCCGCGTTTAAGAGTTCCCAGATATTTCTCGGGGAGCGTAAAACGCATGCGCAAGGGCGCCTCGGCGGTAACCCAAAACAGTCGGTCGCCCTTGGCGACCTGCTGCCCTTCCCGCACGTAACGACGCGCAACAATCCCCGAGAAAGGCGCGCGAATTCGCGTTTTTTCCAGTTCCAGTTCCAGGGAATGCTCAACTTCCTTGTAGTTGATCAGCAACTGCTCAACGCGCTGCACATCCCACTGATCGGCTTCAGCCTTGAATTTAACGTGCTCCCACTGTTCTCGCGTGATGAGCTGGGCGTCGTACATTTTTTGGGCTCGACTGAAGTCAGCTTCGAGGACTCGCGCCTCGGCCTGCCAGTTTTTGAGATCAGCATCGGTGCTGCGTGTCTTCGCTCGCGCTGCCTGGAGATCGGCATCTAGTTGGCGATCATCCAATTCCGCCAGCAGATCTCCGGCTCGAACGCGGCCGGCGGTTTCGGAGAATAGTTTGGTAACGATGCCGTCGCGTTGCGCAAGCACATCAAGCTGGTGCTCCACGATCAGAGGGCCGGAGACAGTAAGGGCCTCGGAAACTACGTCGGGCTTGGGATCGGGCTGGGCCGGATCCGGCGACTTGGAAGGGGCAGGAGCCGCGGCCACGCTGGAGGTGGCCCTATCGCTACAGGCCGAAAGCACTATCAATCCAGCCAGAAGAAAAAACAAAGCACACAGATTCGGTTTGCTCATCGCTCGTCCTTCTCAGATTCCAAACCAGGTCCAGATTCTCGAGTAGAGCCACAGCAGTGGCCGGCGGAAAAATGCATAGCCAGCCGGATACCAGCCCACGCGCACCTTGCCGCGGCCTTCCATGCCGGGACGAATGAAGCCGTTCGGATTCGGAACAGCGACCCGGGCAAAGAAGACACGCTGCTCCCCTTGCAGGCTTGCTTTGGGACTGACCACCGAGACATCGCCCCGGAAGACGCGGGTTGGAAAGCTGTTGAGCTTGGCCGACGCCGGCTGGCCGGCGCGCAGCAGGCTGGCTTCGGCATCATCAATGGCTACATCGACGATCGCCTGGGATGTATCCACCACCTCGGCGAGGGTGTCTCCAAATTCCAGGCGTCGGCCCACCATATTCTCGACCTGGGGAGTCGCAATGATGCCGTCAATGGGCGAACGCATACGCGCGTGCTCGACCATTTCCCGGCTTCGCTCCACTTCCGACTTCCAATAGTCGGCCTGGACTCGCTGTACGCCCGCCTCGCTGCCGTCGTTCGCGGCAAGAGCGCGATTTATCTGGAGCATCGTCGTCTGGTATTTCGCCTCGGCCTGCGCAAGCTTCGTGCGAGCATCCCAGTCGGCGAGTTCTGCAACTACCTGGCCGCGCGATACCCGGTCTCCCTCGTGCACATATACCTTGCTGATGACGCCCTCGAACTCGGGCTGCAAGCGTGCCGAATGTACGGGAGCTATAACTGCATCCCCCTCGACGCGCAATGGCCATGGGACGGCGGCAAAAAAGAGGACAACGGCAGCCGCGGCCAGTCCCAAAAGCGTGCGCCGCCGCTTCTTCAACGCCATGAATTTCCGTTTACCCGCAAGCACAGGTTCCAGCACGGAAATGAAGGGCACCTCCCTGTACATCTGCGCATTGCGGAGCGCCACGGTGGCTTGCCCGGCGAGCACCTGCAGAATTTCCAGGTGCGCCGAGGAGAGAAAGTCAGGGTCAGGACTTTCAAGGCCGAGCACTCCCACGCGGCCGGTATCATCGCTTAGCGGCAGCGCGTAAAAACCCCGCATGCCGGAAGTCTCGAAGTAGGAGTGAAACTTTGCTCGCGTTTCCGGACGAGTGTCCTCGATCTCCTCGCCTTGTTGTCGGATGTGCACCGTCTCGTCCGACAGCATCGCCCAACGCAGGATGTCATTGAGGGGTGCGACATCGGGGGCGTCGGCATCGACCTGCGTCAGGCCGGTGACCGCGGCCAGTTTGTACCTCCCGTTTTGCTCGAGGGCGATGGCGGCACGCTCGTAAGGGATCACGGCCTGCGGCGCATTCACGATGGTCTGCAGGACGCGATCGAGGTTCAGAGTGGAGGTAATTTCCTGACTCACCCGAACCAGCGTTTCCAGCACTTCCACCTTGCGCTCCGCCAGCAACAAGCTCGCATTGTGAAGCGCGAGGGCCGCCGACTCGTTCAGGCTGGTGAGGACGAAGAGATCGTCTTCATCGAACGGAGCATTGTCGAGCCGATTCACGGCTTCTACGACGCCGACCAATGACTCTTTGTCCATCAGTGGAGCAACCATGATGGAATCCACCCGATCGCCATCCGTGTTGGCGTTGCGACGGACAAGACGTTCATCGTCGGGATCATCAATCAGGATTGCCTCGCCGTTATCGGAAACATCGCCAGCAAGGCCTTCCCCACCTTTTTGAACCATGTTCTGATGCGTGGTCGGCTCCTCTCCCGACTGGTGCAACAGGCAGATACTGCCGTCGCCTTGGACGAGCCAAAGGTTAACCGCCTGGCACTCAAGCATCTCTCGCATCTTGCCGCCAATGATCGGCAACAACTCGTCCATCTCGAGCGTGGAACTGAAGACCTTTTCTATGTCATAGAACTGGGTGAGGCGAGTAACGGAGGTCAGCGAGTTGTGCCGCTCCTGCTCGTAAGCCTGTGACGAAACCAGAGAGGCCGCCGCCACTTCCGCGATACGCACAAAAGCCTTTAGTCGCGGAAGGCGTAAAGGCTCGTCGAAGCTAAGAACCTCTATGGCACCTACCAATTTCTCGCCCAGGAGAAGCGGAAGGCAGGCGAGACTTTTCACGGTCCGGCGGACATTGAGATGGGCATAGTCCTCGCGGACCAGCATGCTGTCTTCAAAGATAACAATTCGCGGATCCCGGAATACAACGCCGAGTGTACCGGCTTCCGCGGGAACGGTGGGATCGGGCTCCGCACCCTCGCCCAACGAGGCTTTTACTGACCAGAACTGGCCTTCATCATCTTCTTCGAGAATGTAAACCGTGGTGGTGCTGGTAGGGAATTGATCCAGAATGGCTTGTGCAATAAGACGCGCCCGGGGTATGGTTTCCAAAGGCCCCAACAATCGGGCTGCAAAGTCAGCGATGTTGATTTCCAGCTCAGAACTCAAGGGTATCATGGTGGTGCCTGGCGAATCGTCGAATCGCGCCGGGCGGGGAGAGGGTTCCAGTTGCAAAAACGCCGGGCTTCCACTAATTTGAGCGGGACTTTATCAGAGGGTTGGCAGAGAGTCAACACTATCCGCCAGTCACCGTTATGTTGGACCTTGGATAAACCTCAACGTGGACATTGATATTCGCAGTTTGGGCGACTTAAAGCTCTTGAAGGTTACAGGCCGCATTACCCTGGGAGCAGGAGTGGATCGCCTGCGCAACACTTTGGAAGACCTCCTGGTCGGTGGTTCGAATCGCTGGGTGCTCGATGTGTCTGACGTTCCCATGATCGATTCCAGTGGCATCGGTCTGTTGGTTCGCTACTTAACGACAGCCAAGCAACAGGGGGGTGCGCTGAAGCTGCTAAATCCATCGAAGTTCGCCCTGCAGACGCTGAAGATGATTGGACTATTAAACTTGTTCGAGGTGTTTGATAACCAGGAAGCGGCGGTTTCGTCGTTCGAGTGATGGCGACGATGGTTAGCCGAGGATCCCTTTTCAAACCGAAAGCTCAAGCCCTGTCTGTCTTGTAGGATGTGATTTGTGTCTCTGTTCCTATTTCCAACTGATAGCCAAGATGGAGATCGGCGTTTTCAGCGTCGGTTTTGGTCAGTCCTTTCCTGGCGAGTTCTGCATCAACAGCATCCTTGATTTGGTTTGTCCCGAAGGTCATCGAGCCTTGGAGCATCTCTCATGGACACATCGCTCATTGGCACGGGTCCGGGCGAAGATTATGATTGCACTGGCTGAGACAAATTGCTGGGAGAAGGCATATGGGGAATCATGCCGTAGCGCTTCGGGTAACGCCATTTCTGCGCATCGAATGCAAGTTCTGGCTCACGGACGATGGCTGGAATGGAAGCTGCGCGCAACCGTCTATCGCTGTTCAAGCGGGCAGCTTTGAACATGCAAAGTCCGAAATCGAAATCGCGTTAGGGAAACATATTGAGGGCCTTTTACGCGAGGCCCAACAATCAAGTAAGGGGCAGGCTGCTTAAGAGCAGATTCCGGTGCATCACAGGTTTGTTTGCCGCCAAGTCGATTGGCGATAAATCCCATTTCACCAGCAATCCTTTGGCGAGTTCCGGACTGGCGTACCAGAATCTCCAGACGGCAACATCAGCAACCCGTATGGATACTGGCGGAAATGACTCACTGCTGCATTTTCTGTCTCTCTTCGTCTGTCAGCCTCTGGCCGGACAGCAGTCTCCCTAGAAAGATCTACGTGGCGTGAGCGCGGACCTTCAAATGCCGGACACTGCGGATGGCAAGAATTTGCCGAGTTCGTGATAGATCACCCCTAAAATAATTAATCCTCCGGCGACTAACGCCGAGACAGCGACGATCGTGCCCTTTGATACTCCTGCTTGGCCGATTTGCTGGACATCTTCGTATGCGAAGTTCATCGTTTTTCCAGTCTTCTGATCTGCGATTGTGAAGTCCCGATCCGAGATTTTCATTACCTTGCCGGTGAACTTGCGATAATTGTCGATCTTCTTAACTAGAGTGATTTTGACTTTCTTGTCCTTTTCCTGTGCCTGGTGGAGCAACTGCTGCATTTTTGGCTATGCTTTGTGTTGGGTGCTGCGGTTGAGTCTCGGAAACTGCGCTATCGTGCAAGAGAGCAAAAACGAGAGCTGCTGAAACAGTCTTGGAGATCATTCGGCACCTCTTGGGTATTCGTCGTATCCAGCCTCTAACATCTGTTTCACCTTCGTGCAGCTTTCCAACCGCTACGCCAGTGGTTCCAAGCCCGCCTGTCCCGGCGCGGGGAAGATTCCACACCTGATTCCCAGAGACAATGCACTACGGATCATCTCCCGATCAATGGACTCTCAACCGATAACCCCAGCAGTATTACTAGCTTCCATCGTTTGCTCATCCCACGATGGCTTGCCCCGGGTTACCAAAACTTTCGCTGTCAAGGGTTACAAAGGTCTCCCCGGGGGGACCGCAAACGGCTTGCGCGCGCTGCTCATTAGCTTTCACCGTGGCCCCAATCACGGTTTTCCTTTGCGGCGGGTGTGGAATCTTGCACGAAAAGCTGCTACAGGCAACTGCCCTAAAAGACGACCTAAGCCGTCCTATTCGGAATTTCGGAGAGAGTCGCCATTGGCAATACGCTGCCGCCCCCATGCGCTGCCAGGATGTGTGCCCTGCATTGATACCCCCCAAATTGACAAAGTGTCAGTCCTGAGCCTTGCGCCGGCGGGCTTAAATTCAAGCCTTGTTTAGCGCACTCTTCGCAAGTAGAATGCCGCCGAAAAAAAGCGGACCTGAATTGCCGTGTCAAACCTCTCTCATGCCGAATCCCTCCTCGGTGGCAATCTTTCCCACTACCGAATCCTGAAATTCCTCGGGGCTGGAGGGATGGGTGCCGTTTATGAAGCGGAAGACCAGATTCTCGGCCGCCGCGTTGCTTTGAAGATGTTGTCCAGAGACCTTTGTTCCGATGGCTCGGCGCTCGAACGCTTTCAAAGAGAAGCCCGTGCAGCCTCAGCTCTGAACCATCCCAATATCTGCACCGTTTACGAAATCAGCCAGTGTGAAGACGTGCACTTCATCGCGCTGGAGCTACTGGAGGGAGAACGACTCAAAGACCGAGTCGCGAACCGGGCCCTCCCTCTGAACTGCGTGTTGAATTTCGGTATCCAGATTGCCGATGGACTGGACGCCGCTCACCGTAAGGGCGTGGTTCACCGCGACATCACCCCCGCCAATCTCTTCGTGACCCAAGACGATCAGGTGAAGCTGCTGGATTTTGGTTTAGCAAAGCTGATCGTCAGCGAGGATGTTGCCGGACGTTCCTTGATACCAACAAGCGCCGGCGGCAGTGACCTTACCATTCCGGGTACGACTCTAGGCACGATCGGTTATATGTCTCCAGAACAAGCACGCGGACAGCAACTCGACGCACGTTCCGACCTATTTTCTTTTGGGGCCGTGCTATACGAGATGGCGACTGGCAAGCAAGCCTTCCCCGGAAACACGTCAGCGGTCATATTCGACTCAATCTTGAATCGTGTTCCTTTGCCGCCGTCTCACTGGAATCCCGGTTTACCATCTGCTCTGGAGGAAGTGATCTTCCGCGCATTGGAAAAGGACCACGCCCTACGCTACCAAGCCGCAGCTGAAGTGGGGGCGGATTTGCGCCGTATAAAGCGCGATCTCGATGTTGGATTGCCGCCCACTCGTACCTCCGCAGCTCATGGAAATCAGTCTTCCTCGGGTTCTGGGCGGCGTTTATCTGCCCAGGGGCTTCCCATCGTCGAACGGCGACCTCTACGATGGCTCATTGGCGCATTGCAGCTGATGTATCTAGCTTTCTATGTAGCCGCACTCAGCCGGTTGGAGGAGATACAACGTTTCGCGCAGGTACTGCTTCCGGGCAGCAATTGGGGGTTGCCGGCGGTAGTTCTCGTCACCGCCAGCATCGGGATTGTGGTGCGGCTCTACCTTCTGTCGTCCATTATTTTCGATCATCCCGAACTGGGTAAGAAGTTTCGGCGCTTGTTTCCCCTCTTGCTCCCAGTCGACCAGTTCTGGGCGCTATCGCCACTCCTGCTTGTAACGCGGATCGGATTGGGTCTGGCTTTCGGGGCAACAGCAGCTTTGCTCTACTGTCCGTTTTCTCAACGCACGCTGATTCGCATGGCGTATCCCGTAGCGTCTCCTGATTTGGAAGGCCTAAAAACTTCATGATTGGTTCGCTGTGTGCTTCTGTTTCCGGTACGCAGTCACCGGTCCCACACATGAACTGAAAGGGACTGAGATGCAAGCGCTGCTCTTATGAAACGGAACTGTATGCTGATCGTCTGCCTGGTTGGCTTGAGTCTCAGAGGTACTGGGGCCGAGCTGAAGCAGAAGACGACCGCTGCCTTCGACAAATACGTAGCCCTCACGGAGGCTCGAATCAACAATGAGCTGCGTCCAGGTGGAACATTCCTCTACGTGGACGACTTGACAGAGAACGCGAGACAAAGTTCGTACGACAAGCTGAGGAAGGGCGAAGTGCTGGTTGAACGACGGGAAACAAAAAGCCCAGGACTCAGCTCAGATGTGCCTGATGGAATGGTGCATCACTGGGTGGGAATCATTTTTATTCCTGGCGTTACACTCGCGGGGCTTCTGCCAATCATGCAGGACTATGATCGCCGGGCCGAACTCTACAAGCCGGATGTCATCGCCTCCCATTTGATCTCCCATCAAGGAGACGATTATAGGTTCTCTCTGCGCCTGTATCAGAAGCGGTTTACTACGGTGGTTTTTAATACGGAGTATATCGCCCACTGGGGCCAGGTGGATCCCCTTAAGACGTATTCACATTCCATCAGTACCAGGATCACTGAGGTAAGGAACTCCGACCATCCGGACGGCGAGGAGTGGCCTGTCGGGGAAGGCCGGGGCTATCTTTGGCGGCTCAACACGTATTGGCGATTCGAGGAGAAGGACAAAGGCGTGTACATGCAATGCGAAGCACTGTCGCTTACCCGAGATATTCCTCTTGGGCTGGGCTGGCTATTGAAGCCGCTGGTTACCAAGATCCCCAGAGAATCCCTGAATCGGGCCTTGAGTCAGACTCGGACGGCGGTACTGGAGAAACAGAAAGCCGGTAATGCCATCGGTAAGAACTCTACGAGACGAGCATCGACTGTTCGCTCGATGCCATTGCTGACGAGCTCTTGGAAGATTTCCTCGTCAGAACTCGTGGGCGATTCGCGGAAAATGGCGATCGCTTACGAGATGACAAGGATTCATGCGGACCGAAGCGTACCACTGCCGACCGACGCCGAGCGCAACGGAGGCAAGGGGAATCTGCTTTCCTCCAAACTCAGCGCCCAGCGCGGCATTTCGCCCAATACTTGACACACAAAAGCCCATAATGGGAGTAGAATGCCGCCCATCTCTTAGGAGGCCGCTATGCGCTCCACCAGCCTTTTCGCCCGCCCAATGGTTGGCGCCTTCTGCGTTGTGGGATTCGCCCTCGCTCTCTCCCTGGGTTGTGGAACCACCACTCACGATCTGAAGGCCACCTTCGGCACCAGCTTCACCCCGCCTGCACTCAACGCAATCGACCCCAACACCGTACCCGTCAACAGCACCCCCTTCGTCATGACGTTGAACGGACACAACTTCGGTCGCGATGCCATCGTGTTCTGGCACAACGTCCCGCACACGGCTCGGTTCGTAAGCTCCACCGAGCTGCAGGTCTCCGTCACCGCCGAAGATCTCACGATCTTCGGACTGGTTCAGGTCTACGTCCAGACCGGGGGAATGACCTCCAACACGGTGGACTTTGACGTGACGGCGAATTGAGTCGGGGAGGGCCCTGATGTAGGTCGGCATTCTTGTCAATGTAGTGCGGTCGGCTGGCCTGCGCGGCCTTTGAATCAGTGCCCTGACCACAGCTCGATTCCTCCGCCCTTTTGTCATTGCGACTCCGAGCGATGCACATTTAACAAAGCCTGGATCACTGACTGTGAGGCAGGGAAACAAGTGGCCTTGGCAGACCGAATCGCTAATAGAACTTAAAAGACCGCGAGAGCCTAAAATGGACGGGATTTGTCCTGCCGCGATGACGAACGCACTTCCATTGGTCTTACCCAAAGTTCGCGCGAAACTTGAAGCCGCACGGATTGCACGTCTGGCCACAGTGGACTCCGAGCAAAAGCCACACGTGATTCCTATCTGTTTTGTCTGGGACGGTTCGGTTTTCTATTCCGCCATCGATCGCAAGCCCAAGCGAGTGGCCCCTACCCGGTTAGCGCGGCTCAGGAACATTCAAAAGACGAAACACGTGGCATTGCTCGTCGATGAATACGACGAAGATTGGACGTGCTTGTGGTACGTACTGGTGCGGGGGGAAGCAGAGCTGGTCTCTGCGTCAGCGGAACATGAGCACGCCATTCAGCGCCTGCGAGCAAAGTATCCCCAGTATGACGCGAATATGCTTCTCGACGACGCCCCCGTGTTGTGCATCACTCCCGTGCGGGTCACCGCATGGGGCAAGATCTAGAGTCGCAGCAAGCTACACATCCATCATGCCACGCAGTTCCTCCAGCAAATGCAGCCAGTGATCGAGCGACTGTCCTCCGGGAGCGAACGCCGGATCAAAGAAGACTTCGCTTGCCCCAATCTTGGCACATGCTCGGACATCATCGCTGATCTGTTGAAGCGAACCAGTGAAAATCGCCCTGTCTTTGCCGAGTGGCTTTTCGGTGAGCCCGAGCCCCGCATGGACCACCATTGACAGGGCGGATGGATCCCGTCCTGCTTCGTTCGCCATTTTCTTGATGCTGTCGAACATCTCCGCCATCGTGGGCACGGGGAGGAAGACCGGATTCCATCCGTCGGCCAATCTTGCAAGGCGTTTTAGGGCCGCCGGGACGAACGCGCCCAAGTAGATCTGAGGATGCGGTTTCTGCACCGGCTTTAGGTCGATATAAGACTTAGGCACATTGAAAAACTTTCCGTGAAATTCAACTGGATTCGTGGTCCAAATGGCTTTCAGCAATGGCAAAAACTCATCCGCCAGGGCTCCTCGTTTCGTTATGTCGGCACCGGTTGCATCCATTTCGTCTTTTGACCAGCCAAGGCCCAAACCCACGCATAGCCGTCCATTCGAGAGAACATCGAGAGTGGTCAACCGGCGCGCCAGCATCACCGGGTTGTAGTAGGGCATGTCGAGGACGCTGGTCCCGAGCTTGATCTTTTTTGTTTGGGCGGCGACGTAAGTGAGCGAGTCAAGTGGATCAAGCACCTGCCTGTAAATTTCAGGGAGTGCCCCGTCCGGAGTTCCGGGATACGGCCTCTGTAGCTTCACGGGGTACAGCAATCGTTCGATGGTCCAAAGACTGCTGTAGCCAAGGGCCTCGGCACGTTGCGCGACTTTCGTGACGGCTTCTGCGGTGCCGATGGGTCCGATGTTAGGAAGAGAAAATCCAATCTTCATCGCACGCCCTCAGGACACGATGCCGGGTATTTGACCACGAATCCGCTGGCTACTCAAACGGGAGATAGAGAGCCAGGAGGAAAAAGTGCGAAGAAGAGACTCAAAATCCCCGAGGCCCTAACGTGACGTGCGGGTTCGATTCCCGCCCCGGGCCCCATTCTGATCGTCGAGTACTGCACGTCGAAATTCATCGTATCGTCACATTCCTTTCATCATTCCGTCCAAAGACTTGAGGCTTAATAAAATGTCGGATTGTGTTCGCTCTGGTGCCACTATTGCCGGCAGCAAACTCGGTCGGGCATTGCCACAGGGAGTTGCATGACGAATGAGGGTTGACGCACAGGTGCAGATCGCACTCCTCGTGTTTGCTTGTTTTGGCCTGGCAGTCGCGGCACACGTATCTGAATCGAATCAATCCGAATGCGGGCCCCCGCTGTTCGGATGCTCCCGCTCTGATTTGAAGGTCACGCAACCCGACGCCAAGCCGGTGCCTGATTTCGGCGGTCCGCGCGGAGAGGGCCCAGTGTTTCGCGATCCTCTTTACAACGACGTGGAAATTGTTCGCTGTACGAACGCCTTCAGCAATCCTGCTCAACCGAATGGCAACTACTCCGTTGGCTTGGGCGGGGCGGGCGACAAAAACTCCTGGAATACCGACAACACCCTTCTACAGATTACCGGCAGTTCGGGCGTACCGCTGATTTTCCATTTCGATCCCAACGCAAAGCGATGCCGTCCCGTGTGCGCTGATGGGAGCGACGATGCGCATTGCGCCGGGAGCGGACTTTACGTCACGAAGCCTGGTGTGTTCAGTAGAGTCGATGCGTACAGGTACTATGCGTTCCCCTCGTCGGCTGCACCGGGAACGAAGGTTTTGGCGGTGACGCTGCACCCGGGCAAGCCTCCATCCATCGCTGGAGTCTCGGCTGATTTTGCTCCAGCGCTTTACAAAGGAACGAATCCGGATTGGCGCACGAATGCGAAAGTCGAACTGGGCGACGTGATTCAACCCACGCACAACAACGATGCCGGCTTCGAATTGTTTCAGGCCGTGACGGCGGGTGTATCGGGCAAGGAAGAGCCGTCATGGACGAATGCCGTGGAGCCCTATCGCAGCAGAAATCACACGCCGCTTCCCCTCCCTGAGTGGCCAGGTGCGAAGCAGACGGTTGCGCCTGAGACCAAGATCCAGCCGGCGCTCACTCGCAATCGCGGCAAATTTGTATTCAAGGCCACGGTCGGTGGAAACACCGGAGAGGGCGTACCCGAATGGTGTCAGAGTCCCGGCTGCCGGGTGAATGACGGCAGCGTGGTGTGGATGAACATGAGCGCGTCGTCCACCGTCACGGACGGCACGGTCACGTGGGCGAAAGTCGGCAGGACGGGCAAGGAAACCTGGATCAGCGTGGCTGGTGTAGAAGACAGTGACCACGTTTTCGGGATGGGCATCTCGTATAGCTACCCGGCTTCGGCGCAGGATACGGGTGTGTGGGTGGTTGCGTACAACAACACGGAGAACAAAATCTATCAGCTGAACACGTATACGAAGATTGAGACGGACTTTGTCTGCACGTCAGGTACGGGCTACGACTGTAAAGGAGGCGCGTGGAAGCGCCTGCCTTCGAAGCTGATCTCTTCTTCGGACAACATTACCGTGCATGCCACGTCGATGGCGCTGGATGGAAAAAGCATCGACGTGGTATGCGGCGCGTACGCCGGGCCCTGTAATAGCGGCATCAACAAACTCTGGCATTTCGGGACAGGTACGTGGGATGAAGTAGCCAAGAATGACGATGGCCACTCCGTGCTGGGCCACTCGCACTTTGTGAATGAGGGCGCCGGCGCAGGAGCGGATGCCCCCACGCAGAAGTATCTGACGATTCGTTCGCAGCACAATGCGGGCTCCGTGTGGCCGCTCTGGAAAGTGTCGCCATGCAGCGATGTCTCACAAGTTCGCGCGCCGTTCACCCATCCCCCGTGTTACCCGCAGTTTGAGCAGCACTTGTCGTGGACCTACAATCGAGGGCACGATGAGGAGCCGATTATCGGGGCCACTTACATTAACGGCAACCGTTATCCGGCGGTCTCGGCGTGGCAATACGAGATTATCGGAATTTCGGCGTGCGGCCGGGAGGGTGAGGCACCGTGTCCGAATGGCTATCCGCGCGACAAAATCTGGAGATTCGGACGCACCTTTAACTTCAACTACAAGCCGGGAGGCACGAGCTTCAATGCGCTCGCCTCCATCGGAACACTGGCCCAGTCGGGGCGTTACTATGCGTTGACGAGCATGGGACTGGGTACGATGGGCGCAACGAATGGCGCTAAAGAATGCCATCATGGATTTTCGTGGGCCAAGTCTTTCGAGTACCAAAATGGCGCACAGACGACGCCGCATACGCACAATCCGCGCAATCTTACCTTTGTTGCGCATTGCGAACGCGAGTGCATATCCGGACAGACGGAACCCGAGTGGGCGCAGGATGAGAAAACTGCGGTTCGGGATCACGACATTGTGTGGGTTCCGGCAGGCGTCGCTAATTGCCGTTCGGACGTCTTGATCTACAAGTTGCAATAGACTTTATGCGAATGTCTCAGGCCACGTCAGCGGTTGGAACGCACACGCCGAGCAGGAGCAAAGCACCGGTTTTCGTGTTGGGATGTCCGCGGTCGGGCACGACCCTTCTCTACCACATGCTGCTCTCGGCGGGGAATTTCGTGGTTTACCACACGGAATCTCAGGTCTTCAATCTGCTGGAACCGCGCTTCGGAGATCTACGGGCTCCGAAGAATCGCCGCAGGCTACTGGACGAGTGGGAACGCAGCAGCCTGTTTTGGTGTACAGGACTCGATGCGCAACAGGTGGAAGAGGAAACCGCGCGATGCAGCAACGCAGGCGACTTTCTGAAAACGGTCATGGAGTTGATGGCGCACAAACAAGGAGTCGATAGGTGGGCCGAGTGTACGCCAGACCACCTGCTCGCGCTGCGTCGGATTAAGGAAACGATACCTGAAGCAATGGTCATTCACATCATTCGCGACGGTCGAGACGTTGCCCTCTCGCTTGCAAAGCAGCATTGGATTCGGCCCTTCCCCTGGGACCATGACAAGGAACTTCATACCGCAGCTTTGTACTGGGAGTGGATCGTCCAACAAGGACGCAACCACGCCCATGTGCTTGGTTCGAACTACAAGGAGATTCGCTACGAGGACCTCGTTGAAGATCCGCGATCGACCCTGGCTAGGGTGGGCGAGTTTATTGGGCAGGATCTGGATTATGACGAAATCCAGCGCGTGGGCGTTGGATCCGTCAAAAGGCCGAACAGCTCCTTTGGAAAGCAAGGCACCAAGGGCACTTTTAAGCCCGTAGCGCGCTGGAAGTCATCGTTGACGGCAGAGGAACTCTCGGTACTCGAGACCTTGATTGGGAGGACCCTGATCAAGTTGGGCTACGAACTCGAGGCCGCTCCGCGGCCGCGGAAATCCGCTGCCCCCCTCAAGAGGAAACGAAACCTGTACCATGCCTTCTTCACGGGCAAACTGCTGCTGAAGACGAAAACGCCTCTGGGGCGGTTCTTCGGCAGGGATCTCACCATGCTCGGACTACAGGCGAAGGGCCCCACGCACATGCCGGACGCTCTGCGGGAACCGGCGCGCATCCTGCAGATTGAGACGCGACCAGCCGCAATCGCGGGGCAAACGCCTTCCATGCAGGTGGCGCAAGAGCTGCGCCGCCGCGGACACTTCTGCGACGTGGTGCAGATCCGGCCGGGCAATGTGGGCGAACATTCCAAAGAATTACAGGGGGTGCTGGATTATGTGGGAGTGCTTTTCTCGTATTCGTTGCGCGGTTACAGCATGAACGTGCATGTCGACGGTGCATCCAAGAAGAGATGCTGGCTAGCCCTAGCGGCGGCAGTGACTGGACGTGCGACGAGTCGCCCCGCGCTTGTGACGTTCCACGGCGACATCTCGCAAGATAACTTTCCACGATATGACAAGGGCTTTGCGCACAAGACTTTCTATAGCCTGTTTCGCGCGGCGGGAAAATTGGCCTGCGACAGCGAGACCGTGCGGGATGCAATCGCCAAGTACGGGATTGAAGCTGAGAAGGTACGCACTCCCAGCGATGTGTCACGGATAGCGGATTGGGTCACCGGAGATCTTGCCGCCGAGTGAAATCTGGACTGCTCTATGGTGAGCGAAAAGGTTCTGACGCCGTTGCTCCCTCACGAGGCGGAGGATTGTGCCATTGCTCTCACACCCAGAGATCCCTCGAGTCTGGCCTGATAGTATTCGGCGCCGTCCAGGTACTTTGAGAAGATGAGTGGATCGGTTCGTCCGCTGATGCCGATGCGCGGCAGGTCGTACAGACTGGCTTTTTCTGTGACCATGCCGTAACGCGTGACTACGGCGCTTGCGTATCCTGCCGCCTTTAGTTGCTCAACCTGACTTGCGCGAAAGTCTTCGGGCTTCCCGTTGGGAAAACAGAATGCGGTGATTTCCCCACCGAGGCCTTCTTCAATTTGCTCGCGAGAAGCGGTCAGCTCTGACCAGCTCTCCTCATCGTTGAGAGTCGCAAGGATCGGATGCGACACCGTATGCGATCCGATTTCGACGAGGCCCGAGTCAGCCATCTCGCGAAGTTCCGACCAGGAACACGGGACGTATTTGGGTGGGGGATTGTCGGGGATATGGACGCCCATCGTCATGGAGAGTGCCTCGATGTGGGCGTCCCGCACTTCGGGATGCAGGCGATTCAGGAAGGCAAAGAATGCGTCAATGCGTTCACCCGCGAGAAAGTCCGGTCTTTTCGTCCTATCGGCCAGCCACAGGACCTTATCTGTCCAAATCCACGATTCGCCCCGTATGAACGAGCTGACGACGAAGAACGTTGCGGGCATGTGGAATTCGCGCAACAGGGGATAGAGATACTGGTAACAATTGCGCCGGCCATCATCGATTGTCAGAACCACAGTATGGTTGTCGAGCGGCTGGCCGGCACGCAGCTGCGCAATCAGCTGAGATAGCGAAACTACGCGAAAATAGCGACTCAAGTACTGCAGCTGACGTCGTAGGACGCTCACGCTTACGTGGTCCGAGAGGCCTTCGCCGTCGACACAGAAATTGTGATACATGAGAATCCGAGCCATTCGAGCCGAGGCAACACGGGCAAGCCCGAACATGCCGCATCCCTGGAGGAACTCAAGCGCAAGTCTCTTCATCGGCCTCTCCGGAACAGAGATTAGTCGTCCCGCATTCGCAGCAGCGGTGTGTGGGCGCGCAAGTTTTCGTCGGTTGGCGAGAGTTTAGGGGGTGCATTCGTTGTACAGAGTGACCCCAAGATGAAAGGTTCGTAAATGCTCACGCAAATCGGAACAAGATTTCCACAGGAGGTGCGGAGCGTACCTCATGCTACGCAATTCAGAGGACTCAAGGAACGCGTGCGCTCGATCGACTCGACGAAGCTGCGCTGCCAGAGTTCGAACATCATGAGACGCCAGATGGGAAGATGATCATGCGCGCGTCCGGCAAAGAACTCGCCCAGCATCCTGCGAATGCCCTGTTCGTTGAAATAGCCACGGTCCAATGCGCAACGATCAAGCAACAACGAGTGCACCAGATCTTTAAGTTCGCGGCGCATCCAATGAACGAGCGGCAGAGTGAAACCCTGCTTGGATCGATCGAGCACGGCGGGCGGCACTCCAACACGGCGAGCGAGTTTTCTGAGGATATATTTCTGTCCATTCTTGCCGAGTTTCCACTCGGGGCCGAGACTTGCCACCCATTCCAGGAATAGGTGGTCGAGCATGGGAACGCGCACTTCGAGAGAGGCAGCCATACTCATTCGATCAACCTTGGTGAGGATGTCCCCCGGCAGATAGGTTTTGCTGTCGAGATAGAGGACCTGACTCACGGGATCGGATGCCGGTGCGTTGCGGAGATACCGTCGGAACAGGTTAAGCGGGTCGGCATCCGCTTGAAAACCGCACACAAAGTCCTGGGAGAGCAGGCCACAGTTTCTCTGTTCGGGTGCAAGCGACACTCCCTCGATGTAGCGTTCGGCCCAGGGGAGCGAAAGGCTGTACGCGAAGTTGCGTCCCGGGACACCAAAAGGCAATCGCGGATAAACGCACTTTCGGTAGGCCGATCCCGCCCAGGCAGGAACCCACCGCATCGAGCGATTGCGAAGATGAATCTGATAACGCTCGTACCCAGCAAAGGCCTCATCTCCGCCATCCCCGGAGAGCGCCACGGTAACGTGCTTTCGCGCCATTTGCGAAACCATGTAGGTTGGCAACATCGAGGAGTCGCCGAAAGGCTCTTCCAGTGATCGTCCCAGCGACTGCACGGTGTCAACGACGTCCGGTTCGAGGATCAGCTCGTGGTGCTCGGTTGAGAACGCGCGGGCCACTTCCCGTGCGTACGGCGTTTCGTCGAAATCAGCCTGGAGGAAGCCGATCGAAAATGTTTTCACCGGCTTGTGGCTCGCCCTCGCCATCAGCGCAACGATAGTGGAGGAATCCGTTCCACCGCTGAGAAGCGCGCCCACCGGCACGTCGGCCAAAAGGCGAATACGGACGGCTTCTGAAAGGCGGGCTTCCAGTTCTTCCAGGCATTCCTCTTCAGAATCAGGCCAGAAGGTGTTGTATCTCGGAAGATCCCAATATTGGTGAATCTCGATCTCGCCATCCTCATATTCCAGCAGGTGCCCCGGAGGCAGCTTCTGGATCGCGGCGAATGCAGTGCCGGGATCGGGAATGTAGCCGAAGTAGAAGTATTGGAAGAGGGCCTGGGAATTGAGTTGCGTTAAATCCGGCGCCGCACTGAGAATGGTCTTGATTTCCGAACCAAAAAGCAGCCGGTTGTTCGCCAAGGCGTAGTGCAGAGGTTTTTTCCCTACCCGGTCGCGCGCCAGCAACAACTTCCGCCGCTTCTCATCGAACAGCCCGAAGGCAAACATCCCACGCAGCTTGTGCACGCAGTCAGAACCGAGGTCTTCATAGAGATGAACGATGACCTCGGTGTCACTGTTCGTATAGAACGCGTGGCCTTTCGATTCGAGTTCCCGGCGAAGTTCGGGGAAATTGTAGATCTCGCCGTTGAAGACGACCCAGACCGTGCCGTCTTCGTTGCAGACCGGCTGATGTCCTCCATCCAGATCAATCACGCTAAGGCGTCGAGAGCCGAGGCCGACGCCATCTTTCACCCAAACGCCTTCGTCGTCCGGACCCCGGTGCACAATTGTGCTGCACATGGCCTGGACCGTGTAGTGATCGACCCCGGCATCGTCTTTCGCGCCTACTATGCCTGCGATTCCGCACATTGGAAAGTTTGTCCGGTACAAGTGGCGAGGAATGTGAAAGTGAGATTCGGGCCGCAAGTTCAGCAAACCCGCGTCCCGAAGTGTTTGGATGGGAAGCATGTCATCTCTCTTTTCGCAGGAGCATGGCGGTTAAGTTAAATGAACGTGAAAATGGAGTACGCAAAGCAACCAGGAGAGCGGATGTTACGGTGAAGTTAAAACTCGCGATCATAATGGGTACCGCTCCCTTCCGTTGAGAGAATCGCTGGTATGATGAGTCGCCTTTGGCAGATCCAACCAGCGTTGAAAATCAGGCTGACGGCCACGTTGGATTCGAAGGTGCAGGTACGCCAACTCCGGATGAGCTCTGTTCACAACCACCTCGCACCGCCATCCCGGTTCCGTTTCACCCGGGAGGCCTCGCACTCGCACCTGTCACGCTTTCGACGTTCGTCGTCTCCACAGAAAGAAAGCCTCAGTTTGAGTGCGGGATTTTTCTGGCTGAGCGCCTTCTACTTCGTCTATTGTGCGCGCCCGCAGGAAGTCGTATCAGGATTGGGATGGATTCCAGTCGTCAAGCTCACGGGTGCTTTCGCACTGCTGAGCCTGCTGTTGCATCTTGGTCGCGCAGCGCGAAGCCCGAGCGATCTTCCCAGAGAGGCCTACTATTTGCTAGGTCTGATCGGGACGCTGTTTGTGTCGGCGGTACTTTCTCCTGTATGGCGTGGCGGAGCCTTTTCCGCCACGCTGGAGTTTTCGAAGGTCTGCGTGTTGTGGATTCTCGCCTTCCTGCTGATCACAAGTGTCGAACGGCTTCGGCGAATACTGTTCATCCAAGCTGCATCGGTCGCCCTGGTATCCATCGTGGCTCTGGTGAAGGGCTATTCTGTGGATCGACTCTATGCCGTGGTTGGCGGAATCTACTCCAATCCGAACGATCTAGCTTTCGCGATTGTTCTGTCTTTGCCGCTCGCACTGGCTCTGATGTTCACGGCCGAAAGATTTTGGGTGAAGGTCGCCTGGTGCCTGGGCATGCTCACGATGGGCGTGGCACTCATCCGAACCGCTTCCCGGGCGGGATTCATTGATCTTCTGATCGCGGGAGCCGTTTGTCTCTGGCAGTTCGGCATCAAGGGCAGACGCTATTACCTGATTCCCGCGACGGCGCTCATAGGTGTTGTGCTAATTACAGTGGCCGGCGGTGCACTTCGGGATAGGCTCGGCGCAGTGGCAGCAGAAGACGCTGCTGGGCGAGAGGAAGCTGCCCAATCGTACGAGGAGCGCAAGATTCTGATGGGGAAGGCCCTCGAAGGAATCGCACACTACCCAATCCTCGGCGTCGGCGCGGAAAATTTCGTGGTGTACTCCGGCCTCTGGCTTCAAGTGCACGCGGCGTACTTACAAATCGCCGTGGAAGGCGGCATTCCATCATTGATCCTGTACCTACTCTTCTTTTATCGCGGATTTTTGAATTTAAAGCGTGTTCGAGAGGCGAACGTTAGCGGTGATGCGGAAGTGTTCCGAGGAGCCCTGCTGGCTTCCCTCATTGGGTTTGTTGTGGGAGCTGCCTTTTCTCCGGAGGCCTACCACTTTTTCCCATATTTCACTGTTTGCTGCAGCTCCGTCCTGGCAGCGGTGGTGGCGAAGTCGTGTCCACAAGTTAGCGGATCAACTGCCCGCACATGGCGTCGGTTCGATTCCTCGCGGGTGGTCGCGGCACCCGGCTTGGAAAGCACAACCTAAGCTCTCAGAGCAGATACTGCAAGGCGAAGTACACACTGAATCCCACGATCGCCACGACCACCAGAAGGCCCAACCCACCCAGCAGCCGGTTACCGCGCCTCAGCTCGCGGTCGTCGGTGGTGCCGTTGAGAGTGCAAGAGAAAGGTTTATGCTGAACATCCTGAGAAGCGGAATTTAGCCTCGAAGTTCCCTGGGAATGACCTGGCACGACAAGCCTCGCGCGCGGAGTTCGGACCGCCCCGATAGTTACGATTGATGAGAGTTGAAGAGACGATGTGTGCGCGCCAGCTGCGTATACGACGGGCTGCCGGTCAACAAAGGCAAGTCAACCAATTCTCTTATTGCCTTCGAATGAACGGATGCTAAGGGCACCGAGTGATGCCAACGCGACCGCGAAATCAAATTCCTGTAAATTTCAAGATATTCTCTGTTCGCTACCCGCAGCGCGCGTCACAATCAGGGCGTGTGATTGGCGTAAAACCGCTCTTGGGGGCCCGGTCTGGTGCTTCGACTGTTCAATGTTTACTATCCCGTCCGCACGCTCGTTCTGATCCTCGGCGAAACGCTAATTGTCTGCTTTTCACTCCTGCTGGCTACAGTCTTACAAGCCCGCGAAAATAGCTACTTTGTCCTGAACGACGACTTCGGATATCAGAAGATCGCGGTCCTGACGTTTCTCGTGGTGCTGCTGTCACATTGGTTTGATCTGTACGATCCATCCAGTTTTGAAGGTCGCCAGGAATTCTATTTCAGGCCAGTTCTGATCCCGGGAATGCTCGCCTTGGGAGTTGCGGCGGTTGGGACGTTCTTTCCTCAGATCCTGCGAAACTTCTCCTTCCTTCTGGGGATGCTCATCGTGACCGTGGGCCTGGTGTCGTGGAGGAGCGCCTATTTGTGGCTCGCGCAACAGCCCTACTTGAAGGAGCGCGTGTATGTGCTGGGTTCCGGCGAGAGGGCACGACGCCTGATCGACGGCTTGCAAAGTCGCATTGACCTAGGCGTCGAGGTAGTCGGCTGGACGGGTGAAGCAGATGGGTTGAGCCGCAAAGACATGGCCGAACACCTGGTACGGGTCGCGCAGGGGAAAAAAGTACACCGCGTCATCATCGCAATGCACGATCGCCGGAATGTCATGCCGGTCGATGAACTGCTTCAGCTTCGACTAGAGGGCGTAACCCATATAGAAGAAGCGGCTTCGTGGCTCGAGAAGATTTCCGGCAAGATCGACGTGCAACATCTGTCGCCGAGCTGGATCATATTCGCAGAGGGCTTCCGATCAACCCACGGGTACAGAATCTTGAAGCGGTTCATCGATGTGACCGCCAGCGTTTTCGGACTGCTGTTAACAGCACCACTGTTGCCCTTTGTCATGATTGCGATCAAGCTCGACTCGCGCGGCCCGGTGCTATATCGACAGTCCCGAGTAGGTCGACTGGGCAAGCCGTTCCTCTGCTACAAGTTTCGCACCATGTGCCGGGACGCTGAAGCGGATCTGGGGGCAACCTGGGCGGGAGACAACGATCCAAGGATCACGCGCGTGGGTAAGTTTTTACGAACCACGCGCTTGGATGAAATTCCACAAATGTGGTGCGTCCTCAAGGGTGATATGGCTTTGGTCGGACCGCGCCCAGAACGCCCGGAGTTCGTCGAGTGGCTCAACCATGAAATTCCCTACTATGCGGCGCGTAACGTGGTACGGCCCGGAATCACCGGATGGGCGCAGGTGCGCTACAAATATGGAAACACTCTGGAAGACGCTCTCGAGAAGCTTCAGTACGACCTGTTCTACATCAAGAACGCTTCCGTCGGCCTTGATGTGCTGATCATGTTTCACACGATCAAGACCGTATTATTCCGTCGAGGGGCGCAGTAGTCCGTAGCGCTCGCATTAGCTCTAACTAGGGTGAGCCATCGGCGCGGGGAAGATGCCGAAGATGCAATTCATGCCGTAGGGCTCCAGATCGAACTCCTTCAGACATTCTTGTGTTTCGATATCGAACAAGGCGATGTGCGTAGGTTTCATGACGGTGCCCTCTTTCAGAAGCTGCTTGGCCCAGCGCACGTTTTCGCGAAACAGCGTCCGCCGGATACGAGTAAAGCCGACCCACATCTTCTGATCATCGACGGGCAGCACCCCTCGGCACCAGGCTGGAAGAATCTGCTGATCATGCTCCTGGATGCGGCGCAGATCGATGATGCGATCCACCTTCAGCGTTCGCCGGTTTGCCAGGATGACTTTACCGTCAACGACGGTGAAGACTACGTAGCCTTTCCAGAGAACGCCGTCGTGCGGTTTTTCCACAGCGATGTCGATGCGATGGCCGGAGCCGTTCAGAGAAATGGCGTCTCTTTGCGTAAAGCGTGTGACCCATATTTCGTTATCGAGTTCGAAGACGAAGTTGGGATGGGACAAATGCGGCTTCGTGGTCTCCACCTTGCGATAGTCGGTATCTCGTGAAAAGCGAGACCAGGGCGTCTCCTGCAGAACAGGCCACTCGCGAAGCAGTTCGCCCGAGGGTGAAACTTTTACGACCATGTCGAGCCCGGTCGTGACGACGAACAAGTTGCCGTCGGATGTGGGCACGACGTGATGGAGGTCATTGAAGCAGGGCATGGAAACGTAACCGACCTGCTCGAACTCGGGGACCTTGAAGATCAGGACTTCCGTCATGGTACAGGTATAGAGGCGATCGCCTACCAGCGCGCCGCTGTGAAAATTGATGGAAGCACTGTCGCTGGCGCGGGCCTCGATAGGGGTCTTGTACTCGACGCAGGTGCGCACTTTGCCCGAGGTCGTATCGACTTCAAGAATCAGGGCCGTTTCGTACCAATGCCACTCTTTGGAAGGATCTTTGATCAGGGCCCTGCGTTGCTTGCCACCCAAGACGTACAACTTCTCCATGCGTTCGGATTCTCCTGTAGGTTTGTCCATAGCCTGGCCTGAAAGCATGCTGCTTCGCAGGCAGGGCGAACGAGTGATCATATTCGTCGATTGTGAAGCGAGGATGAATTTCGGATCTGCTGTGCCCGATGACTGGCCTTGCGCGGAGAAATCCGCTAAGAATGTAGGACGTCGACGACCCGGGGGGACAAAACACTTTGTGAAGGCGCCCGTACTGATTCTGGGGTGGATTCCGAGGATTGTGCTCACGATTGCCCGGTCGTTGCACAGGCATGGGATTCCGGTGGATGTGGCGGATTGCGTGATGGCTCCGGCGGTCCATTCGCGCGCTGTGCGGCACTTTTTCCGCCTGCCTTATCCAAACAACGCGCCTCGGGACTTCGCGAACGAGTTGCGCGCTGCCATAGCACGCGGCGGCTACGACCTGCTAATTCCCGCCGACGACGTGGCAATCGCCACATTGATGGAGAACTACGGGGAACTGAACCAAGTCCTCCGAATTGCTTGCCCGCCTCCTGAAATTACGCAACGAGTGCTGAACAAGCCACAGACCCTGGAGGTGGCACAGAGCTGCGGGATGCGCGTGCCGCGCACGATGCTGGCAGAGCATTCCGGCATGCTTCGGGAGTTTGCGGAGCGACTTCCCTTTCCTTGGATTCTGAAACCGGCGGGAAAAGAAAAGCGTTTCGAGGAATTCACCAGTTTTCGGGTGAATACCCTGAGTGAAATCGAACACAAATATCCAACGCCGCGGAAGTTCGAGCCTCCGATGCTGGTGCAGGAGTATTGCGAGGGCGTTGGCGTTGGAGTGCAAATGCTCTTGCACCAGGGAGAGTGTCTTGCTGTCTTTCAGCATCGACGGCTGAAGGAATTGCCCTTCGGGGGCGGAGTCGCGGTGACTGCGATTGCGGAGTCGCCGAATCCGCAACTGGTGGACTCGTCCCTCAAGTTGCTTCGAGCCTTGGAATGGGATGGCGTGGCCATGGTGGAGTACCGCGTGAATCGCACTACTGGCGAGGCCGTGCTGATGGAAGTGAATGGGCGCTTTTGGGGAACAGTGTCACTTGCGGTATCGGCCGGACTGGATTTGCCGTACTACCAGTGGCAGCTCTTGCATGGAGAGCAGCCCTCCATTTCGAAGGTGGACGCTAGCGGCAAACGCTGGCGTTGGTCGGCTGGATACTTCACGCGCCTGTATCGAATGGCGGTTATCGCACGACAATCCGACGCAGCCCGCAGGGAGCTCAAGAGAACTTTGCTACAGATGCCCGCGGATTTCAGTCCATTCGTCGGTGACGCGCTTTTCCGCTTTTCCGATCCGGTGCCCGCGATTCTTGAGTCAATGCAGACTCTGTTGTTCTGGGCGCAGCATAGCGTCGGAGCGCTGCACAAACGTATGCCTCCGTCTGTTCGACCACCGTCAACAGAGAAGGCGACTCGAATCTAGGATCTACGCAGCTGGTGCCGTGCGGGATGTCCTGCGGATCGCGCTGTTAAGATCGCGAAGAGCACTCCAGGCGGAGCGTGGGAGATTGCGGCGCAACCATCGTTTTCCGGATTCCGCTTGGGTCGAGAGCTGAAGCAGAATCCCGCCCCTCGAGAAACGCGGAGCGAAGCGAAGCGTGCGGTAGTAGCCGGGCTGCGCTCCCCAACGCGCTTTGTAGGAATCTTCGCCGCCGAGAAAATCGTAGACGCGAACTCCTTCCCCGATCAGAGTCTTCAGGACTTCGCCGCGTAGCACGTAACCCAGCCGGTCGGAAGGACGGCGGTGATCATACCCTTCCTGCAACTGGAAGGAGCGGTCGTTGTGGCGAAACGCGTATTGCACGGCTGTAATTTTCTGGTCGAGTTCGAGCGCCCACAATTCCAGAGCATTCCTCTTCAGCAACGCGCAGCTGAGTTCGGTATAAAAGTTCCGCCGCTGCAGGGAGGCGAAGCTTCCCTTCTCTCCCGCGTTTTGCCAGCGGCCCTGATGAAGTTCGAAGAGAGCTTCCAGGCATTGGGGCAGCGTGTCCAGGTCGGCCCGGAAGATGCGCGTCGCGTGGCGGCTCTGCAGGCGGCGGGTGTATCGCGGAATATTTCGCCGCTCCTCGCTGGAAAGCGTGGCCATGTATTCAACCCACGTCGGCGGTAGCGGAATGGCGGAGGAAGGCGTAAAGCTCTCGATCAGCGTCCATCCGCGCGCCTTGGCGACTCTTGCGAGAAACGCGACAGATGGCGAATCGGGCGGCAGCGTATTCAATTCGCAGAGATCCCATTGTGCGTGGTTCTTCTGCAGATAGTCAAGAATCGCGCGAGCGAATGGCTGCTCGTATCCTGACTGCACTGGCATGTCGAGATTGTCGGAGTCGTACGTGCCGTCGCCCATCATCCGCAACACGCGAACAGGAACGCCGCCGAGACTCTCGTCGGATACGGAAAAAGGCGCCAGTCCGACCAGCGCGTTGCTGTGATCGAAAACGCCTAACACCAAAAGCTTCCTGCTTTCCCCGAAGGCGCGCCACCAGCAGGTGAGCCACTCCCATGTGCTGAATGTGCTGGCAAGTGGATACTCTTGAAGCAGCGAATCCCACGCTGGACGAAGTGCGTCGAGTTCGTTTAAATCCCGATAAGCCCGGACGAGGCAGCCGTTCGCTAACGCGAACGCGGGCGGATGTGGATAAGTCGAAAGGGCTGCCGCCGTTGCGTTCATAATTTCCTTCCTTCTCCTGGTGCTCGTCAGGAGACAGCCTGCATGGCTGTGCTAACTCTCGGCAGATCCCGAAGGGCATCTTCCTCAGTTCCGCGCCTCCGTATCAGTCGATCGTCTTCACCCAGCACGAGCACTTCGGGTGGAGTGGGATGGCCGAGGAATCCGAGCGGGCTGGCGGTGCGGGCATAAGCGCCCGCCTGAAAGATGCCGACGATGTCGCCGACTTCCCCTGCCGGCAGTTGTGCAGCACGCCCCAAGGTATCCAGCGGCGTGCAGAGAGGCCCCACGACCTCCACAGTTTCTGTGGCTGGCGAATCGAACTTGTTGAGAATGGCTATCGGAAAACTGCGTTTGATGACCTGGCCCAGGTTTCCGGAGGCAGCGAGATGGTGATTCATGCCGCCGTCGAGAATCAGGTATTTCTTGCCGCGAGACACTTTGACGTCATTGATGCGTGTGACGTACAGACCGGAATCTCCTACGAGATAGCGGCCGGGCTCAACGACGAACCGAGTGCCTGCGAAGCAGCCGTGCGCTTCAATGGACGCCGTGAGCTCCGTCAAGCCGGCTTTCAGTTCCTGCAGATTTAGTTCGTCGTCTCCGGGAAAATATGGGATGCCGAGTCCGCCGCCGAAATCCAGCGTACGCAAGGGTCTTGCGATGATCCCACAAACGGTCTTCGCAATCTCGACTCCCTTCCGGTATTGCGCAAGCAGGACGCGGTGGTCGAGGACCTGCGTTCCCGCGAAAAGGTGAATTCCGCGAAGTTCGAGTTCCGCGCATCTCTCAATCAAGCGGAGAACAAACAAGAGATTTTCTTCATCGACCCCAAATGGGGCCGACTTCCCTCCCATCCGCATCGCACCACCGAGACCGTCTTCTCCGGGATTTACGCGGACTGCGATTGAAGTCCGCTTCCCTTGCGCGCGACTGATTTCAGCGATTCGCTTGATTTCGAGTTCCGACTCGACGTGGATTTCGCCGATGCTATGCGAGATCGCGAGGCCCAACTCAGCCTCTGTCTTTCCAGGACCGGCGAAGAGAATGTCTTCGGGCAGGCAACCGGCGGCAAGAGCCTGCTGTAGCTCGCCAGCGGAAGCGACCTCGAGACCGCATCCCTCCTCCTGAAAGAATGCGAGGAAGGCTGGATTCGGATTAGCTTTGACCGAGTAGCAGATGCGGAAGGCGGGCGGTAACGCCGCGCGTAGAGAGGCAATCTTGTGCTCGAGGATATGATGGCTATAGACGAACAAAGGCGTACCGTGGCGCGCCACGATCCCTGAGATGGGCAGCGAGTCAACGACTAGCTCACCAGCGCGCGACTCCCATCGTGCGCCGATAAATTTGGGTACGTGCGTCACACTCCCTCGCGCCGTCGCAGAGACGGGTAGTCCACTTTGCCACTGCTGGTCTTGGGCAGCTCTGACAACACCTCGATAAACTTCGGCACCATGTAACGTGGCATGTTTTCGCTGCAAAAGCTGAGGACTGCCTCGGTGTCGACCGACTCGCCGTCTTTCGGAACGACGAAGACTTTGACTGCCTGGCCCAGCATGTCGTCGGGAACACCGATGGCCGCAGCATGCCGCGCGCGTCCACTCTGGAAAATGACTTCCTCGACTTCGGTCGGGCTGATGCGAAACCCGGACGACTTGATCATGGCGTCGCGCCGGCCCACGTAGTAAAGGAATCCGTCTTCATCGGCTTTCACCAGATCGCCCGAGTAGCAGACCTTTTCGACATCCCCCACTTCCGGCGGCAGCAGTGGATTCGGCCGCAGCACGCGATCGGTGGCTTCCTTGTTCCCCCAGTAGCCCATCGAAACGGTCGGACCGCGATGCACGAGCTCTCCCACTTCTCCGGGTTTGCACAGCTTGCCGTGCTCGTTGATCAACAGGATCTCGGTGTCGGGTATTGCTTTCCCCATCGATGTCGGGCGCCGATCGAGTTCCTCGGAAGGCAGGTACGTGGATCGAAACGCCTCGGTCAATCCGTACATCAGGAAGATTTGCGTGTTCGGCAGCGCGTAACGCAACGCGGCCAGCACGGTCTGCGGCATGGCGCCGCCGGTGTTCGTGATGTAACGCAGCGCGGGTGGCGTATTCTTGTGCAGTGTCGACCTGGGCTGAGTCAGCAGGCTCCAAACGGTGGGAACGCCCGCCAGTCCGGTGATGCTCTCTTTTGCGAGAATGTCGACGATCTGGCGCGCGAATACGAAGTTGATCAGCACCAAGGTCGCGCCACGCTGAAATGCCGTTGTCAACTGATTGAGGCCCGCGTCAAAACTGAATGGCAGAACCGCGAGAATGCGATCTGACGCGGTGATGTCGAGATAAGTGGAGACGATCGTCGCGCCCGCCATGACGTTGGCATGGCTCAGCATCACGCCCTTCGGCTTGCCCGTCGACCCCGAGGTGTAGAGGATGGCCGCGAGATCTTTTTCGATCGCCTGGTCTGGGCACGGCGCGAAGTTTTCCTGGCGAGAGAGAACGTCAAAGTCGTGAACGGGCAGATGCGGCGAGACCGGCTCACTGTCCGTGACGACCACCAGAAATCGCAATGAAGGGATATCGAGAAGCGACGGCAAAAGCTGCTTGAGTTTGCTGGATGTGGTGATAAGGGCGGAAATGCCGCAGTCGCGCGCGATGTGCGAAACCTGGTCGGGCATGAGCACGCTGTTGATGGGAACGAACGCGCCGTCGGCCGCGGAGACGGCGAAGATCGACAGGACCTGCGGGATGCTGGCGTCAAGAAAGATGCCGACTCTCTCGCCGCGCTGGAGCCCAGCGCTTTGAAGGCCGACGGCAAGACTCATTACGCGAACATTCACGTCAGTAAATGTGAGGCGGTCGTTGCCATGGACGAGCGCTTCTTTTTCCGGAGCGCGCAGGGCGCTTGCGCGGAGCATGTGATGTACGAGGAAATCCATTCTTGTTCGTCTCCAGCAGTGCGACGTGAACTCAGGAGCACGTACTTTCTTCCGATGACCGCAACCGAGAACCAATTGCATGGGCCAACGAACCAAGTCGCCCCTTGAAGATATAGTGGTGACTCACAAGCCGACATTCGGATGTCCACTTTAACTTCCAAGATTGATCCTGGCCGGTGATGTCGAAAACGCGTATGCCGTGTTGCAAACAATCCTGCAAAATCTCGGCGATGATCAGATGACCAGGAGCGAACGGCTTATAGTCTTCGTTGTAGGCGACTTTCGGCGAATAGCAGCGATCTCGATGGTGAAGCGATACGTGCGCAGCGATCAGGTTGCGATTCAACTTGAGTGTATATAACGACAGCAGGCCGCGACGGGCTGCGGCTTGCATTACCTCGTCGTAGAAAGGCCTGGAACCATCGTTCAGCGCACAACTGCCGAAGTTTGCTTTCCAGCCGCTGGCCTCGAGACGATAGAACTGCTCCAGCGCCTCGGGAGTAGCTTCGGTTGTGCGACGAAAAGTCAGCTCACCTTTTTCGCGTAAGCGAAGACGGATTTGTTTGAGCTGGCTGCGCAGCTTCGAATTGGGAGGCATCTTTTGGAACTGAGCCGAGTCGGTTGGAATTCGAATCACTGGATTGGGTCTATCTGGCACAGTGGCCGTGCGAAACCCATCGGCTTTAGCCAGCTCGACGATCTGGCTGACCGTGCTGCCTTCGAGAGAATCGAAAAACTGAAGCACATTCCAGCCGCTGAGATCACGAAGGAAGTTCCAGGTCGCACGGATAGCCGCTTCGCCTGCGGTTCCGCTCCTGCAGACAGCGTCGAAGCGTCCAGAAGTGGAGTTGACAGGCACTCTTAAACGACGAACTGGGACCTTGCTGAAGGTCGCTACCTCTTCCACCAGCGGAAGAATCAGGCAAAGGGTGTTCTGGATCCGGGCGGTGATAACCACCAAGCGCGCTTTTGGAAAAAAGGTGCGCAGGTACGCACGGACCCATTCCGGATGAAAGAATGGTTGATCATCCCGAGCGTGCAGACACAACTGGTGCCATTCGTCGGCGAATCGATCAATCAGTTCCATGCCGCCACGATCTGCGCATACGAGGGGTTTCTCGTACGTCATACTCGGAAGACAGGATTGCAGTAACGCGGTCATCGTTCCGGAAAGAGCTCTCGTTTACAGCATCACTTCGACTTGTGTGAAGGACCAGTGCAGGCCTGCGTCAAATGGCCTGGAACCGTTCTTACGCGTATACGCAACCACCCTCGCAGTTCGTTCCCGCCGACGAAAGCCCGCATCGAGGAGAATCGGCTTCAATTCACTCTCTTCGGAGCAGCAGCCGTAGACGCTCGAGGCGTTGCGCTTCCTGCTGGCGTCAATCACAGCCTCGAGGAGGGCCGGACCGGCAAATGGAAGATCGCGCCCGAAGATGTCGATCAGAGACGTGATGCCGTCACTTTGAACAAAGAAGACAGCGAACGCCATGAGTTCGCCGCGACGGCGCGCAACCAGCGTGTGATACGTCCCCAAGGCGCCACCCGCTGAAATGCGCTCCGACATCGGGTCAGACCGGTAGCGCCAAGTCAAATCTTTGGCTGCGCGGCTTGTGCGAATGACTTCAGTATTTGGAACGGCATCGTCGAGTTGATCAAATTCATCGCCAAACTGACCGTTGAACTCTTGGACTTCAAGCTCCGCCGCGCTGGACTTAGCACGCCGCGCTCGCAGCACGAGGTTTCCGGCTGCTACCACAGGCTTGGTCCAAATTCCAGTTCCGAGTTTTTTTGCGACGTAGGGATCGCAGCGCAGAGGTAGAGCGTAGCGATGCACTTCGCAATTTGGGCGCATTCCAAGGCGCACGAAAGTCGACATTCCCTGATCGTGAGGGGTGCAGTCGTAACAGAACGCGAGATCACCACTATCTACCGGGGTAAATGTGACCCTCTGCAACTGGACTGCTGGACCTAAGCTGCGATGGCTTGGATCCACGGCAAATTCGCCTACCTGACCTCCACGCACTCGCTTGGTACCCACGCGCATGTTTCTAGGGAAAACTGTGACCAGTGCCACCGGTGGCTTCCGCGAAGACCCGTTAGAAGCAAAGCCAAACCACGACCAACAAATTCCGGCGGGATTTTCGATGTGCCGCCAAGCGAACCTTTCTTCCTGAATGGGTCCGAAGTTGCGAGTGAGCAGGGCGATCATCTCCTCCCTTTCGTCCTCCAGGGAGACTCTGCGGATCGCCAGACTCATCGCGCAGCGACCTCGACCTGACCTTGCTTTTGCCTCACGAAGTTCGCGAGTGATGCGATGGTTGCAAAATTCTCCGGGGTGAGTTCATCGTCGGAAAGCTGAATGGCAAAAGACTTTTCCAGAAAGCTCACCAGGTCGAGCATGCCGAGAGAATCAACAATGCCAGACTCGAGCAAGCGCACGTTCTCGTCGATGGCGCGCTTTTTGGCGGCCGGGAATTGTTGCATCAGAAAGGAGCGAATTGCGTCTGTCGGATTGAGTTCTGCGGGCATGAGCGCGAGGGCCTTCCTCTATTCGTCGTGGGCTTGCGTATGGCGCTCTCACACGGTTGTGCGAGCGTCGAAGTCTACCAGTTGTCCCCATGTGAAAAGGTTGATCTTGTGTTAATTCGACGAAGTGACGGAACAACAGATCGCGTCCTCACGATGCTTCCAGTTGAGGGTCGAGCCTGGTTTTCTGGCGAGACAGGCGATAGCACTCAACAATCTGTCCGACACTGCGACAAGCCTTTAGTTTCGATTGAAAGCGGCGCTCCCGATTCATCGTTCCGAACCAATTGCCGACGTCCCGAGCCAATCTGCCGTAGAGCCATCGCGGAACACCGAAGTAAAAAACGCCTTCCGTCGGAAGTCCGCCGGTGCGGGTGAGCGAGACGCCGTTGTAGAAGTACCAGGTTAAGAAATATTTCTTGGTCGTACGGTGCGGGTCCACCGGATGATGAATCAAAGCCGCTGGAGAATAGACGATCTTTTCCGCCCCAGCCATCAGCCGACCGCCAAACTCGGTATCGTCGCAAGTGATAGTGTGCTTGCTGCCCCGCACGCCCAGATCGAGACGAAAAAGGCCGTAGCGGGAAAAAATTTCTTTGCGGAAGGCGGAGTTCGCACCCATGGGAGCGATCTGGATTTTTTTTGCTTCGTTTCCGAGATCGAAGTTCACCACCGCTTGCTGGCCATCCATTTCGAGCCACGACGGTTGAGGATGGTTCCAGAGCGGAAGAATTCGGCCGGCGACGGCGCTCACGGCCGGGTCATTGAACGCGCGATGCATCTGGGCGAGCCAGTCGCGATCGAGAATCACGTCATCGTCGGTAAAAGCGATGACGTTGCCTGCCGCCTGGGCGATGCCGGCATTCAATGCTGCTGATCGTCCCTGCTGACTCTCGAAGATGTAACGGACGCGAGGCCCAAGACGTCGCGTAAAGCGCCGGATCGTTGCCGCGGTGTCGTCGGTGGAGTTGTTGTCGACGACGAGCAGTTCCCAGGAAAGCGTGGAAGGAATTCTCAGGGCCGCAAAACTCTCCAAGGTCACCTGGAGACTGGCTGCACGGTTATAAGTAGCCAGCACTACGCTGATATCCATCGGCCCTGCCCCTTTGGGTCAACCCCGCACAGTGTTCTGCCACTGCCGATTCGGACGGCATGAGTGAATCGGAGTGGATCGTTTAATTGTTGAGGGCATTTTAGGGAAGGTGCCTTTGATCTTCCATACGGACACTTTCAAATTCACAGAGTTTTCTTATTGCCGTCGAGAATCAGTGCGCGGCTGGCCTTCGGGCGGCGAAGATTGGTATTTTCACGGAAAATTCATGTCGCTGACACAATGCAGCGAGAAGTTGGCCATAGCTTTCGCAGGTGGGCCACTTCACAATCTCCTCACGCGTTGGCCCGGAGGGAAGGCCGCTCCCTTCGCAGAGATTACGTGCGCTGCTGGCGGTTCTGTGCTGTATAGCAGCGCAATTTGCAGGAATTGGCTGTGGGTCCTCGAACAGCAAGCCGGGCACAACCGGATTGTCGGGGAACTGGCAACTCACGCTGCAGAATGGTGTTACGTCTTATTCGCAGTCCGGTTTCGTGCTTCAATCTGGCAAGTCGCTGAATGGGCATCTGGTGCTTACAGGAAATTGCGCCGGCGTGGGAAGTGCTCAGGGTGAGATGAACGCCTCGGCGGTCTCGTTGACGGTGAACCAGTCGGCACAAACAATCGGCTTGACCGGAAGCGCTGCGGGGGATGGTTCCACGATTAGCGGCGACTACTCGATCCTCACTGCCGGTTGTGGGGCCACAGAGACAGGCACTTGGTCGGGCGAGCGGATCAAAACGTTGAGCGGGTCGTTCACCGGAGAGTTCACGTCCGGAGTGGTCGGCGTCGCCCCCTTTGAGTTTTCCGGCATGCTAACGCAGGGAGCGAATACCGGATCCACCTTCGCTACCATGGCAGGGTCTATGACTTCGAGCAACGCTGTCTGCTTCGCGGACGCCACGATCTCGGGCAATATCAGTGGGAAGTCCGTGGTGCTCAACTTCGTGGCTTCAGATGGTTTGGCGGTTGGGCAGTTGACCGGCACCGCGTCGACCGACGCCACGACCGTGACGGGTACTTACGACTTTTTCAATGCGACGAAACCGATTCCTGGTTGCCCGCTTGGAGATTTCGGCTCGGTAACTCTGACGCTCCAACCGCAGCCGTAAACCGCTGCCGCCTCACAGAAACCCACTCCCCAAATTTGAGAAGCATGGCGCGATTTCATCGAAAATTCATCGCGTCGTAGCAATCGCGCCACGTTGCCAGTAGTAGGCTCCCTCTTTCGAAATCGCATCAGTTATAGGTGTGCGCAAATTACGAGTCTCAGGACTTAGGCGACTTGCTTGCGCTATTGAGAGAACCGAACCCAGGCACAATCATGAGGCAAGTGATCATCTTAAGCCTTCTGTCGTTCCTCGTCTTTGGAACGGCCTGCGGTTCCAATGCTGGTCCACAGCCGAACGTTGCTCCACTTACGGGGAACTGGCAAATCTCGCTCAACCGGCATGCCTCAACCACTCCTTTGATTTTCTCAGGCTTTTTGATCCAGTCGAAGAACTCAGTCACCGGCAGCGTAGTTTTGGGTGGCGGATGCCAAGGGGTTGGGCCTGTCACGGGAACGGTAGACAATCAGAAGCTCTCGATGACGATCAACGAATTCGGCCAGGAGGTGAGCCTTACGGGAGACGTCCCGTCCGGTAGCGGCGGCTTCCTCTCCGGCGAGTTCTCGACGCTGCCCGGAGGCTGCACCGCGTTCCCCAATACCGGGACTTGGTCGGCGCGGATCGTCCCGCCCCTTAGCGGACAGTTTCACGGCACCCTGTCCTCCTTCGGGGGGAATGGAACGATCAGCGTTACCGGAAACCTCGTACAAGGCCAGAACACCGGCGCCAGTAACGCGACTCTGACGGGGAGCATCGAGGTAGTGAATTCACAACAGTTCTGTTCCTATCTGACCACGGCGACGATTTCCGGTGTCATCAGTGGTACGAACGTCACCCTGAATCTGTTCGGGCCGACTGGCGCGCAAATTACACAAGTAAACGCCTCGATCACCCCGGATTCGACGACGCTGACGGGAGAGGGTATCGTCTTCAGTGGGATCTCGAACACTTGCCTCGGCGATCATGGAACTCTTCAAATCACGTTTCCGTGACGACCCTTGCTTTGTTCTCATTAACGCTTGACCAGAATCTGCGAGTTGTTTCTGCATTATTCGAGTATCCATGAAATCGTCTGTGCATTCCCTTGCTTCTCGAAATCCCGTGAAGCTGCCGCGCGCGCAGCTTCGCACCGCAAAACAGAGGCGGGGAGAGTCACCACCAACGGACCGGCAGTTCATTCGTGGCGAGCGCAAATGGTTGCTGCCCTTCCTTTGCGGCAGTCTCGCATTCCTTTCCTGTGCGCTCTACGCGCGTACGGCCTGGTATCCCTTCGTCAATTTCGATGATGGTGAGTATGTCTTCGAGAACCCTCACCTCAACACCGGTCTAAGCTGGGCGAGCGTGCGATGGGCCATGAGCAGCACCCTCGCGGGTAACTGGCACCCGATCACATGGCTGTCACACGCCCTGGACGTCCAGCTGTTTGGCCTGAACGCCGGCGGCCATCATGCTCTCAATGCGTCATTTCACGCGCTGAATGTTGTCTTGTTGTTTCTCACGCTTGACCGGATTACCAGGTTTCGCTGGCGCAGCCTTGCGGTGGCGGCTTTGTTTGCTGTCCATCCCCTGAACGTCGAATCGGTCGCCTGGGTCGCCGAGCGCAAGACGCTGCTGTGCATGCTGTTCGGTTTACTGGCGACCGCTGCCTATGCCTGGTACGTGCGGCGGCCGGCCATTGGACGTTATCTCTGGGTTGTCGCGTATTTTGCTTTGGGATTGGCATCCCAACCCAAAATCATTGCGTTTCCGTTTATGTTGCTGCTGCTGGACTGGTGGCCCCTGAAGCGCACACCAGCGCGGGGTTCATCGGAATCATCATGTGGTATTGAAGTGAGTTTTTTCCGCCTGCTGCTGGAGAAGGTGCCTCTATTGGCGCTCTCGCTGGCCAGTGGAATTATCACGATTGTGGCCCAGAAGCGAGCCGGAGCCATCGCCCAGATAACGGGCTGGCCCTTTACTTGGCGGCTTGAGAATGCGATTCACTCCTACGCGATGTATGTGATCAACACGTTCGTTCCTGTCGGTTTGGCGCCCTTTTACCCAGGAGCGCTCCTGCGCTTGTGGCAGGTCGCATGGGCTGCCCTGCTTCTGATCGGAATCACCTGCCTGGCTTGGATCTATCGATCGACGCGTCCCTATTTCCTGTTCGGCTGGCTTTGGTTTGTCGGTACGCTGGTGCCCATGATTGGGATCATTCAAGTCGGAGCTCAGGCTAGAGCCGATCGCTACATGTACATCCCGATGATCGGGATTTTGGTAGCTGTCATTTGGGGTGTTTCCGATGCGCTAGAGTCAGCAAAATGGAATCCGAACTGGAAGTATGTGGCAGCGTCCGTCGCGGTGGCAGTGTTGCTGCTCACCACCTGGTATCAGGTGGGCTACTGGAAGAGCAGCTATGATCTTTGGAGCCACACACTCGCGGTGAACACCGGTAACGCAGTCGCTCATGAAAACCTCGCCGTGAGCCTACTCGATCAGGGCCGCGAGGAAGAAGCCTTCCCGCATTTTCAGAGAGTGCTGCTGCTCCGTCCCGACGATGAAATCGCTTTACTGAACACGGGGAATTATCTGGAGAGGCAGGGCCAGCATCAAGAGGCGATCGAGCGATTCCAACGGGTGCGCGACACTAGTCACAACACGGAGAGGTTGACTGGGGCTTACCGAGGCCTGGGCGTTGCTTACGCCCAAATGGGGGATCGCAAGAACGCCTACGTCAATTTCTCGCAAGCGATGCGGCTGAACCCCAACGGACAGACCGAAATGTATAATCTCGCGCTTCTTGGAATCCGCGATGCAATCGACAAGCTGACTCAGTCGATTGCCCAGCGGCCCACCGCCGACAGTTATCTGCAGTTAGGGCAGCTTCTGCAGGAAGATCTCCGGCCGGAAGAGGCTGTCGCAGCCTACCAGAATGCTTTGCAGCTGAATCCCCGCTTAACGGAAGCGCGACAAGCCATTGAGGCCTTGACGCAAGTAGCGAAGAAAAATTGAATGCACGGAAAAGTGTTCGGGTGAATCTTATGCTTTCTCTTGATTTCATGCTTTCATCGGAAGAACTAGGGGAGATGTCCCGCATTCCCGTCGCCAGCTGGTTTACGCGCGTGAAGTTTGCCAACGGCACTTCTCCGCGTTGTCCGGAGTCCGCGTTTCTCGACGCGAACCACGAGATGAAGAAAAAAATGATGCTGCCATGGATTCGGGAGAACGTTCCCCACAAGAGAGTGCTGGATCTGTTCTCCGCAAACGGCGCGTTTGCCATCGAGTGCGCAATGGCCGGAGCAAAGGAAGTGGTCGGTGTCGAGTTCGACCAGGGACGGATCGAATGCGCGGAGTTTCTCGGACGAGTACTGCAGAGGAACGGGATCACCGCGCCCAAATTTCTCCACGGTGATGTCTACACCCTCACCAAGACTTTTTCCGAGCCGTTCGACATCGTGCTGTGCATGGGCGGGTTGTATCACATCGCCGATCCACCTTACGTTCTGTCACAGATCCGCCAAATCATGCGCGAGAAGCTGATCATTCAGACTTCCGGCATCCTGCCCGGCCGGAAGAACAAGGCAATGTTTTACATTCGCGAGGACCGCACGGCCCAAGGACTCACTTCGATTCGAGGAGGGATGGGAGTGTGGCAGTTTTCAGTTCCCTGCTTCCAGTCAATGCTGGCGCATGCGGGACTTCGGGTTCTGGCCGATCAGCAGCCTGGTTTCTGGCAGCGGCGGCGCTATCCATGGTACTGCGCTGTGGCCGGGCAGGCTGCCTGAGCAAGACTGCTCGGCCACGCTCAGCATTGAACTACTTGGAATGGTTCTGCGCTTCGATTGAGTTCGACTCGCCCGCTGCCTTCAGGGGAATGTTGGGACCTGTCTGTTGTTGAACCCAGTCGAATCCGATTCCTTTCGAGCCGACTTCCTCAAAGAATTGTTTGCTGCTCTTGTACCGAACGATCGTGACGTTCGCCGGAGCCAGGGCCTCCAGGCGTTCCCGTACACTCGTGGGCGTCACTGTCACGTTATCGATGTGTTGCAGCCGTACTCGCTGGGTTTTCAGTTTTGGCAATGCGTTCACCGGATCGAACGCGCCCACCGCCTTCAGGAAATCCGGCTTCAGGTAGGTCTCTCGTTGTTTATCCGGCACCAGGGTTGATTTAGCAAGCCAGTTCGGCCAATCCCCCCAGGGATCCAGCAAATCGAGAGCTTTGATTCGCGAATCCACGGACGCGGCACTGATGGCAATGGTCGCCCCGGCGCCGTCGCCCCAAATGCCGACGCGGTCCATATCGAAGTCGTCCCGTGTGGCCAGGTAGTTCAGCACCAGTTGCACGTCATGTACGGATGTTCCCAACGATTCCGTCAGCTGGCTTACAAACCATTCTGCGGTTGGACGGTCGTGAAAACGATGTCCGGTCAGCGCCGGAGAAAAAGCTACCGCAGCGTATCCATATTTGATTAGAAGCTCGCAAAACTTTGCGTCTTTGTAGTGCTCCAGATTCGAGGGATAGCTGTAGAGATAAAGAATCACCGGCGCTTTCTTGACTTTCGCCGGCCGGATGATCCACAAGTCGATCGGGTCCAGTTCTCGCCATTGTGCGTGTACGAGTTCCCGCGTGAATTTCGGTGTATTCAGGCGGTCAAGCGGGTCCGCTACGCTATACATCCCTGGGGTGAGTTCCGGCTTTCGCCAGTCCTCGTACAAAATGTCGGAACGATGCGGGATCGACGAAACGTCTTTCGCAACTTTCACTTGGACTTTCCCGGGCAGGTTGATGTTGGGGAGAGGTTCAGCGGCCGTCGCGGGGCTGGATTCCGACGGAACAGCCGTGTCCTTCGGAGAACTGGCCGGCGCCGCTTGCGCCAGAAGCTGCGGCTGACTCCAACAACAGAACAACAAGAAATATAAAAACGGTCTGAGTCCTGAGATTCGATGAAATGGCGAATTGCTCATCGATCGTTCCTCCTGCGGTCTTATAGGTATCTGACGTTCAAATGAGGCAGGTCCCGAATGGGCAACCTGCCTCATGGTTTTTAAAGAGACTGCGACCGCCGATTCGGCTACTGGAGAACTCCGGTAGCCACCGAACCTTTAGGCACAATCAAGCCACCTGCGTCGCCGCCGCACTCCGAGGCGGGAGGACTGGTGTGAGGCGTACCCGGCGCTGCTCCGCCGCTGCAAGACTCGCTTTGGAACACGACCTGCGGATTCGACTCGTGCGTGCTGGTCGGAGTCGGAAACAGGCCGCCGCCGGACATGGAGAGCTTGAAGGTGTAGTGCTCGCGAATGAACCCTACATCTCCGTAAGGTGGAGTGAACGAAAGAGCACCAGCATTCGCGTCGCTGAAAGGTAGCATATCGGGGACGCCGCCCAGTTGGTTGCTGTGGATATCAAACTGCAAGTTTTGGACCAAAGCTTCCGCTCCGGCCGGATCGCCTGTGCCGCAGTGGGCGTCGGCGGTATCGCACATCATGCGGAGTTCGGACCATGCGGGATACGTTCCGTTACGCAGGTTCGGGTAGCTCGGCTTGGTGCCCCAGATGCCGCTGACGCGGCAATCGGGCAGCAAACTCGCGACACCCGTCGCGCAAGCGGGCAGTTCGCCCCAGGAAAGGGGATCGGCAAGAGTCGCCGGTTGTCCAGGATTCGGAGTGGCTGAGCCGTTGTCGTACCTGTCGAACAGCGGATCGACGCCGTTGATCATCAGATAGCCGTAGCCCGGCTGCTTGGTGACTGCCCCGCCCGGAGGATTGCTGTCGAGCGTCGCAATCTGCGCGACGTTGCTGAAGCTGAAGAACGCGTAACCGATGGAGTCCAGCGTGTTCTTTACGCCGCCCACACCGCTCACGCCATTCACCAGTTCACCGGTGCCGATCGAGCGAGTTCGATCACCGCCGGTGGGAACAATGCCACCCGCTACGCAAGGCAGATTCTTCACAGGGTTGCCGCCAGCGACAAGGGGATTGACGTTTTGTTCTTGCGAAGTCAACGCCGGTTGGCCGTTTCCGGTCGGACCGTTTCCGTTGGTCGTGCCGTAACGGCGGAATTCAGTGAATTCCGTGGTGTTCATGGTTCCGGAAAGCGGCTCGCGGAAGTACAGGTGGATTCCAGTAATGGCGCCGCCTACTGGGCCACCAACTTGTCCGGCTGGAATGCGATCGCCAGTATCAGTCGGCCAAGTGAACGCAGCATTGTCGGTTCCGCAATCGTGACCGGTGAACAGGTTTCCTAGCGGACGACGGGTGGTGGGTTGTGGTGGCAAACCATTCGGCGGGAACGGGTGCTGATCCCACACGTTGCGGGCGAAGTAAGAACCGTCGCTCGTCAGGACCTGACCCAATCCAGTAGTGGTGTTCTTGCGGTTTACGATGAAGATGATCGGCGCCTCGCCGACAGCGAACGTGTGAATGGTATTCGGCACGATGGTGCCAGTGATCGGATCCGCAAACCCAGGCAAACCAAACTGTACTGGAGTTGCAGCAGCGGTGCTGGTTCCGGTGCCGCTCTTGATCCCCGTGCCAACGGGGCCAGGACCGTAGCCGAGAGACCAGCTCCGGCACACGCCGCCAGCGCAGCCCACGCCGGTAGCACTGGTATCAACCGTCGTACCCAGTGCGCGGTTGGTCGCGTACTTGGCATCTTCGGGCCGGATGTCAGTCATGCCAGCGCTAATCGCAATGCCAGTGGCCCCAGGACCCGATCCGCCGAGCGCCGTGATGACATCAGCGGCAAGCGTCGTGTCATCGCATGTGTTTCCCCCGAAACCGGCGGGACAAGTCCCCGCTGCGCCGTTCCCCGGCGCTCCGGAAGCCAGGATGCCCGGAGACGCGACGTTGGCTGGCGCCACAGCCCCAATGCCTGCGCCAAGCACCAGCTTCGCACCGCCCAGAAATGCGCGAACCCCGACTACAGAGTCCACCGAAGCGTAGGTCCAAATGTCGGTGGCCGCCCCACCCGCATCCGTGGCCCACACCACCCACAGGTTAGCAGACTCCGGAGGAATACCGGCTGTGCGATTGTCGACAATGGTTGCGCACTGCCCACCAGAACAATTATTACCAGTTTTTATGCTCCAGTGGTGGAAACGGGTGATAGGGATTCCAAGCGCGGTATCCATATTGTTGGCCGCAGCTACAATAAAGCCTTGGAACATGGCCGAGGAGCCGGCTCCCACGAAATGCACGGTTTGTGCATGGGCGGCAGGCGCCACGGCTGCTGTCGCGGTACAGAGCAGGGCCGCGAAAAGCAACTTGAGTCTGTTCATCGAATATCTCCTCATTGTTGGACAGCGTGGGCGGGGCATTCCCCAATACGGTCACGCAGCTCGTTCACAGCTGCCTGCCATGGTTGGCGACTTGAGTTAAGCCCGGCAAACGGACGCAAGGATATGCCGAGACATCTCCACTGCGGAAACACACATGGGAAGAAGGGCGGCTCAACTCAGCCGCCAATATCATGGAAGCCTGTTATCCAAGGATGACGCAACTATTAAACCGGAGTGAATTTTCGGACACAGGAAATCGTGCTTGTTGATTGTCGTTTCATCTTCACCCGCTCCGATGCGGCTCTCGCAGGACTTAGACCTTCTTCCGTATTCCTCGACGAACCATACGTGCCACTCCGTTCCCTTCCGTAGCTGTAACCCGTAATTAACGTGGTGGTCATCCATTCGTAACAATTCCCATGTAGACAAATGGTTCGTACTTTCACTCAGGCGTGCAGTGAGAGCGAGTCTCATGTGTCGCGAATCTGTGCGCTCGCCTGTGAGGGAACCTCTTGTACCCCGGCAAATTAGGTCTCGTGACTTGGCTACGAGTTGTCTGCATTTCTCTTTACTTCTTATCGACGGCGACAGGCACTGCGGCGCAAAACAATCCGCCCGCCGATGCTGCTGCCCAGGTAACCACCGCAGCCTTCACGGGCGCTGTCACTGACAGATCAGGAGCGCCAATCGCGGGCGCTAAAGTCGTTGCGCTCGACAGCAACGGCAAGGCTCACGAAGCCATTACGGACGATCAGGGACTTTATGCCGTCATGGATGTGCCCGCCGGCAAGTACACGATCACGGTAACCGCGCAAGGCGCGGAAATCTACAGGGCCGATGCACAGGTCAACGCTGGCGAGCTGCAGACACTGAACATCACGCCCCAGCTTCCGCCGGAACCCGCGGCGCCGCCAGCGGGTCCATCAATTTTCTTTGCGCAGGCGCAGCCCGCCATGCCTACGCCGCCGCCCGGCGCAGTGAAGGGCGCTGCAACTATCAGCGGCTCGGTGAGCGATCAGACGGGTGCAGCGGTGGTTGGGGCAAAGATCGAATTGATCAATGCCAGCGGGGCAGTGGTACAGTCGGCCGCGTCCGACGACAAGGGGAATTACACGTTACGAGGAGTCGCGCCCGGATCCTACAAGCTGACCGTCAGCGCGCCCCTGTTCAAGACGTTTGAGACCTCCGGTCTCAGCGTTCGTGGGACAGAAAGCGTGCCCATCGATGCGGCCCTGGAGCCTGCGGGCGAAAAGACCGAGGTCAACGTCGAAGGAACGAAGGTCTCGCAAGTCGAAACCGAGACGTCGCAGGTGTCGGGCACGATCACCGAGAAGGAAGTGCTGACACTGGGTTTGAACGGACGCAATTTTACGCAACTGATCGCGCTGACCCCCGGCGTCAGTAATCAGACGGGACAGGACGAAGCTCACGTCGGCGTCACGGGCAGCGTGAAATACAGTGTGAACGGCGGCCGCGTGGAATACAACACCTTCGAGGTAGACGGTGGCGACGTCTTGAATGCCGGTTTGAACGGCGCCGAGAGTACCCTGATGGTTTACCCCAGCCTCGACGCCATTCAGGAAGTGAAGGTACTGACTTCCAACTACGGTGCGATGTACGGTCGAACTGCGTCCGGCACGGTGTTGGTCACCACCAAGAGCGGCACTCCCCAATGGCACGGCAGCGCATACGAGTTCTTCCGCAACGAAATCTTCAACGCGCGAAACTATTTCGACCAGACGACCAAGGCACCGCTCTACCGCAGAAACGATTTTGGATTCACCATCGGTGGACCGCTTTTCATTCCCGGCGTTTACAACCTGAGAAAAGACAAGACCTTCGTCTTCTGGTCAGAAGAATTCCGCTACGAAAAATCTCCTACCGATCAGCAACCCAATTTTAATCATGCCGTACCCTCGCTTGCAGAACGGATGGGGGACTTCAACGACGTGTGTCCCCAGAACACCGACTCGTTCAGTCGCTCCCTGTGGCCCGACTGTCCCAGTGCGGGACCTTCGAGTAATGCCGGTCTGCTACAGACTTTTCCGCAGAACATCGTAACCGCTGTGCCCGATACCAACGGCACCCTCGACCCGAACGCGCTGGCATGGCTGAGCACGAATCTCATTCCGCTTCCCAATTCCGCCACGGGCTGCAACTCCACGATCGGCTCCTGCTACAACGCTGTGATCTCGGAGCCCACGTATTGGCGGGAGGAATTGTTCCGCCTCGACCATAACCTGACTTCCAAGCTGCGCCTCTCACTTCGCTATATCCACGATGCCTGGAACACAACGGTGCCGGTGCCGCAATGGGGATTCCTCAAGAACAGCTTCCCGACCGTGCAAAACAAGTTCGTGGGTCCCGGCATCAGTGTGGTAGCGCGACTTACGGACACGATCACGCCGTCGCTTCTGAACGATTTCACGGTGACCTATGCGAACTCCCATATCACGTTGGAGAACGTGAACGGCCCCGGTGGCGCCGACTTCCATCGGCCCGACCAATTATCACAACCGGGCGGCACCTGCCAGGATCTGGTCAGCAGTAACGGCTTTCTGATTCTGCCGAGTTGCCCGATGGGCACGTTGTTCAACAACGGGTTCGGCGGCAAAGCTCCGGGTATCTTGTTTGGCGGCTCCAATCAGGCATACGGTGGCAGCGGTTTTGCTGTGGATACCGCGTACATGCCCTGGTCCCATACCAATCCAACCTACAGCGTGCGAGATGACGTTAGTATCGTAATCGGCAAGCACACCCTGCAATTTGGCGCACAATACATACTCTCGCAGAGAAACGAGCTGAACGGCGCCATTGGCGCCGCCAGTGGCGACGTGCAGGGCTTGCTGACCTTCAGCAACATCAATGGGGGAGCCGCAAATACTGGCAACAGCTTCGCGAACTTCCTTACACTTCGCAACATTCAAAGCGGCAGTTCCTCAGGCACCAATGCCATCCAGAGCTTCACCCAGGACAGCGCACAGCAGCGCTATCACAACTCCTTTCGCATCATCGAACCCTATGTGCAGGACGACTGGCGGGTCAACTCGCGATTGACGGTCAATCTGGGTGTGCGCTTCAGTCTTTTCGGCTTGTTTGAAGAAAAAGACAAGCGAGCCTATAACTGGGATCCCAATGCCTATGACCCGGCGCTAGCCGCACAGGTGCTGGTTGACCCCAACACCGGGCAACTGCTCAGCGCGACCCAGGGAGGCCCGATTCCCCTCAACCCGAACAGTCCCGATCCTCGGCTGCTGAACGGCATCGTGCAATGCGGAGTGAATGGGGTGCCGCGAGGTTGCATGAAGGGGCACCTCTTCAACCCCGCACCGCGAGTCGGATTCGCGCTCGATCCCAAAGGCGATGGCAAAACTTCGATCCGCGCCGGATATGGAATCTTTTTTGAGCACGGTACACCAGAGGAGGCGAACACCGGGTCCCTGGAAGGCAGCGCACCGCTGGTGCTCAGCGTAACCCAGCGCTTCCCGACGAATTATGGCTGCATTGGCGGGTCGCAAACAACCTGTGTACTCGGTCCGGGCGCATTTCCCATCAATGTGACTTCGATTCCCACGCAAGCAATTTGGCCATACGCCCAGCAGTGGAGCTTGAGCGTGCAACGGGAACTCCCCGCATCCATGGTGGCGACAGTTGCCTATGTCGGCAGCAAAGGCACCCACCTCACCGTCGAACGCCAACTCAATCAGCTTCGTCCTTTGCCGGAAGGCGCCAACCCGTTCGGCATTCATGAACCGCTGATCCCGCACAACCCTACCGGACCGGGCGGAGACTGCGGAGGCTTCCGCCCTCTCGAACCAGACAACCCGGTCCCCTTCTTCCCCTTACTGAACGGCACAGTGGTGGAACCTCAGAATCCGGCCTACATCAGCTTGATCGCAGCCTGCGCCGGTGCGAACGGAGGGAACAATCCTACGCCCGATGTCAACACGCTGCGTCCGTATCCTGGCTTTGGACAAATTTTTTCACTGCAGAACGTCGCTGATTCGACCTATCACGCAATGCAGGCGACCGTGCGACGCACGCGCGGCCCGCTGACCATCGGAGTTTCTTACTCCTATAGCCACTCCTTCGACGATGCCTCCGACCGCTCCGATACGACTCTGGTCGACTCCTACGATCTTCGTTCCAATCGCGCCAGTTCCAACTTCGATCAGCGCCATCTGCTCACCGTGAGCTACATCTACACGCTGCCCGGCAAAAAACTCATCGACTGGTGGCAGAACACCATCAACTCGGAGACCCCGGCTGACGGCACGCCTTCGCCGCCGGCACCGCCCGCATCGCGGCTCACGCGTGCCATCCTCGACGGCTGGCAGATCTCCGGCATCACATCGTTCCAGTCGGGCACACCATTCAGCGTGATCAATGGAGGCAGCACTAGCATTTCCGCTCTCGACAATGCGGGCGTGGCGAACGGCATCGGCGCCGGATCCTATCCCGACCTTGCCACCGATCCTTCGGGCGAGCCCTTCGGCGGAAATAATCCCAGAAGCTTTGGTCCCCTGCTCGGGAATCCCAACCGTTTCGTGGCTCCCCGCGGCCTGACGTTTGGCAATGCCGGAAGAAACTTTCTCAACAATCCCGGGCGCCTAAACTTCGACGTGAGCCTGCTGAAACACTTTTCGGTCACCGAATCGGGCGTGCTCGAGTTCCGCGCCGAAGCGTTCAACATTTTTAATCACACACAATTTCGTCTCTATAACCCCGATCTGGGAAATACCGGCAGCAACGTGATCAGCTGCTACGGCGGGTCGGACTACAGCGCTGGATACCAGGTACCCGGAGGAGTTGATTGCCTGACCGGAAGTTCGTTCTTGCACCCGGTGGATGCGCACCGCCCACGCACCATACAGCTTGGGTTGAAGTACACGTTTTAGACGAACTTCCCGGAAAAAGGACGTGCCGGAGACTCGTCCACGCCCTTGAGCGGCGAACGACCGAGTGCAGCCAGAATTCATGCAACGTTTAAGTTCGCGTCACCGACTGTTCATAGAGCAGCCTCTACACTGCGTCCTCATCCGTCAGCACGACGGCACTAAATTTGTGTGCGCGGGCACTCAGCCCGGGCACGCATGCTTGGGAATGGCGTGCGTTTGGCCGAGTCCAGAATCATTGTTCTCGCAGCGCGCCATGCAGAACCAACGTTCCCCCGCAACGTTTCATGATTCCCTTGGGCGCGCCCCAGTTTCGTTTACGAACATTCTCAAGGAGGGAATGTGCGTAGTTCGTTCGTGATTCTGATTGTCGTGGCCACAATGCTGTCAGGCTGCGGTGGGAGCGGCGGGAGCTCACCGAAAGCGGCCGTCAAGGTGTCCCTGGTACCGCTCACGGGTATGTCGGTCACGCAGGGCGCGCAGCTAAAGATCTCGGCGAACGTTCAGAACGATGCGGGTGGGGGGGGAGTCGTCTGGACCCTGGAAGGCGACGGAGCTCTCGTCGGCGACGGGGCTTTACTCCCGCCCACACCATGGACCGTCACCTACGTTGCCCCAAGCACCACCATCGTAAATCCGAATGTCGTCGTCACGGCTACGTCGATTACAGATTCGTCTGTAAAATCCTATATTCCAATCTCGCTGGTACCGCTGAACACGTTCGGGAACGTGCAGCCCATCAGCGTCAACGGCGGTCCAGTCGCCGGAACCGTCTATCCGAACGCGGCCTACACAACGATTCAACTTTGCCTGCCGGGGACCATCACCTGCCAATCCATTGATGGCATTCTGGTGGACACGGGATCAGTAGGCTTGCGGATCGTGTCGTCCGCGGTGCCCGGACTTCCCCCGGTCACGACTGACGATGGCAATGCCGTCAGCGAGTGCGTACAGCTTCAGGATCAGACCTACTTATGGGGTGCGGTGGTCGCCGCCGACGTGCGAATCAATGGCGAGGTAGCACGCTCCATCCCGATTCATGCACTGAGCGCGCCCGGCGGAGCTGCCGTTCCCTCAGAATGCAGCGACAGTGGAGTCCGAACGAATGCCGGCACGCAGCAGGGTATACGCGCGAATGGCATTCTCGGCGTTGGCTTTCAGCCGCAGGATTGCGGCTACTTCTGTGATCCGACGATCACCCCCATCGTAGATCCCACGGTTCCGCCCGTCATCATTCAACCTCCTCCGGTCACCTACTTCAGCTGCTCCGGTGGAGCCTGCAACAAAACAAATCTCTCGTACGTCCGCCAAGTCACCAACCCGGTCGTGCTTTTCGCCAAGGACAATAACGGCGTTTTGCTACAGCTCCCTAGCCTGTCGGGTGCAACCGCCACACTCGACGGCTTGATGACCTTTGGCATCGGCACGCAGATCAACAACCCACTGGGAAATGCGGCCGTCTTCACACTTAGTCCGAACGGCACCTTTACTTCGAACCTCGCGCCGACCGGGCAGAGCCTGACCTCCAGTGTGATCAACAGCGGCTCTGACGCTTTTTACTTCCCGGACGACAGCATTCCTGTCTGCAGTGGTGGGGATTCTTTTTTCTGCCCGCCCTCATCCATGCAGGTAACGTCCCTTCAGGTCGGCGCGAACGGCACGCAAGGAACCATCGTTTTCAATGTCGAGAACGCGGACACTCTATTCAGCAGCAACCCCGGAGCCGCCGCCTTCAGCAATCTCGCCGGATCCAGTGGCAGCGGCTCTTGTCTGGGAGGTGCGGGGGCTTGCACCTTCAATTGGGGATTGCCTTTCTTCTATGGCCGCGCGGTTTTTGTCGCCATCAGTGGGCGAACCGTGCCGCATGGAGCGCCAACTGCGCCCTGGTTTGCTTACTCCACTGGCTTCAGCAACACAGCAGCGAATCAATAGGCGATCGCTGCGAATCGCTTAAGGGAGGGTCGACGTGGATCACTATTGCGGGAGCGCGAACTGGCGAGGAGCATGGCTTCGCTGCGCGGCGGTTGCATCCCTGCAACTCGCTATGATCCCCTCCGCCTTCGGCGCGCTGGGCGGTACGGCGGATTCCGTTCAGGCAGATCAGTCGCGCATGATGGCGAAAATGAACTCAACCGATGCTCGCGGATACACGGTTCACGAAATGACTACGTCCACGGGGGTCGTCGTCCGCGAGTATGTCTCCCCGGCAGGGCGAGTCTTTGGAGTGGCTTGGCAAGGGCCCTTCATGCCGGACATGCGGCAGATGCTTGGTTCATATTTCCATCAATTTTCCGCGCTCGCGAAGACCAAGCGCGAAAGCCGCCCAAACCGCAGCCTGCTGCTGATCCGTGAACCTGGCATCGTCGTGGAATCCAGTGGCCATATGCGCGCTTATTCCGGACGTGCTTACGATCCACGTCTTCTGCCGGAAGGGGTTCATGAAAATGACGTGCGGTAGGAGGCTCTGCCGAACAGTGGGAGCAGGCACGCTCATGATGGCTGTGCTGGTCATGGCGTCGTGCAAGGGAGCAAGCAACAAAAGCACACTCAGCGGGGCTCCAATTTCCATAACGCTGGTTGCAGCGAACAGCGCGAACACCGTCAGTGTCGGGCAATCGGTGGTGATCACCGCCAACGTCTACGATCAGGCGAACCAGGGCGCGACCTGGATGCTCGATCCGGTCACGTTCGGCACACTCACCGACATAACGCCGACCTCCGCCACGTACACGGCGCCCACGGACTTTACCTTGCCTACCAAGGTCACGATCACGGCGATGTCGATCACGAATCCGCTCGTGACGGCTTCCATGCAGATCACGGCATCTCCCATCCAGGTAGTGATACCGCTTTTGGCTCCCCAAACCATCAATGCCGGCGAGCAGATGGGGCTCTCTGCGAGCGTAATTAATGACACTGGTGTCAATGGCGTTACGTGGCGTCTCTCTCCGGCCACGGGCGCAGGCACATTGATCGACGCTACACCCGCTGCTGCGACGTACGTGGCGCCGGCAGTAGTGACCACGCCGATCACTGTGACCGTCACGGCATCCTCGGTCACAAACCCCTTTGCCACCTCAAGTATCGAGATCACGCCCCTTGCCTCCGGAGCGGGTCAGAATGTGGCCGCCGTGCGCGTCGAACAGGGTCCGGCAACTGGACAAGCGCATCCCAATGCGGCCTACACGAGCATCACCATCTGCAATCCCTCCAGCAGGACCACTTGCCAGACGATCGATGACATTCTGGTGGACACCGGATCGTACGGCTTGCGAATTCTGCAATCGCAGATTCCTCTGCTCAAGCTGCCCACGCTCACGGATGGCATCGGGAACACTCTCGACAACTGCGCGTCGTTTCCCGATGGCTCCTACCTCTGGGGACCGGTGGCGCATGCCGACATCAACATCGGGACCGAAATCGCATCGAGTGCGCTCGTGCAGGTGATCAGCAGTTCCAATCCTACGGTTCCCAACGGTTGTTCGAATGGCGGCACCACCAACCTCAATACCCCGGCGCTTCTGGGCGCCAACGGAATTCTGGGCGTGGGTCCGGAGCCGACGGACTGCACCGTGGCCGGAAAGAATCTCTGCGATGGGAGCCTGCTCTCCACACCACCGAACCTTTACTACTCGTGTCCCAGCAAGGGCTGTCAGGCAATCGATAATCCGGTGGTTGTTTCCAGGGACAACCAGGTTACCAATCCAGTGACGTTGTTCGCCGATAACAATGGCGTGATTCTGCAAATGCCGCCAGTCACGGACCCGCAGGTCAGCGTGGTGGGAACTTTGACCTTCGGCATCGACACAGCCGCCAACAACGCGCTCGGCGCTGCCACCGTGTACACAACGAATGAACAGGGGTATTTCACAACGTATTTCAACGGACAAACCCTCAGCGCGAGCTTTATCGACAGTGGTGCACCGGGCATTTTCTTCCCGGGCCTGATGCCGACGTGCAACGTCAGCCTGCTGTTTTACTGTCCGCCGGGGCCGCGCTCGCTTACGGCGACCATGCAAGGCGTCAACCAGAACACGAACACCATCACTTTCGGCGTCGACAATGCCGACAACCTGTTTACCACGTATCCTGGTTATTCGGTCTTCGGCACGGTGGGCGGCCGGAATGGAGTCTTCGATTCGTGCGCCAACGGATTGGGCGCCTGCACGTTCAACTGGGGACTGCCCTTCTTCTATGGCCGTACTGTCTATACAGCGATTGATGGGCAGTTCCCGCCCTTCGGCGCTCCGCCTGGCCCCTGGTGGGCCTACTGACGCTGCGCCGTTCTAGGCCTGCGCTCGCTCGTGCGAGCAATTGTTGGGATAGGAATGGATGCTGCGGGACGGCACCCGCACAGACGGGAAGAGCACCGAGCAGTCTCTTAGGCTGTAGCCGTAATCGCGGAAGGACGACTCATACTTCTCCGCCAGGTCGCTCGTAACCACCTGGCCATCGGCTGATTTCTGGAATTTCCGCCACACAGCGAAGTAACGCTCATTGCCATTGCGATCCAACTTGCCTTCCATTGGGGAGCCTAACCCAAGAAAGACGCGGACTTGGTCTAAAACAAGCTCAGGGCCGGAAATCAAATCCTCGTACCGGATCACCAGAACGCGTTGCAGATGCTCGCAGTCTGCGTCAAACAACCGGTGGCACACCAGCCAGTGCTCGAGCAACGATTTGATGCGCGAACGCGACCATTTCAAAGTCGCAAGGCTGACAGCAATCGGATGACGAATGATCGTGATGAAGTAGCTGTCCGGGAAGCAAGCTTGCAGAAATCGTGTCCGAACAAGGTTCGGCGGAGACTTCTCCACCAGGAACTCGCGATTGAGATTCCAGTGCGGCGACCATTGCTGAAACAGCCTCTCCGCGTTCGCCGGAGTGCAGAGACCGGAGCCCTCCGTCAAATGAGCCGCAGCCGCGTAGCCGAACTGCCCCGGGCCTCCAAATTGCCGAGCCGGCGGGTACACAGTCTGCAGATGCTGCCCTTCATCCTCCGGTACACCCGTATTCTCAAATCCGCTGATTTGCGGATGGCTGCGCAAGATTCGGAACAGGGGCGTCGTCCCGCTGCGGTGAAGACCACAAAGAAAAATGAATTTGTGATTTCGAAGTTCCGTCATCGTCATACTTCACGGGTGCCGCTACAGCATGCCAGAAAACTGTGCCCGTTTGACCCGCCGCGGCCACTTTTCATGCGGGCTTAACATTCCTATCAAGTTCGGTTGATAGACTCGGGCTGAGCAGAAACGAAGAGTGCGCGTTGCGAATGCCCGCCGACACTCAATCCCAAAGGATATGCTTTGAGTCGGCGAACGGTTGCGCCGGAGTCTTCCCCCGAGACGCAGGTCCCGGTTCTTACACCCGGGATCATTTCGCCGGAACCCACTCGTGATCAGTCCCTGGCGCACAGCGTCGCGTGGAATGCCATCGGGGATTGGGCCAGCCAGTTGCTCGGTTGGGCGGCTTTTCTCGTGGTTGTTCGCCTGGTGCCTCCTGCCGATTTCGGTATCGCGGCCATGGCGGTTTTGCTCCTCCCGTACATGAACCTGGTGACCGCCTTCGGCATTCCGCGGGCTGTGGTGACCCTGCGCGACATGACTCAAGATCAGCTCGCACAGTTGAACAGCGTCAGCCTCATGATCTCGTTCGTATGCTTCGCGGTTGCGGTTGCTGTGGCGCATCCATTCGCCGCCTTCTTCCACTCTCCCAGGCTCGCTCCCATCGTGATGATCGTTTCGTCATCGCTCCTGCTGGTCGGCATACAGGGAGTTCCGGCAGCGATTCTGGCCAAGCAACTCCGCTTCCGCCTGCTTACGGTGCTTGGGGCAGCCAGTTCGGTAGTCTCGAGTCTGGTCACTCTAGTGCTTGCCATGACCGGATTCGGATATTGGGCACTGATCTTCGGCAACCTGGCCGGAGCACTTTGCCGAAGTCTGCTCATCTTGCGTGCTCAGCCTTGTCGGCTCGCGATACCACGACTGGACTCGATTCGCCAGCCCCTGCGCTTCGGAGCGCGGGTCATGGTGTCGATGATCGCCTCAAGCTCATACTCGAATCTCGACAACTTTGTGGCCGGCCGCACCCTCGGCGACTCGGCACTCGGCCTTTATGGAGCTGCATGGGGACTCGCAAACCTCCCCGTGGAAAAAATCACGACCCTGGTTACGACCGTTCTCCCCAGTTATCTCTCGACTGTGCAAGACCAGCCGGCGGTGCTTCGCAGTTATTTGAAGAAGATAACGGAAACCATCGCGCTCGCAACGTTTCCGGCCACCATCGGACTGGGACTCGTGGCCCACGACATGGTGCCGATCGTGTTTGGCAGTCGCTGGAAGGGCATGGCTGGACCGCTCGCGGTGCTTTCGTTCTATGCCGGATTCCGATCCATCACCGCGCTGCTTCCGAAATTCCTGGTGGCGGTGGGCGATGTCAGCTTCGTGATGTGGAACGACCTGGCGGCCCTGTTCCTTTTGCCCTGCGCATTCTATGTGGGCAGCCGTCAGGGCATTACGGGAATCGCGTGGGGATGGGTTGTGGCATTTCCACTCGTAGCCCTGGTGCTCTACCGCAGGACCTTTCGAATTCTTGATCTCACATTACGGGAATACTTCTCTGTGCTCTGGCCCGCGCTCGAGGGAACCACGGTTATGGTGTTACTGATTCTTTTATCCAGGTTTCGACTGACGGCGGGCTGGCCTGCAGGAAGACGCGTTCTTCTTGAGATTCTTCTAGGAGCGGGCGCTTATGTGGCAACAATGGCTGTGCGCCACAGAGATCGCATGCGAATGCTGGTGCAACTCGGACGCCGCTTGCTGCGACGCAGCCCCGGAACAGCAGAGGTCACATCGTGATCACCCAGGAAGCACGGTGGCCGTTGGCGTAATCGTGCGGCATGTCAGCAGCGTGCAAAGGAACCTCGAACCATTCCGTGGCGCCCAGATCTTTGAACATCAATTCGAGGCCTTTCCTGCTGGGTAGTGCCACAATACCCGAGCGATTCGCGCATCGAATGGATTGCGGCTCTTCCCATCGCAACTGAATCGCGGCCTCGTTGGCAGGATAGATTTCGGTATCAAGAAGAATACAATCCTTGGCCATCGCGGCGGTCCGCTTCAGAGCCTCGAGCGGGCTGGGCAAATGGTAGAGGATTCCAAGGTTCAGCACGACATCGAATTGCCCGTCCAATGCTTCAGGCGTCATGTCCCAAAAGTCCAGCAGACGGTAATCGACGTTCTTCGCTCCCACGATCGACTTGATGAGATTTGCCTGCTGGATCAGTTCTGGCCTCGCGTCAAAGCCGACAACCTCAGCGCCGAGCAGCGCACACTGCAGAGACCAGAAGCCTGAGTTGCACGCGATGTCGAGAACTCGTTTTCCCTTCAGCGACCCCTTCTGCGACTCCAGCAGATAGGGCATGAAGTGACGGTAACGCAGCAGGTGGCGCCGGCTGTCGTGAGTAAGCGGACCCCGATGAGGCGTGCGCACTTCAAATGAGAGACCTCCCTCGAACGAATACGCGTAGTGCCACGATTCGTACCGGCCGAATTCCTGTCGAATTCGATCGTCCGTCATCGAGACGTTTCTGCGAGGCAGCGGCCACACGGCCTCCACGGAAGATAGGTGCTTCCCGTTTGGCCGCAAACTATGCGAACCTACACGTCCCGAGTCGATGCGGCTGATCTTGTAACCGAAGTGGCCGAGGATGCTCTGAACACCGCTTGTCAATGGGCGCATGTTTTCTTTTTTCTTCCTGGAACACACCGACCCTTACAGCCGGGCAGAGTAAGGGTCTCTATACTTCTAGTCGCGATCAGCGCAACAGGTCAGGCCCGCCGATGTCCGCTTCGGGGAGCGTTGTCGACGATCTCGTTCAGCACAACTCCCAGAAAAGCCGATTCGGGGAATCGTTCGAGCCCCTTACGCACAACATCGAACGGCGTGGATTTAGAGCGCACCACCATCAAGATTCCGTCGCAGCAATTCGAGAGCGAGCAGGCATCGGAAACAATCGTGGCCGACGGCGAGTCCACGATGATCCAATCAAATAGCGGAGCCAAGCGGGATAGCAGATTGCGAAAGCGGCCATTGCCTATCAACTCTGTCGGCCCCGCGACTTGTCGGCCGGACGGAATGAGGAACAGATTGTCCTGATTCCCTCGCTGCAAGATCTCCCGCTCCTCGACTTCGTAAAGCAGATATTCGGAAAGTCCAGGACTGGCAATCGTACCGAAGTTCGAGTGCAACCGCCTGCCACGCAGGTCGGCATCGACCAGCAGCACCCGGCAATCCGTTTGCAGCGACAGCACACGCGCCAGGTTGGTAGCGACGAACGATCGCCCTTCGCCCGATACGGCGCTCGTGACCAGTATGGACCGCAGGTTTTGTTTGTCGCGCATCTGCTGCAGCCTGGCTCGCAACCCGCGGAATTCTTCAGCCGCTCTTTGCAACTCGACGCCGTCAAAGGAGAGCATGGCATTGGGAGCGAGTGTCCATGGCATCTCCGGCCGGTCGGTGAGCAAAGACGATGTCGTCGAGACTTCGACCAGGCTGCGCGCATCTGACGACCGCGCTATGGCAGACTCCTCCAGCAAATCTCCAGCCGCATCCAACTTCTTCAGAGCGTCGTGAATTCGGCTCATTTGTTTCCTCTCCCATCGCTTCCGACACTATCTTCGTCGCCATGGTCGACCGCTCGTGCCCGCCACCGCGGTAGCGGTTGCGTAAGGCACCAACGCCAGGGTCGGCAAATTCAGCAAATCTGCCACATCGGTCTCGTTTCGGATGGTCCGATCCACCACTTCCTTCGCAACAGCTGCGCTGATCCCCGTTGCAAGTCCGGCCGCCAGGCCGGCAGCGGTAAACATCCAGCGCACCGGGAAAGTCGGCGAGTCGGGGAGATTGGCGCCCTCCAGCAGCTTGATCTGCTCGCCTTGCTGCTCATGTTCCATGGCAGTCTGCATCTCGGCTGCAGTCTTGTTCGCCAGCAGCCCGGCATAGATGCTGTGGGCCGTTTCGCTATCCCGGGTCAGCTTCTTATATTGCTCCTCAATATCTGGACTCAGAGCAAGACGGCTTTGGTAGGAATCAATTTGCGATTTCAACCGCGTCTGTTCTGCGTCAGCACGCTCGATGGCAAGGTCCTCCTGATGGACGCGTTCGCGCAACCGCAGAATCTCGGGAGGTTCCATCTTGATCGGCGCATCCTCCGGCGGAGCGCCTTTGTCAGCGGTCGCTCTCACATCGTTCAACTTGAACTTGATCTCGGCGATATCGTTCTTGATTTTCGCCACGTCGGGATGCTCTTCCGTATAACGACTCTCCAGGGTTACCAACTGGTTTTGCAAGGTGATGAGTTGCTCGCGCAACGAGGGTAGATTGGGGGCCTCCCGGGTCGCCTTATACGCAGCCAGTTCCTGGGTCAATAGCGACTCGGCAAAAGACTTGTCTTGCTGCGCGCGGTTCAGGGCCTGGGCACTGGCGTTCAATTGCGAATCGAGGCCCGTGAGAATTTTCACATTGTTCTCCACGTCCGTCGGCAAACGTCCCATGTGAAGTCTCTTAAAATCTGCAAGCTGACTATCTAAACTGTCTAAATTGCGCTTGGACTGTTCCAGTTGACGGGAAAGGAAATCCGTCGTGTTTTGGCCGACCTGCTCTCTGGCTTTCAAGTTCTCGTCCAGGAGCACCGATGTGAGTTCGCTACACACCTGCTGAGCTTGTCTGGCGTTATTCCACGTAAAGGCAATGTAGAGGCCGGGAACATCGTCGCGGTCAAGGAGTTTCTTCTTGCTGGCCGAACTCGAAGGGCTGGATCCAGGCTCGGCAGGAGTCACGGCGACATTCGATCGAATCTGATCGATCGTGCGCTCAACTCCGCCCTCGCGCGAAAGGCCCAATCGTTCAACCAATGGGATTAACCGCGCCCGCGTGAGGACGCGCTGCTCCAGAGTCGCGACTCGATCGCGAAGATGCTCGGTGACGATTGGCTTGACATAACCCGACGGCAGCACTTGCGCGGCAACCTGAACAAGGGAACGCGACGTGTACCGCGGCGTCAGTAAATACGAAGAAGCAAAAGCCAGCACGGCTAACAGCAGCCCGAGGCCCAGAATACGGACGGCATGACGTCGAATAGCGGCTATGCATTCTTTGACATCAAGCTGGCGATTTCCAGTCATTGGCACACTCGCTCAAGTCCCATCACGCTTGCCCAGCGCGCATGAATGTGTTCAGCACACCGGAGCACACGCAAGAGGCGATTCGTCGACCCACTGTGACAGGCGTAGTACACCTTCATGAACATTGCGGACAATCTGCCGCGGCGAGTCGCCATTCTAGAGGCCAAATGTGGAAATAGTGTTAATCGCGGATGAATTCTCAACCACCATCGCGTATGCCACTCCCCTGAACCTGTAACCTCGCGCGCAGAATTTTTACATCCGCTTACATCCATCGCAGCCGAATGTGACCGGCGGGAACAGTTCTTCAATTTTGCAGCCGTTTTCCACATGAAATGTGGAAATTCATACAGTGTTCATTCTCTAGTCATGGGAGCGCAAGAAGCGCTTGTCTATACTCCGCTGCACTCGGGTCTAAGGAAAAAAAGTACGAGCATGCCCGAATTGCATTCGGTGTCGAGTCGGGGCGAAACCTGGATGACTTCATCCCCCACACGAAAAACTCTTATGCGAGAGCTAGTTTTCGTAGTGCAGAGTGAAGCCGGACCCCGCAGTGCGGGTCGGATCTTGGAGCAGGCTGGCTTTTCCGTGAGGACCGTCCCATCGGTGATCGACCTCGAGGAGCAGTATCGCTTGCAGGCTTCGCTGGTCGTGATCGACGCAACGCGTCCAGAAAATCGCGGTATCGAGACCTGCCAGCGTTTTCGCCAGAATGCCCTGCTGAGCCGGCTTCCACTCGTCGTGCTTACCGGCGGTTGCGAAGAAGATCGTTTCCGCGCACTGGAAACTGGCGCGGACGATTGCATCGGGGAACCTTTCACTCCGCGCGAACTGGTGGCGCGAGTGCAATCTGTGCTACGCCGTGCGCCACGCATGCAGGCTCCACAATCGGTTCACACCGACATCCTGATCGATCGGGGTGCCATGAAACTCTCGGTGCGCGGGAATGAAGTCACTACCACCAGCCTCGAGTTCCGACTCGTCGATTACTTGGCCTTGCATCCGGGACGTGTGTTTAGTCGCGACGTGCTGCTCGACGCGGTTTGGGGCGAAATGCAGTTCGTCACTCCCAGGAGCGTGGACGCCTGCATCCGTCGAGTGCGAAGAAAGATTGAGCCCGACCGGACGCGGCCTACGTTTCTCAAAACAGTTCGTGGTGTTGGGTATCGTTTTGATGCTATCGCGAGTTGGCTTCAGGACTGACCGCTGGGAAAGCACCTGAAGTCTGTTAGTGGTTGTTGTAGAAACCTGGGGCCGCGAAGAAATGCAGTGCAATTTGGAGGAGTGATGAAAGTGTGCCGCTTTGCCCTTCTCGCTGTCTTCGCGTTGTGTACGTGCATCACAGCGTTTGCTGATGACGTTGTTTTTGGTAATAGCGACGGCTCCCTGGTTTCCAATAGCGGTAGAACGATTCTGACACTCCAGAACTCGCAGTTGACCAGCATCAGCGGATTGTCCGGTTTCGGTATTCCTGACCAGTCCCTCAGCTTCTCGGCCTGCCACACAACGGGCTGTCTCGGAGGCGTCGGCTTCACCAGCGGGAACAAGCTGACTGGGTTCCTCTTCAGCCCGAGTGCGACCTTTGACGCCGGCGGGAGCATTGCCGTAACTGGCAGCGGATTTACGTTTACCGGGTCGTTTGTGACCGGGGCAACCTGGACTTGCACTCCTACCGCAGGTGCTAGCTGCAATGGGACGACGGGTAGCGGGACCTGGTTCTTTAACGGAACCGTGATGGGTGGCCAACTCACCATCAACGGCCATACCTTCAACATCCCGACCACTGCAACGGTGCAGTTGACGACAACTGGAAAAGTTGGCGGCGCCGGCACTGGGCCTCTTACTTGGACAGACGCTGGCGGCACAACCACGTTCGCAGCTCCCGTTCCGGAACCTGGAACGCTCGGGTTGGTAGGCAGTGGCTTGGTTGGCTTGGGAGCACTGGCAAGACGCAGAGCGTCTGCGAGACATGCGGCTTCATAAGTCGCGAATTGTGATCGGCCCATCTCCCCCACCCACTTTTTGCTGTCAGGCGCGACCGGCTCTACAGCCGGTCGCTTGCCTGTGTGGGAAGCGAAGTGCACCGCCATACCATCGCGGTTGCGTGGTACCCGACAACCGTCAAAGGGAGTATTCTCGTGATTTTTGCGAAGCTCGTGTCCGGTGCTACGAGACAGCGAGATACAGGAGATGCATCCGGATTTGTCAAATATCTTGCAGTACTCTGCTGTTTAGGATTTTCCGTAAGTTGTAGCAACTCGAATGGCATTGATCCAAAGGGAAACTTTTCTAACGCCAGCTTGAACGGCCGTTACACGTACGTGATGTCCGGCACCCGCTTCGGGCAGGTCTCCGGCAACGGCCTTTTTCAGGAGGCTGGAGTCTTCCTCGCCGACGGCGCCGGTCACATCAGTGCAGGACTGGACGATCTGGTCCAGGGTAACCTGGTCAGTGAATCTCTCACCGGTTCCTATTCCATCGAAGCCGATGGGACCGGCACCATTACGCTGACTGTTGGCGGAAAAACGATTCAATGGGTCGTGACGCTGGCGTCGGAATCTCAGGTGTACTTGGTGGAGTTCGATCAGTTCGGGACTGGCGGAGGCTCGGCCCGTAAGCAATCGCTGCCTACCATTGCCGTGCCACCCAGCGGTTCCTTCGCGTTCCGCACGCATAACGCCGCGCTGGCGGGATCAGTGGCGAAAGTCGGCAGCTTCACGCTTAACGCCGACGCTACGTTCTTTGGCAACGAAGACGTTTTGCGACAGGGTATTCTTCTCACGCCCTCGATCTCCGGAGCCATGTCCCCGGCGGATGCCAATGGCAGGGGGACAATCACCTTCGTGGAAGACACTGGCATCCAGTCGAACTTTCGCTACTACGTGGTAGATGCCAACACGGTAAACCTGCTGCAGATTGACGCAAATTCTCTGGGCGAAGGCCGCGCCGAGTTGCGAACCATCAGCACCTTCGACAATTCAAGCTTGCAAAATGCATTCGTCTATCGAAGCGGTGGCGACACCCCATCGAGTGTCGGGGGCGCGAACAGCATCGGTACCTTCACCACCGACGGAAATGGCCACATCACGGCTGGCAGTCATGACTCGATGCAGGATGGAACTCCGGTCTCCAATGACCAGGTAACGGGCATCTATAGCATCGATGGTCGAGGCCACATGAACCTCGTTCTTGCACCGCAAGGTTTCGCGCCGATCGAGGAGGTTGGATGGCTCGTCAACTCCCAGCGGGGATTCTTTCTCGTGAACTCGCCTGATCGCGTCGAGGACGGACGCTTCGACCAGCAGCAAGGCGCCGCTTTCGCCGGGGCATCGCTGAGAGGACAGTTCGGCTTTTACCTCTCAGGGTACGATACGCAAACACCCCCGCTTGTATCCAAACTGGGAGTCATCGCTTTCGATGGCCAAGGCACTGCGACATTCCAGGACTATCTGGTAAACCGCGGTGGCGTGACCACCCGAAAGGGCGGATTGTCCGGCAACTACAACGTCACGGCCAACGGTCGCATCTCCGCATCCGTTCCGGGCGTAACCCAAACAATGATCGGGTATTTGATCAACGTGAATTCGGGGTATCTCCTGGTCGCCGATCCGGGTTCGGAACAGCCGGGGAGACTAGGGCAGGTCGCACAGCCCTAGCGCCCCCGCCCTGCGCTGAATCTTGGACGAACAGGCGCCTGAGCGAATATCCTGCCGCCATGCAGTCGACGAAGAACCGATCGACCGAACGCAGACTGAGGACGGCGCTGCGCGAGATCACCCCTTCTGCCTTGTTGCGTGAACGCGCCGTCATTCTGCGTCTCGGGGCAAAAGCCGGGCCGATTTACGCAAGGCTCCGCCTTCTCGATTCCTTGGGACTGTATGCTCATAACAAATCCCAAATCCGTCCTAACGCCAAGTCGTTCCTGTTCGTCTGTTTCGGGAACATCATGCGCAGCCCCATGGCCGAGGCTCTTTTCCGCAAGTCGATACGGGAAGCGAATCCGGACGTGTGCGCCTGCTCTGCGGGGACGCACGCCGTAGCCGGGAATCTACCGGATTCAAGAGCGCTCGCCGTATCCGAAGAAATGGGGGCTTCTCTCGCGGAACATCGGGCTCAACCCCTCACCGCGAGACTCGTCGAACAAGCCGATGCGATATTTGCAATGGATTTCCAGAACAAGGCAGAGCTACTGACCCGCTATCCCGAGCATCGCGAGAAGATTCACCTATTGAGTGCGTATGGTGATGGAGCACAGCGTTATCGAGAAATCGCGGACCCCTACAGCGGCGATCTCGAGACGACTCGCGCTTGCCACGCCTACCTGCAGATCTGCATCCGCAACCTGACGGCCGAGTTGATACGGCGCTGACTCTTCCCCACCCATTCAGCGATGACCCACTGGTCCCAACATCTATCGCATGGTTGCGGATCTTTGCCATCGACCTGGGTAGTTCAAATGTAGCCCGACTCGAACCAGCGCCGGTGGTCCTAGATTGACGGTCGGCGTACGAGCGGTCTCGTAACGCTGTCCCAGCACATTCTCGGCAGCAACGAAGACTTCCAGATGGCGCTTGACCGTGCGGCCCACTTCCACGTCCATCGTGTAGAAACGCCGGAGCGGAAACTGGTTTTGGTCATCATCAAACTGTTCGCCAACGAAACGCCCTGAAACGCTCAGGAAAAAGTGGGGAGAGTGAGAGTAGAAGAGTCCCCACGTGAAGAGGTTCCGTGGAACCTGGGGCACATCGAGCCCGACCAAATTGACTCCTCCGGGATTGCCGGGATACTCAAGCACGCTCGCATGCGTGAATGTGTAGCCGGCGTACGTTTGCAGGTCAGGCTCCAGCTGAAACGTGCCGTCGATCTCGATTCCACGAGACCGCGTCTTGCCGAGATTCTCTCGCTGGCGAGTGATCAGCGTAGGCGTGCTCGACAGCGTGACGTTGGTAATGGGATCGACGATGTCACTCCAGAAATACGTGCCTCGCAGGCTGAGCCTTTCATTCCAGCCCGGTAGCCGCACACCAGCCTCCGCACCTGTCAGGTGTTCGGCGGTCAACGAAGCGTTGTTCAGCGTGGACACATTGCCTACCCGGAACGTCCTGTAGAGTTCGTTGAGTGTAGGAGCGCGGAACGCGCGATAGACGGACCCTGTGAGGGATATATGATCGCTAACCCTTCGCAGTACAGAAAGCCGGGGGCTGAGCGCGACGTCTGAGCGGTCTGGGTAGCTCATAAGAGTGGGCTGGCCAACACTCGGGATAGTGAGCACGTGGCCGTGAGTATTTTTCCAGCTGTCGATGCGGGCTCCCAGGACAATATTCCATTTACCCGTATGGAAGATGTCTTCCCCAAACCAACCGATCCGCAATTGTCGTCCACCGCTATTGCGCCCAAGGTTCGGACCCGAAAACAGCAGTTCATCGCTCGTTCCCAGCACGTTGCTCAGATCCAATCCGGTGATCAGAGTGTGATTCTCACCTAGACTATGAACCCACTGAACTGTGCCCCCTACGATCTGATCCGGCACGTGTTGACGATCAACGACCGCCTCACTGTTCCGGTCTGGCGCGATCGAGGAAAACGTCTGGTGGTACGATCCTGCGTTTCCATAAACGCGAAGCATCAAGTTGTCGGTGGCGCCGAGTTGGCGGTCTATGCCAAGAGTGCCTTCGCCTATACGAGTGTCGTTGACCTGCTCGCGTGTCCCGTTGTTCCGGGATTCGGTAAAGAAATTCCCTCGTCCGAAAATCCGGCCGCGCGCGCCGAACGTGTGCCCAACGGTGGCGTACAGCGTCAGGTCTTCAGAATTTGCGGCCGTATCGACACTTCCTCGATCCTCGCGGGGAACCAGCACGAATCCGTCAGTGTGAAACATCTCATTCGCAATTGAATAATCCCACTCGCGCCACTTGCTTCCAGCCCAGAAAGAGAGGTCAGCAGTTTGCTCGTTGCCATAAGATGCCTCGAGCGTGATAGCAGGGGTTGCCGGATCGCGCGTGGTGAGCTGAATGACTCCGCCGAGGGCCGAGCTCCCATAGAGATTCGACCCTCCGCCCCGCACAACTTCCACAGACTCGATCGCGGCCTTGGGGACACGATTCCAATACACCCAGCCTCCGAAGGGGTCACCTAGTGGGACCGCATCCGCGAGCACCAGCGCGCGACTCGCCCCGCTTCCACCCATTCCCCGCATGGAGACCCCTTGGGTCGTTGGATTTGCCGTGCGGCTACTGGAGCGCCGCAAGAGTGAAAAGCCGGGGACCTGTCGGAGCAGGTCGTCGACCCGCAGCGATGGTGAGTTGACGAGAGCGCTCGCGGAGACAACCACCGAACTGCCGGCCGTTTCAGGCAATCGAGAGCTGTGCGACGCCGTGACAATCACCTGTTCAGAAGAGCCAGACGGTTGAAGTGATAAATCCAGGGAAACGCTCCCCTCCGCGTCAGGAACGATCGCTCTTTGGACAGGGAGAAACCCGGGAACATGAACGGATAGCATCGCACCATTGCGTGATACTTCTGAGAAACGGAAGCGGCCTTCCTTATCTGTGCGAGTGGCACTCTTACCTGAAGTTTGTTTTAGAAAGACCTCGGCATCCGGAAGTACGGCTCCAGTGCGATCACGTACCACGCCATGCACCGAGAAGGTTTGGCCTGCGGCGGAGCACACCATGAGAATCAAAAGAATGCCGGGCAACAAGAGAATCGCTCCCCCCCGTCGCCGAAGCGGTGCAACCGTTCGCCGGCACATTCGATTCTTAACTCGCGGCATGGACACCGCTGGGGACTAACGCTAGATCATCCCCGATGCCTGAATCCCCAACACATACCCAGCGCAGGCAGGTGGACGACGTCGGGGACACTAAGCCTGCGTGCACCCGCAACCAGATTGTGAGCATATCGGACAAAATGCGTTCAGTGGGATGCACCAGGTCTCGGGTCGCAAAACTCCGTCGCAATGTTCACAAGATGCCTGCGCATTATTGCGCATTATACTGATTTCGTGGTGCCAGATTCGACCACACTGCGTCGTCAGTATTGGACGAGCCGCGACGTGATTTCGTGAGTATCGGGGGCACTTTGGTCGCATCGGCCAGAGTCCTGGATGCATACCAACATCCGCCACCTTGCTGTTATCATTTCAAAGGGATGGGTGTCACATTTCCGGCGTGGCGCTATTTGGCGCATCTGCCCACTTCCCGCTGCTGTTAGCTTTTTTAATAAGGGTGTGGACAATTCGCTTTCGATTGCTGCCCAGAGACAACCGCCCGCGGTACTTGAGATCGACAATCCCAGCAATGGCGAGCTATGAGGTGCATTTCACAACTCGATCATCAGCATTCACTGCTGCACAAACAAGGTTTGTGCTGTGTCCACCCGTCCCGGCGTTTTAAGAACATTCGTTACCCAGATCCGCAACCCCCAAGAGCTCCAAACTGTCTGTTAACAAAATTCCGCAGCGTAAGCCAGGAGTCTTCCGGATATGAATGCTTCTTTTAGTGATGTTGCGAATATCACCCAGCCCTGGAATGGAGATAGTGGAATCAAGTCGTTCAAGAGCGACCTGCTTTCGGGGCTGCCTCTGAGCGAACTCACCGGGCTGCGTCCCCATCTCGAACCGGTCCGGCTGCGATCTCACCAAATCGTGCACGAGACCGGCGAAACCATCCAATTTGCCTACTTCGTAGAGCGCGGCCTGATGTCGATCGTCAGCGTTCAATCCGACGGAAAGGGCGTGGAAGTCGGGTTAGTGGGAGCCGGGGGATTTGTCGGCCTGCCTCTGGTTGACGGCCTGGGCACCGGCCCGAACAGAATCATGGCCCAGACGGAATGCTCCGCTTACCGGATCGATGCAGTTACCCTGCGGGAACTGCTGCCGAGCTGTCCGCAACTGGAGCTGAACCTCCATCGTTTCGGTCAAGGCTTAATGGTACAAGCCATGCAGCTCGCGGCCTGCAACGCTCTGCACGAAGTGGAGCAGCGGCTCGCACGCTGGTTGTTGATGAGTCACGATCTGCTTGACTCGAAGGAACTGCCCCTCACCCAAGACATTCTTGGCCAGATGCTGGGCACGCGGAGATCGAGCGTCACCGTGGCCGCCGGTTCCCTGCAAAGGGCGGGCATGATCTCGTGCGCGCGCGGGAGCATCACTATCCTCGACGAAATAAAACTGCAGGCTGCTGCTTGTGAATGTTACCAACGGTTGAAGCGGCACCTGGACAGTTGGACGATCGCGTCGAAGGCCGCTGCCTAGCAGTGGATGTTTGTGTATTCTCATCGCGGGGCTCGCCGACAACCAGTGCGAGCCCCACGCCTTTATGAGCGATCGCCTCCCCACCATGCCGATGCCGTGGCTCTTGCCACGCTCAGCTTCCGAATGCTCTCTGGATCAGCGTGTATCGCGCCGCCCCCAGCATTCCAGAATTGTCGTTGAGCACGATCTTCACTGGCACATCCTTCAACAGACTCTCCATGCGTCCCTTGGCCAGAAACGACTGCATGAAGTTCGGAGCCTGCATCAGCGGCAGGATCTTGGCTGCGATGCTTCCTCCGACGAAGATTCCCCCGGTAGACATGAACGTCAGCGCGCAATCGCCCGTCTGCGAGCCGTAAACGCCCACAAAGATCGATAACGTCTTCTCGCAGATGGCGGCTTTCCTCTCGATCGCCAGTTTCGAGATGAACGCCGGGACATCGGGCGCGCTCGCGATCTGCTCCTTCAACCAACCCGGCTCCTGTTCCTTCGATGTATCCCGCAGAAATTCATAAATGCTCCTGATTCCTGGACCCGAGAGCACCCGTTCACAACTTACCCGGCCATGCTTCGCGTGGAGGTACTGTAGCAGTTCAATCTCCAGCGCATTCCCGGGCGCAAAACTGCTATGCCCGCCTTCGCACGCGAACGGATGATGTCGGAACCCGTCCCAGTACAATCCCGCGACACCGAGTCCGGTTCTGGCGGAAATCACCGCGCGGTTTCCGGTCGCGTCCTCCGCCCCTTCACTCAGCGTAACGAAATCTTTCGATTCCAGTCCGTCGATTCCGTACGCGTACGCTTCCAGATCGTTGATCAATCCAACCGACTTGAGCTTCAGCAGACGAGCGAGTTCGTCGGCGTTGATGACCCATGCAAGGTTGGAAATCTTGGAGGTCTTTCCGCGCACGGGGCCTGCCACCCCGAAGCAAGCGCTGTGTACTGGGATCCCTTCGGTCTTCACGAAATTCGTGATGACGTTCGGCAGGCTGCTCTCCTGCTGGCTCAGGTACACCTTTTCGACCACAGTCGTGAGCTTGTTGCCTTCGCTCTCAAAGGCCGCCAGCCGCGTTTTCGTCGCACCAATCTCTCCCGCGAGAATCATGCTCCGATCCTCCTCCATTCGCGTTCATCGCGCAGCAGCAAGTCGTCCGCTTCTTTCGGACCCCACGTACCTGCCGGGTAGTTCGGAAACTTGCGGGGCGGCAGGACCTTCCACACATCCAGCACGGGATCGACCACGCGCCACCCCGCCTCGACCATGTCGGCCCGTTGAAACAATGTAGCGTCGCCGATCATGCAGTCGTAGATCAGGACCTCGTAGCCCGTGTAGGCCTCGGCTTTGAAGTACTTCGTGTATTCAAAACTCATATCGACCGAGCCAACCTGCAGGATCGGGCCGGGAATCTTCGCGCCGAAGCTCAAGGAAATCGCTTCGGCCGGCTGAATCTGGATGACCAGTTGATTCGAATGCAGCTTGTGCACCGGTGCGTGCTGAAAAATCTCGAAGGGCGTCGTCTTGAAGTGAATGGTGATTTCCGTGTGCCGTTCAGCCAGCCGCTTGCCCGTCCGCAGATAGAACGGCACGCCCGCCCAGCGCCAGTTATCGATACTGAGCTTCATGGCGGCAAACGTTTCCGTCCGCGATTCTGGAGACACCCCCGGTTCCGTGCGATAACCCGGCACCCGCTGGTCCTTGATCGTACCTTCGCCGTACTGGCCACGCACCGTCCGTTGCAACACATCTTCAGAGTCGAGTGCTTGAATAGCATGCAGAACCTTGGCCTGTTCGTTGCGTACGGCGTCAGCCTGGAACGAGATCGGCGCCTCCATCGAGATCAGGCTCAGTAACTGCATGACGTGGTTCGGCACCATGTCGCGCAACGTCCCCGCATTGTCAAAGTATCCGCCGCGCTGCTCGACCCCGACAGTCTCTGCGTTCGTGATCTGTACATGGTCGATATAACGTCGATTCCAGATCGGCTCGAAAATCGCGTTGTCGAACCGGAACACCATGATGTTCTGCACCGTCTCTTTGCCGAGATAGTGATCAATGCGATAGATCTGGGTTTCTTTGAGAATCTCTTTGATCCGCCGATTAAGGGATTTCGCTGACTCCAGGTCCGTGCCGAACGGCTTCTCGATCACCACGCGGCGCCAGTGCCCCTGGTCTTCGTCCGAGAGTCTGGCGGCTCCGAGATGTTCAACAATCGGCGCAAAGAACTTTGGCGCTGTCGCGAGATAAAAAAGGTAGTTGCCGGCCGTGCCGAAATCCGCATCCGCTTTCTTGAGTTCTGCGGAGAGCGCCGTAAACATCGCCGGATCGTCGAACGATCCGCGATGGTAGCGCAGCCGTTGCGAGAACCACTCCCAAATCTCACCTTGGCGGTCGGAAGCGCTCAGGAACTGGGTGACTTGCGCGCGAAATTGATCTTCGGTCATTTCATCGTGCGCCGCGCCCACCACGACGAAACTTTTCGGCAGAAGACCCGCTTTCGCGAGGTTGAACAACGAGGGGATGAGCTTGCGCATGGTGAGGTCGCCCGACGCGCCGAAAATGATCATGGCGCACGATCCGGCAGCCTTGCCGACTCGCCCTAGAGCTTCGGGATCCGCGCTTGTGCCTGCAGACATTGTGTGCCCGCCGCCCTCCCACATGTCCGTGTCTTGGGGAGGCAATTGTAGGCGAGTCGCCGTGAGATTGTCAGCCCAACGTAGAGAGAATGCTGAGATCTGTTTTTTCGCTTGCGCCCAGACTAGACGTTCCCTTTCTTCATTTCGTCCATCAGATAGTCACACGATCGCACGCACAGAGCCATGATAGTGAGCGTTGGATTCTGACAGGGATTGGAAGGGAACCCCGCGGCGTCCATTACGAACAGATTCTTCACGTCGTGGGTCTGCTGGAATTGCGTAAGCACCGATTTTTTCGGATCGTTACCCATGCGCGCGATGCCAGCTTCATGCACCGCCCAGCGGCCGCGCGGAGGATCGGCGTATGTGTGAACGTTCTTCGCCCCGCCCGCCTCCAGCAGTTCGCCCGCGCTGTTCGCGATGTCATTGATCATGGCGGTTTCGTTCGGCCCGTTCGACATCTGAATTCGCAGCACCGGGATGCCGAAGCGATCGACCTTATTCTTGTCAATCTCGACGAAGTTGTCCCACCGGGGAAGCACTTCCCCGAATCCGGTCACGCTAACCTGCGTTTGCGGCTCACGCAACGCCTTCTTGTAAGCCTCGCCAAATCCAGGCGCCAGCCAATTAAAGTCGATTTGTGTATCGCCTTCGAAGCCGTAGCCGCGTACAAAGTCCTTCGATTGCGGGCCATCCTTTAGGTTTCGAAAACGCGGTACGTAAAATCCCACCGGACGACGTGGTCCGCCGAGCGTGGGCTTGGCGTCGAACGACGGCATATCGCCGCTGCCACCCGCGCTGCGGATATGCGCCGTAAAGTAGTGGCCAAGTACGCCACTTGAATTTCCCAGGCCGCCCGGATGCTGCGTCGACGCGGAATTCAGCAGAATGCGCACCGACTCCTGCGCTTGTGCACAGAGAACTACCGCACGGGCGTTGACTTCGTGCTGCTCCTTCGTATTGCGATCGACATAGAGAACGCCCCGGGCCCGGTTGCGCTCCTGATCCATCAGGACCTTATAGGCCATCGCGTTCGAAATCAGCGTGCAGTTTCCCGACTTCACAGCGTCCGCAACCGTGGTGAAAGCCGAGTTAAAGTACGACCTCGACTGGCAGCCACGCTCGCACGGTCCGCAGTAATGGCAGGCGGCGCGTCCCTTCAGCGGCCGCGTAAGGTTGGCCGAGCGCGCCGGAGTCACGGTCCATCCGAGTTTCTGCTTGGCCCGATTCCGTAGCTGAGTCTCCTGGCAGGTCAGCGGCATCGGCGGCTGGAACTTGCTGTCGGGGAGATGGCTCAGCCCCTCGGCCTGACCGCAGATCCCGACGTACTCCTCGACCAGGTCGTAGTAAGGCTCAATGTCCTTGTAGCTGATGGGCCAGTTTTCACCGTGGCCATCGTGGCTGGCCGCCTGGAAATCGAAGTCGCTGAAGCGTAGCGACACGCGTCCCCAAACGTTGGTGCGCCCGCCGGTCATGCGCAAGCGACCGAGCCAGTGGAAGGGCTTGTCGTGAGGCGTGCTGTAGGGCTCGTCCAGATCGTTGCAAAACCACTCGTAGTTGTATTCGGTGCAGATGTCGAAGCCTGTCTGGATCGGCCGTGTCTTCTTGACGATCGATGACGCCAGGTCGCGATACTTCAGATCGAACAGCGGCTTATGCTCGGTGAAGTTGCTGTTCGACTGCGGACGGCCCGCCTCGAGCAGCGCCACTTTCAGGCCCGCCTCGGCAAGCCGTTTGCAAGCCCAGCCGCCCGAAGCGCCCGAGCCTACCACGATGACGTCAAAGGATTGCTTGCTGGTATCGCTCATTTCCAAATCCGGTCCTGTGGCCGAGAATCTTACGGTGCGTTTCGCGGAATTACTGGTGACCTTCCGGATGCGCACATTCCTCCGGGCTTTCGTAATAGAACTCGTCGTTCCATCCCAATTCACGGAGCCCGGCTTCCGACGAGTAGTACGTGGCGACGATCCAGCCCTTGAGATTTTCGAAGTGGTCGCGGAGATTGGGCGCGCCCGTGAGTGGAGTTCGCTGGTTCAGTTTCCATCCCGGAGCGTCGTCATCGTGTTCGGAGTGCGGCGGCTCCTGTTCGGCGCAGAAGGAAAGGATTGCGTCGATCTGATCAGCTGATAGCTTCGCAGTTTCGGAATGGAACCGCCTCACCGCTTCCCCATCCACTGCAGTCAGTGCAGCCGTGAACAACTTGCGGTTTTCGTCGGTTTCCACTGTCATAAGAAGATCGATCACGCGATTCACATGGACCGCGCCCGAGCCCGGCAACATGCGCTCGGAAATCGCGATCAAACCATCGTTTTGCTTCGCGTCGAGAAATTCCGGAACCCAGGTTGCGCCGTCGTCCGCGACTGTCCTTGGCAGCGACGCAAGCCTTGACAGGTGCCGCGTCACGGGATGCGCCCCCGCGGCTAGTGGCACAGCCAATGTCGCACCAATCCCGGCAAAAACTCGTTGCAGAACTTCGCGCCGGGTAAGACCTCGTTGTGGCTCGGAGGGAGAAAAAATGATGGGAAGGTCTGGCCGCACATTCATGAATGGACTTTCCTGGCGAGCTCCTGCACCTGGTTCGTTCTTGCCACGTTGCTACGACTTCCCTTCTTCGAAATATCCACGCACTACCCGCGAGTAGTCCGCAATTGCGATCGCCGGATCTTCCAGCTCGGGATGCCAGGCCTTTTCCCACTCAAAGCAGTAAAAGCCCTCGTAGCCCGACGCGCGTAGCAGCTCAATCTGTTTCTTTACTGGAATCGTACCTCGCCCGGTAAGAACGTATTTGCGGTCTGGCCCGCTGCCCACAGCGTCCTTTAGATGAGTGTGATGAATCCATGGACGCAGCGCCTTGAGCGTAACCTCCGGCGCTTCGTTGGAAGTGGCATAGGTGTGAAACGCGTCCCACAGAAGCCCCACGTGCGGAGAATCGGCCCGCCCCAGCACTTCCTGCAGTACGGCGACCGATGTGAAGTCGTCGTGCGACTCGATCAATACAGTAACGTTTTTCGTCCCGGCGTAATCCCCCAACTCCCGCAGTCCGGACGACACGCGCTTCTTGAGTTCGGCATCCGGAGAAACTGGCTTCGCCGAATCCGAGCTTTTTCCAAAGACTCGTATGTAGGGCGCATTAAGCGACGATGCCAGGTCGATAAAGCGCCGCGCATCCGCTATGCCCTTGGCCCGCTTCTCCACGTCCGGTTCGCCCACTTCGGTCGAGCTGCTGACGCAAGCGATGCGCAGTTTGTGGGCCGCGATCTGCTGCTTCGTGTCTGCAATGCGATCGGCGGCGAACACCGCATGCGCCGGCAAATCAAAATTGCCTTCAAGCCCACGCAGCTCGATGGCAGCGAATCCATTCTGCGCGGCGAAATCGAGAATCTTCCCAAAATCCCAGGCGGGGCAGCCGAGCGTTGAAAACGCGATCGGCAGCGGCTTCGGCGAAGCCTCCTGCGCAAAGGCGGTCGAAGCGGCGGCGATCGAAAGCGCTTGTAGGAAACTGCGGCGAGTCGTGTTCATGACCACCTCCGGTTACCTCGTATGACGATACTAATTGCCCGTCTTCCAATAGGCCTGATGCCCAATGTAGTCATCATCCGCGAGATTCGCAACGATCAGGCGCCGCAACTCGAGCGGAACAACCTCGCCCTGGTGCCTGTACACGACTGACCCGTCCGGACGAATCAGCATGGTGTACGGAACCGCCGCATTCCACTCCGGATCAAATGCCGCCATCAGATCATAAATCTCTGTCGACCCCAGCAGCAGGTTATGGCTGGTCGCATGCTGCTTCTGCAGAGCCGCGAGCACGCCCGCCTGTTCATCCGGATAGTTGATGCTCACCGTGACCAGATCGAAAGCGCGATGCCCGTACATGCGGTACATGGTTTCAAGTTCGTGCATTTCCTTAGTGCATGGTCCGCACCACGTGGCCCAGAAGTTGACGAGCACCAGCTTTCCCGTCGAGTTCTTGCGCAGAGCCTTCAGATCGTCGGCACTGGCCGGTTTAACCGTCACTGGCTGGGCCTCGATCTCCGTCATCTCTTCCTTGCGGCCCTCTTCTTTATAGAGCCACTTGGTGGAGCAGCCGACCGAGGGCGTCTTCGCGGCCGGCACGGTGTTGCCAGCCAGGATGGCATCAATTGCATTCCGCGCGTCGTTCTTCGTCACCAGCGGCTCGCGCGGATTGTTATCGACTCGCCCCTCGTAGCGCAGTTTGCGTTCCGCATCAAAAATGAAGAGATGCGGCGTGGCCGTCGGCCCGTACGCTTTTGAGACTTTCTGCGTTTCGCCGTCATACAGGTAAGCAAAATCAAAGTGACGGTAAGCGGCCCGCGCCTTCATATCCTCGAACGAATCGCCCACATCGGTGTAGCCCATCTCGTCGAGCCGCACGGCGTTCGGATTGTTCGGCTCAATCGCAACCAGCATTACACCTTTACCTTTGTAGTCGGCCGCCAGTTGCTTGATGCGGGTCTCGTAGAGTTGTGCGGTCGGACAATGATTGCATGTGAAAGCCAGCACCAATACCTTGCTAGCAGCGTAGTCCTTCAGACAGTGGGACTGGCCATCGATTCCCGGGAGGCAGAACTCTGGAGCGGCAGCCCCAATCGCAAGCGTAGGCGGCCCGCCACCTTCATCCGCAAAGGCGGGCGGAACCAACAAGACGGCAACCATGACCAGCAGAAAAGTCCGACGCAGCATGCGGCTAACTCCGATTTGACTTAACGCCGTTTCCAGTATTGAATCGTTTTATCATCAAATTGTAAATACAGTGAGAGGACCAGCGGGACCGTGGACAAAACTGCCGTCTCCCTCGTACTCCTGGGCTGCCTGCTCTTCGGTCAGCCTGCCTTTGCCCAAACCCACCCCACCGGCGCCGATCAGGACGTCGCCACCGTTCGCGTCGACACCAATCCCCGCCACGTTCTGAACACGTTTGATCCTGACCAGGCTCTGGGCAGCTCGATCGACGTGCTTTCGCACTCCGGCATCGACAAAGTGTACACGCCGCACATCCTGCAGGAGTCGCTCTCCGCCGGATGGGGACCGATCACCTACCGCAACAATACGGAACTCCGTATGGCGGCGTGGCACTGGACCGAAAACGGCTCGTGGAGCGACCCGGCCCACAAAAGCGGCTACTTCACTGGCAGCCCCCAACTCAAGGAACCAACCCGTTACATTCTCGCCTACGCCCTGCCCCATCGCGGATTCTCGACCAGCGGCGACCGCCCCGTGCAGGGACCGAATTTGATCTACTGGAAGAGCAATCCCTACCTCACCAGCAGATTTACGAAAGAGAACGACGCTCTCCACCCGCAATGGGTGATCGAAGACCTGCGCTCATCGAAGCCTGTGAATGCGGTGCAGATCGTCTGGGAAAATCCCTACGCCAAGGTGTATCAAGTGGAATACTGGGTGGGCAAAGACGCGCTCGATTTCGATCACGGTCCCGAAGGCGAGTGGAAGGTATTCCCGTCCGGACAAGTGAAGAATGGCACTGGTGGCTCTGTAACGCTTACGGTCGACGCGCAGCCCGTCACTACACGGTTCGTACGCGTGCTCATGACTGAGTCATCGAATACCTGCGATTCACACGGCTCCGACGACATCCGCAATTGCGCCGGCTACGCGATGCAGGAACTCCACGCCGGCACTGTCGACTCCAGCGGAACATTCACGGACGCCGCCGCAGGCACCACTGGCGATGCTGCACCTGTGTTCGGCTCGTCCTCAATCGACCCGTGGCATTCCGCATCCGATGTCAACGACACCGGCAACTACCAGCACACGGGCTTCGACCTCCTGTATACGAGCGGCATCACCAACAACTTGCCGGCCATGATTCCGGTCACCATGCTGTACGGCACGCCGGAAGATTCGGTTGCGCAGATTACTTACATCAAGAAGCGCGGTTATCCCATCGGATACATCGAGATGGGCGAAGAGCCCGACGGCAAACACGCCATGCCGGAGGACTACGGGGCTCTCTACATCCAGTGGGCCGACGCGCTGCACAAAGTCGATCCGTCATTAAAGCTCGGCGGACCAGTCTTCGAAGGCGTGAACGAAGACATTCACGTCTGGCCCGACGCGCAGGGCCGCACTTCGTGGATGGGCCGCTTCGTCGCCTACCTGAAATCCCACGGCCATCTCGCCGACCTAGCGTTCGTTTCCTTCGAGCACTATCCCTTCGAGCATCCCTGCAAGATCGCCTGGAAGAACTTGTACGCCGAGCCCAAGCTGATGAAGGGCATCCTTAAGGTCTGGCGCGACGATGGGGTTCCTCCGAACGTCCCGCTGATGGTCACTGAAAGCCATCTCGCCGCCTCACTCACCGGCCCGATGAGCACGATCTTCGCGACTCTCTGGTTAGCCGACAATATCGGATCGTTCTTCGAAGGCGGTGGCGCCGCGTTCTATCACTCGCCCATCCAGCCCCAGCCTGTGCAGGACACCTGCCTCGGCCCCGCCAGTTGGTCGAACTTCGTCACCGACAAGGACTACAACATCACCGGCTACACGTCGCCTTACTTCGCAGCCCGGATGATCAACATCGAGTGGGTCCAGCATCGTTCCGGCGTACACCAGATGTTTCCGTCCACCATCAGCGTGAAAGACACGGAGGGCAACGACCTGGTCACTTCTTACACGGTGCATCGACCGGACGGAAACTGGTCGATCATGCTCGTCAATCGCGACGAGAATGCCGCCCACACCGTGCGCGTAGAATTCGCCGCCGCGAATGGGCCCATCTCACGATTTGCAGGACCCGTTGCTGTCACCACCATCGGCAGCGAACAATACCAATGGATACCGGACGGCATCAACAGCCACGCCGATCCCGACGGCCCCGCCGTGGGCCATCGCGTCGACGCCGATCCCAAAACAACATTCACACTGCCGAAGGCCTCAGTCACGGTATTACGCGGAAGACTGAAGGGCGCAGCAAAGTAAATTAGCTTGTGTGTGTTCATCGACGCCCCCGGCGTGCTCTGCGGTTTAAGATTTTTTGCCCATGCAAAAGACCAAATTCCGACGAACGCAGTACGACTCCGAGGACCTCGCATGAAACTCAGTCGCCTTCTTCTTGCTCTCTGTAGCCTGTGGCTTCTCGGTACTTCGCAAGCCGCACAACCACAGGCGAAGGTCGATCGCCAGGTCGCCATCACCATCGACGACCTCCCTGCTGGCGCCGCCGGCTTCATGACCGCCGACGAAATCACCAGCATGACCACCAAGCTCCTGACCACGCTGCGCGACCAGAAAGTCCCGGCCGTCGGCTTCGTTAACGAGAAAAAGCTCTATAAAACCGGCGAAGTCGATGCCCGCATCGCCGCGCTGCGCATGTGGGTCGACTACGGATTCGAGTTAGGCAACCACACCTACAGCCACGCCTCACTGAATCGGGTCAGCCTGCAGACCTGGGAGGACGACGTCATTCAGGGCGAGAGCGTCACCCGCATGCTGCTGGCCGAGCACAAAATGACGCTGCGCTATTTCCGGCATCCCTATCTCGACACCGGCCGCGACCTCGCAACTCGCCGCAAAGCCGAAGAATTCCTGACTCAGCGCGGCTACCGCATCGCCCCCATCACGCTCGACGCGTGGGACTGGATGTACGCGCCCGTCTATGACGACGCCAAGAAACGCGGCGACACCAAACTGCAAGACGACCTGGTGAAAAGCTACCTTTCCTACAGCGACTCCGTCTTCGCCTACGACGAGCAACTTTCCAAGCAGATTCTGGGATACGAGCCCAGGCAGATCATCCTTCTGCACGGAAACAACCTCGAGGCCGATCACATCGGCGAACTCCTCGACGTCTTTCGCAAGCGCGGCTACCGCTTCATCACCCTCGAAGACGCTCTAAGTGACCAGGCCTACGGACTCCCCGACACCTACGTCGGCGAGGAGGGCACCGGCTGGCTCGATCACTGGGCGATCACCATGGGCAAGCCTACACAAGGCGCACCTGAATTTCCGCAGTGGGTAAGCGATCGCGCCAAGAGTCTGCACAAACCACAACCCTGACACCGCAGAGACGAAGATGGCTGTTGCCTTCGCTCAGTTGCCCCCCTCGGCTGCAGTCACCTTTCTTAACTTTGTCATCCTGAGCGCAGCGAAGGACTGTTTTTTGTTTGCGACCCAAAACTGTCGAATCGTTGAGGTTCGCTTTTATCCAGCTCTCCAGACGTACAGCGTCTGTTGCATCGCACGAAAAAAGCAGGTCCTTCGCTGCGCTCAGGATGACAAAGTTAAGGTACTATCTCCCTCCCCCAGCCACCGCCATCAAGAACCACGCGGCATGCGGAAGCCACTGCTCCTGCCAGCGCCAGTCATTGTCCGCCCCGGTCTCCGTATGCTTCAGGTCGTAATCAATATCGTCTTCATCTCGAAAGCCGCTGGTGATCCCGTTCGAGATCCCGCCTGGCGTGTTCGTGAACTCCCACGAATCGAAAAACATATACTGCGGATTGTTCCGCCCCACGCCATACATCATCGACGAATCGTACGGATTCTCCCCGAGAATCCAGTTCAGCTGATCCAACGCAAACCCGCGCAGCTTCTTCTGAAATTCCGGATCGTCCGGAAACTGTTTTGCGGCCAGCTGGGCCGCGGTCGCGAGCGAAGCCAGACGCGCATTCTCCCCCTGCCACCAGGGCGCCGCGTCGCTGTTATGCGGAAAGAAGAAACTCGTCTTGCGATGCCCGTCCCTGTCCTGCACCAGCTGCCGCGCGTAGCCAAACGGATTCGCCACCTCTGCATTCCACGCGAGTTGCGCGTTCAGCGACCTCCTCACCGCCTCCAAAACTTCTCCCTTGGTATTCGGGTTGGCAATCTCCGCGTAGTACAGCAGGCTCACCACAGGCAAACCCGCATCCGACGCATGAAAAAACGGGCGATCACGATCGTCGGCCCGCCAGTAATCATGAAACTCGCCACTGGATATCAGTCGTCCCACAAGGCTCTTCGCACGCCGATCAGAAGCAGCCTTGTATTCTTCTTTCTTCGTGGCGCGATACAACTCGGTCGCTGCCGCCAGCGCGCAATAGTCATCCACGATGTTGTCCTTGCCATCGTTGGTCATGCGCGCGTTGTTCTTTTCCAGATAGGCAAATCCGTCTTCCGCCGCCGTGAGATAGTCCGCATTTTTGAATTCGCCGGAAAACGGATACGTGCTGGCCATCGCCAGCGCCGCAATCGCCAGCCCTCCACCCGATCGAAAGCTCACCTCATACTCGCGATCGTTGCTGGCCTCCTGCACCATGTCCGTGGGCGCCTTGTCCTTCGACTGAAAGATGCCGTACTTCTTCATCTCGCCAGACACCTTCCGCCCTTCCGCCTTCTGGTCCACGCCGCCGTTCGAGATCGACCGGTAGAACGATCCCTGCGGATTCTTGACGCGCACCAGGTAATCGGCCCCATACATGGCCTCGTCGAGCGCCCGCGTCTTGTAGCGGCTGAACTCCGGAACCGGCCGTGCATTCATCAGCTCGTAGCTCTTGAACAGCGAGTACACCACGAGCGAAATCTGCTGCGGATTGAAGTAAGTTGAAAACGAAAGATGCGATAGATGCTTGCCATAATCGCCGGTCGCATCCCACCAGCCGCCATGCGCATCGAGCGTCCCCGCCTTGCCGTCAAACGGTAGATGATGGTCCGCCGCATCCATTCGCCCCGCACTGCGCTCCGCCTTGAAGTAGTTGATCGCGTTTGACAGCGTATTGCGTTCGAGGGTCATCTTCTGAATATGAAATGGAAATGATCGAACCGAGCCGCTGCTGGTTTTGCATTCGAGATAGTAATCACCCTCGGTCGCGAACGAATCGAAGTCCACGTTCCAGAAATACCAGTTTCGCCACTTCTTCACCGCCCCGGCCGGCCGCGCGGAGACCGTCAGAACTGTTTGATCACCTGCGTAATTCTTGAGCGCACACTCGGACACGCCATCCGATTCCTTACCCAGAATCACAGCATGCTTCGGTCCAGCGGGATCGTAGCCCAGATGATTGGTGAGAACTTTGGTCTCCCCGGCGTGCAGGGCTACGGAAAGAAGAAAAGTCAGAAAGAAACAGAGCGCTGGGCGCGAACGCACGAAGAATCCTCCCGGGCAAGGTGCTGGGTACCGCAAGATGTTGTTAATTGGCGTAAATGAGATTGACACAAAATGCATTGTCGAGCGCGCCCGCATCACCGCATGATATCCCGACTACAGAGTGCCCCCCAATCTCGAGATAATCTCCAGGCATGCTCGGGTGACATGATACGGCGCCTTCCACGGGCCAACTTTCTCATCGTCAATTTTTCCGTCATGAGAAATGGCGGTATAGACCTCACCGAATTGATGGTCAACAAAGCGCTCCATGAAGAAGCGGGCCTCGAGATCGAAGGCTTGCCAGTACTTCGGGTCTCCCGTGAGTTGGTAAGCGTTGAGCAGACCAACCAGAGCCTCGCACTGTTGCCACCATTCCATGTCTTTGTTTTTCGCCGGCTCAGTTGCGGGACCATAGCGGTAGACGCCTCCATGCTCTTTGTCAAAGCCATAACGCAGGGCATGATCGACGAGTGCCAGGCTGGCGCGGCGAATGGCGGGGTCCTGCTGCCGTCCCACGCGCTCGGCCGCTTCTGTAATAAGCCAACTGGCCTCCAGATCGAGACCGTATTCCGATTCCTTGGAATCGCCCTCGCGGTCGGCCACGCTCCAGTCGTCATGGAAGTAGTACCGGCCGTAGCCGATGTCGGCATCGATGATCTTATGCGCGAACAAATCCAGTAATTCTTCCAGCCGTGCTCGAACCTGTTGATCGCCCGTAACTCCATACAGGGTGGCGAGTGCTTCCAAAAGGCCCAAGTGCCAGTCATAAGACTTACGCCCAAACGATCCGGCGCCGTTCGGCCCGTCTTTATAGTTTTCGATGAACTGCCAGTCCGCGGTAAACGCGATGCGATAGCCACCGTATTTGTCATCGTGGGCGTGCTGGTCGATTACCCGGAACAGTTCGAGCGCTTCGCGGGCCGCCTCATTGTCGTGGAAGGCAAGAGCATATTCCGCCAATCCTTCCATCGTGTACGACATGGGATTCAGTTGCTTGGTCGAATCAACCACCTTGCCTTCCCGGGTGACCATGAAGTAGTAGCCGCCGTGTTCGTTGTCCCGCATCTTCTCGCGCAGGAACTTGAGACATGCGGCCGCCATCTTTTGGTACGCCGGATCCGGATAGCGACGATAAGCCTCCGAAAACGACCACAGACCACGCGATATCAAGACAACAGACTTATCGCCAGATCCAGTGGGCTCGCCACCCCGATTCAACTGCCCCAGCAGACCACCAGATTGCTTATCGAGCGCGTGGTCGACCCAGAACTGAAGCACCGTATGTTGCAGTGTGTCACGGATGAGGACGGGCCAGTCGCGCGCTGCTTCTCCGTTCATCTGCGCTGAGAGGCGCGAGGATGAGCACAAGGTAATCAACAATAAGGCGGGAGAGACAAGGCTTTTGTAGATAAGATTCACGGGCGCTCCATCATCGTCATCCTTGCGACGCGATTGATTAGAGAAAAATAGAGGGCACGCTGGCGCAGCGTGCCCCTCATGCTTTACATCCTGGTGGGTTAGAAAGACAGCTTCAACGCCAACTGCCCGATGCGAGGATCTTGGGCGTCGGTAACCAATCCGATGTTCCCGTTGACATCGCCATCGGGATTCTTGAACTGAGCGTGATTGAACGCGTTGAAGAGTTCTCCGCGAAATTCGAGGGCGACCCGCTCTGTGATGCGGGTGGCCTTGTGGAATGCGAGATCCCAGTTGTTAAGTCCTGGACCGTGAAAGAAGCGCCGCTTCACGTTGCCGATCGTACCTGGATCGTTGGCTGAGAAGGGGGTTGGATCAAAGAAAAGGTGATCTGGGTTTCGTGGGTTGAAAAAATGGATCGGCGTGCCGTCGTATTTCGGCAGGTCGGCACCGCTGCAACCACAGAGAGAAGCATCATCGCTTTCCGTAAGCGTGACTGGGAAGCCCGTGGTAAACCGTGTGATGCCCGAGATGGTCCAACCACCCAGCAACTTGCCCGCAACACCGTGGCCCGATTTCCCGAACGGCAAGTCGTAGCTGTAGCTCACGACAAAGTTATTCGTGACGTCGAACGTGGAGAGCGCCCGACTCAACTCGGGATTAAACGGGTTGATCGCGTCAAAGAACCCGGAAGAGTTGTCGATAGATTTTGACCAGGTGTATGCGCCGAGAACGCGAAAGGCTCCTACTTCTTTCTGAAGCTGAATCTGCAAAGCATTGTAGTTGGAGTTCGCAGCGGTCGCCTCCCATGCGTTATTCTGAAAATCGAGCGAGCCAATGCCTGTGGCTTTATCCAGTTCCCGTCCCGAGGTCACGGAATATGGCCGAGTCCCGAACGCAAAGTTCCCGCCGCCTAAGTCGTAAATCGTGTCCTCTCCGAAGGGTGCGCAGTCCGGGATTGCAAGACACGCGGCCGGATTGCCTGGATTAGACTCCACCGTGGAAAGCAGGTGGCGTCCGCGCGATCCCACATACCCGGCGGAGAACAAGAAGTTTTTGGGAAGCTCGCGCTGAATGACCAGGTTGAACTGTATGGAATACGGCAGTTTGTTGGTGAGAGCATAGGTGGGAGCAAAGGCAATGGGCAAATACGTGGACCAGATCCCGGTCGCGCCCGCAGGCGGAATCGTGAACGGGAAACGATTGCCCACGGGATCTGGCTGTCCCACACGTCGTTTGTAGGGCTCCTCCATGTAAACCGGCGAGGGACTCACCCAGAACAATCCGAAGGGCGCATCGCCAACCTCGTTGAACAGCGTGATGTCCTCGATCGCCGTATAGTAAATGCCAGAACCGACGCGAATGCTCGTCTTCCCCGGGCCGCCCGTGAGTTTCGCAATCGTTCCTTCCGTTGCTCCTGGCGAATAGGCAATACCCAGCCGCGGCGCAAATCGGTTGTATTGGGTCGGAGCCAACGTGCGGGGTACATGCGGATCCTTCGGGAAGACAAACCCCGTTGGCGAGTCCGGATAAACCGTCGACTGGACGCCGGGAACGAAGGTCTGGATTCTGTCCTTGGTATCGTAGAAGGGCTGGCTCACATCCCAGCGCAGTCCATAGTTAATGGTTAGATCGGGGTGGACCCTGTACGTGTCCTGGGCATACAGCCCAAAGTACTTGGTACGGGAATCCAGCAGCTGCGGGCTCGTCTGGTTGAACAGATCTGGCGCGCCGAGCAAGTAGTCTGCGAAATCATTCCCGGTTTCGCCTCCATCAAACTCAAACCACCCATTCGAAGTGTAGGTATTGCGCTCGTTGACCTGGATGTAGCGAATGTCGCCGCCAAATTTGAGCGTGTGTTTGCCAAAAATCTTGGAGAAATTGTCTGTAATCTGGTACGTATTGTTGTACTGCCCTGTGGTGCCGTCCGGCAGGCCAAAGGCGGAGCCCATCTGCCCGAAGCTAACGGGAGCCACACCTTCATACTTGGAATTCGTCGGGATGACTCCCAAAGGATGGGTCGCGTCGCCGCGGAAATAGCCGAAGTCTTCAATTTTTCCCAGACCGCCAACAGGCTTGTTTCTCAGAAGTCCAATGCGTGTGTAATTCAGACGCACTTCGTTGACCGTATTGGGATTGAGGAGCGCGGTATTGCTGAGCTGGACCTGCTGTGCCCGGGAAAGCGAGGTTGCTGAAAAGCCCGGCAAGTTTGAAGTAAACGCGGGGTAGGGATTCAGGTAGTTGGCGTCGTCAAAGTTATAGTAGCCGGACCAATTGCCGTAATGACCTGTGTTGTAGTCGACCCGCAGGCCAAACTTTTCGTCCCGCAGATTCAGTTTTTCGGCGGTCGAGGAGAAAGTGGGTGTCCCACTGCCTCCGTTGGGGTCGGGAAGGAACTTAAGCGTTGCAACCGCCACTGGAGACCAAGCCGATTGGGGGATAATCGGTCCATTGGCACCGGGAAAAACGCAGCCGGTGGCCGAGTCGCTGCTCGTACATCCAGGGAACCAATAAGGCTCGCCCTTCACAACCGTATACCCTAAGCGATCGCTGAGCACCGCGGGAAAGTTGTTGGGGTCGCCATCGTTGCCACGCACTGTGCCCGTAATCTCTGAAAGCCCGGTGTCCGCAAGATCAGAGAAATCACCGGTCTTTTCGAGCACGGACGGAACGACCTGGTTTTGGGAGACTCCGCGCACCTCACGAGTGCCCTGATAGTCGCCAAAGAAAAATAGCTTGTTCTTCACGATCGGGAAGCCGAGCGTACCTCCGAACTGGTTGCGTTTGAAGTCCCCACGCGTTGGGTCGAAATAGCCGCGTGAATCCAGCTTTTCATTTCGCAGAAATTCATAAGCGGAACCATGTATCTCGTTCGTTCCCGATTTGGTGACGACGTTAACTATAGCGCCGGAAAACCGCCCGTATTCTGCGTTGAAGGTATTCGTTAGCAGCCGGAATTCCTCAATCGAGTCGAGTGTTGGCACGATGGAGGCACCGTTATAAACGCTTTCCTCCACGTCTCCGCCATTTACCAGGAAGGAGTTGGCGGACTCTCGTTGCCCGTTCACGGATAGCTGGCCGGAGTTCGTCTGATTACCTGACACGGGGCGCTCCGCGTTCCCTCCTTCCGACATAGTCGGTACCACGCCTGCCTGCAAGCCGAGCAAGTCGAGATAACTGCGGCCGTTCAGCGGCAGGGCCGTCATCTTCTTTTCTCCAATGACGTCCCCAAGTTGGGTGCTGCTGGTGTCGACCTGCGTGATAGCGCCCGTGACCTCAATCGTCGCGGTGACGGCGCCCACGACTAGTTTGAAATCGGCTCTGTATTTCTGATTCACTTCGAGCTTGATACCAGTCTGCACGGCAGCCTTGAACCCGGGCGCCTCAACTCGGACCGAGTAGTTCTCTCCTACCGGCACGGCTAGGAACTCGTAAGCACCCTGCGCGTTGGCTTGAATCTTGCGCTCGAGCCCGGTATCCCCGCTTCTCAGGATCACGACAGCGTTGGGGACGATTGCACCGCTCGGATCGGTTACAACCCCGGAAATTGAGCCGGTGACCTCTGCATTCAGCAGAACTGGGAGCAACAGGCAGACGGCAAGACCACACCCAAAAATCCTCCACGGCAGGTGGCGATTCATCTGTTACCTCCAAAAGTGTCTTTGGGTCTAGCTAAGACTAGAAGTGAGCCTAAAATTACTCACAAGACCATGGACAGTCAAGATTAAATCGTTTTAAAACGGTAAAATTCTGGGCACGGTAACCAGTCTTGTGACCGCAACTTTCACCGAAATTCCATCAGCCCGCATACCGCCTGTCAGCCAGGTAAACACGCATGGGCGTGCCAACTACCTGCTGGCAGTGGCTTTCGTTGCGCTTTGCTTGCTGGCAGGTTCCCAGGCGGCTCGTGCACAACAGCTGAAATCAACTTGCACCCAGGCTCGGCCCTACTTGACCGATGCCCAAGCCGCCCTTACGGCGGGCGACCCGGCCACTGCTCTCAAGAAACTTGGCCAAGCCGTCGAAATCGACCCGAAGTGCCCGGATGCGCATCTTCTACTGGGGCTCACGCAGTTTCAGCGTGGCGAAGTAGCAAAATCCATCCAGCACTACCAACAGGCGCTCAAACTGGACCCTCGTTCCTACTCCGCCCATTACGATTTGGCTCTTGCCTACTTGAAGCAGAAAAAACTGCAGCTCGCACGCACGCAGCTCGAGCAGGCGGTCGCTTTGGATCCTAGACAGGCGAACGCCGTCTATGACCTCGGAATCGTCTTGCTCGAACTGGGCCAGCCTGCGGCGGCACTTCATCCTCTGCAGCGCGCGCACGCGTTAACCCCAGACCGACCGGACGTTTCGTTCAATCTCGTCCGCGCCTCCCTCGAGGCAGGGCGGCTCGATGAAGCCCGGCGCGTGGCAAAAGAGGGGTCGAACCAACTGGCTACAGATTTTCAATGGAATGCGGCCATTGGTCAGGAATTCCTCAAGCACGCTCAGCCCAAGGATGCGTTGCCGCATCTTCGCGCGGCAAATGCAGCCCGCCCTGCAGACGACGCTGTGCGCAAACAGCTTGCGACCGCGTACCTCGCGTCTCGCCAGCCCGACAGCGTGTTGGAACTGATTCAGGAGCCGAAGACTGCCGAAGAACACTACTTGCGCGGGAGCGCTTTTTATCAGGCTCATCGCTTTCCAGACGCGGATGAGGAATCGGACGCAGCCCTGACCTTGGCTCCGGAGGATCCCAGGGTTTTGGTCCTGCGCGTTCGTCTTCTGCAGCGTGCCGGGCAGCAGGAGGCGGCCCTGGAAATGGCGAACAAGGCGTCCGCTCTGGCTCCCAATTGGGACGAACCTCATTATCTCGCAGGCATTAGCAACTACTTCTTGCGGCACTACACCGAAGCGCGTAAGAGTTTGGCGCGCGCTTCCGAACTGAATCCCAAGTCAGCAGTCGCAGTTTTCATGGCGGCGCTGGCTTCGGCGAACGAAGGCCAACCGCAGGAAGCTGAGCGGTATCTCCGGCGCGCGATTGCTTTACAGCCCGACAATGCCCGTTTCCACTGCCACCTCGGAATTCTGCTCATGCGTGAGAATGAGTACACAATGGCGGAGGAGTCGCTTAAAAAAGCTGCCCAACTGAAGCCGGAATACGCGCTCCCACACTATGAACTGGGGAAGCTATGGGTGAACTCGAAGCAGTGGAACGATGCCCGACAGGAATTTGAATCGACCATCGCGGCTGATCCCGGATTCACCTCGGCTTATTACCAACTGGCGCGAGTGTATGCAAGGCTCGGAGAAGGCGAGAAATCAGAACGCGTGCTCGCCGATTTCAAAAGACTCCACCAAAAGGAGAAGGAGCAGGATGACTCCGTAGTCGTGGACGAAGACGCGAAGAGTGAATCGGACTAGCGGTTGGGGGCGCTAGACGGGCAGGATCGTTTCTTCCGATGTATCGGATCGATGGGTGCTTCGCTGTTTTCTCAATTCTTTCAGAAAGAGCTCGGTCGGCAAGGCAGACTTTCGCTGGAACAATTCCAGTAACGGGTCGTCAACTTCGGGGACTTGCGGTGCCTCCGCATTTTTGGCCGAGGCCGCACCTTCCAAACCCTCCGGCTCAACCAGAAGTTCGGGAAGAAGATCGCCAGCTTTCATCAACGTCTGAATAAACTTCTCAACGTGGTTCCGCTGTTCCACAGTGGTCTGTTTAAACTCCACACCCATCCCCATTTCAGGATGCATGACGCGCACGACTCCCTCCACGCGCAACTCCAAGTCTTTCGCGCGCATGGAAAGCACGATCCGGGTGCGCGGCGGGAACGGCGAAGAAATTTCCAGGTAACAGCCACCCAGGCTCAAGTCGGTAAGCTTGCAGCGGACCGGAGGATCATCCTTCTCGTTGTCCGGAGAGTGCTGGTTCAGCCAGATCCGCAAGTCGTGGGAGCGGTCCACCTCGAGATTGGCGAACCGTATACCGATCTGCCCCCCCGGATTCTGCCAAGCCACTTCGCCTGTGACATCCATCGGCTGGTCCGACCCGGGCAAGCAGAAGTGCACCTTCCACGGCCCAGGATCTTTTTGCTGCTTCGGGAACTGCACCGCCATGCCGCCTTCACTCAGATCCGTCGTGCGAACCGTCTGCAGAAAACCGGTCTGATCGTTCTTGAGGGTGACCTGCACCTGGATCGGGACCCTGGCATTGCGACGCCGCTCCCGCTTCATCAAGGCGCGTGCCGCGCGAAAGCTCGACTTGGCGCGTTCGTTCGAAACTGGCTTGTACAAAACAAAATGTGCCCCCATATCGAAGGCCGAGCGCAGCCCGGTATGCCCGTCCATGATCGCAACCGCGATGGCCCGCTTGTTGGCGGGCGCCGAGCGCGCGCTTTTCAATACGGATGTGGCCGTCTTCAGGTCGGTGCAATCGATGATGACGGCTTCGAAGCGCTGGCGCGTGAGTTTATGGATCGCGCCGTCGGGGTCGGTGCAATGCTCGATGCCGATCTCCAGATCGCTAAGTACACGCCGCAGCACGCGTACGATCTTCTCGTCGGTGCACAGCACCAGGGACTTCAGACTCATAAAACCGTTTCAGCTCCAGACGGATTTGTAGCACCGTGGCCTTAGCCCTGGTGCGAACCTTTTTCTTCCTCCTCCTCAGCGTTCAGGAGGTGGGCCACGTTCCGCAGCTGTTCCGCCGCGGTTTGCAAGGCTTCAATCTGTTTGCCCAATTGAGTCTGTTCAGCTTGTTTCTTCCGAAGCACCTCGTAGATATCTCTCACGAAACTGTCTCCCTGTCGGCACTCTAAGGGTCGATTACTAGGTCGTCAACAAACGCCGGGGCCTTGCGGTTACGGGCGTAATAGACCGTTGTGATTCAGCCGAAATGACCACCCTACCAAAAATCATAGAGCAATCCTTTCTTGTGTTTAGGGCAGGGGTTATGCTGTAAACGCCTGAGGCGCGAGAGTTTCCACGCACTCCCAAAACCACGATGTTCAACAATGTCATTGACTTCCACGGGAAAAGAGCTTATATTCCTATGTCTCCAATATCCCATAGGTAGCCGTCAACTGGATCTAACCTTTTGTCGTCCTTTCGGGTTTTGGTTTTGCATCTTACCTAAGAGCCAGTGAATCTAAGGTTTAGATAAGTTTTTCAAAGCAGTCGAACCTATTTCAATGTAACGAGGTCGTAGATCTTCATGGCAAAGCGACGCGGAAACCCAAATTGGGGCAAGCCGGAACCCATTGGGCCGATCACCCCCACGATCACCGAGTTCGAGCAAGTGGTTCGCGAGTACAAGCTCTCCCCCGACCAGTACTTGCGGTCGACGCGTTTGCGGGAGTGGGCACGCCGGAACAAGAATTCCAAGTACATCCCTGAGCCCTTGCTCGAAGCATGGGGCTTTGAGATCGAGTCCACCCTGTAAAGAATGGACAACAGCAGTCAAGGCCGCCACTATGGCGGCCTTTTTCATTGGCCGCTGGACTATGCTGTTAAGCGCTGGGCGGCACGCCAGCCCAGGCTTACCCGATGCTCGATGCGGTCAAACTCTCGCCGAATGAAATCGCGGCTGCGCTCGTGGCCATCAGCTTTGCAGCCGGTCTGAACGTCTACGCCACGCTCGCAACTTTGGGAATCCTTGGCCACGTGGGTGTGCTGCCCTTGCCGCCCGCTCTACACCTTATTACGAGCTGGTGGGTGATCGGGGCCAGCCTCGGGCTGTTTGCCCTGGAGTTTTTCGCCGACAAGATTCCCGCGTTCGATCTGATCTGGAACGCTCTCCATACTTTCATTCGAGTGCCCGTGGCTGCGCTGCTGGCCTACGGCGCGACCTCCCAGCTTTCGCCGGAAAAACAAATGCTCGCCACGCTGGCCGGCGGACTGATTGCGCTCGCCGCCCATGGCGGGAAGACCGCAATACGGGCTGCAGTCACTCCGTCCCCAGAGCCCGTGTCTAACATCGGCCTAAGCCTCGGTGAGGACGCGCTTGCCATCTTCCTGACCTGGTTCGCGACACGGCATCCCTACATCGCGGCTGCGTTTGCGCTTTGCTTCCTAGCCATCATCATCCTGCTGGTGCGCTGGGTCGTACGCGCCTTGCGCTCGCTTTTTCGCGGCGCGGAGCACGAACTCGTTCACCTGGAGCGGCCGAGCTGAACCAGTTCCCCTTTGCTAGAATCGCAAGCATATGAGCCCCCAGCCACCTTTCACCGACGTCCCTACGGCGATCGAGGAAATTCGCTCCGGCCGCATGATCGTGGTCGTGGATGACGAAGATCGCGAGAACGAGGGCGACCTCACTCTCGCCGCGGAAAAAGTCACGCCCGAAGCTATTAATTTCATGGCCAAGTTCGGCCGTGGCCTGGTGTGCCTGACCCTGACGGAAGAGCGGCTCGAGCACCTGCGCATCGGGCCCATGACCGCTGAAAACACGTCGAACTATGGGACCGCGTTCTGCGAGGCCATTGACGCCCGCGAAGGCGTGAGCACCGGCATCTCGGCCTACGACCGCGCCCGCACCATCCAGGTCGCCATCAATCCCGCAACCCGGCCTTCTGATTTGGCGCGGCCCGGGCACGTGTTTCCCTTGCGCGCTAAAAAAGGTGGCGTTCTGGTTCGCGCTGGACAGACCGAGGCTTCCGTGGACCTCGCCCGGCTGGCGGGGCTGATCCCGGCCGGCATCATCTGCGAGATTATGCGCGACGACGGCACCATGGCGCGCGTGCCGGACCTAATCGAATTCTGCCGAACGCATGAAATGAAGATGCTGACCGTCGCGGAACTCATCCGCTATCGCATGGCGCACGAGCGCTACGTGCACCGCGTCGGAGAAGCGATGGTCAGCACCCGGCACGGCGAGTTCCGGCTTATTGCTTACGAAAGCGAAGTCGAAGGCGGTGAATCGCATATCGCGCTGGTGCGTGGCGACATCGAGAAGGCTCCCGGCCCCGTGCTGGTGCGCATGCATTCGCACTGCGTCATGGGCGATGTGTTCGGCTCAACTGCGTGCGATTGCCGGGCCACGATCGAAGGTTCCATGCGGGCTATCGCCGAGGCTGGGCGCGGCGCCATCATCTACCTGCATCAATCGTCGAAAGGATTTTCGATCGACAAGATCGGAGAGCGCTCCGTTCTAAGCTTCCATCGCGACCGTGCCCTGCCCACTCTCCCCGAGAGCGAGCGCAAAACGCAGCGCGAAATCGGCATTGGGGCGCAGATCTTATCGGACTTGAATTTGCGTCATATTCGGCTGCTGACGAATCATCCCCGCAGAGTTGCGGCGCTGGAAGGTTTCGATATCGAGATTGTGGAGCAGGTTCCGGTTCCGCTGGAGAGGGTTCAGTCGGGTCGTTAAATCGGCAGTCAGGATCGCCGCATGCTATTTGCAGCCTTTTGGCGGACAGGAGTGTCCGCCCCACACAATCACTAGATCGGCTTGCGCGGTACAATCTCGCTGTCGTGAATAAAGAATTGCGCGGAGCACTGGTCCGATCCGCAAATCACGGCCAGCAATCCCGCCACCTGCTTGCGCGTCACCAGCCCGAGTGTCCCGCACGAGGGGCAGGAGAGCACCGCCCAGTACGGATCTTCTTTCTCCCCAACTTCCCCGGCGTTTTCCAGCACGAAGAGCGTGCCCGGCAGCATCTGCTCCGGGATCCATTCGCTTAAGAAGTCCAGTTCGCCCGTCATGTGCTCCCCCCCGTACTCAGGCTTCGCTACGACGCATTCTTGTGCCGGCGTTCGGAGCTTTGGGCCGGACGGTTCCGCTTTTTGCGGTTTTGGATGTTGGCGCGGACCCGCCGAACGGTATCGCTGAGGCAGACCGCCAGCATCGGTTGACGAGCGTTCTTGAGGATGTCCACAATCTGCTGTGCTGAAGTTTCAAGGTAGAGGCTTCTCCCGTCTGTGAGCAGGTGATACTCGGAGGCCCCGCTGACCGCCTCCGCCAAACGCTTGTTGAACTCGGCTTGCAGGAACCGCACCACTTTTCTCACGCGCTGCAGAGAAAACCCGCGGTCCCGTAATTCGCAAATGACGCCAATCTCCGAAAGATCCTCCATCGAATAAAGACGACGGCGGCCTTCGCGCGACGGCACCACAATTCCACGCTCGTCCCACCACTGCAGTTGCCGCGGCGTGATCCCCGTCAGCTGCACCACCTCGCGGGATGTGAATTGCTTCTGCAATTCCTTACCCCTCGGTCCAAAACATTTGAAGATAGAAATGTTTGAAACATTTTAGGGCTAAGTTGCTTGCTGTCAATAAAGAGTCTTGCACAGGGAGTAATCAAGGATATTCAGAGGGATGGGTTCTGAGAGGTGACCACAACTACCTTGATTTTTTGTCATCCCGAGCAATGCGAAGGACCTGCTATTCCCTCCTCCGGAATGGCATAGGTTCTTCGCTGCGCCCAGAATAACAATTTAAGTACAGAGCAGGAAAACAAGCGCCGCTATTGCCGTGGTTGCTGCTGCCCCTGCTGGTCTTGCGGCTGCGCAGGCGACGCTTGCTTCGGTTTGGGTTCGCGGATGCGAGCCGCGACCTTCTTCATCTGGTCGAACTGTCCCGTCTGAAACCGATAATCCTGCTGCGGCAACCTTTGCACTTCCTGCTCGATAGCACGCTCGCGATTGTCCGGGTTGGGATGGTCGGAGAAAAATTGGATGGTTCGCCCACCACCCTGTGCATTGAGCTTCTCGAAGAAGCGCGCCATCTCTATCGGATTGTAGCCAGCCTCCGCCATCAAGTGAGATCCCATTAAATCAGCCTGACTCTCCGCGGAGCGCGAGAATTTGAGCAGCACGCTGTTGGCACCCAGTCCGATCCCGAGTTGGGTCAGCTGCCCTACCAGCGACCCGCCTGCCACCTGTGATCCAAGCACTGCGGGCAGTTCAATGAGCTTGCTTTTCGAAGCCTGATTCGTGCCGTGCCGAAGAATCACATGCGACATTTCATGCCCCATGACCCCGGCCAGCTGCGCCTCATTATCAACAGCCTTCAGCAGGCCGGTGTTAATGAACATGGGACCACCGGGCAGAGCAAAGGCGTTGATGGATGGATCCGCAACCACCTCAAAGGTGAACGGAAAGCCACTATCCCGCGCTTCCTGGGCGCCAACGAGACGATTACCGACGCGCGTCACGTACTCGGTGAGGAACGCGTCGTGAATGACTTTCATCTGCTTACGAACCTGGGCGGCGTTCTCCTGGCCGAGTTGAATGTCCTGCTGCTTTGAGAACAGATTGAACCCGGGATGAAAACGTGTCGGCCCCTGCGCCCACGCAAGGGTGATGAAAAAAAGTACGATGCCGGAAAAAGCTGCCGTCCGTTTCATTGTGTACCTCCTGCCCGACCCGACGCCGAGCCGCCCCCCACGAAGTGTACGATCTCGAGCCGATCGCCTTCTGCCAGCTGGGTTTCGACCCATTGACCGCGCGGCACGATATCGAGATTGAGCTCGATAGCCACGCGATCGGCCTTCATGCCCAGGTGCTCGACCAGTCCGCTCACGGTGATCGGACCATCGACTCGATGATCGTCGCCATTGATGACTAGTTTCATGTGTTGAATTGATCTTCGCAAGGCGGGCATGCCCCGCGCAAGTCGGAGAAAGCCTCACGACAACGTATCCCGCCCAGGAAACTCACGTAGGGACAGCCCCCGGGCGGTGCCTGTGACCTGATTTCTTGTCAAGCCCCCAAAACGACTCACATTCCCCGCATCCCTATCAATCCATGCCAAATATATTTTCCGCAACCGTGTCACAATTACCCCCTGCCAAATTGCTATTCTAAAATTAGGGAGCAGAGATGGAACCGTTCGCGTGTCCTAGGCAGAACCGCGCGGACGCTTACCGGCCAACCGGACCTGCGGGAGACCATGCCGGACATCTGAGCGGCGTAGGCCCCACCGTAAGGTGTACCCGTAGCGGGAGTGAGCACCCCACATCGCTTTAAAGTGATGAACGAAAGAGAATTAGCGAAGTAAACAGCCCCTGAAGGGGCCATGGAAAAGAGTTCCAGCGGCGCCGCGGAAGCGGCGCCCAGATACAAACCGATCGTGTGGCGCGCACACTCCCTGTGCGCATCTCGGCATGGAGCAATAGGTAACTCATGTTCCGCTCAGTGCGCTCGGCGAACGGCCGAGGCGGCTGTCTCTGCGCAGTACCTGCCTCACTCCACTTTGCGCAAGCGGAATTTCCTCGTGGCCGTCCGTCCTCCGAAGCTGGCCTGCACCAAGACGCTGGCATCCGGCAATGCCGCCTCTTCGAATTCCACTCTCATTTCAGCGCAGCCGGCAGAGTCCGTAGCGACCTGCGTATAAAACGGCGCCGCATCGGAACGCGCGAACCGGAACGTGAGACGCGCGCCTTCGACGGCAGCTCCGCCATCGGTCACACGCAGGCTCATGATCAGGTTGCTGTTGCTGTGCACCGAATCCGCGTTCACCCACTGCAAGTCCAACTCCTTCACAGCGGCCAGGCTGTCGGGAGTCTCCTTGCGATCGAAGACCTCTTCGACGTGGCCTTCGCGGATTGCATCCAGCACCATGCGGTGCTGATCGCGCAGAATCTGTTCTTTCTGCTGGTCGGTGAAATTTCCCCGCGAGATCTGCTCCGCATACGAAGTGGCGCGCTTGCCGATGCAGCGTCCGCGCACGAACACCTGGGTTTGCAGGATGAGTTCGTTCTCCCGCGCTTCACTTTGCACGTGATACACCGTGTCGCCTTGCTTCACGTCGGTGTTGAAACCAAAGATCATGTGCGACTCATTTCAAAACGCGGAACGCGATTAAAATGCAGTCAAACGACGCTCGAAAACCAGCCTCCGTCGCTTGACACTACTCCCTTATGAACTCTAATCTAGAACGTTTAAGCGAGTCTTTGCTGCGAAATTATATATAGCTCTCCTATGCCCGACAATTACTTCGCCCGCTACCTGCCCCTCCTGCTGCACATGCTTGCGGCTGGAATCCTGGCGAGCGCCATTGTCATTTTGTCGTGGCTTCTGGGCAAGCGCCGGCCCACTCGGGCGAAGATGTCTCCTTATGAATGCGGGATGGCTCCCATCGGCGACGCGCGCGAACGCTTCTCGGTAAAGTTCTACCTGGTCGCCATGCTCTTCATTCTGTTCGATGTAGAAGCCGTCTTCCTCTACCCCTGGGCCGTGATCCTGCGCGAACTGAAGATGTTCGGCTTCTGGGAGATGCTGGTGTACATCGCCATCGTGCTGGTGGGTTTCTTCTATGTGTGGAAAAAGGGTGTGCTCGACTGGGGAAGGCCATCGGCGGGACGGGGTGTGGTCTGATGGCGCTCACTCCCCCGATTACCGATATTGAGCAGTTGAAGGAGCATCCCGCTCTACAGCGATTGCTGGAGTGGCACGCACCCGCCGTGCAAGGCGTGAAATTCGATCGCGATGAGATGACCATCACGCTGGATCGCACGCACATTCGCGAGGCCTGCGCACTGCTGCGCGATAATGCGGAGTTCCCCTTCAATTACCTGTCCGACATCACCTGCGTCGATTGGTATCCCTCAGAACCCCGGTTTGAAGTCATCTACCATCTGCTCTCCATTCCCAGGAAAGAGCGGGTGCGGTTGAAAGTGAAACTGGATGGATCGAACCCGGTAATCGAATCCATCACATCCGTTTGGCTGGGGGCGAACTACTTCGAACGCGAAGTATTCGACCTGTTCGGCATCCGCTTCACAGGACATCCTTATTTGCGACGCATCCTGATGCCCGAGGACTGGGAAGGTAATCCGCTGCGCAAAGATTATCCGGTGGAGGGTTACCGGTAATGGCGCACTTGAACCCCACGCCCGTGCTCGAACCTCTGCAGGATCGCACCATGATCCTGAATATGGGGCCGCAGCATCCGTCGACGCACGGGGTGCTGCGCGTGATTCTCGAGATCGACGGCGAGAATGTTGTGCGCATTATGCCGGATATCGGCTACCTGCACACCGGCATCGAGAAAACGTGCGAGGCGAAGTTCTACCAGCAGGTCGTGCCCCTCACCGATCGCATCGACTATCTCTGCCCCCTGACCAACAATCTTTGCTACGCACTCGCGGTGGAGAAGCTGCTCGGTCTCGAGATCCCGCCCAAGGCACAGTGGCTGCGGGTGCTGTTGAATGAACTCACGCGCATCAATTCGCACCTGGTCTGGCTGGGCACCCACGCTCTCGATATCGGCGCGATGACTGTCTTCTTGTACTGCTTCCGCGAGCGCGAAGACGTCCTACGCATTTTCGAGATGGTCAGCGGACAGCGCATGATGACGTCGTACTTCCGGATTGGCGGAATCGCGTTGGAGCCGCCATTGGGATTCTTCGACAGGGTACGCGATTTCGCGGGCCGCTTTCCGTCCAAAGTTGATGAGTACGAGAACCTGCTGACCGGCAACCCGATCTGGGGAATGCGCACAAAGGGCGTGGCGAAGATCAGCGCGGAGGATGCGCTGGCCCTGGGCGCGAGTGGCCCGACATTGCGCGGCAGCGGCGTCGATTTCGATTTGCGGCGCGACATGCCGTACTCGGGCTACGAGAATTTCAAGTTCCAGGTACCGCTGGGGATCAACGGCGATGTATTCGACCGCTACATCTGCCGGGTGCGGGAGTTGCGCGAGTCGATTGGCATCGTGCGCCAGGCGCTGGACGGAATGCCGGAAGGACCGATCAAGGCTGCCGCGCCGAAAGTCGTGCTGCCCGATCGCGAGAAGATGAAGACCGAGATGGAAGCCCTGATCTACCACTTCAAGATCATCACCGAGGGCTTCACGGTTCCAGCGGGCGAGGTGTACCAGGCCGTCGAGTCTCCGCGCGGCGAGATGGGCTACTACGTGGTCAGTGATGGGACCGCAAAACCATATCGCGTGCACATGCGCGCCGCATGCCTGGCGAACCTGCAGACCATCCCGACCATGTGCGAAGGGCGACTCATCGCCGATGTGGTGGCGGCAATCGGGTCGATTGATATTGTGCTGGGCGAGATAGACCGCTGAGATAATGATGGAGAAACTGAGAAATTCGGGAATTTGTAATCGGGCAGTTTGGTAATTTAAGAATCTTCGGTTGTCGTTTTTCAAATTACCAAATTATCCGATTACAAAATTAAAACTCTTACGATGCAATTCTCGGCAGAATTCGAAACTCGGTTCGGCGAGATGCTGACGCACTATCCGACGAAACGTTCCGTCCTGGTGCCGACTTTGCTGTACGCACAGGATGAAGCCGGTTTCCTGAGCGACGAAGTGATCCATGAAATCGCTGCGCGGCTGGATCTCACCGAGCTCGATGTGCGCAACGTGATCAGCTATTACTCCATGCTGACCACCAAGCCGCGCGGCAAGTACAACGTGCAAGTCTGCACGAACATTGCCTGCATGCTCCGCGGAGGCGAGGAACTTTACGCCCATTGCCGCAAGAAACTGGGCATCGGCCACAAGGGTACAACAGCCGACGGAACCTTCACCCTGGAAGAAGTGGAATGCATCGGCGCCTGCAGCTGGGCCCCAGCCGTGCAGGTCAACTACGATTTTCATGAGAACCTCACCGTGGAGAAGTTGGACAAGGTGCTTGAGGGGTATAAGAAGTGAATTGGTCGGGTAATTTTGTAATTTGAAGGCCTGCGATGATCCACTCGGCGTCGATCAAATTCAAAATTGCCCAATTACCAAATTACAAAATTGCAAAATGGCGGACTTGGTTTCCCATCCCGATGAAGTAAGAGTCGTCTCCCGGCGGTTCGGGCTGGGCGCGACCGAACTCGATCGCTATCTCGAGCTGGACGGCTATAAAGCCGTGCAGAGGGCGCTCGCCATGGAGCCGGACGCGATCATCAATGAAGTCAAGAACTCCGGACTGCGCGGACGCGGCGGGGCGGGGTTCTCGACCGGGATGAAGTGGTCGTTTGTGCCTAAGCAGTCGCCCAAGCCGAAGTACGTGCTGTGCAATGGCGATGAGAGCGAGCCCGGCACCTGCAAAGACCGGCTGATCTTCGAACACGATCCGCATGCCGTCATTGAAGGGGTGATGATCGCGGCGCTCGCGGTCAGTTCGCAGACCGGATACATCTACATTCGTGGCGAGTACCGCTACCTATCAGTGATCATGCAGAAGGCGATCAAGGACGCGTACGCGCGCGGCTTCCTCGGCAAAAACGTTTTCGGCAGCGGCAAAGATCTCGATATTTACTGGCATGGCGGTGCGGGCGCGTATGAAGTCGGCGAAGAGTCGGCCTTGATGGAGTCGCTCGAAGGCAAGCGCGGTATTCCGCGCATCCGGCCTCCCTTCCCTGCGGTGGTGGGGCTGTGGGGCGGGCCGACGGTCATCAACAATGCGGAAACGCTGGCCAGTGTGCCTCACATTTTGCTGGGCGGAGCGGACTGGTACTCGAAGATCGGCACTCCAAAGAATGGTGGAACGCGTCTGTTTTGCCTGAGCGGGAATCTGGAAAAACCCGGCGTCTACGAATTGCCCATGGGTTACAACCTGAAGAAGATGATTTACGACGTGGGCGGCGGGATTCCGAATGGTCGCGAACTGAAGGCGGTCGTGCCGGGCGGATCGTCAACGCCCGTGCTGCTTCCGGAGGAGATTGATGTGCCGATGGATTTCGACTCGCTGATGAAGGCGGGATCGATGCTGGGCTCGGGCGGCGTTGTGGTGCTCGATGATACCAACTGCATCGTGAAATTCGCGCTACGCACCATGAAGTTCTACCAGCATGAGAGTTGCGGATGGTGTATTCCCTGTCGCGAGGGCACGGACTGGCTGAAGAAGACGCTGACCCGCTTTCATGCCGGCGGGGGGCTTAAGAAAGACATCGACAATATTCAGTACCTGTCGGAGAACATGTTGGGCAGGACGTTCTGTCCGCTAGGCGACGCCGCAGCCATGCCGACAATCGCGTTCGTGAAAAAATTCCGAGACGAGTTTGAAGCTCACCTCGAAGGCAAACCCTGCCCCTTTGAAGAAGAGGGAGCGGTCGAACAATTACCCGTTCTCGCACATTGATCCATCACTCGATTTACGGACCTTAATTAATTGATGCCCGATGTCACTTTAACTGTCGACGGTAAGAAGATCACGGCTCCTGCGGGAACGCTGTTGATTGAGGCCTGCAAGTCTGCGGGTGTTGAAGTTCCTTCGTTCTGCTACTACCCGAACCTGTCGCTGCAGGGCGCTTGCCGCATGTGTCTCGTGAAAATCGAGAAGATGCCCAAGCTGCAGACGGCATGCACGACTGTGGTTTCCGAAGGCATGGTCGTCATCAGCGACAACGAGGAAGTGCGGCAGGCGCGCAAGTCGATGGTCGAGTTGCTGCTGGGGAACCACCCGCTGGATTGCCCGGTTTGCGATGCGGGCGGCGAATGCGAATTGCAGGATATGACCTTCTCCTACGGCGCCGCCGAATCGAAGTACATGGAGGCGAAGAACCACAAGGAAGAGCAGCAGTGGTCTCCGGTGGTGTTCTTCGACAGGCCGCGCTGCATCCTGTGCTACCGCTGCGTGCGCGTGTGCGGCGAGGGCATGGACGTATGGGCGCTGGGTGTGCAGAACCGGGGGGTGTCGTCGATCATCGCACCCAATAAGGAAGATCATCTCGAGTGCGAAGAATGCGGCATGTGCATCGACATTTGCCCGGTCGGAGCACTGACCTCGGGCGCGTACCGCTACAAGACGCGACCCTGGGAGATGAAGCACGTCGGCACGATTTGCACGCATTGCGGCGATGGCTGCAAGACGACATTGGGCGTACGCCGCGCCGAGACGGGCATGGAGATTGTTCGCGGGGACAACCGCGACAAGAGCGGCATCAACAACGATTTCCTCTGCATAAAGGGGCGCTACGCATTTGACTTCGCCGATAACCCGGACCGATTGCGGCAGCCGCTGATTCGCCGGCACGGGCAGCTTGTTCCCTCGACCTGGGAAGAAGCATTCGAAGTAATCGGGAAACATCTTACGGAAGTGCGCGACCGCGATGGCGGACAGGCCGTCGGCGTGGTTGGTTCGAACCGCACCACGAATGAAGAGAATTACCTGCTGTCGAAATTTGCCCGCGTCGTGCTCCAGACCAACAATATCGACCATCACCGCACCGCCGACTTCCCTGCACTCGCCGCGGCTTTGAGCGGCAAACCCGAGGCGACTGCGACCATGCGCGAGGTTTATGACGCGCCGGCGATTCTCGTCATCGGCAACAATCCAACCGACCAGCACCCGCTGCTGGCGTGGCAGATTCGCAACAACGTTCGCCTGCACCGCTCGAAGCTCTACCTCATCAACTCGCAGGCAATCAAGCTGGGACGGCAAGCCACCGCCTTCACGCAGGTCGCGCCGGGCACGGAAGGAAAGGTCGCGGCATTTCTCGGGGGCGATGAAGCCGCAACGGATGCCATCGCGAGCGAAAAGACCAGCCGTGAGGCGTGGGTCGCGCTGCGCGACAGGCTCCGCGGGGAGCAGAATCTGACTATCATCTTCGGCTCCGAGATCCGCGGCAAGGATGTCGAGTCATTGGTGAAGTTCGGCTCAGCAATCTCCGGCGCGAAGTTTGTCTGCCTGGCCGACTACGCCAACTCTCGAGGCGCGGCCGACATGGGCGTGTATCCCGACCTGCTCCCGGGCTACCACCGGGTTGCCGATGCAGGCCCTTTCCACAGCGAGTGGGGCAGTATTCCGGCGACGGGCGGCCTGACTCTCCCGGAGATGCTCGAGGGAGCGAAGACCGGGAAGGTAAAAGCGCTCTACGTGGTGGGCGCGAATCCCATTGGCAGGCTTGCGATCGATCCATTTTCCTTCTCGAAAACGTTCGTGGTCGTGCAGGAAATGTTCCTGACCGAAACTGCCTTCATGGCTGACGTGGTGCTGCCCGCGGCCAGCGCATACGAAAAGTCGGGAACGTTCACCAACACGTGCGGCGATGTGCAGCTGGTAAAGAAGGCAGGCGAGGTCACGGGTACGAAGAGCGACTTCGAAATGATCGTGCGCATCGCCGATGCCATGGGATTCAACGTCCGCAAGCTGGTGCCGTTCGGAGCGGGCGAGGCGACCGACATGGGCCAGTCGCGCGGCGCGCAGTCGGGCGAAGCCGACCGGCACGCGGTGTGGCTCGAGGCGCATGGGCTCGAACCGAAGATGAGCCCATTTGAGCCGACCGCGATTCTGGATGAAATCCAACGGCTGGTGTCCGGGTATGATGTGTCGCGCATCAACCTGCTGGCCGGCAACGATCAGCACACAACCTTGTCGAACAGCGGGCCGGGCGCGCTGCATGATCCCGCACTGATCATGCCTGCAAACGACAATCTGTTCAGCTCCGGCACGCTGGGCCGTTACTCCAAGGCGCTGAACTCGGTCATGGAGAGCCGGCAGAAGGAACCATCGGAAGTGGCGGCCGACTAGCCGCCGTCGTAGTCCCTGAAATTCGTTTCACTTCATTCGGTCTCACGAACAGGTCAGGATCAAGGCATTGCTAAGTCTCCCGGTGTTCATCATCGCGTCCGTCATCAAGATCGTGCTGGTGATCGTTATTCTTCTGACGGCGGTCGCCTACACGGTCTGGCTGGAGCGCAAGGTCGTGGGCCACATGCAGAACCGGTGGGGACCCACGCGCGTCGGGCCGTTCGGGCTGCTGCAGCCTCTGGCCGACGGCATCAAATTCCTGGTGAAGGAAGACCTCACGCCTCCGCACGTGTATAAGCCGTTGTTCATCGCGGCGCCGATGATTGCCGTGACCTGCGCGCTGACCTCGATTGCCGTGATTCCGTTCGGAACAGCGATCACCGTTCTCGGCTACACGATTCCAATGCAGATCACCGACATCAACATAGGTTTGCTGCTAATCCTTGGGATCACATCCGTCGGCGTGTACGGCGTGGCGCTGGCAGGATGGTCGTCAAACAGCAAGTATTCCCTGCTCGGTGGATTGCGCGCCAGTGCGCAGATGGTGAGTTACGAAATCTGCCTGGGATTGTCGCTGGTCGGCGTGCTGATTGTTTCGGGCAGCTTCAGCCTCCGGGAAATTGTCGAGTCGCAAAGCGGGCACTTCTGGGGATTCCTTCCCAAGTGGAACATCCTCTACGGCTGGCAGTTTATCGCGTTCTTCATTTACCTGATGGCCGCGTACGCGGAGACGAACCGCATTCCGTTTGATCTTCCGGAAGCCGAGACTGAGTTGGTCGCTGGTTATCACACCGAGTACAGCGCGATGAAGTTCGCCATGTTCTTCATGGCGGAGTACGCAAACATGATCACGGTAGCATCGCTGGCGACCCTGTTGTTCCTGGGCGGGTGGAGCGGACCGATATTGGGGCCGCCTTTGTTGCAGGCAATCCTGCCGACCTTCTGGTTTGTTGCGAAGGTTTTCGTGTTTCTCTTTATCTATATCTGGGTGCGCGGCACGCTGCCGCGCTTCCGGTATGACCAGTTGATGGCGTTTGGGTGGAAGTTTTTGTTCCCTCTGGCGATTGCGAACCTGGTGGTCACGGCTTTGGTGGTAGCTTACCGGTCGTAAGCTTCGAGATTTCAGATTGTAGATTTTTGATTTCAGATTACCGACGATGCTGCACTTAGTCCTATTTCTGGTGTTTGGCGCGATCTGCGTGGCGGGAGCGGTCAACCTGCTGGTCCAGCGGCATCCGATCGGCAGCGCGCTGTCGCTGGTGGTCGTGATGGCGTCGCTGGCCGTGGAGTATCTTCTGCTGGGCGCGGAGTTCGTGGCCGCCGTGCAGGTGATCGTCTACGCAGGCGCGGTCATGGTGCTGTTTGTGTTCGTCATCATGCTGCTAAACGCGGGCGAGGAGGAACGCACTAAGGGCAGCCGCGTGGCCATGGTGCTTGGCATCCCGGGAGTACTCGCCGGCGGACTGCTGGTCGCTTGGGTATTAATCCGGCGATCGGGTGAGAACGCGGTGGGCCTGGGCGCGCTACCCGGCTATCCCAAAGTAATTGGCGGATTACTCTTTCACGAGTTCCTGCTTCCCTTTGAAGTGACTTCGATTCTCGTGCTGATCGCAATCCTAGGCGCGGTGTTTCTGGCGAGCAAACCCGAAGCGGCGCCACCGTCACCCACGGGAAAGGAGAGCTGATGGTCCCGGTCTCCTACTACCTGATTCTGAGCGGCATTCTCTTCGCGTGCGGCGTGATCGGATTTTTGATCAAGCGGAACCTGATCACGATCTTCATGTCGATTGAGCTGATGCTGAACGGCGTGAACCTGTCGTTCGTGGCCTTTGCCGCGCAGTGGGGCCATCTCAGCGGACAAATTTTCGTGTTCTTCGTGATGGTGGTAGCGGCGGCGGAAACGGCCGTCGGCCTGGCGATCATTATTGCGGTGTTCCGTACGCGCGAGACCTTGAACGTGGACCAGGTAAACCTGCTGAAACTATGACGCCTTCTCTTCATCTATGTCTGATTCCGGCGCTGCCCTTGCTAGGCGCGGCGATCAACGGGTTCTTCGGGCGCCGTTTTTCCCGGCAGACGATCGCGGCGGTTGCGCTCGCGTTTTGCGGGGGCGCGTTCCTGATGGCGCTCTACGTCGCGGCGCGCTTTGCGTCACTGGAACTGCCGCATACCGAGTTCCTGGCGCACTGGATCCGCTCAGGCAATTTCCTGGTGAACTTCGAGTTCTATCTCGATCAACTCACGCTGATGATGCTGCTGGTCGTGACGGGCGTCGGCTTCCTGATTCACATCTATTCGGTGGGCTACATGTGGGAAGAAGGCGGGTTCTATCGCTTCTTCGCCTATCTGAACCTGTTCATGTTCTTCATGCTCACGCTGGTGCTGGCGGGCAACTACCTGCAGATGTTTATCGGGTGGGAAGGCGTGGGGCTGGCATCGTACCTGCTGATTGGATTCTGGTTCACGAAAGACTCGGCGGCATCGGCCGGGAAAAAGGCGTTCATCGTCAACCGCATCGGCGATTTTGGATTCCTGATCGCGCTGTTCCTGCTAATCAAGCATTTTGGCTCACTCAATTTCCAGCAAGTGTTCTCGGCGGTGTCGCCGCTCGGGGTCGAGACGGCAAGCTTCGGACTGCTGACGTCCATCGGCCTACTGCTCATGGTGGGCGCGGCGGGCAAGTCGGCGCAGATTCCTCTGTACGTCTGGCTGCCGGACGCGATGGAAGGTCCCACTCCGGTTTCCGCGCTGATTCACGCTGCGACCATGGTGACGGCCGGCGTCTACATGGTGGCGCGCTCGCATGTAATTTTTGATCGCGCGCCGAATGCGCTCACGGTCGTGGCCATCATCGGAACATTGACCGCGCTGTTCGCCGCTACCATCGGCATCACGCAGACCGATATCAAGAAGGTCCTGGCTTACTCCACGATCTCGCAACTGGGCTACATGTTCATGGCCTGCGGCGTGGCGGCGTACTCGGCCGGAATCTTCCACCTGATGACGCACGCGTTCTTCAAAGGCCTGCTGTTCCTGGCCGCCGGCTCGGTGATTCACGCCGTGGGCGGCGAGCAGGACATGCGGAAGATGGGTGGGCTGAAGCAGTACATCCCGATGACGTTTGCGACCATGTCGGTGGCGACTTTCGCGATTGCGGGAATCTGGCCCTTTGCCGGATTCTTCAGCAAGGATGAAATCCTGGCGCGCGCTTACCAAGCGAATCCCGTGTACTGGTTTATCGGAGTTACCACGGCTTTTATCACTTCCTTCTACATGTTCCGACTGTGGTACATGACTTTCTTTGGCGACTACCGCGGGCGGGAAGTTGCCGACCAAGCTCATGCGGTCGCTCACAGCCATGGAGGCCACGGAGATCCGCACGAGAGCCCGATGGTGATGCTGGTGCCGTTGATGATTCTGGCGGTGCTGTCGTTCGTAGGTGGATGGATCGGCATTGGCGGGCGTTTCGAACATTTCCTCGCGCCTGTGTTTGGGGAAGGAGCGACGGCTGCCACTGAGGCTCTGAGCCACAGCACCGAAATCACGCTGATCGCGATTTCCCTGATGGCGGCGGGCTTGGGCTGGTATCTCGCTTACCTGCTCTATCTGAAGCGTCCGGATCTTCCGCAGAAAATTGCCGACATGTTGGGCGGTTTCTACGACACGGTCCTCCACAAGTACTACATCGACGAACTCTACGCTGCCCTGTTCGTGAAGCCGCTGGTGGACGGATCAACGCGCATTCTCTGGCACGGTGTGGACCAGGGCGTGATTGACGCGGCGGTCAATGACACGGCCGACGGCGCGCAGCACGTATCGGATGCGGCGCGGCATATGCAGTCCGGGAACTTGCGATCGTACGCGGGCTGGGTGGCAGCCGGCGGAGCGCTGGTGATCGCGTACATGATCTGGATGGGGGTGCGATGAATACCAGCGCGCTCGATCCCCTCGTTCTTACGCTGGTCACGTTCACACCGGCGATTGGCGGCTTTCTTCTGTTGCTGATTCCGCGCCGCGATCGCGACATTCGCATTTTCTCCCTCATCATTTCCCTGCTGACCTTCGGCGCTTCGGTGCACCTGGTGGCGCGCGTTCACCGGATGCAGACGGGCTTCCAGTACGTGATCGACAAACCATGGATTACGACGCCCAACATTCACTACCACATGGGCGTTGACGGCATCTCGATGTGGCTGGTGCTGCTGACTACGTTCTTGACGCCGCTGTGCGTGCTGATCTCGTGGAATTCGATCCATGAACGGGTAAAGGAATTCTTCATCCTGCTGCTGGTGCTGGAGACAGCGCTGATCGGTGTGTTCACATCGCTCGATCTGTTCCTGTTTTACTTCTTCTGGGAATCGACGCTGATCCCGATGGCGCTTCTGATCGGCATCTACGGCCACGGGCGCAAGGTCTACGCCGCGGTGAAGTTCTTCCTGTACACGATGGTCGCGTCGATGTTCATGCTGGCGGCGCTGCTCTGGCTGTACGCCAAGGTGGACAGCTTCGACTTCATCACCATCCAGACTGCGATTCGCGCAGGCCAGGTGCCGGGCTTTGATACGGCCGCACAGTGGCTGTTTCTTGGTTTCTTCATCGCGTTCGCCGTGAAGGTTCCATTGTTCCCCTTCCACACCTGGCTGCCGGATGCACACGTGGAAGCGCCCACGGCGGGATCGGTTTTGCTCGCGGGCGTGCTGCTGAAAATGGGCACGTATGGCTTGCTGCGCTTCAACCTGGGTTTGTTTCCGGAGCAATCGCGGCAAAACGCACCTTGGGTCTGCACGCTGGCTCTGATCGGCATTGTCTATGGCGCATTGGTCGCCATGGTGCAGCCAAATCTGAAGAAAGTCATCGCCTACTCTTCTGTTAGCCACCTCGGATTCGTCGTGCTCGGCATCTTCAGCTTCACGCAAATGGGACTCAACGGAGCGATGTTCGTCATGCTGGCGCACGGCGTATCAACGGGGGCTCTGTTCATGCTGGCCGGCATCATTTACGAGCGCAAGCACACGTACGAGATCGCGGACATGGGCGGCCTGGCCACGCCCATGCCGAAGTACGCGACGTTCTTCCTGTTCGTGACACTGGCCTCCGTGGGCTTGCCGCTGCTCAACGGTTTCGTCGGCGAATTTCTGGTGTTGAGTGGGGCCTTCCAGGCGAATCCCTGGTATGGCGTGATCGGCGCCACCGGCGTGATCTGGAGCGCGTGTTACCTGCTGTGGATGTACCAGCGCGTGTTCTTCGGCAAGGTGACGCACCCGGAGAACAATTCACTGCCTGATTTGTCGGGACGCGAGCAACTGGCTTTGTGGCCGACTGCCGTGGCTGCCCTTGTAATGGGCGTGGCTCCGCTGCTGTGGATCAATATCATCGACCCCGCCGTGCAGACCGCGCTTGTGCCCTTCACGCAGGTAGCCAGCAAGGTGGTGGGCCAGTGAACTCTGTGCAGACGATTCCGCTCGCCGCCGAGTACATCCGCATACTGCCGGAGATCGTGCTCACGCTTTTCGGCATGATCATCATGGTGCTCGATCCGCTGGTGGACGAGCAAAAGAGTCAGAAGACGCTGGGCGCCATCGGCCTGGTGGGTGCGGTGGCCGCGCTGGTATCAGCCTGGATGATGGCACAATCCCCAGGCCTTGCCTTCTCGAACATGATTCGCGTGGATGGCTTCAGCGTTTTCTTCCACGTGCTGGTCATCACGATCGGGATCGTTCTGATTCTCACTTCCTACGAATACATGGCGGTGCAGAAAATCCGCGCGGGCGAGTACTACGGCCTCATTCTGTTCGGCCTGGTGGGCATGTGCCTGATGTCGTCGGCGATCGAACTGGTGCTGATCTTCATCGCGCTCGAGATTTCATCGATTTCCACCTACATCCTTGCGGGCTTCCGGCGCCGGTCGGCGACCAGCAGCGAGTCGTCGCTGAAATATTTTCTGTTGGGCTCGTTCGCGACTGCGTTCTTTCTGTACGGCGTCGCGATGATGTTTGGGGCGACTGGATCGACGAATATCGATGAAATCAGCGCCGCGCTGGCTTCCAACAACATACCGGTGCTTGCCTACGTGGCCATGGCCCTGATGTTCGTTGGCTTGGGATTCAAAGTAGCGGCCGCGCCTTTCCACATCTGGACGCCGGACGTCTATGAGGGAGCGCCGGCACCGGTTGTAGGCTTTATGTCCACCGCTCCCAAGGCGGCGGCGTTCGCGGTGCTGCTGCGGTTGCTGTTCGAGACCAACGCGCCTGGACGCTTCTGGCTGGTCTGGGTGGCGGCGGTGCTCTCGATGACGATGGGCAATGTCGCCGCGCTGGTGCAGGACAACGTCAAGCGACTGCTCGCGTACTCGTCGATCGCGCACGCGGGTTATGTGCTGGTCGCCTTCGCGGCGAAACCGGAACTGGGTGCGCCTGCCGTCATGTTCTACACCGCCGCGTACGCCGCGATGAACGTGGGCGCGTTTGCCGTCGTCAGCCACTTCGCGAACGCGGGAGAAAAGTATGTAACCGTCAGCAATTACGCGGGGCTGGGTCGCAAGTCGCCGATTCTCGCCGGTTCCCTTGCATTCTTTCTGATCTCGCTGATTGGCATTCCTATCACCGGCGGATTTTTTGCCAAGTTTTATGTTTTCAGCGCCTCTCTCCAGTCAGGACTGGTTGGCCTGACGATCATCGGCGTAATCAACAGCGCGGTTGGCGCCTACTACTATTTGAAGCTGATCGTCGTGATGTATATGCGCGAGGCGCAGGAAGATGTTCCCCTGCTGCCCGTCTCTCTCTCTCTCAAGGCGGCGGTCGCGATCTCCATGGCGGCGACCCTCTACCTGGGCGTGTTGCCGGATCGGATCCTGGGTTTCCTGCAGGAGTCCGGGAAGCAACTCGTGCAGCGTCAGACAGTAGCACCCCAGGTGTCCAAGTCGGACACGTCAGCACCGTCGCTCTGAACGCGAGCCCGAATCCGAAGAAGCCCCTCTTCGCAAAAACTGTTGCTAAGTTCAACAATCAAAAAGGCGTTTTCGCTATTTGACATCTCCGGGTTGAGTCGGCATCATAGGGAACCAATGTTCTTCCTGTAGTACCAAAGAGCCCCCCGGGCAGGAGGCAAGGTATGTTCCGTATCCTTAAAAATTTGTGGTCCGACGAATCCGGTCAGGATATCGCCGAGTACGCGGTTATGTTGGCGGTGATCCTGGTTCTGGTAGTTGGCACCGTAAGATTGATTGGCTCGAACGCGAACGGCGCGTTCTCGGCGGCAGCGAGCGCCATACAGTAGGGCAGTCGAGACGCACCTTCCATTGCGCTCCACAGGCTTCTCTGCCCCGGTTTGGGTTGACGCTAACGCCGGGAGCGGTTAAGATCCTTCCGATGACACGATTTACCTACTTCTTCGCGTTTTTCCGCTACTGGTTTACGAGAGTAGCGGCTGGGGCGGAGCTTGTAGGTGAGGCGCATCGGTAATCATCACCTAAAATCCAAGTTCCGATTCAGGGCCGCGATTCTCCAAGTCGCGGCCTTTTTGTTTTTACGGCCAAGGGGGCCGATCACCATGATTGTCAACATGTCGGACGGTGCTACGGAAGAACAAATCAACCACATCATCGATCGGATTCGCGAGGCGGGCTATCAGCCGCATGTGACGCGCGGAACGGAGCGGACCATCGTCGCAGCAGTGGGCAGCGGGCGCCGGCATGAGATTGAGGCCCTGCAGGTGGCGCCCGGCGTCGACAACGTTGTGGCGATCGCGCAGCCCTTCAAGCTGGTAAGCAAGCAAGTGAAGCCTCAACGCTCGGTGGTGAGCGTGGGGGGAGTTCCCATCGGAGGCGAAGAGGTAGTCGTGATCGCCGGTCCGTGCTCGGTGGAGTCGCGCGAGCAGATGCTTTCGACAGCACATGCCGTGAAAAAGGCGGGCGCGGCGATGCTGCGCGGCGGGGCGTACAAGCCACGTACGTCCCCGTACGATTTTCAGGGCCTGGGCGAAGAGGCGCTGAAGATTTTGCGCGAAGCCAGCGACGAGACCGGCTTGCCCATCGTCACCGAGGTGATGAGCACCGAAGACGTCGAGTTGCTGTGCGAGTATGCCGACATGCTGCAGGTGGGCGCGCGCAACATGCAGAACTTCGCGCTGCTGCGGAAGCTGGCCACGATCCGGAAACCGGTGCTGCTCAAGCGAGGTCCGTCGGCGACGGTGAAGGAGTGGCTGCTGGCAGCGGAATACCTGCTCGCGGGCGGGAATAAGGACGTTGTGCTGTGCGAACGCGGAATCAAGACATTCGAAACGGAGACACGCAATACGATGGATCTGGCGGCAGTCGCGCTGGCCCGGGACTTGTCGCACCTGCCGGTGATCGCCGATCCGTCGCATGGCACGGGTAAACAGAGCCTGATCGCAGCCATGTCCCGCGCGTCGGTGGCCGTTGGCGCAGACGGACTGATTATCGAAGTGCATCCCTGTCCGGAACGGGCGCTGTCGGATGGTCCGCAATCGCTAGACTTCGCGGCGTTCGAGAAGGTGATGCGGGGGTTGTCGGATCCGTTACGAGGGGTTGCGGGGCTGGTGGCGGCAAGGGCTTAGCCCAGGATAATGCTGCAAAGGCTTTTCACTGCCGAGACCGCAGAGAGCGCCGCGAAGGATCTTTCTTTCCTGATTCTCGGCGGCCTCGGGTTCTCGGCGGTTGGATTTTTTGGCTTTTCGGAGATGTGTTGAAAGTTGGGTACAAAACAAAACGCCCCAAACTCTGGTTAGAGTCATGGGACGCTCGTTGAACAGCCCTCCCCCGAGTACTGCTCAAAGACAAGGTAAAACGGAGCGCGAAATCTGGGAATGGCACCGGTGTGCTAGCTGGGGGCACGAACGTGCGGGGTGCCTGCTAAGTGCTTTTCCATACGGACGATAGGCAAGGATTCGCCGTTGGCAAGAGGCACCGACAGGTTCTCGAGTGCGCGATATCCGCGGGCCTTATAGAGGGGCACACCGCTCAAAGTTGCGCCCATTTCAAAGCGCCGAAAGCCAGCCAGTGCGGCGGCATGTTCGCAGGCGTCCAGTAGCATTGTGCCGATTCCGCGCCTCACCCAGCCGGGATGGACGAAGAATGCGCGGATCTTGGCCGCATCGATGGTGGGATCGAGCAGGCTGTCTTCGCGGGCGTTCCAGCGATCGCCTCCGTAGAGCGTCTTGCGCTTGCTCCAGCCGCCGCACGCGACGATCTTGTTGTCTTGGGAAAGCGCCTCCACGACAAAGTAGGTGCCGTCGGCGATGAGCTGGCTGTCGACTCCATAGACGGTAGCGAGTGCGTTCTCAATCTGCGTTGGGGAATAGTCCTGGGCTTGCAGGCCACGAACAGACGCTTCAATGAGCACACGCAAGACCGGAACATCGGCTTCGGTGGCTTGGCGCAGAGAGAACTTCATGGCAAGGAAGCATTGTCCCACACCTGGTGAAGACGATTCTCTCGTGTTGCAGGCGGTGCCCTCCTGTCACCCAGCCGTGACAACATGAGGGGCCGTCCTCATTTATCATGGCCTTTTTCGAAGGAGCATGTATGAAGGTCTGGAAGACACTTTTCTTCACTCTCGCATTGACAGCGGTACTTTCATGGGCGGCGGATCAGGCGCAGCCACCCACTGCAGGTAATCCAGCGCCCGCCTTCAGCCTGCCTAACCAGGAAGGCGCGCAGGTTTCGCTCGATCAGTTCAAAGGCAAGTGGGTGGTGCTTTATTTCTACCCCAAGGATTTCACTTCCGGCTGCACGGTGGAGGCGCACAACTTCCAGCGTGATCTCGACAAGTACTCACAGAAGAACGCGGTGATCCTCGGCGTCAGCGTGGACGACGTCGAGTCACACAAGGGCTTCTGCGCGAAGGAAGGCTTGAACTTCAAGCTGCTGGCGGACTCCAATCACTCCGTGGTCGAGAAGTACGGATCGGTGATGGAGTACAAAGGCATGACGCTGGCGGCGCGCAACACGTTTCTGATTGATCCTTCTGGTGTGATCCGCAAGGTGTACCTGAAGGTGGATCCGCAGAATCACAGTGAAGCAGTGCTGGCCGATCTGGGGCAGTTGGAAGCGGCGAAGTAGCGGTCCGCGTAGTGGTGTGTGCGCGGCAGTTCTCGGCAGCGGACTGCGACGAGTCAGACTTGAAGACGGCTTACTTCCCCATCGGAACGTGGGTTCTGGCATAGGCGGCTGGGCCTTTCTTCCAGACCCAGGCCCAGAACGCGAAGTTGCCGATGAGCAGAGCTCCGATTAGGAAAACCCGAGCGCATTGCAGGAATGCCGGATGCATAGGCATATTCTGCATTCGTCGCGATGCGCTTGCCGTGATTTTGCGTCGCCAGAACATAACGACGGTAATGGCGGACTTCCCTGCTGTCGTCAGGCTCTCGGGCTTGTCCGTATCCTAAACAAAAACCTCGCCTGGCAACCTTGTCAGGGTGCGCGACGCAAGCGTGTTTTGCACGAACCGTCGTGGCTGATCACCGTCGGACATGTCCACTTGTTTGCGTTCGATGCGCAGCTTAAGTGCGCGTTCGATCTTGCGAAGTTCCATCACTTCGGTACCGGCGGCCAAGGTGGTGGCACGGCCGCGCGACCCGGCGCGTCCCGTACGGCCGACGCGGTGAATGAAGTCCTCGGCAATTTTCGGCACATCGTAGTTGATGACGTGCGCCACATCGTCGACGTGCAAGCCGCGCGAAGCGATGTCGGTGGCGACGAGCACTTGGACGTGGCCTTCCTGAAATTCCCGGAGAGCTTTGTTGCGCTGCGACTGCGAACGGTCGCCGTGAATCATGGCGGCGTTGAAGCCTTCGCGCGACAGCGATTTGGCGATGCGTTCGGCGCCACGCTTGGTGCGCGCAAATACGAGCGTCTGCCCGCTCTCCGCGTCCAGAAGGTGCCGCAGGGTGTCCATTTTCTCCGGAGGCCGCACTTCGTACGCGGTTAGTTCTACACTCTCGGCCGGCTTGAGCACAGATCCCAGTGCGACGCGCACAGGATTGCGCATGTATTCATGCACGAGGCTGGCCACGGATTGCTCCATGGTCGCCGAGTAGCAGAGGGTCTGGCGTTGCTGGGGCAAGGTGGCCACGATGCGCCGGATGGCCGGCAGAAAGCCCATGTCGAGCATGCGGTCGGCTTCGTCGAGCACGAGCAGCTTGATGTTGCGCAGGTCGGCCAGGCGGCGATCCAAAAAGTCCTGCAAGCGTCCCGGAGTGGCGATGATGAGCCCACAGCCGGAACGAAGGCTTTGGATCTGCGACCTCTCGGATACGCCGCCGATCACGAGCGCGGCTTTCGGCGAGTTCTTGCCGCAGAGCTGCTCGTACTGTTCATGGACCTGCATTGCCAACTCGCGCGTGGGCAACAGCACCAACGCGCTGGCCTTGCCACCCGGTTCGCGGCGCAGCATCGAGATCAGGGGCAGAAGAAAGGCGAGTGTCTTGCCGGTTCCGGTCTGCGCCGTACCAATCACGTCTTTGCCTTCGAGGGCCGGAGGGATGGCCTGCTCCTGGATCGGAGTCAGGGTTGTAAATTGAGCTGCCGCCAGCCTCTGCTGGAGGGCGTCGGCTAAGGGCAGTTCGGAAAACTTAGTCATTCGTTTTTGTTTCTTTCTTTTGGGAGCCTTGTGGTCACACACTCGGACACACGTCCGCATGGGCACGCGGCTCTGATTTTTAATTGGCGCTGAATCTTACGGCGGGCGGGAAAAGCGGAGATGAAGCTGGTTCAAATGCGGAACCACCGCGAGACAAGCAAACCGTGCAAAAGCGTCAAAAACATTATAGCAGAGTGCACTGCCAGAGGGGCAGGTGGGAGGTTACTCATGTACCCGGCACTTCGCCGCCGCCGGTGGAGCGCCCGATATGGAGCACATCCGTAAGGTCGAGCTTCTCGACCAGGGTCGGAAGGTCATCGGCGTACGTGTTCATTTCGTTGGCCAGTTCCCCAAGACACATTGGATGCCCACGGTCAGCGCGTCCCGCGCCTGATGCGGGCTGCGCCCGGGTCAGAACCCGTAAGAAAAGCCTTTGAAGTCGACCTCATAAATCTGATTGCGGATCGTCACCACAGCCTGTTGAACGATTTTGTCCTCCAGTGCGGCGACGCCCAGCGGACGTTGCCGCCCGTCGGCCTTCGGCCTTCGGTATATAGACTCGTCTTGAGGGTTGTGCCCGATACACCCCACGGGGCACCCGACTGAGCAGATCGGTGAGTCCATCTTCCAGTCCGGTTTCATACTCCTGCCATGTCACACCATCGATTCCCGATGACGCCTGACGCTTGAGTGCGTAGAAGCTGGCACGGAGAAGTCCGATGTTCAGATTGTGGAGCAAAGAAGTGAACCGTTCCTGCTTCTTTTCCTTTGCTGCTTGCCGCACACCGCGCAAGCTTGCGCTTCTTTGTTCGACAGGTTCACAGGTACTACGGCACAGTCCGACTTACCACGAACAGCGTCGAGTCGCTGAACCGCTCGCTGCGCAAGATCATCAAGACTCGTGGCGGATTTCCCAACGAAGAGCTATAACGCGACATTCTTCGTCACCTTCAAGCCTTGGGACGATCGCACAACGCGAGCTGAACAATTTCAGACCCTGAAGGCCAATTTGAACGCTAAGTTCAGTAAAATCCCTGAGGCAGTTGTGTTCGGCTTTTCTCCTCCCGCGATTCCCGGTGTCGGCACAGCCGGAGGCTTTACGTTCCTGCTCGAAGATCGTTCCGGCTCTGATATTCAGTTCCTGGCGAAAAACGTCAACACGTTTATCGAGGCGGCCCGAAGGCGTCCTGAGATTGGCAGTATCAACACGACTTTCTTGCCTAGTGTCCCGCAGAAATTTATCGACGTAGATCGGGACAAGGTTCTGAAACAAGGAGTCAACCTGTCAGACGTCTACCGCACGATCCAGGCCTTTATGGGTGGTGTTTTTATCAATTACTTCAATCGATTCGGCCGCCAATGGCAGGTGTATATCGAGGCGGAGGGTGAAGATCGTGCCAACATCGAGAACGTCGGGCGGTTTTATGTTCTCAATAATAAGGGACAAAGCGTGCCCCTCTCCACGCTGATTAACATCAAATCACGCCTTGGCCCGGAATTTACTCAACGCTTCAACGAATACCGTTCCGCCCAAATCAACGGCAGTGCCGCGCCGGGATTCAGTGCGGATCAGGCGACGGCGGCTCTGGAAGATGTCTTCAAGCAAACCATGCCGCGTGAAATGGGTTTTGATTACTCTGGAATTTCGTTCCAAGAGCAACAAGCGAGGAAAGGTGTGCCGCCTTCGGTTATCTTCGGCCTCTCTCTGTTGTTTGTGTTCCTGATTCTGGCGGCACTCTACGAAAGCTGGTCACTGCCGTTCAGCGTCCTGCTTAGCACGCCCGTAGCGGTGTTCGGAGCTTTTGCTGTCCTTTGGTTGCGACGGGTAGTGCTCGGTTGGTTTCTACCTCCTTACCTGGTCCAGATCGAAAACGACGTCTACTCTCAGATCGGTCTGGTCATGCTCATCGGTCTGACGGCCAAGAACGCAATTCTGATCGTCGAGTACGCAAAAGATGGATACGAAAAAGGCAAAGCTCTTGCCGACGCGGCGCTGGAAGGCGCGAGGCTCCGCCTGCGACCAATCCTGATGACGTCCTTTGCCTTTATCTTCGGTGGTATTCCTCTATGGACTGCGACTGGTGCGGGGGCGGTGGCGCGCCGGATTCTAGGAACCACGGTTATCGGCGGGATGGTGGCTGCCAGCGTTATCGGCATTTTCTTCGTACCGGCGATCTTCTATGCAGTCGAGAAATGGTCGAGCTCGGGCAAGGAACCAGCGTCCGGCACACTTCCGGCTCCGTCACCCGCTACAGGAGATTGAACATGCGCTCTAACGCGAGAATTAAACATTCGATTGCCGTCGCGTTGTGTTCAGCCTTTCTGAGCGCTTGCATGGTGGGGCCGAAGTATCATCGACCAGTTGTACAGACGCCAAACACATTTCGTGATCTGGCGGACAATCCGCAGATTAAGGCTCAGTCAGCGTCTTATGCCGACTTGCGCTGGTGGCAGGTATTCAAGGATCCGAAACTGCAGGAGTTGATCCGGACGGCGCTTAAGCAAAATTATGATCTGGAAATTGCTACCGAACGAATCAACGCTGCGCGCGCTCAGCTTGCGGTTACGCGTTCCAGCCTCTTTCCTCAAGTAGGGGCTGGCGCCAATTTCAATGGAGGGAAAGATAACAACTTACAGACAAAATACAACTTTCTGACGCTGGTGGGCGATGCTGCGTTCCAATTGGACTTTTTCGGCCGCTTGCGCCGCGCGACTGAGGCTTCTCGCGCCGAGTTATTGGCGACCGACACGGCTCGGCAGACCGTGATCCTGACTCTGGTCAGCGAATTGGCGAATGACTACTTCACTCTTTTGCAGTTGGACCTGCAGCTGCAGATTACACATAAAACAGTCGCCACACAGACTGATTCGGTGAAGCTGACCAAGCTCCGTCTCGAGCACGGTGTCGCCACGAAGTTGGATGTCCTCCAGGCCCAGCAGGTGCTCGATACCGCGAAC